>NZ_DATBTV010000086.1:0-24037 GCF_036559105.1 Lapillicoccus sp. | reverse complement strand
GACCGGATGTGCTTCATCGCCGACTCGGACAACAGCGACGGGTCCAGCGACTTCCCTTGCGCCGCACGGGAACCGGCCGGTATGCCCTTGAGGTACTTGTCGGTCAGCATCCCCTGGGCGAGCGGTGAGAACGCGATGCAGCCGACACCGTTGACGCCGAGGACGTCGAGCAGGTCCTCCTCGACCCAGCGGTTGAGCATCGAGTAGGAGGGCTGGTGGATGAGCAGCGGGGTACCCATCTGGCGCAGGATGTCGATCGCCTCCTGGGTCCGCTGGCCCGAGTACGACGAGATGCCGACGTAGAGGGCCTTGCCCTGCCGCACCGCAGTGTCCAGGGCGCCCATCGTCTCCTCGAGCGGCGTCGTGTCGTCGAACCGGTGCGAGTAGAAGATGTCGACGTAGTCGAGGCCCAACCGCTCCAGGGACTGGTCGAGCGAGGAGAGGACGTACTTGCGCGAGCCGCCGCCCTGGCCGTAGGGACCGGGCCACATGTCGTAGCCCGCCTTGGACGAGATGACCATCTCGTCGCGGTAGCGCCGGAAGTCCTGGCGGAAGACGGTGCCGAAGTTGCGCTCGGCCGAGCCGTACGGCGGACCGTAGTTGTTGGCCAGGTCGAAGTGGGTGACCCCGAGGTCGAAGGCCCGGCGCAGCGTCGCGCGCTGGTTGTCGATGGCCACGTCGTCGCCGAAGTTGTGCCAGAGACCGAGCGAGACGGCCGGCAGGTCCAGCCCGCTCGCTCCGCACCGCCGGTAGGGGGTGGACGAGTAGCGGGAGCGCAGGGCCTGGTAGTCATCCGCGTGTTGAGTCATGCGACCCATCCTGCCGCGTCGGTCCCGTCGACCGCACCGCCACGGCCGTTGAGGCCACCGGTTCATGCCACGTGACGCGACGGGCGCCGAGGCCGGATCACCGGAGAAGTCCGGTCGGGGTCCGGATGAAGAGACGCGCGTTCCGACGGGTGAACACCCGCGGGTATTCTGCTGGACAGGTCATGAGTGTCAGCGTCAAGCCCCGGCTCGCTGACCGGCAACCCTCCTCCGCGGTGGGGTGCCCCGGGTGAGGACCGGGCCGGCATACCCGTCTCGACGTGGGTGCCGGCAAGCGCGCAGCACCATCGCTCGCGCGTCGTTGTCGACGAGCAGTTCATGAGCAGTTCATGAGCACACTGAGGAGCCCCGTCATGAGTGACACCCCGAACTGGTCCTTCGAGACCCGTCAGATCCACGTCGGGCAGGTGCCCGACAGCCAGACCGGCGCGCGGGCGCTGCCGATCTACCAGACCACGTCGTACGTGTTCAAGGACACCGACCACGCGGCGAACCTGTTCGCGCTCAAGGAGTTCGGGAACATCTACACCCGGATCATGAACCCGACGCAGGACGCGGTCGAGCAGCGCATCGCGTCACTCGAGGGTGGCGTGGGGGCGCTGCTCGTCGCGTCCGGGCAGGCCTCGGAGACGCTGGCCTTCCTCAACGTCGCCGAGGCGGGGGACCACATCGTGGCCAGCCCGTCGCTCTACGGCGGGACGTTCAACCTGCTGAAGTACACGCTGCCGAAGTTCGGGATCTCGACGACGTTCGTCGCGGACCCGACCTCGCTGGACTCGTGGCGGGCCGCCGTCCAGCCGAACACCAAGCTGTTCTTCGGCGAGACGATCGCCAACCCGAAGTCGGAGATCCTCGACATCGAAGGCGTGGCGGCGATCGCCCACGAGGTCGGTGTCCCGCTGATCGTCGACAACACGATCGCCACGCCGTTCCTGCTCCGCCCCCTGGAGCACGGCGCCGACATCGTGCTTCACTCGGCGACCAAGTACCTCGGCGGCCACGGGACGACCATCGCCGGTGTCATCGTCGACGGCGGGACGTTCGACTTCGGCAAGGACCCGGAGAAGTTCCCCAACTTCAACACGCCGGAGGAGAGCTACCACGGGCTGGTCTTCGCCCGTGACCTCGGTGTGAACGGGATCCTCGGGGCGAACCTCGCGTTCATCCTCAAGGCCCGTGTCCAGCTCCTGCGCGACATCGGTGCGGCGATCTCGCCGTTCAACGCGTTCCTCATCGCGCAGGGCCTCGAGACGCTGTCGCTGCGCATCGAGCGGCACATCGAGAACACCCACAAGGTCGCCGCCTACCTGTCGTCGCACCCGCAGGTCGAGAAGGTCGTGTGGGCGTCGCTCGAGGGCGACCCGAACTACGAGCTCGCCCAGAAGTACACACCCCGGGGTGCCGGTGCGGTGCTGGCGTTCGAGATCCAGGGCGGTCTGCCGGCCGGCAAGAAGTTCGTCGAGGGGCTGACGCTGCACAGCCACGTGGCCAACATCGGCGACGTCCGGTCGCTGGCCATCCACCCGGCGTCCACGACGCACTCGCAGGGCGGCGACGAGGACCGGCTGCTCGCCGGCGTCACGCCGGGCCTGGTGCGCCTCGCGGTCGGCATCGAGCACATCGACGACATCATCGCCGACCTCGAGCAGGGCTTCACCGCGGCGAAGATCGACTGACCGAGTCCGGGCCGCTCGAAGGTCCGCACACGGATCGCGGTGACCTTTCCACCCTCTGGGGTGGAAAAGTCACCGCGATCGGCTGCCTCACACCACGAGCGCGGCCGTCTGGGCCAGAGCATCCGGCTGGCAGGATGTCGGCATGAGTGAGGCCGGCACCCTCGCCCACCGGTTGCGCCGGATGGGGGGACGCGACCCGGACGAGCACGGCCGCGCGTCGACGCCGCTCGAGCTGCTCTTCGACCTGACCTTCGTCGTCGCGGTCGGCCAGGCGGCGAACCTCTTCGCGCACAGCGTGTTCGAGGGTCACCCGTGGACCGGCCTCATCGCCTTCGCCATCGCGGTCTTCGCGATCGTCTGGGCCTGGATCAACTTCTCCTGGTTCGCGTCTGCCTTCGACACCGACGACTGGGTGTTCCGGGTCGTGACGATGGTCCAGATGGTCGGCGTGTGCATCGCCGCGCTCGGGCTGCCGGCCCTCTTCCACTCCATCGACGAGGGCGGCCACGTCGACAACCGCGTCCTCGTCATCGGGTACGTCATCATGCGGATGGCGATGGTCAGCCAGTGGCTGCGGGCCGCCCGCCAGTCGCCGGAGCATCGGGCCTCCTGCCTGGCCTACGCGAGATGGGTGACCGCCGCTCAGGTCGGTTGGGTGGCCCTGGCTCTCCTCAACCTGTCGCTGCTGCCGACCCTCGCAGCGATCGTGGTCCTCAACCTCATCGAGGCCTACGGGCCCTGGCGGGCCGAGCATCTCGAGGGCGGTGGCACCCCCTGGCACGCGCACCACATCGCCGAGCGCTACGCCCTCTTCGCGATCATCGCGCTGGGTGAGGGCGTGGTCGGCACCGTCGCCGCACTGTCCTCGGCCGAGGAGGCCGCCGGCGGCATCACGGCCGACGTGCTCGGCGTCGGAGCCGCAGGCATCGCGCTGACCTTCGGGATGTGGTGGACCTACTTCACCGTTCCCTCGGGCGACCTGCTGCACGCCCACCGCGAACGCGGGTTCGTCTGGGGCTACGGGCAGATGTTCGTCTTCGGCGCGATCATCGCGACCGGCGCCGGGCTTCACGTCGCCGCCCTTCGGCTGGAGGACGAGAGCCACATCAGCGCTCTCGGGGCGGTGCTGTCCGTCGCCGCCCCCGTGGGTTTCTTCCTCGTCGCCGTCATCACCGTCTACTCGTTGCTGGTCGGGGAGGTCGACGCGTTCCATATCTGGATCGTCCTCGGAACCCTCGCCGTCCTCGCCGGAGCAGTGCTCCTGGCCGCCGCGGGTGTCGGGATGCCGGTATCCCTTCTCGTCGTGGCCGCCTCCCTGCTGATCCCGGTCGTCGGGTACGAGACGGTTGGTCACCGGCACATGGGTGAGGCCACGGTGCGGGCGACAGCGGAGCGTGCCTAGGTCGTCAGCCGCTCGCGCAGCAGGGCCTGCTCGGCCGGCAGCGCGGCGAGGTCCAGCGCCCGCCGGTTGGCCTCGTTGGCTGCGTCGAGCCGGCCCACCCGGCGCAGCAGGTCGGCCCGGGTGGCGTGCCAGAGGTGGTATGCGTCGAGAGGGCCGGCCAGCGCGTCGACCTCCGCCAGGGCTGCGGCGGGTCCGGCGCACTCGGCGAGAGCCACGGCCCGGTTGAGCCGGACGATCGGCGACTGGTCGTGGCGCAGCAGCAGGTCGTAGAGCGTGAGGATCTGCAGCCAGTCGGTCTCGGCGTAGGTGGGGGCGCTCGCGTGGCAGGCGGCGATCGCCGCCTGGAGCTGGAAGCGGCCGGGCCGCCGCCACACGGCGGCCCGTTCGAGGTACCGCTCGGCCCGGGCGATCGCCGGGTGGTCCCACCGCCCGCGGTCCTGGTCGGCGAGGAGCACCAGCTCGCCCTCCGGTCCGAACCGGGCCGCCGCCCTGGACTGCTGCAGGGTGAGAAGCGCCAGGAGGCCCCACGCCTCCGGTTCGGCGGGGAGGCCGGTCGTCAGGACCTCGGCGAGCCAGACCGCGTCCTCGGCGAGCCCGCGCGAGGCGGCGTCGACGAACCCGGCGTTGTACGTGAGGTAGACGACCGTGAGGACGTCGTCGAGGCGCTCCGGCACCCGGGTCTCGGGGACCTCCATGCGGATGCCGTTCGCGACGATCTTGCGCTTCGCGCGGACGATCCGCTGAGCCAGGGTGGCCTCGGGCACGAGGAAGGCGCGAGCGACCTGCTCGGTGGTGAGGCCGGCGACCGACCGCAGGGTGAGGGCCAACCGGACCTCCACGGCCAACGCCGGGTGGCAGCAGCCGAAGAGCATCGCGACCCGCTCGTCGGTGTCGGACCAGGCGGTCGCCTGCTCCGGAGGTCCTGCCTCCTCGACCCGGGCCGCGGCGACGGCCGCCGCGAGCCGACCGCGGGCGGCCTCGCGACGGAGCCGGTCGACGGCCTTGCGCCGCGCCGTCAGGGTGAGCCACGCGCCCGGGTTGGGCGGTGGCCCGTCCCGACGCCACGCGGCCACGGCCGACACGAGCGCGTCCTGCACCGCCTCCTCCGCGACGTCGAAGTCGCCGGTGAGGCGGTGCAGGCCGGCGACGACCGGGCCGGCCTCGCGCCGGACGGCGTCCACGAGGACGGTGTCCGCGGGGTCCCCATCCGGGCCGGTGGCGGTCATCCCGTGCTCCGTCGAGGCCGGCGGTCAGTCCATCCGGTGCTCGACGATGGGCCGCACCTCGACGGCGATCCCGGGGAACCCGAGCGACGGCCACGACCGCGCCAGCTCGAGCGCGGCGTCGAGGTTCTCGACGTCGATGACGCTGAACCCGCCGATGGCCTCCTTGGCCTCCGAGTACGGACCGTCGACGACCACGGGGGAGCCGTTATCCCCGCTGCGGACCGTTGTCGCGGTCTCCGGGCCCTGGAGCTCGGCGCCGGCGTCGACGAAGACCGAGGCGTGCGTCTCGAACCACTGGAAGATCTGGCCGTAGACCTCCATCCGGCGCTCCTCCGGAACGGCGGCGTCGAGGTCGGGGCGGCTGCTGTACATGAGGACGTACTTCATGGGGCTGCTCTCCTGATGACGTGCGATGCACCGAGTGGTGCGCTGACACCACATCTACGCGGCCCACCTTCGCGGATCGACAGCCCCCGCGAACAAATATCCGCGAGTTTCGGCGCCGAGCGCCCACCTAGGGTGGAACCCATGTCCGAGGAACCCGCGGTCCGCCGCGGCGGCACCTTTGGTGGCCCCTCTGGACGCAGCGGCCGGCGACCCCGACGCCCCCCGCGCCGGCGGCCGGAAGGGTCGGCCGACACCAGGCGTACGCCCGTGCCCGAGGAGCAGCTCGCGCGGCGCCGCGCACTGGTCCCCACGATCACGTACCCCGAGGACCTGCCGGTCAGTGACCGCCGCGACGACATCGCCGCGGCTATCCGTGACCACCAGGTCGTCGTGATCGCGGGGGAGACGGGGTCGGGAAAGACGACGCAGCTGCCGAAGATCTGCCTCGAGCTCGGGCGGGGGATCGAGGGCACCATCGGGCACACCCAGCCCCGGCGGATCGCCGCCCGGGCGGTCGCCGAGCGCGTCGCCGTGGAGCTCGGGGTCGAGCTGGGCGGCGCCGTCGGGTACCAGGTGCGGTTCGCCGACCACTCGTCGCGCGACACGCTCGTCAAGGTGATGACCGACGGCATCCTGCTCGCCGAGCTCCAGCGGGACCGTGACCTGCGGCGCTACGACACGATCATCATCGACGAGGCCCACGAGCGGAGCCTCAACGTCGACTTCCTCCTCGGCTACCTCAAACGGCTGCTGCCGCGCCGGCCGGACCTCAAGGTGATCATTACGTCGGCGACCATCGACCCGCAGCGGTTCGCCGACCACTTCGCGGCGCCGGGGCGTCCGGTCCCGGTCGTCGAGGTGTCCGGTCGCACTTACCCGGTCGAGGTCCGCTACCGCCCACTGGAGCGTGAGGGGGAGGGCGGGGAGCCGGTCGACCAGGTCACGGGAATCGTCGAGGCGGTCGAGGAGCTCTGGACCGAGTCGCGGGGTGACGGCGGCAGCCAGGACATCCTCGTCTTCCTCTCCGGGGAGCGCGAGATCCGAGACGGTGCGGAGGCGCTCAGCGCCCTGAACCTGCCCGCCACCGAGGTGCTTCCGCTGTTTGGTCGGCTGTCCGCCGCGGAGCAGCACCGCGTCTTCTCGCGGCACGACGGGCGACGGATCGTGTTGTCCACCAACGTCGCCGAGACATCACTGACCGTCCCGGGCATCCGCTACGTCGTCGACACCGGGACCGCGCGCATCTCGCGCTACAGCCAGCGCACCAAGGTCCAGCGGCTCCCGATCGAGCCGATCAGCCAGGCCAGCGCCAACCAACGGTCGGGTCGCTGCGGGCGGCTCGCCGACGGCATCTGCATCCGCCTGTACGCGGAGGAGGACTACCTCGCGCGGCCGGAGTTCACCGACCCCGAGATCCTCCGCACCAACCTCGCCTCGGTCATCCTCCAGATGACGAGCCTCCGGCTGGGCGACGTCGCGCGCTTCCCGTTCCTCGACCCGCCGGACTCCCGGCAGATCACCGACGGCGTCCGGCTGCTCGAGGAGCTGCGGGCCGTCGAGACGACCCCCGACACCGAAGGGCGTGAAGCGCGACGGCAGCTCACCGCATACGGGAAACGACTGGCGCAGCTGCCGGTCGACCCGCGGCTCGGGCGGATGCTCCTCGAGGCGGACCGGCTCGGCTGCCTGCGCGACGTTCTCGTCGTCGTGTCGGCGATGAGCATCCAGGACCCGCGGGAGCGCCCCCTCGAGCGGCAGGAGCTGGCCAACGCGGCGCACAAGCGGTTCGCCGACGAGCACTCCGACTTCGCCGCATACCTGAACCTCTGGCGTTACCTGCAGGAGCAGCAGAAAACCTTGTCCGGCAGCGCTTTCCGCCGGATGTGCAAGGCGGAGTTCCTGCACTACCTGCGGATCCGGGAGTGGCAGGACCTGCACCAGCAGCTCCGACAGGCCGCCAAGAGCGCGGGGCTGGACACCTCGCGCAGCGCTCGCCAAGGAGAGCCGGACCTGGACACGATGCACCGCGCGCTCCTGGCCGGCCTTCTGTCACACGTCGGGTCTCGGGACGAGGTCAAGCGCGAGTACCTCGGCGCGCGGGGCGCCCGCTTCGGGATCTCCCCGGGTTCCAGCCTGTTTCGCAAGCAGCCGCAGTTCGTGATGGCCGGCGAGCTGGTCGAGACGACCCGGCTGTGGGCGCGCGACGTCGCGCGCATCGACCCGCTCTGGGCCGAGGAGGCGGGAGAGCACCTCGTCAAGCGGTCCTACTCGGAGCCGCGGTGGTCGGCGAAGCAGGGGAGTGCCGTCGCCACGGAGCGCGTCACGCTCTACGGGGTGCCGATCGTCCTCGCGAGGACGGTCGGGTATGCGCGGGTCGACGCCGCCGAGTCACGGCACCTCTTCATCCAGCGGGCGCTGGTCGAGGGGGACTGGACGACCCGGCACCGCTTCTTCCACGACAACACCGCGCTCGTCGAGCGGCTCTCCGAGCTCGAGGCGCGGACGCGCCGGCGGGACCTCATCGTCGGCGACGAGACGCTCTATGCGTTCTACGACAAGCGGATTCCCGCGGATGTGGTGTCAGCCCGGCATTTCGACTCCTGGTGGAAGAAGGCCGGGCGGCAGGACCCGACGCTGCTGACGTTCACCGAGGACCTGCTCCTGTCGGACCGGGCCGACCAGGTCGACACCGACGCATACCCCACGACCTGGAGGCAGGGGGACCTCGAACTCGCCGTGACGTACCGGTTCGAGCCGGGGAGCCCCGGGGACGGCGTCACCGTGCACGTCCCGGTCGAGGTGCTCAACCGGGTGACCGCCGCCGGGTTCGACTGGCAGGTCAACGGCCTTCGGGAGGACCTCGTCACCGCGCTGATCCGCAGCCTGCCCAAGGGGATCCGGCGCCTGCTGGTGCCTGCGCCGGAGCACGCCGGCGCTCTCGTGCGGGAGCTGCACGAGCGCGGGCTCGGCCCGCCAGACGGGCTGCTCACCGACGTCCTGGGCCGGGTGGTCCGGGAGACGCGGGGCGTCGCCGTCGGCCCGCAGGACTGGGACGTCGCCCGGGTGCCGTCGCACCTGCGGGTGCATTTCTCGGTCGAGGACGCGCGAGCACGGGTCATCGCCCGCGGGCCGGACCTCGACGCCCTGCGCGAGGCGGCCCAGCCCGAGCTGCGGCGGCAGGTCTCCCGCGCCGGGTCGTCGCTCGAGCGGTCCGGTCTGCGCACGTGGGAGCTCGGCGAGGTCGGCGAGATCCCTGAGGAGGTGGCGACCACATCCGCGGCCGGGCGCCTGGTCCGGGGGTACCCCGCCCTCGTCGACGACGGGGACTCTGTGTCGCTGCGTGTCCTGCCGACCCGGGCCGAGGCGGTCGCCGAGCACCGCCTGGGGGTCCGGCGGTTGCTGCTGGTCAACGTCACGCCGCCCTGGAAGCAGGTCCTGGGCCGCCTCAGCAACGCGCAGAAGCTCGCCCTGGCGCACAACCCGCACGGGTCCGTCCCCGCTCTTCTCGACGACTGCCTGGCCTGCGCCGTCGACGCGATCGCTGCGGAACGGCTGCCGGGCGAGGTCCGGTCGGCGGCGGCCTTCGCGGAGGCGCTCGACGCGGTGCGGACCCATCTCGCCGCCCGGGTGGTGCAGGTCGTCGGGCTGGTCGAGCCGGTCCTGGCGAAGGACCTGGAGGCGGTCCGGCGCCTGGACGCCATGACGGCGCCGACGCTGGCGGGGCTCGTCGCCGATGTCCGAGCCCAGCTGCGGGAGCTGGTCCGGCCGGGGTTCGTTGCGGACGCCGGACTCGGCCGCCTGCGCGACCTGGACCGGTACCTGCGAGCCGTGCTCCACCGGCTCGACCGCGCGCCTGCCGACCTGGCCCGGGACACGCGGGCGACCGACGACGTCCTCCTGGCGGAGGACGCTTACGCGAGGCTGCTGGAGTCCCTGCGCCCCGCTCGGCGGGCGTCCGACGACGTGGTTGCCGTCGGTTGGATGCTCGAGGAGCTACGGGTCTCGCTGTTCGCGCAGAGCCTCGGCACCGCATACCCGGTCTCGGTGAAGCGGGTGCTCCGGACCATCGAGACGATCGACCGGGTGTGACCGGGCGGTCGCCGAAGGTCGGCGGAATCACCACGACGCCGCGGGCGTTGTCCCGGACGCGGGCGAACGGTCCTGCGACAATCGTGTCTGGAGGCTCCGCCTCCGAGAAGCACCAGGAAGGCCATCGTGCAGGACCCATCAGAGCTCTATCGTTTCGAGACCGACACGGACCAGTCGTCCGCGCGGGCCTCGGTCATGCTCGTCTCGATGGGCGGCTTCATCGACGCGGGCCGCACGCAGCGGCTGCTCACGGAGCACCTCCTGGCCGCCCACGACCACACCGTCGTCGCCTCGTTCGACCTCGACCAGCTGCTCGACTACCGCGGCCGACGGCCGATGATGACCTTCGACCGCGACCGGTTCACCTCCTACGAGGACCCGTCGCTGCTGCTCTACCGCCTGACCGACCGTGACGGCCACCCGTTCCTCCTGCTGACCGGCGCGGAGCCGGACTACCAGTGGGAGCGCATGGTCGAGGCGGTCATGGAGCTCAACAAGGCCCTCGGCGTCGACCTCACGGTCAGCGTCCACGGCATCCCGATGGCGGTGCCGCACACGCGGCCGCTCGGGATCACCGCACACGCCACCGACCCTCGTCTCATCACCCAGCACGAGCCGGTCTTCGGCACGGTCCAGGTCCCGGCCAGCTGGTCGGCACTGCTGGAGCTGCGGCTGGGGGAGTCCGGTCACGATGCGCTCGGCTACGCCGTCCACGTGCCCCACTACCTCGCACAGGCCGAGTTCGCGGACGCCGCGCTCGCCGGCCTGGGCGCAGTGAGCGGGGTGACCGGCCTGAGCCTGTCGATGACCGACCTCGCCGCGGCGGCCGGACTGAACCGCGCCGAGATCGCTCGCGAGGTCGAGGGGTCCGACGAGGTCAAGGCGGTCGTGGAGGCGCTGGAGCGTCAGTACGACACGTTCATGGAGGGCCGCGAGCGGCCCAGCCTGCTCGCCACGGGTGTCTCCGAGCTGCCGTCGGCCGACGAGATCGGCGCCGAGTTCGAGGCGTTCCTCAAGGACGTCGTCGAGGACGACAAGGGCAAGGGCGAGAACACCGGCGGCATCGGCTCCGTCTGACCCTGCCTACTTGGCGTCGGACCAGCGTCGGATGACGCTGGTGTCGGCGACGAACCGGACGTCCTCGGTGCCGGCCCACCGGCGAGCGCTGTCG
The DNA here is from genome assembly GCF_036559105.1 of Lapillicoccus sp. Lineage (GTDB taxonomy): Bacteria > Actinomycetota > Actinomycetes > Actinomycetales > Dermatophilaceae > Lapillicoccus. Next base: position 13,259 of record NZ_DATBTV010000086.1, on the reverse strand, counting down.
TCGAGGCAGCGGCCGACGGCGTCAGCCACCTCGTCGGCGCGCTCCTCCGGCGCCTGCAGCAGCAGCTCGTCGTGGAGGCAGAGCACGATCTGAGCGCCCATCGGGGCGGTGACGTGCCGCACCGTCGCTGCCCACGCCTTGAACAGCTCCGCCGCCGAGCCCTGGATCACCGCGTTCCGCGCGAACCGGCCACGACCGCCGTCGTCGCTGCCCGCCCACGCGGCGTCGAGGTTGATCCGGCGCCCCCCGAAGGTGCGCAGCGGCCGGCGGGCCACGCCCGACGCATACGCGTCGTCGAGCAGCGTCATGGCCACGGGGTACGCGCGCTCGAGGTCCCCGAGGGCCCTCCCGGCCGCGCCGGAGCGCTGCCCGTACATGGCGGCGAGGACCGCCACCTTGGCGACCTTGCGCTCGATGCCGAGCTTGGCCGCCACCGGCGCGTAGAGGTCGTCGGCGCGGGTCGCCTCGGCGAACGCCCGGTCGCCGGAGACGACGGCCAGCACGCGAGGCTCGATCTGGCCGAGGTCGGCGCGGACGAACACGTGCCCGGGCTCGGCAACGACCGCGGGACGCAGGGGCGCGGGCAGGTTGTGCAGGCCGTTCTGGGCGGTCATCCGGCCCGCAGCGCCGTCGCAGGCGGTCCAGCCGCCGCGCAGCCGGCCGTCCGGGCCGACGTGCTCGTCGAGCCAGCGGTACCCGTAGGTCGTCGCGATCCGCTCGTCCTTGCGCCACTCCAGGAGGGCGTCCACCAGCGGGTTCGCCAGGCGGAACGGCTCGAGCACCCACTTGCGGGTGTTGGGGACGGCGACGCCGGCCGCGGCGAGCAGGTCGCGCACCTGCGCGGGGTTTCGGAGGTCGGTGCTCTCGCGACCGGGGGCATGGACGAGGACCCGGGCGTCGCGCTCGCGGCGAATCCGTTCGGCGTCCTTCTCGTCATCCGGGCGACGGCCGGCAGCGGCGGCGATGAGGTCCTCGGCGGCCCGGCGGTCCACCGGCAGCCCGTCACGCTCGAGCTCGAGGCACAGCACGGCCGCGGCGGACTCGGAGTAACCGGCGGCCACCGCTCGCGGGCCGAGTTCCCGCAGCTGTTGCTCCTGGCGGGCGGCCAGCGCGGTCAGGGCCGCGGCGACGGCCCGGAACCGGCTCTCCGACGTGGCCCAGGACGGGTTGAGGACGTCGGGGCGCAGGTAGCCGTCGGGGCGGACGGCGGCATCCGGGTCAGCCCCGTCCCCGCCGGCGGCCGAGCCGCCGTCGAGCAGGTCGAACAGGTCGTCCCCGGCCGGTTTCGGCGCACGGTCCGGATCGAGCCCGTACGCGCTCGCCCAGACCCGCGCCAGATCGGCCCGCCAGCCGCCGTGCAGGAGCCGGTGGACCTCCGCGACGTCCCAACATCGCTGGACCCGCACGCCTGCGGCGACAAGGGGCCGAACCGCCTCGGCCGCGGACACGACAAGCCATCGCGGGTGCTGCTGGGCCTCCAGCTCCGCCGCGTGCCGGACCACGGTCGTGAGGTCGCCGACGACGACCGGTCCGCCCGGCTCACGCGGTCCCACGGCGGCGCGGTCGCCGACGACGACCAGGGGGAGCACGATGCTCATCCAACCCGACGCCGGTGACGGGCTCGCGGTGGTGCGGTCTCGCATACTGTCGAAGAAGGCGGAACCGCACGGGGGAACGTGCCGTCGTACGGTGACGTTGCCGTGTTGCAGGGCCGCGACGGTCCCGCGATGATGGGCCGGCCCGGCCGCGCTCGGCTGGACGACGAGAGGTGGACGCGTGGGGATGTTCGGGTTCGGAAACGACGAAGACAAGCAGGCGCCCGGTACGGCGCTCGAGCAGGCCAACACCCAGCCACGGGGTGCCTCCGCGATGGTCTACCGGGTGCTGCAGCCGATCCTCGATGTCGGTATCGAGGGCAAGGGGCCGCTCCCGTCAGCGCAGCACGCCGCCGACCAGGCGCGGCTGAAGAACGACAGCGTCGAGGCCGCCGTCGAGCACGTGGTCCGGATGCACCTGGCGATGGCGGGGACCGGCGGGTTCGTCACGGGATTCGGCGGGTTCGTCACGATGCCGATCGCGCTGCCGGTCAACGTGGCCGAGTTCTACTTCGTCGCGACCCGGATGACCGCGGCGATCGCTTCGCTGAGGGGCTACGACCTGACCCAGCAGCACATCCGCACGGCCGTCCTGCTGGCGCTGGTCGGCGCCGACGCCGACGACCTGATCCGCAAGGCGGGCATCGTGTCGCCGACCGGGAAGCTCATCGACATGGCGGCTCACCAGCTGCCCGGTCCGGCGCTGATGATGGTCAACAAGGCGGTCGCGTTCCGGCTCATCGGGTCGGTCGGGCGGTCGACGTTCGGTCGGCTCGGGCGGGGACTCCCGTTCGTCGGGGGTGGCGTCAGCGCAGCGTTCGACGCCTACCTGTTGAAGCGGATCGCCGACCACGCCAAGGAGGAGTTCCCGCAGCGCGCGGGGGCCATCGGGTCCTCCGCCCAGGCGGCGTCCTCACAGGTCACACCCTCGTAACAACCGGAAGTCTGCCGGTCCGCGACGGAATCGGCGCCGGACGTCGATCGTTGACCGGTATGCGGGAACCTGCCGGCGCGGGTTCGGACGACCGCAGAGTGGGTATGCGAGCCCAAGACAATCGGGCGGAGTGTCCGGGAGATCCTCGGGCAGGACAGGGAGGACGCCAATGGCACGACACACGAGCCGCATGGGGATGGTCACGATGATCGCCCGGTCGGTCCGCACGGCCGTTCGGCCGGGATCGGCCGGTCTGGTCGAGCGCGTCGAGGCGCTTCCGCGGATGCTCTCGGCGATCGCCCGCGGTGAGTACCGCGGGACCACGTTCGGCCACGTCGCGATGCTGGCCGCCGCCGTGGTCTACGTCGTCTCCCCGCTGGACTTCATGCCCGAGGCGCTGTTCGGCGTGCTGGGGCTCACCGACGACGCGGTCGTCGTGACCTGGCTGGTCGCGGCACTGGTCAACGACACCGAGGACTTCATCCAGTGGGAGCGCCAGGGTGGACGGGCCGAGGAGTTCGCCGGCGGTCGCCAGGACGCTCACGCCGCCGGCCCGCAGGACGCGCCGACCGACGAGTGGTACCGGACGGTGCAGTCGCAGGTCGTCCGCTGACGTCGTGCCCCTGAGCCCCTCCTGAGGGCTCCCCGCTGAGAAGTCGTCACACCGGAGGGTGGTGGCCTGACCAGGGCCACCACCCTCCGGCGTGCTGTCCGGCTCACCGACGGGCGCGTCCCGGTGGCGTCGGGGGTGGTCGGTGGGGCCGTCATCAACAGGGGTTGTGCGTCTCATCCCGTTGTCCACAGGTCCACCACTGCCCCTGTCGCAACGGCCGTGAGCCCGCCAAGGATCGTCGGCATGACGACCACGATCCGCCTGCGCGGGCCCGCCGACATCATCACCGTCCTGCCCTACCACCTGGGCTATCGGCCCGCGGAATCGCTGGTCGTGGTCTGCCTGACGCGCAACCGCATCGGCGTCGTCGGCCGGATCGACCTCCCGCCGCCCGACGTCGATCCTGACCTCGTGGCCGTCGAGCTGCTGCCGGTGGTGCGTCGCGAGCGGCCCGATGCGGTGGTGCTCGTCGGTTTCGAGAGCACCCGCGGACAGGCGGAGCCCGCCAGCATGGCCATGCGGGACGCTATCGAGAGCGCGGGCATCCGCGTGGTCGAGCGGCTCGTCGTCCGCGGCGGTCGCTGGTGGAGCCTCGACTGCGACCGTGACTGCTGCCCGGCCGAGGGCGAGCCCGTCCAGACCGACGACGAGGTCCCGGCGGTGTCCGACTACATCGTCCGGGGCCGGCGCCCGGCGGAGTCCCGAGCCGACCTGGCCGCGCGCCTGACGCACCGGCCGGAGCCGGCGCAGGACCGGCGCTGCGCCGCGTTCGTCAACGACCTGGCGACCGCCCGGCGCTCCCGGAGCGCGCTGCAGCGACGCCGGCGGCGGATACTCCAGGACTGGGCCAGGATCCTCGACCTCACGCCGTCCGGACCCGATGCCGTGGCGGCGCCGCCCCCTCGTGACGACGAGGCCTGGGCGTGGGCCGTCGTCTCCCTGCTCGACGTGGCGGTGCGCGACCTCCTCATTGCGTGGCTGTGTCCGGGCACGCTCGAGCTCGACGTGTTCCCGGCATCGCTGCGCCGGCTGGCGGAGTCCGTCCTGCCATCCCGCCCGGCAGGGCCGGCCCGGGACACCCGGACCGCCTCGGTCGTCGAGGACGGGGTCGATGACACGGTCGATGACAGGGTCGATGACAGGGTCGAGGACGGGGTCGAGGACGGGGTCGAGGACGGGGTCGATGACACGGGTGAGGACAGGATTGAGGACGGGGTCGAGGACACGGTAGGGGAGGCTCTCGTCGACCGGCTGGCCATGGTCTGCCGCGCGGCGCCTCGTGAGCTCTCGCCGGGCCCGCTGACCGTGCTCGCCCACGTCGTGTGGTGGCAGGGCGACGGGGCCCTGGCCCGGACCGCGCTCGACCGGGCGCTCGCAGTGGATCCCGACTACCGGCTGGCGGCCCTGCTCGAGCGGATGGTCGATGTCGCGGCCCGGCCGAGGGCCACGGCATGACGTCCCGGCGTCACGTCCACGGCGTCACGTCCATGTCGTGGAACGGGCCGGGTCCGCGGGCGAAGACGGACCGTATGATGGTGGGAGGTCATGAGTTCCAGCGCGTAGCCCCGGCTTGCTGGGCGGCAACCCTCCTTCTCTGCGGTGGGGTGCCCCGGGTGATGACACGGCCCGACCGTTCGGATCGGGCAAGCGCGAGTTCCAGGAGCAGGCCGGATGACCATCGTGGATCGGACCCGGAGTACCCCGTCGGCGGCGACGCGACCGTCGGCACCGGCTCGCGCGGCGACGCCGTCCACGAGCACGCCCGGAGGTGCGGTGAGGCCCGGTCCCGTGTCCGGAGCGTGGCGCGAGGGCGACCTGGCCGGGCACCGCCAGTTCGTGCAGGTGGGCGACGTCCCCCTCGAGCGCGGCGGGGTCATCCCGCGGGTGCAGGTGGCCTACGAGACGTGGGGCCGGCTCAACGAGCGGGCCGACAACGCGATCCTCGTCGAGCACGCCCTCACCGGGGACAGCCATGTCGTCGGCCCCCAGGACGAGGCGCACCTGTCACCGGGCTGGTGGGACGGGCTCATCGGGCCGGGCCGCCCGCTCGACACCGACCGGTGGTTCGTCGTCGCGTCCAACGTCCTCGGCGGGTGCCAGGGCACGACCGGGCCCTCGTCGCTCGCCGGCGACGGGCGACGGTGGGGGAGCCGGTTCCCGTTCGTGACGGTGCGCGACCAGGTCACCGTCGAGGCCCGCCTGGCGGTCGAGATCGGGGTGCCGCGATGGGCGGCGGTCCTCGGCGGGTCGATGGGCGGCATGCGCGTCCTCGAGTGGGCCGTGACGCACCCCGACCAGGTCGACCGCGCCCTGGTGCTCGCCAGCACGGCGTACGCCTCGGCGGACCAGATCGCGTGGGCACAGCCCCAGCTGCTCGCGATCCGGTCCGACCCGGCGTTCCTCGGCGGCGACTACTACGACGAGCACGACCGGTTCGCCGGGCCCGAGACGGGCATGGGGATCGCTCGGCGGATCGCCCACGTGACCTACCGGGCCGGAACCGAGCTGGACGACCGGTTCGGACGGGGGGCGCAGGGCCGGGAGCAGCCGCTCGGAGACGGGGGCCGCTACGCCGTGGAGTCCTACCTCGACCACCACGCGGCCAAGCTCTCCCGCCGGTTCGACGCGAACTCCTACCTCGTCCTCACCGAGGCGATGAACTCGCACGACGTCGGCCGCGACCGTGGCGGGGTCGCGGCGGCCCTGCGGGCGGTCACCGCGCAGACCACCGTGGTCGCCGTCGACTCCGACCGGCTGTACCCCGTGCGGCTCAGCGACGAGATCACCGCCGGCGTACCGGGAGCGAGGCAGCACACCATCTCGTCCGCCTACGGACACGACGGGTTCCTCATCGAGATCGAGCAGGTCGGAGCGCACATCCGGGACGCACTGCGCTGAGCGGCAGCGGGTCGGCTGGCTGGGGGCGCCCTTCGCGCGTCCACCTGCCGAGGAGGGTTCGGTTCGGGTAGGTTCACCGAGAGGGGACCGAGCTGCACCGTCGCACGTCGAGGAGGTTCGCCGAGTGTCCATCGTCGTGGGCTACATCCCGACACGAGAGGGCCGCGCGGCCCTTCGGAGGGCGGCCGCCGAGGCCGAGCTGCGCAAGGCCGACCTCATCGTCATCAACAGCGACAACGGCAAGAACTTCGAGCCCGATGACACCCGCCGCTTCGAGGCAGCGCTCGAGGGCGTCCAGGGCCGGCTCGTCCAGGCCGGCATCCACGTCGAGGTCCGTCAGCTGGTCCGTGGCAAGGAACCGGCTGAGGACCTCATCGAGGCGGCCGAGAGCAGCCACGCCGAGCTCATCGTCATCGGCCTACGTCGGCGTACCCCCGTCGGCAAGCTCATCCTCGGATCCAACGCCCAACGCATCCTGCTCGACTCGACCTGCCCCGTGCTGGCCGTCAAGGCCACCACCGAGGACGACTGACCAAGCACCACCAGCACCAGGAGTACCGGCGAACGTCCGATCCACACCTGTCCGGGCCCGATCCAGCACGCCCCGCCGCGGACGAATGGCGCCACGGCGCCTCGCAGGGTTTTATAATGGTGAGAGCACGGACGCGCAAGACCCGGAGAAGGGCCTACCAGCACGCCTCTCCTGCCCCAGCCAAGCGTCCCGAGGAATGATTCCTCCATTCCCAGCATTGACTCATGAGCGACCTCGATGGGCGTCGATGTCGCATGTCTCGGTCTCGAAAGGTAGTCGGTATCTGTGTCAACGGGCTCCACGACCCCCACGCGCTCCGGCGCGGCACTTCCCTCGGAGTTCTCGGACCCCGCCATCCAGCAGCTGATGTCGGCCGGTTCCGTCCGTCCCCTCAGCGGTGACGAGGTGCGCGACGCGTTCGAGAGCAGCAAGCTCTCCGCCGCACGACAGAAGGCGGTGCTCCGCGCGTTGGAGGATGCCGGCGTCGAGGTGCAGGTGAGCGCACCGGCGAAGCGTGCGGTCGCCGCGAGCGCGACCCGGTCGACGACGACGGCGCGGGCGACGAAGAGCGCGGCCAAGCCCGCCGCCGCCAAGACCGCGAAGGCGGCTCCGGTGAGCAAGACCGCGGCCGGAAAGACCGCGGCGGCCAAGCCCGCTGCTGCCACGGCGGCCACCAACGGCGCCACGGCGAAGAAGGTCGTGGCGAAGAAGGCAAGCCCCGCCGCCAACGGCACCGCTGCGGTAGCCGCGGCCGCCGCTCCCGCGAAGACCGCCACCAAGGCCGCGGCCAAGAAGACCACCGCGAAGACCCCCGCGAGGACCCCCGCGAAGACCCCCGGCAAGGCCGGGGCCGACAACGTCGTCGACGCGGGCGAGGACGTCGAGATCGAGGACGTCGAACTGGTCGACGTCGAGGCCGTCGCTGCCGAGGTGGTCCAGGTCGCTGAGGCCGTCGAGGTGGTCGAGGACGCCGACGCGGAGGACGAGGAGGACGAGGACGGCAACGTCACGCCTCGTAAGCCCGCCGCCGCGGCCGAGGAGGAGTCGGACGACGCCGGCTTCGTCATCCGCGACGACGACGAGGAGGACGCCCCGGCGCAGCAGGTGGTCACCGCCGGCGCCACCGCCGACCCGGTCAAGGACTATCTCAAGCAGATCGGCAAGGTTGCCCTGCTGAACGCCGAGCAGGAGGTCGAGCTCGCCAAGCGCATCGAGGCCGGCCTCTTCGCCGAGGAGCGGCTCAACTCCGGCGACAAGATCGACATGAAGCTCAAGCGTGAGCTCTGGTGGATCGCCCAGGACGGCAAGAAGGCCAAGAACCACCTGCTCGAGGCCAACCTGCGGCTCGTCGTCTCGCTGGCCAAGCGCTACACCGGTCGCGGCATGCTCTTCCTCGACCTCATCCAGGAGGGCAACCTCGGTCTGATCCGTGCGGTCGAGAAGTTCGACTACACCAAGGGCTACAAGTTCTCGACGTATGCGACGTGGTGGATCCGGCAGGCGATCACCCGCGCGATGGCCGACCAGGCCCGGACCATCCGGATCCCGGTCCACATGGTCGAGGTCATCAACAAGCTGGCCCGCGTCCAGCGGCAGATGCTCCAGGACCTCGGCCGCGAGCCGACGCCGGAGGAGCTGGCCAAGGAGCTCGACATGACGCCCGAGAAGGTCGTCGAGGTCCAGAAGTACGGCCGCGAGCCGATCTCCCTGCACACCCCGCTCGGCGAGGACGGCGACAGCGAGTTCGGTGACCTCATCGAGGACTCCGAGGCGGTCGTCCCTGCCGACGCGGTGAGCTTCACGCTGCTCCAGGAGCAGCTGCACTCGGTGCTCGACACGCTCTCGGAGCGGGAGGCCGGTGTGGTCTCGATGCGGTTCGGCCTGACCGACGGGCAGCCCAAGACGCTCGACGAGATCGGCAAGGTCTACGGCGTGACCCGCGAGCGGATCCGCCAGATCGAGTCCAAGACGATGAGCAAGCTGCGCCACCCGTCGCGTTCCCAGGTCCTACGCGACTACCTCGACTGAGGTCGAGAACCCTCACCCCAGCAGGTAGGCCGCGTCACCCGCCGGTGGCGCGGCATACCGCTGTCCGGAGTCGGGTCAGGGCAGCGTCACGTACACGGCGAGGAAGTCGCGGGCGGACGACGTGTCGAGGCGGTACGTCACGTTCGTCGCGCGGCAGATGAAGTCGCCGGTGATGGTGATCGCCGCGAGGGTCGTCGTCGTCCCGAGGAAGTTCGGGCCGCCGGAGTCGCCGTAGCAGGTGCCGCCGTTGCCGGTGGAGGGGTTCATCGAGACGCGCAGCCACGACGGTGTGGTGGCGTTCAGGGTCCCGACCGCCTGGTTGCGGACGTCGTCGTAGAGGAAGTTGTGACCGCCCGCGCCCTGGGCCTTGACGACGTCATAGGCGCCATAGCCCACCGAGGTGATCCGCTGGGACCTGGGCAGGTCGGCGAGCGACCCGGCCGCGGGCAGAGCGGCCGACGTGGCCGACATGACCGGCCGGTCGAGGACGACGACGGCGATGTCGTGCGGGTCGTTCTGGTTGTTTCCGTACCGCGGGTCGCCGTGGAACGTCCCCGCGTACACGGTGTCGCCGTCCTGGTACGCGGACGAGAACGTGACGCGCACGCGGTCGTCGTCACCCTCGGCGCAGTGGGCCGCCGTCAGGAAGACCCTCGGGCTGATCAGGGTGCCGGAGCAGTAGATCCAGGTGCCGTCGGAGTAGGCCTCGTCGGCTACCAGCCCGCCGACGTTCGGGTGGGCGTTGCCGTCCGCCGTGCCGTTGGTGATGGCTTCGGCGCGGCCCGCGATGAGGGCGATGCCGATCGCGGCCGCAAGAGCAAGGGGGGTGCGACCGAGCACGAGATGGTCCTTCCGACGTGAGGTTCGGTTCGGCTCCCCCGAGCGGTCGCCGGACGGGCGACCGGTCGAGGCTAGACCACGATGACTCGTCGGGTGCCGGGCGAACGTCAGAGAACCTTGATCCACGTCAGCACGCCGCTGCCGCTGAACCAGACGCACGGGTCGGAGGTGACGGTCATCGTCATGGTGCTCCGCGTGTCGGTGCCGGTGCTCACGACGTTGCTCAGCGTCGTGTCGGCACACCCGTCACTCGTCAGGGTGATCCGGCCTTCAGGGGAGACCGTGAGTCGGCCCTTGGCATCGGGAGCGATGTCGATGTCACCGTCGTCGTCGAGCCGGTACTTCGCGCCGACCCCGCCTCGGATCTCGTCGGAGGCCAGGAGCAGACCGGAGCCCTGGAGAAGCCACACCCCGTTGAGCTGCACGGCGTCGATGACCGGCCTGGCCTGGCTGCCGGCGTCGGAGCGGAGCTGTCGGCCGCCCTCGGACGCCGGCGAGAGTCGGGTCGACAGTGTTGGAGGTTCCGAGGCCGAGGGACACCCCGGACCCTCGAGGACGGTGGTGTCGTAGCGGATCACACCGTCGGACTCGACCGCCCACGGCACGGTGCCACGGCACACCTCCCCCTGCGGGCCGACGCTGTCCCGGACGAGAGTGGCCCCGTCGATCCGCCAGTGGTGGGTCCATCCTGCCGTGGCCAGGTCGAAGATGTTCTGCTGGTCGACGAGCCTCGACATGGTCCCGTCAGGTCGAATGGAAACCAGGTTCGACCCGGTCGCATCCTCGTCGAACGTGATCGCGGGGAGGGGTCCAACGCCTTGCGGGGTGGCCGGAATGATGGGCTCGGTCCGGCGCAACCACAACGTTCCGCCCGCCACGGCGGCGATGAGGAGCAGCACCGCCGCGGCGGCGAGGAGCAGCCGGGTCCGCGTGCCGTTGCGCTTCGGCCCTAGCCGCTTCTGCAGATCGGTCTGCATCCGGTCGACATCCGAACTGGTCATCACCACTCCGTTCGCGTAGGTGGCGAGCGACTCGCGCAGAGTTCGTTCGTCCACGGTCATGACGGCACCTCGATCCCGCGCTGCAGGGCGGCCAACGCACGGTGGCCGTGCCGTTTGACCGAGCCGAGGCCGACGTTGAGCAGCTGTGCGGTCTGAACCTCGGTCAGGCCCAGGTAGTAGCGGGCGACGACGACCTCCCGTTGGCGAGTGGGGAGGGCCCGCACCGCTGCGGCCATGCGGGCGGCTTCGTCCACCTCGACGGCCAGGTCCTCCAGGTTCTCGGAGGGCAGGAGGGTCAGCCTGGGGGTCGCGGCACGGGCCCGGATGAGGCCACGCTGTCGGGACCGACATCGACGGACCACGGCCGAGCGCAGGTATGCGCCGGCCGCGCTCGTGTCGCGCAGCTGTGACCAGTTGCGGTGCAGGGAGACGAACGCGTCCTGGACGGCTTCCTCGGCCTCGGCACGGTCGCCAAGCAGAACGACGGCGAGGCGCACCAACGCCACGCAGTGGGTGCGGAAGAGCACGTCGAGCATATCGTCACGGTCAGCGAGGGTGCCGGTCGCCGAGACGGACGAGGTGGGTTCCTCAGCCATAGCGCGCTCCCGGCCACCATCGTTCATGTATCAAGGTCGCTGCGATAGGGCAAAAGGTTGACCGGGTCGTCGAGAATCTTTCTTCCCACCTGACGACCGGCGCCGTAGGTCGGTTGCGCTCAAGACACCGGTATGCGAGTCCGTCGCCCGGCGACGTCAGGCCGGCGCGAACATCGCGGTCAGCCGTCGGGCCACCTGGTCGACGTCCGCCTCGGTGAGGGGGCCGGCCGAGCGGGCGATGCTGAGGAGGTGCTTTGGCCAGAGCACCTCGACCCCGTCGATGGTGAAGTCGCCGCCGAAGATCGGCCAGTCTGCGTCCACGAAGCACAGGAACCCGCGGACCCGCACCGGTTCGAGCGCGTCACCGGTGACCGCATCGGAAACCACTGCGACCTGACGCTTCAGGCCCTCGACGAGGGAGGTGGAGTCGCGGCCGCCGACGAGGAGGCGCTCTCGCCGCGGCACGAGAAAGCCGCCCTCGACCTTGTTGGTGGGGCGGCGGCCCGTGTACCGCTTGGCGTCGACGACCAGAACGCCCGACCGGCACACCACGAGGTGGTCGATGTTGGCCCGGCTCCTAGGGATCCGCCGGTCGTGCAGGACGCGGATGATCGGCGCCGCCACCTTGTCCAGGAGGGCACCGAGCTTCTCCTCCCCGAGCGCACCGCCGTTCCAGGCGCGAGTGTTCTGCGGATCGTTGCTCAGTGCCATGATCAGACCACCGATGCGCGGATGCGCATCACGGATCCCCTTCTCCCGCTTGGCCTTTCGCTGCTCGTAGATGCGCCGCGCCGACGCGCCCGCGACGCCGGGCTGTAGAACCTCGGCCGCCACCTCGGGTTCGGTCGGCTCGTACGCATCGACCACGTCGTCCGGCGGCGTTGTCACCCCGCACGTCACGCACCGGACGCTGCGCGTCGCGGGCGAGTAGACCGCCGTGGTCCGGGCCGGGAGAGCGGTGCCGCAGACGGCGCACGTACCCGCATACCGAAGCCGCATGGTCCGTTCGCCGTTGCTCGTGTCGATGCGTCTACCCCTCAGCCGCGGCGGGGGAACCGGTCGGCCGCCGCGTCGATCCACCGCCCGGGGGCGTCGGCGATGCGGGTCAGGGTGCGGGTCCACCATCGGACGCCGTCCTGGGGGAACAGGAACGCCCGGAGCCGTTGTGGCCAGGGCCGGTTGGTCGCGGCGGTCCGGGTCACCGTGCGGATGTCGCCGACCAGCTCGGTCGGAGCCCCGCCCGGTCGCGCGTACCGCGAGCGTTCGAGGGTGGCGACGACGTGGCCGATCGCCTCGTCGGCGCGGGTGTCGAGGAAGGCCTCACGGACGTAGTGCTGACGCCACTCGCGCAGGGTGCCGCCGCCGCTGGGTCGGGCCACCCCGAGGTCGCCGAGCCGGGACACCAGCTCGTCCCACTGCACCTCGGCCAGCTCGCCGGGGCTGGCGGCCCTGGCGCGACGTCGCCGGTTGACGAGGATCGCCGTGAGCGGCAGGACGAGGCTTCCCAGCAGACCCAGGATGATCGCGACGAGGAGCAGGTGCCACGGCTCGCCCAGCCACTCGCGCACGCGGTCACCAAGCGAGGTCGTGTCGGCCGTGGCCAGCCCGTCGACCTCGGGAGCTCCCGGGTCGCGGTCGGTGCTCGTCACCGAACCGGTGGCCCCGGGGTCGGTCGACGGCGCCGTCGTCGCCCCGGGTAGCGGGGCTGCGGCCGGGATCGTGTAGGTCGGCGCAGCGCCGGTGCGCACGGCCGGCGTGGGCTCGAACCGGAGCCAGCCGGCGCCGGGGAAGTACAGCTCGGGCCACGCGTGCGCGTCCGAGGAGCGCACGGTGAAGAGGCCCTCATCCTGGGTCCCGGGCAGGAACCCGAGCGCCATCCGCGCGGGAATCCCCTTGGCCCGCGCCATCATCACCATGGTCGAGGCGAACTGGACGCAGTAGCCCGTCTTGGACTGGAGGAACCGGAGGATCGGGTCGCGGATCTGCTGGCCGTTCTCGTCGAGCACCGACTCCGGCAGCTGGAGCGAGTAGTTGAAGCCGCCGTCGGTCCGGAGCCACTTCTGGATCGCGGCTGCCGCGGCGTACTGCGACGTCGTCCCCTCGGTGACCGTGTCGGTCACGGCGGTCAGCTGCGCCGCGATCCCGGCGTCCACGTTGGTCGAGAGCTGGACCTCGGTATCGCCGCGACCGTTGGACGCACCGGGGATGCCCGCCTGAAGCTG
>NZ_DATBTV010000085.1:0-27463 GCF_036559105.1 Lapillicoccus sp. | reverse complement strand
CGGCGGTCACTCCCGCGGGCGCCGGCGCGCTGCGGCGCGGTCGCGGGCGTCCGCGAGGAGAGCCCGCACGAGGTCCGCGGTCCGGTCGCCGGGCGAGACGACGCATACCCACGCCTGCTGGCCGTACTCCGGGTGGGGGAGCACCTGGTCGAGCTCGGCGTAGTCGTGCTCGTCGCGGCGCGCCCCGTGCTGGGAGGGCGGGTAGCCCACCAGCTCCTCGAACCGGCGCTTGCCGACGTTGACGTTCACCCGGAAGACCCCCTCCCGGTCGAGGTGTGACGACTCGTCGAAGCCCGCGTAGTCGTGGACCACGAGCGTGGCGAACGGCCAGCGGCGTTCGGGCGGCTCGGGTTCGGCTCCCGGAGGGTCGACGTAGACGAACGAGTCGCCCCAGGCGGCCTCGGGCGCTCCGAACTCGGCGCTCGCGGTCTCCACGGCGACGTCGGGCAGCGCCGACGCGAACGCGATGATCTCGTCCTCGGTCACGGGTTCCTCCCACTCACGCGATGTGGCGGGCCATCCCCGGGTCCGGGCCGCCGAGGACCTCCGGGTGGAAGATCGCCGCCAACGCCTCGATGCCGTCGACCAGCCGGGGACCGGGACGGGCGAACGACGCGTTGGCGTCGACGGCCCACACCGGTATGCCGCTCGGCAGCACGTCGCGGGCGACCAGGTCGCCGGCCAACTCGGTGGCTCCGGCGAGGTGGTAGCCGCACGGCGCGACGACGACGACCTCGGGCCGGGAGGCAGAGACCGCGGCCCACGTGGTGCGGTACGACTTCTCACCGGTTGTCCCGAGGACGCTGGTGCCACCGGCCCGCTGGACCATCTCGGGAACCCAGTGGCCGGGGGCGAACGGCGGGTCGGTCCACTCGAGGACCAGGGCACCTGGGCGCGGCCGGCCGGCCACGGCGTCGTCGACACGGGCCAGCCGTTCGCCCAAGCCGGCGACCAGCTCCTCGGCGGCTGCCGCGCGGCCACTCGACCGGCCCAACGTCACGACGGAGGCGAGCACCTCTTCGAGGGTGTGGGGGTCGATGGTCAGGACGTCGGCGCGACAACCGAGGTGGGCCAGCGCCTCGTCGACGACCGAGACGTCCACGGCGCAGACGGCGCAGAGGTCCTGGGTGACGACGAGGTCGGCGTCCAGGCCCGCCAGGGCGCCCTCGTCGAGGTGGTACAGGTCCTCGCCGGCCCGCATCCGCTCGCTGACCAACCGGTCGATCTCGGCCGCGCCGAGGCCCTCGGGCAGCGCCGACGTCGACACGATCCGGCGGGTGCGGGCCTCGGTCGGGTAGTCGCACTCGAACGTCACGCCGACGACGTCGTCCCCGGCCCCCACCGCGAAGAGGATCTCCGTCGTCGACGGCAGAAGAGAGACGATCCGCACCCTCCGAGCCTAAGCGAGCGACGCCGGCAAGTTCTCAGACATGTCCGGCCAGTGGGCTTTCGGGCCGGGAGCCCGCAACAACTCAGACATGTCCGAGAACTGGGGACGGCCGGGAGGCCAGTGGTCAGGTGGTCGCGGTCGCGATCGGGGCGCCGGCGCGGGTGTGGACCTGGATCTGGAAGATGTCGCCGGGCTTCATCCAGCAGGCCGCCGTCAGCACGGCGCGTCCGGTCGGAGTGCCGGTCCAGCTGGCCACGTCGTACTGGTGGCCGTCCCGGTCGGTCACTGCGAGGAACATCACCTCGCCGGCCGGGAGGCTGGACCCCCGGACGTCCAGCTGCGTACCCCAGGTACGCGTCACGAGGTCGATCTCGACCTGGGCGGGCGCTGTCTGCCCCGGGGTCAGCGGCGCGGCGGCCGCCACCAGGCCGCGGGTCGGCGGGGCGTTGAGCCGGTTCGTGACCGGACCGACGGCCGCGCCGATCGCGCCGGCGAGGAGCACGAGCGCGGCGGCCACCGCTCCCAGCCGCCAGCGCCGACGACGCCGCTCGGCGCGGACACGGTCCAGCAGGGCGACCGGCGCGAGCGTCTCGGCGGGGACCGCAGCATCAGCGTCGGGGACCGGCCCGTCGGCCGACCCGGACTCGGTACCCGGCTCGACGAGGTCCAGCAGCGCCGGCAGGCCGGACAGCTGAGCGGCCTCGCGCTGGCATACCTGGCAGGTGCGCAGGTGACGCGAGAACGCGTGGTGTTCGGCGGTGTCGAGGCCACCGAGCACGAAGGCACCGAGGAGCAGCTGGAGCTCCTCGTGCTCGGGGTCGGAAGCCGGTCCGGCGGTCACTGGGTCACTCCCATCTCGTCGAGCACGGTGCGCAGCGAGCGCACGGCGTAGAAGGCGCGGGACTTGACCGTCCCCGCCGGGATGCCGAGGTGATCGGCGGCCTCGGCGACGCTGAGCCGCTGGTAGTAGAGGGCGACGACCACGCGGCGGTGGTCGGGCTGCAGCCGAGCCAGCGCCTCTTCGACGAGGATCTGGTCGAGGGCGCGGTCGATGTCCTTCTCCGGGTTGGGAGTGCGCGGGTCGAGCCGAGCCCGGGCGTCGTCGTCACGGTCGGCGGCCACCTCCACGACGCGGCGTCCGGCGGCGCGGTGCATGTCGATGAGCATGTTCCGGGCGGTCTGGAGCAGGTACGCCCTCATGCTCGTCACGTGCGGCGCCTGCTTCCAGACCCGCAGGATCACCTCCTGGACGACGTCCTCCGTGCGTCCCGGGTCGAGCGAGGTCCGGCCGACGAACCGGCGCAGGACCGGACCGTGCTCGCGGTAGATCTCCGCCACCACCGCCTCGTCCAGCGGCATGACCGTCCTCCCTCCCCGCTGCTCGTGCCGTCCCGTACTGCTCAATTGTCGCCCTGCCGTGACCGGCGCCGCCCCCCTACCGGGGCGCCGGCCGCAGGCAGGGTCGGCGAACGGGGAGACGCTGAGTGGGCGGATCCGGTTCACTTCACGGTTCCGGAATACCCTTCGTGCGGTGGTCCAGTCCGTCGAGCTGCTCCTCGAACCCGCGGCCGAACGTGGCGTCGTCCGGATCTGGGACGCGCTGTCGGAGGCCGGGCTGCCGTCCCAGGCGCGTCACACCGCGCCGAGCAACCGACCGCACACGACGCTCGTGGCCCTCTCCGGCCTCGCGGCGGAGACGGAGTCCGCGGTGGCCGCTGCCGTCCGTGGCCGCCTTCCTGTCGAGGCCGTCTGGGGCGCCGTCACCCTGTTCGGCCGGGGTCCGTGGGTGCTCGTGCGGCTGCTCGAACCGAGCAACGGTATGCGCGGGCTCCAGGCCGCCGTCGCCGACGCGTGCGGCGTTCCGGACGACAGCCTCTCCTCGCCGCGGCAGTGGACGCCGCACGTCACCCTGGCGCGGCGGGTTGCTCGAGCGGACGTCGACCGCGCCATCGGCCTCGTCGCCGCGCTCGCGCAGGGCGAGGCCTCAGCCGGTGTGCGGGTCGTCGCCTCGGCGGTCCGCCGCTGGGACGGCTCGCGCCGGGTCGAGTGGGAGATTGGGCGCGCTCAGGTCACCCCACGAAGCTCTCCCCACGACGATCTCGGCTTCGCCGCGATACGTCGCGGGGACCCCACGCTCCGCTCCGATACGTCGCGGGGACCCCGCAACAGCGATCAGACCTGACCGGTGCGTTTGAGCACCGACTGGAACCAGTCCACCGACGTGTCGAACGCCTTCCCCCCGACGATGCGCTCGAACTCGATGGTGCGCAGCCGGTCGTCGCGCTCCTCGTCCTGCCCGACCACCCCGGCCACGCCGTGCTGCGCCGCCTCGACGGCGACCTCCACCATCTGCCCAATGAGCGTCCGGTCCGCCTCGTTCGCGGGGGCGGAGCGGGAGAAGTAGCCGCTCTTCTGGACCATCGTCTTCTCGGCGCCGACCCGCTGGGCGAACTGCTGGGCGAACCACTCGCCGGGGTTGACCCGGTCGAGCTTGACGTGGCCGAAGGGGTCCCGGGGGATCTCCTCGCCGGCCGCCTCCATCGCGGCGACGATCTCCGGTACACCGGCCCCCTCCGACAGGAAGATGTTGACGCAGCCGATCTCGTCCATCGTGGCTCGCAGGCGGTCGGCCTCCGCGTCCATGTCGATGGCGATCTCCGGCACGAACACGGCGTGGATGTCCCACCGCTCCGGCGTGAGCCCGATCGACGGCACCCACTGACGGCCGGCGTGCCACTCCTGGTACTGCGCCGCCGCCGCCGCGGTCAGCCAGCCGCAGCCCCGGCCCATCACCTCGTGGATGATGAGCATCCGCGGGTTCGAGCCGTGCTCGGCCAGCACGTTCTGGGCGAACCGCGACGCCTGCTCGGCCGCCGTCCACGCGCCGAGCGACTGCTTGATCGGGATGATGTCGTTGTCGATGGTCTTCGGCAGGCCCACGACGGTGAGGTCGTAGTCGCGGTCGCGCAGGAATGCGGCGAGGTCGGCCGCCGTCGTGTTGGTGTCGTCGCCCCCGATGGTGTGCAGGACGTCCACCCCGTCGCGGCGCAGCTGCTCGGCCGCGACCTCCAGGGGGTCCTGGCCCTCCTGGATCAGGCCGCGGCGCACCAGGTCCTCGGCGTTGGTGAGCTTGACCCGGCTGTTGCCGATCGGGCTGCCGCCGTACTCCTGGAGCACCCGGGCGAAGGCCCGCGCCGAGGCGTCGACGACGACGGACGTCCCGGTGAGGACGCCGTGGTAGCCGTGGCGGTAGGCGATGATCTCGACGTCCGGCAGGAGGGCCGTGTACCGCTCGATCAGGCCGCCGACGGAGGCGGACAGACAGGGCGCATACCCACCGGCGGTCAGCAGGGCGACGCGGCGCAGAGTCTTCGGTGACATGCGGGGCAGCCTAGGACGGGACCCCGGTCCGCAGCGCCTTCGGGTTCAGCCCGTGGGCAGCGTGACGGGCGGGCCGTAGCGGGCTACCGTCGGCTCGTGGCGAAGCCCACCGCATACCGGCCGGAGCGCCCCGGCGAGGAGGACGAGGTCCGCGAGGTCGTGCGCGCCGCATTCGGCCACCACGAGGGCGTCGAGCGGATCGTCGACGACCTGCGCGCCTCGGACGCCTGGGTCGGGCTGTCGTTCGTGGCCGAGCACGAGGGTCGGGTGGCCGGGCACGTGTCCTTCACCCGAAGCCTGCTCGACGCCCCGGACCGGTTGGTGGACGTCCTCGTGCTCAGTCCCCTCTCGGTGCTCCCCGCCCTCCAAGAGCGGGGATTCGGCTCGGCGCTGGTCCGGTATGCGTTGGGCGAGCTGGGCGAGCGGCCGGAGCCGCTGGTCTTCCTCGAGGGCTCGCCGGCGTACTACGCGCGGTTCGGCTTCGTGGCGGCCGATCACCTCGGGTTCCGGCGGCCGTCGCGGCGCATTCCGCTCGGTGCGTTCCAGGTCCTGCGGCTACCCACCTACGAGGAGTGGATGACGGGAACGTTGGTGTACCACCGGATCTGGTGGGACCACGACGCCGTCGGCCTCCGCTGAACCCGGGACCTCAGCCGATCCGGGGAGTCGCGCGACCCGCGTTGTGGTGCGCCACGACCTCGCGGGCGACCTCGGCGAGCTTGATGTTCATGTCCTGCGAGGCCTTGCGGAGCAGGTCGAAGGCCGCGTCGTCGGAGATCTTGTGAAAGGCCATCAGCAGCCCGATGGCCTTGCCGATCTCCCGGTTGCTCTCCAGGCCGGCGGAGAGGGTCCGTGCCTCCTCCTTGCTGTGGAGCGCCGAGACGGCGACGGACGCGAAGGCGGCGAGGATGATCGCCTGGTCCGCCGAGCGCTCGCTGATGCCGCCGACGCGGTCGGAGAAGAGGTTCAGGGCGCCGATCTTCTCCTTCCCGGCGATGATCCGGAACCCGGCGGCGGACCGTACCGGGGTCAGCCGGACAACCTGCTCGGCGAACGAGGGCCACTGGGTGGTGGGGTCGGCAAGGTCGTCCTCGAACTGCGGTGCGTCCTCGACGATGGCGTCGAGGCAGGGCCCCTCCTGGTGCAGCTGCTCCAGCTTGTCGATGCTGCGCGCGACGTCGTCGGTGGACACGGCGGTCTTGAACCGGCCGTCCCGGCCCCGCTGCATGATGCTGGCGTGGTCGCAGCCGTCGATGACCCGCACCGCCGTGGTGACGATCGCGCTGTAGATCTCGTCGAAGCTGTCGGAGGCGTAGAGGATCCGGCTCAGGGCGCCGAGCGCGTCGTTCGACATGGTGGAGGGTCCGGCGAGGTCGGGTAGTGGTGTGTCCATGGGCTCACCGTCAAGGGGTTGTCGGTCGGGGTCCGATCAGGACTGATTCTGACACTCCAGGGGGGAGGTTTCGACCACGCCTCCGAGGGGTACGGTCATCTGCGGCTCATCGCGCCGGGGGCGTGCTGAGCCGCCTGGGACCGCTCCGGTTCCAGCCGACCCCTGCGACAACCTGGAGACATCAATGATCGTCCTGGGAATCATCCTGCTGCTCATCGGGTGGCTGGCCCACATCTCGATCCTTGTCACGATCGGCATCATCGTCCTGGTGATCGGGCTCGTCCTCATGCTGCTCGGCGCCACGGGACGCGCCGTCGGCGGCAGAAAGTACTGGTACTGACGATGTGAGGCATCCCGGTCCTTCTCGGACCGGGACGTCGCAGGAGCCGGGCCGGCGCACCATCCGGCCCGGCTCCTGCCGTTCGGGGAGGGCGGCGCCTCAGGCGGCATCGTTCATGGATTCCTGCAGCCGACTGCGCAGCCGGGTGAGGATCGAGCGCAGGATGCGGGAGACCTGCATCTGGCTCACGCCGATCCGGTCGGCAATGTCCGACTGGGTCAGCACGTCGACGAAGCGCAGGCGCAGCACCAGCCGCTCGCGGTCGGTGAGACCGCTGAGGGCCTCCTGCAGCCAGGCGTTGTCGTCCACCGCGGTGAACGGGTCGTCCGACTCCGGCGGAGCCACCTCCATGGCGGGCTGCTCGGGGCCGGCGGGGACGTCCAGGGAGAGCGCATGGAAGCTCGACGCCGCCTCGCGGGCGGCCCGGACCTGGGCCACGTCGACACCGAGCGCGGCCGCGATCTCGTCGGGCGTCGGGCGACGGTGCAGGTTCTGCTCCAGATCCTTCTCGGCCTCGCGCATGCGCACCCCGAGCTCCTGCAGCCGCCGCGGCGGACGGACCATCCAGCCGGCGTCACGGAAGTGCCGCTTGATCTCGCCGGAGATGGTCGGCGCGGCGAACCCGGCGAACGACTGTCCGAGTCCCGGCCGGAAGCGACGGACCGCCTTGACCAGGCCGAGCCGCGCGACCTGGATGAGGTCGTCGCGGTCGATCCCCCGGCCGAGGTAGCGGCTGGCGATCCCGTCGGCGAGGCCGAGGTTGAGCAGAACGACCGCCTCGGCGGTCTCCGGCTCGACGGGTCGGCCGTCCTCGAGGTCGCGCAACAGGTACTCCGTGCGGTCAAACCTGGTCATGGTGGCTCCTGGGGAGAATCGCTCGACCCATGGCGCCACTTCTGGACCAGTGACCCCACCGAACCATCAATTTCCGAAACGAGCAAGCCCGCGACCCTGGGAGTCCGCTGGGTGCCGCGGCCCCAAGCGGCCACGTTTGTCCAGCGGTGACAACGGGTAGGTGCTGTGGCGTGGCTCCTGGACGTCGCCGTCTAGGCGAGTCCATCCCTGGGCCACCCGTTCACGAGACGGATACGGAAAGAGGCAGCCATGGGACTGATGGACAAGGCCAAGAACGAGGGCGAGATCGCCAAGGGCAAGGTCAAGGAAGGCGTCGGCGACGCCACTGACAACGAGCGCATGCAGGCCGAGGGCGAGACCGACCAGGCGTCGGGCAACGTCAAGCAGGCCGGCGAGAAGGTCAAGGACGCGTTCCGCGACTGACCCGAACCACCCACACCTGAGCCGGCGCCGCCGTTCACGGCGGCGCCGGCTCATCGGTGCCCGGTCGGGCTAGGTGGGCCTGGTCAGCCGAAGCAGCGAGTCAGCCAGGTCAGCCCAGCAGGCGCGTGCCGCCGACCCAGACTCCCGCGGTGTCGGCTACGCCGCCGAGGGCGAAGACCTTGGCCAGTGCGTCGTCCGGGTCCTGGGCGTGCTCCAGGGCCGTCTCCAGCGTGCTGCCGACCGGCGGCCGCACCCAGACCGCGTCGAACTGGCGCCCCACGGACAGGTCCCCGACGTCGTCGAGCCCGAGCGCGTCGGCGCCGGCGCTCGTCGCCAGGTGCAGCAGGTGGGCCGCGGTGAGGGCGAGACCCGCCTCCTGCTGCAGCTGCTGGATGAAGTAGGCCTGGAGGCCCTCCTTGAGCAGCGAGAGGCCGGTGCCGGCCCCGACGTCCGAGCCCAGCGCGACCCGGATGTGGTACTCGACGTGACGCCGCAGCGGGAAGAGGCCGCTGGCCAGCGCCGCGTTGCTCGTCGGGCAGTGCGCCACCGCCGCCTGCTGGGCGCCGAGCACCGCGAGCTCACGCTCGGTGGCGTGCACGTTGTGGGCGAAGACGCTCTGCCGCCCGACCAGCCCGTAGTGGTCGTAGGTGTCGAGATAGTCGATGGCCAGCCGGTGTTGCCGGGCGACCTGCTGGATCTCGGCGACGTTCTCGTTGATGTGCGAGGTGAACCAGGCTCCGTCGACGTCCTTGGACAGCGCCGCGCAGGACTCGAGCAGCTCCGGACTGGCGAAGAGCGAGAACCGCGGCGTTACGGCATACCGGAGTCGGCCCTTCCCGTGCCATCGCGTGGCGAGGGCCTGGCCCTCCTCGTGGGCGCGCTCGGGGGTGGTGAGCAGGTCGGGTCGTAGCACCCGGTCGCCGACGACGAGGCCTGCCGTGACGCGCAGTCCGACCCGGTCGGCCTCGGCGAACAGGCAGTCCACGGCGCTGGCGAAGTGCGACCCGAAGACCAGCGCGCTGGTGGTGCCGGCGGCGACGAGCCCGTGGACGAACTCGCCGGCCACCGCGCGGGCGTAGGCCGGGTCGGCCAGCCGGGCCTCCTCGGGGAGCGCGCACCGGTCGAGCCAGTCCAGCAGCGGCATGCCGATCCCGCCGATGACGCGCAGCTGCGGGTAGTGGACGTGGGTGTCGACGAAACCCGGCAGCAGCACGCCGCCGCGCAGGTCGACGATCTCCTCGCCGGCGTGGTCCCGGGTGACGTCGGCGAACGACCCTCGGGCCCGGATCACCCCGTCCTGCACCAGAATTCCGGCATCCTGCTCCGACCGGAGCCGACCTCCGGTGAAGGGGCTCTCCGGGGTGTCGAGCACCGTCGCGCGGTAGATCGTCATCGGGAGGCCTCGGTATGCGCCTGAGCGCGGTCGCGCTCGAAGGTCCGGACGAGGTCGGCGGCCACGCTCACGGCAATGGTGGCAGGGTCCTTGCCGGCGACGTCCGGCAGCCCGATGGGCGTGGTAATCCGGGCGAGCGCATCGGGCCCATGACCCTCCTCCGCCAGCTTGACCCGGAACCGGGACCACTTGGCCGACGAGCCGATCAGCCCGACGGAGCCGAGATGCGAGCAGCGCAGCGCGACGTCGCACAGGGCGATGTCCTCGGCGTGGTCGTGCGTCATGATGAGCACGTGGGTTCCCTCCGGGACCTGGCCGAGGACCAGCTCGGGTACCGGCGCATGGTGGACGTGCACGCGGGCCAGGGCGTCCCGCGTGGCGCCGGCCAGCGCCCGGTCGGAGGCCTGCTCCGTGCGCGAGTCGACGAGGTGCAGCTCGACGTCGTGGCGGGCGAGGATCCGGGCGAGCTCGACGCCCACGTGGCCGAGGCCGAAGATCGCGACGGACGGGACGACGGCGAGCGGTTCGAGCAGGATGGTGACCTCGCCGCCGCAGCACTGCACGCCGTGCTCGACTGGCGCCTTGTCGTTGAGGGACAACGACATCAGCTCCGGTATGCGGATGGTCGCGTCGGCGAGCATGGCGCGCGCACGGGCCACCGCGGTGGCCTCGAGGTTGCCGCCGCCGATGCTGTCCCATGTCGCATCGGCAGTGACGACCATCTTCGCGCCGGCCTCTCGCGGGGCGTGGCCTCGAACCGTCACCAGGGTGACGAGCACCCCGGCGCGGCGCTCTTGTCTCAGCGCCTCGACGGCGGCGACCCAGCTCATTCGTCCGCTCCCTACGCCCGCGCCGGGACGGGCTTCTCGTAGTGCTCCGACGTGGGGTGCGCCGGGTGGGCGTCCGCGCCGGGCTGCTCCGGGACCACGCCGGGGAAGCCCTCCTGGACGTGACCATGCTCGGTCGCGCGTCGAGCCTGCTCCACTGCCCAGTAGACGGCCTCCGGCGTCGCCGGGGACGGCAGGTCGACACTGATGCCCACCGGCCCGAACGCCGCCGCCGCCTGCCGCAGGGCCTCGCGCACCGAGAAGGCGAGCATCAGCGGCGGTTCCCCGACGGCCTTGGACCCGTAGACGGCGCCGTCCTCGTGGGCCTGCTGGAGCAGCGCGACGTTGAACACCTCGGGCATCTCCGAGAAGCTCGGCAGCTTGTAGGTGCTGGCCGCCTGGGTCGCCAGCCGGCCGCGGCTCGGCCGGTCGCTCTCGTCCCAGCGCAGGTCCTCGAGCGTCAGCCAGCCGGCGCCCTGGACGTAGCCGCCCTCGATCTGGCCGATGTCGACCAGCGGCGACAGGCTGTCGCCGACGTCGTGGACGATGTCGACCCGCCGGGTGCGGTAGGCCCCGGTGAACCCGTCCACCTCGACCTCGGTCGCGGCGACCCCGTAGGCGAAGTACTTGAACGGCTCACCCTGGAACAGCTGCGAGTCCCAGTGCAGGCCCTCGGTGCGGTAGTACCCGGCGGCGAACAGCTGGACCCGGCGGAAGTAGGCGGTCTTGACCAGCTCGTCCCACGAGATCCGCGCGCTCGTGTAGGCGACGCCGTGCGCCTCGCCGTCCTCGATCCGCACGTCGGCGGGGGAGATGCCGAGGCTGGTGGCGGCGACCTGGAGCAGCCGCTCCTTGATCTGCTCGCAGGCGTTCTTGACGGCGCCGCCGTTGAGGTCGGCGCCCGAGCTGGCCGCCGTGGCCGAGGTGTTGGGCACTTTGTCGGTACGCGTCGGAGCCAGCCGCACCTTAGACAGCGGGATGCCGAACGTCGTCGCGGCGACCTGGAGCATCTTCGTGTGCAGGCCCTGGCCCATCTCGGTCCCGCCGTGGTTGATGAGGACGGACCCGTCCTTGTAGACGTGGACCAGGGCGCCCGCCTGGTTGAACGCGGTGAGGTTGAAGGAGATGCCGAACTTCACCGGCGTCACGCCGATGGCCCGTTTGGTGTCCTCGTGCTCCGCGTTGTAGCGGGCGACCTCCTCCAGCCGGCGGTTGAGGTCACCGGTCGCCACCACCTGGTCCCAGGCGGCGACCGCGCGCTCCGGGTGCCGGACCGGCTGCCCGTAGGGCGTCGACTGGCCCTTGACGTAGAAGTTGCGCCGCCGCAGCGTCATCGGGTCGACCCGCAGGAGTGGCGCGCACCGCCCGAGGATGTCCTCGATGACGATCATCCCCTGCGGTCCGCCGAACCCGCGGAACGCCGTCTGGGACGTCTTGTTGGTCTTGGCGATCCGGCCGTTGACGCGGACGTTGGGGATCCAGTAGGCGTTGTCGACGTGGCACAACGCCCGCGAGACGACCGGCTCGGACAGGTCGAGGCTCCAACCGCCGTCCGCCGTCAGCGTGGCGTCGAGGGCCACGAGCCGACCGTCGCGGTCGAACCCGACCCGCCACTCGGCGTGGAACCCGTGCCGCTTGCCGGTCATCGTCATGTCCTGGGTCCGGTTGAGCCGTAACCGGACCGGTCGTCCGGTGAGCGTCGCCCCCAGGGCCGCGATCGCCGCATACCCGTGCGGCTGCATCTCCTTGCCGCCGAAGCCGCCGCCCATGCGCAGGCACTGGACGGTCACGTCGTGGCTGTGGACGCCGAGGACGTGGGCGATGATCTCCTGCGTCTCGGACGGATGCTGAGTGCTGCTCTGGACGAAGACCTGGCCGTTCTCGTCGACGTGCGCGAGGGCGGCGTTGGTCTCGAGGTAGAAGTGCTCCTGCCCGGCGAACTCGAACTCGCCGGAGAACACGTGGGCCGCCTCCTCGAAGCCGGCGTCGACATCACCGCGCTCCATGTGCGGCTGGGCGCCCTGGAAGCTCTTCGCCGCGATCGCTTCCTTGACATTGATCATGGCCGGCAGCGGGTCGGCCTCGACGACGACCGCGGCCGCCCCGAGGCGGGCGGCTTCCAGCGTGTCGGCGAGCACCCAGGCGACGGGGTGCCCGAAGTAGCAGACCTCGCTGGGGAACAGCGGTTCGTCGTGCTTGATGCCGGCGTCGTTGACGCCCGGCACGTCCTCGGCCGTGAGCACCCGGACCACGCCGGGGACGTCGAGCGCCGGCGTCGGGTCGAGCCGGGTCACCGTCGCGTGAGCCTGGAAGACCTGCACGGGGTATGCGTGCAGGCAGTCCTTCGTGCGGCCCACCAGGTCGTCGGTGTAGAGCGCGAGCCCGGTGACGTGAAGCGACGCGCTCTCGTGCGGGATCGACTCTCCGACAACGGGGTTGGCCGGACGTTCGGACAGGGCGCTCATGAGTGCTCCCCTCGCTCGGAACGGGACTGCTGGGCGTAGAGCTTGAGGAGCGAGGTGCCGAGCATCGCCGACCGGTAGGCGGCGGAGGCCCGCATGTCGTCGATCGGGGTGCCCTGCTGGCGCAGCACCCCGGCCGCGACCCGGACGGTCTCCCGCGACCAGGGCCGGCCCTCGAGGGCGGCTTCGGTCTCGAGCGCCCGGATCGGGGTCGCGGCGACCCCGCCGAGCCCGATCCGGGCCTTGACGACCTCACCGTCCACCACGTCGATGGCGTAGCCGAGGGCGACGCCCGAGATGTCGTCGAAACGGCGCTTGGCGATCTTGTGGAAGGCACTGATCCCGGCCAGCGGCAACGGGATCCGCACCGACTTGATGAGCTCGCCGGGCTGCCGGACCGACTGCCGGTAGCCGGTGAAGTACTCGGCCAGTGGGACCTCACGGTCCCCATAGGAGCCGCCGCCTCCGGCGCCTCCTCCGTGGTCCCCACCGTCGGCCGACGCCAGGACGAGCACTGCCTCCAGCGCCAGCAGAGCCGGCGGAGTGTCGCCGATGGGTGAGCCGGTGCCGAGGTTGCCGCCGATGGTGGCGCCGTTGCGGATCAACCGTGAGGCGAACTGGGGGAACACGTGGTCCAGCAACGGGATCCGACCGTCCAGGCGGCGTTCGATCTCAGTGAGCGTCAGCGCGGCGCCCAGCTCGACCCAGTCCTCACTGACCTCGAACCCGCGCAGCTCTGGCAGCCGGTCCACGGCGATGGCGTAGGGAGCACGGACACCGCGGATGTTGACCTCGACCCCCCAGTCGGTCGAGCCGGCGACCAGCACCGCGTCCGGGTGGTCGCCGAGGAGCCGAGTGGCCTCGGACAGGCTGGTCGGCCGGACGAACTCGCCGTCCGGCTCGACGATCCGGGTGTGCGGGACCGACGGCGGCGGGGCCGCGAGCCGGGCCGCGAAGGCATCGTCCTCGGGGGGCATACCCAGTGCGTAGGCGGCGTCCTGGATCGGCCGGTAGCCGGTGCAGCGACAGAGGTTGCCGCTCATCGCGTGAAGGTCGAAGCCGTTGGGACCGTGCTCGCTCTCCGCGTGCTCGACGTAGCCGAGGGTCTCGTCGGCGTCGTAGGACGCCTCCGGGTTCTGACCCCTGTCGGCCCGGTAGTACTCGGCCGCCATGCTGCAGACGAAGCCGGGCGTGCAGTAGCCGCACTGGGACCCGCCGCGGACCGCCATCTCCTGCTGCACCGGATGGAGGGCCGTCGGCGTGCCGAGACCCTCGGAGGTGACGACCTCCTGGCCGTCGAGGGTGGCCGCCGGGATGAGGCAGGCGTTGATCGCCGTCCACTGCGTGCGGGCCTCGGCGTCGTGGTAGTCCGGCCGGGCGACGAGGACGGAGCACGCGCCGCACTCGCCCTCTGCGCAGCCCTCCTTGGCGCCGGTCAGGCCGATGTCGCGCAGCCAGTTCAGCGCCGTGGTGTTGGCGGGGACGCCGTCCAGGGAGCAGAGGCGGCCGTTGACCGTCGCCTGCGGAGGTGGCTCCGGGGAGTCGGTCGTCCGGGAGTCGGGTGCGGTGATGGTCATGTCCACTCCTGTCGCGCCGCCGTTGGCGTCATCGGTCGACCCGCGGAGGGTCCATCGTACGGATTCAACAGTTCGTTGAAAAGGTCGCGACCCCTGCCGGCCGAGAGGCCGACTTCGGCCGTTCTGGGACCTCGCATACCGGCCGAAGCTGGCCGCTCCGCGAGGTGGGTGCGGGTCATCGGGTGACCCCCGCCCGGGTCAGCAGGGCCCGGCTGGCGGCCGCCGAGCGGTGGGCGAGAGCGTCCTCGTCGACGTTGACGAGGACGCCCCGGTCGACGACCGGCCGGCCGCCGACGAGCAGCAGCTCGAGCGGGGGGCGATCGCCGAGTACGAGTCCCGCCACGGGGTCGACGATGTCGACGTGCGGGAGGGTGTCGAGGCGCCAGACGGCGACGTCGGCCTGCTTGCCGGGCTCCAGGGACCCGATCTGGTCGTCCCAGCCGAGCACCCGGGCGCCCCCGATGGTCGCGACCTCCAGGGCGTCGCGCACCGAGAGTGCCTGCGGACCGCCGCGAGCGCGGGCGAAGAGCAGCGCGTGGCGCGCCTCCTCGAGCAGGCTGTTGGCCTCGTTGGAGGCCGCACCGTCCACGCCGAGCCCGACCGGGACGCCGGCGTCCCGCAGGTCTCGGACGCGAGCGATCCCGGCGCCGAGCCGGGCGTTGGAGGACGGGCAGTGCGCGACGCCGGTCCCCGTCGCCGCCATCGAGGCGATCGCCGCGTCGTCGAGGTGGATCCCGTGGCCGAACCAGACGTCCGACCCCAGCCAGCCGAGCGACTCCATGTAGTCGACCGGCCCGCAGCCGAACCGCTCGCGGCAGAACGCGTCCTCGTCCATGGTCTCGGCGAGGTGGGTGTGGAGGCGGACGCCCTTGTCGCGGGCCAGGACCGCGGCCTCCTTGAGCAGCGTGTCGGTGACCGAGAACGGCGAGCACGGAGCGACCCCGATCCGCAGCATCGAGTCCGGGGAGGCGTCGTGGAACCGGTCCACGGCGTCGGTGGTCGCCGCCAGGATCGTGTCGATCTCCTCAACCACGTGGTCCGGCGGCAGGCCCCCCTGCGACCGGCCGAGGTCCATCGAGCCGCGGGTCGGCATGAACCGCAGGCCGACGGCGCGGGCGCCCTCGATCTCGGCGGCGAGCAGGTCGCCGCCGTCCGCGGGGAAGACGTAGTGGTGGTCCATCGACGTCGTGCACCCGGTCTTCGCGAGCCAGCCGAGCCCGGCCGTGGCCGCGGCCGAGACCGACTCCTCGTCGATGCAGCCCCACACCGGGTAGAGCGTCGTCAGCCACTCGAACAGGGTCGCGTCGACCGCCAGGCCGCGCGTCACCCACTGGTACAGGTGGTGGTGCGTGTTCACCAGCCCCGGTGTGACGACACAGCCGCGGGCGTCGACGACCCGTGCGCCCTCGACGTGCGGCGCCGGCCCGGAGCCGACCGAGGACACCCGCCCGTCCTCGACGACGACGTACCCGTCGGCGTACTCGCTGCGGCCGCCGTCCATGGTCACGACGGTGCCACCGGAGATCACCACCCGCTCGGACATGTCAGACCGTTCCTTCCAGGCGCAGCACAGCGATCTCGCTGAGCTGCCGGACCGTCTCGTCGCGCTCGGTCCCGTCGTCGTTGTCCAGCCGCCGCTCGAGCTCACCGAGGATCTCGTCGGCCGACCGCCCGGCGGCCCGGATGAGGAACACCCGGTCGAAGCGGTTCTCGTAGGCGGCGTTGCCGGCCGCCAGCCGGCTCGCCGCGTCGCGGTCGGCCGGGTCGACCCCGGCCTGCTCCCGCTCCGAGTGCTCGGCGTCGTGGTCCGCGCCGGCCCGCTCCCCGATCCGGGGGTGGCGGGTCAGCGCGGCCTCGAGCTCGGCCTCGGTGAGGCGGGCCGCCGACTGCTCGGCCGCCTCGCGGAGGGCGGCCCACCCGGCGTACGGGCGGCCCCCCTCCACCTCGGCCACCCACCGCGGCACGTCGAGGCAGGTCCGGAGCAAGCCCTGGGCCTCGTCGGCCGACAGCAGGTTGAATGCCGACACGTCCGGTCCGCTCACGAACGCCGCCGGGCGCTGGCGATCGGGTCAGCCCCCGCCAGCAGGTCGTCGAACCGGTGGGAGGCGATCCGGGAGATCTCGACGAGCGCGGTGGCGTGCTCCTGCTCGGGCGAGTTGTGGAGCCGCTCACGGCCCTGTTCGATGACCTGGTCGAACGAGTCGCGGTCGCGCACCGACATGACCAGCGGGAATCCGAACCGCTCCCGGTAGGCAGCGGTCAGCTCGCCGAGCTCCTCGTGCTCCTGGTCGCGCAGGATGGTGAGGCCCAGTGAGGACTGATCGCCCATCGAGCTCGTGCCGGACTCGCCCGAGGAGACGGCCGTGGAGCCGAGGTCAGGGTAGGCCGCGATGAGCTCGCGCTCCTGCTCGTCCGTCGAGGAGAAGAGGGCCTGCTGGAACGCCCGGCGCAGGTCGGGGGTGTCGGAGAACGGCCGGCGCTCCCAGGCCCGCTCGACGACCCAGGATGGGCCCTGGTAGATCGAACCGAAGGTCTCGGCGAACTGCTCGCTGCTCATCTGGTTGACCTCGGCGAGGGTGACCTCGTCGCCGGGCCGGCCGGCGACGGCCGGGCCGCGGTCGCGCCCCACGTGGTGGAAGACGTAGTTGAGCAGGATCGCGACGAGGCTGCCCAGGGTGATGCCGGAGCCGAAGATGATCTGCGCCCAGTCCGGGACCGCCTTCGCGACGTCGGGCTGCACGGTGACGTAGACGGCCAGGCCGAGCGAGGTGCCGACGATGACGACGTTGCGGTGGTCGTGGAAGTCCACGCGGGAGAGGGTCTGGATGCCGACCACGGCGACGGTCGCGAACATGGCCAGGGCCGCCCCACCCAGCACCGGGTGCGGGATGCTCGAGACGATCGCGCCGGCCTTGGGGATCAGGCCGATGACGATCATGATCGCGCCGGCCGTCGCCACGACATAGCGGCTCCGGACCCGGGTCAGCCGGACGAGTCCGACGTTCTCCGCGAAGCAGGTGTAGGGGAACGAGTTGAAGATGCCGCCCAGGGTGGTGGACAGGCCGTCCGCGCGCAGAGCGGCGGCGATGTCGTCCTTGGTGATCCGCTTCTCGACGATCTCGCCGGTGGCGAAGACGTCACCGGTGGTCTCGACGGCGGTGATGAGCATGACGACGATCATCGAGATGATCGCGGCGATCGAAAACTTCGGGATGCCGAAGAAGAACGGCGTGGTGAGGCCGAACCACGAGGACTGGCTCACCGAGTCGAAGTGCGCATCGCCGAGGATCCAGGCGACGCCGGTGCCGATGACGAGGCCGGCCAGGACGGCGACAGTGGCCATGAAGCCACGGAAGACCCGCTGGATGGTGACGATCAGCGCCAGCGTCCCCATGGCGTACGCGAGGTTCTTGCCGCTCGTCGGGTCGAGGGTGGGGCCGGCGCCGCCGGCGGCGTCCGCGGCGGCGACCGGCAGCAGGGCGATGCCGATGATGGTGATGACGGTGCCCGTCACGACCGGCGGGAAGAAGCGGATCAGCCGGCTGAAGTACGGGGCGATGAAGAAGGTCACGAGGCCGGCGACGATGACCGCGCCGTAGATGACGAGCAGGCCCTCGGTGCCGCCGCCACTGGCCAGACCGATGGCGATCATCGGCGAGACCGCAGTGAAGGTCACGCCCTGGAGGAGCGGCAGCCTGACGCCGACCTTCCAGAAGCCGACCGACTGGATGATCGACGCGATGCCGCAGGTGAACAAGTCCGCGTTGATGAGGTGGATGAGCTCCTGCTGGCTCAGCCCGATCGCGCTCGCCAGGAGGATCGGGACGATGACGGCGCCCGCGTAGAACGCGAGGACGTGCTGGAAGCCGTAGACGGCGAGCTTCGGGATCGGGAGGACCTCGTCGACGGGATGCTTCGGCGGAGTCGGGCGGGGTTTGTCAACGACGGGCGAAGCGGTCATGTCGCACCTGGATTTCTGTGGGGGCCGTAGGTGGCGAGTGTTTACCGGTATGCGGAATTCGATTTACGGATGACGGAACTGTAGGGAGTGACCTGGGTCACCGTCAACGGTTTGTTGAAAAAAATCTCGGCGACGCCGCCGAACGACCGGCCACCGGGGTGGCCGGCGGGACTCACGCGGTGGACCGGCGGTTGAGGTAGTTGTAGACGGTGAAGCGGGTCACGCCGAGCGCCTCGGCGACCGTCTCGGCCGAGCGCCGCATCTCGAAGGCGCCGCGTTCCTCCAGCAGTCGGACCGCGAGCTGCTTGCCGGCGCGCGGCTGCTCGGCGAGCGGACCGCCGAGCTCGCGCTCCACGTCGGCGATGAGCCGGACCAGGCCGTCGGACAGGTCCGCCGACTCGGCGGTCAGGACGTCGGCGGAGCCGGGGAGGCGCACGTGGACCACCGGTCCACCGTCCAGCGCCACGGCCACGTCGTCGGCCCGAGCGGCGTCCGCCGGGACGATCTCGCCGCCGACCCGGCGCAGCAACGGGGCCAGCGCCTCCTCCAGCGCGCGGGCGTCGAGGTCCGGCGGTGTCACGGGGTGGCTCCGTCGTGGTTTGTCGCGGTGGTGCGAGCTTCCCGGCCGTCGAGGAGTTCCACGCCGTCGAGCCGCTCCAGCTGCAGCGTGACCCGGGTCGCACCGGCCGCGAGCGCGGCGGCGAAGACGTTGGTCAGGGCCGGGAGGAGTACCCGGTCGTCGCCCTCGACGGAGGTGCCGAACGGGCCGAGGTCGGCGTCGAGGCCGGCCTCGGTGAGGAGCGCGGCCGAGTGGGTCACGTGCGCCGGCACCTCGCCCTCGCCCACGAAGGGCTCGGTCGTGAACTCGGCGCGCACGCGCATACGGAAAAGGTAGACCCACCCGGGGCGGTGCGACGATGTGGACGTGCCTCCGCCCGTCGCGCGTAACGAGGTGACTGCCGACCAGGCGGCCGCCCTGCTCGGCGTCCGGCTGCAGACCATCTACGCCTACGTGAGCCGGGGGCTGCTGACCCGGAGCCACCGGACCAACGAGATGGGCCACCGGGTCTCAGTTCTTCCGCTCGACGACGTGCTGCGGCTGGCGGCCGAGCGGACCCGGGTGCGCACCGGGTCGCTCGAGGTGCTCGTCGAGACCGACGTGACGCTGCTCGACCCCAAGGGGGCCCTGTCCTTCCGCGGGCACGACGCCGTGGCGCTGTCGGCGCGTCCGTTCGAGGAGGCGGCGGCTCTGGTCTGGGCGGTGTCGCCGGACGGCCCGTGGGAGGTCGAGGGGGAGGACCTCCGCGTCGTGCGGTCCGCCGCCTCGGCGCTGGCCGCGGGCGCCACCGACACCGACCGGATCCGGGCCGCCGTCCTCGCGCTGGGCTCGACCGACTCCGAGCGGGGCGAGCTGAAGCCCGAGCACGTCGTCGCCGTGGGGCGTAGGGCGGTGGCCGGCGGGGTGGCCGCGCTCGGCGCCGAGAGCGGTGGCTCGGTCGCCCTACGGCTCTGGGGCGCTCTCGGTTCTCCGGTGGCCACCGACGCGGGGCTCGCCGCTCTCAACGCCGCCCTCGTCCTGCTGATGGACCACGAGCTGGCCGCGTCGACGATGGCCGCCCGGATCGCGGCCGGCACTGGTGCCGACCCGTGGCTGGTCGTGCTCACCGGGCTCGCCGCCCTCGGGGGACCACGGCACGGACGCAGCAGCGTAATGGCCGAGGCCGTCCTCGACGCCGTGCGGCGCGAGGGCGTCGGCTCCCTGGACCGGTATGCCACCGAAGGGCCGGTTCCCGGGTTCGGGCACAAGGTCTACGTCGATGCCGACCCGCGGGCCGAGGTGCTGCTCGACCACGCGGCGGGTCTGGATCCCGACGGGTGGCCGGCGGTCGAGTCGCTGCTGCTCGCGGTCAGCAACCGGTTCGGGCTGAGCCCCAACGTCGACCTGGGGCTGGCCGTGCTGGTCCAGGCGTGCGGGTTCCGGCCGGGGAGCGGCGAGACGGTGTTCGCGCTGAGCCGCACGGTCGGCTGGTTGGCGCACGCGATGGAGGAGTACCCCCAGGGACTGCGGTTCCGACCGCGCGCGGTCTACACCGGCGAGGCCCGCGAGTCCGGGTGAGAACGGTCGACAAGCCGACCGTTTCAGCCCGGACGGAACGTCAGCGGGACGCCAGGGGCGGGACCGGCTGCGGAGGGGGCGGACCCGCATACCGGGCACTGGGCCGGATGATCTTGCGCTCGCGGGCCTGCTCGAGGACGTGCGCGGTCCAGCCCATCGCCCGGCTCACCGCGAAGGTGGGCGTGAACATCTCGCGGGGGATGCCGCACCCGTGCATGACCACGCCGGCGTAGAACTCGACGTTGGCGCGCAGGGTCCGGTCCGGCCGTGCGGCGTCGAGGGCGGCGTCGATGGCCGACTCGGCCGCCACGGCCAGCTCGGCCAGGGGGCCACCGAGCTCCTCGGCCGTCTCGCGCAGCAGCTGCGAGCGAGGATCTTTGCCGCGGTAGATCGCGTGGCCGAAGCCCATGATTCGGTGGCCGGCGGCGAGCTGGGCGTCGGCCCAGGGGCGGGCGTTCTCCGGGGTGCCGATCGCGTCGAGCGAGTCGAGGGCGCGGCTCGGTGCACCGCCGTGCAGCGGGCCCGAGAGGGCACCCAGCGCGGCCACGACGCACGCGGCGACGTCGGCGCCGGTCGACGCGACGACCCGCGCCGTGAAGGTCGAGGCGTTGAAGCCGTGGTCGACGGTGAGGCAGAGGTACCGCTCGACGGCCCGGACGTGCTCGGGAGCCGGTTCGGTGCCGGTGATCATCCAGAGGTGGTTCGCCGTGTAGCCGAGGTCCGGGCGCGGGTCGAGCGGGTCGAGGCCCTGGCTGCGCCGGTATGCGGCGGCGGTGATGACCGGGACCTGGGCGGCGACGCGGATGGCGTCGTGCTCGCGCTCCTCGGCGCTGAGATCCCAGACGGGCGTCAGGTCGAGGGCGCCGCCCAGCATCGACAGCGCCGTGCGGAGCTGGGTCATCGGGCTGATGCCGGGCGGGGTGGCGGCGGCGACCCCGGCCAGGGACTCGCTGACCTCGGCCGGCAGCCGCTGCGCGTCGGCGATCGTCGCGCGGAAGGCGGCCAGCTCTGCCTCATCCGGGAGGTGGCCCTGCAGGAGCAGGTGCCAGACCTCCTCGATCGAGCAGGTGCGCGCAAGGTCGACGGCGTCGTACTGGCGGTAGTGGTAGAAGCCCTCCTGCCCGCGGACGTCGGAGAGGGCGGTCGTCGCGACGATCACCCCCGCCAGTCCGGGCGGTGCGACCAAGGCCTCGGGCGGGGTCGAGGGTGTGGCGGCGGTGGCGGTACTCATGCTCTCTACGGTCGGTTCGGCGCCCGCCGAAGGTCAACGTTGACGCCGTCAATCTGGTATCAGTGGTGATACCATCTGATGCATGGCCATGACACTCAGGTTGACCGACGACGAGTCCGACGCCCTGCGCCGGCAGGCGGAAATGGAGTCGCGCTCGATGCAGGACGTCGCGCGGGAGGCCGTTCGCGAGTACGTGGATCGCCACAGCAGGCAAGAGTTGCTGTCTAGGGTGCTCGATGAGGAGATTCCCCGCTACGCGGAGGCGCTGAGGCGACTCGGCGAGTGATCTACCTGACCGAGGAGGAAGTCCTCGGCATCGCCCGTCTC
Source organism: Lapillicoccus sp. (assembly GCF_036559105.1). Lineage (GTDB taxonomy): Bacteria > Actinomycetota > Actinomycetes > Actinomycetales > Dermatophilaceae > Lapillicoccus. The sequence continues at coordinate 5,787 of NZ_DATBTV010000085.1, read as the reverse complement.
GTCGTCGGTGACGTCCTGGTGCGCGACCACGGTCTCATCGCGTCAGCGGTCGCACGACCTCAGGCGTCGGCCTTCGCGGAGGACGCCTATCCCGACCTTGAGACCAAGGCCGCAGCGCTCCTCCAGTCAATCGTTCGGAACTACGCGCTGGTGGACGGCAACAAGCGGCTGGGCCTGGCGGCGGTGATCGCGTTTCTGGGCATGAACGGTCGTCGGTTGACCCTGACGAACGACGAGGCGTACGACCTGGTGATCGCCGTCGCCACGGGTGAGATCGAGGATGTCAAGGAGATCGCCGCGGTCCTCAGCGCGGGGTCGGAGCTGCGGTAAGTCACTTAGGCGGGAGCGACGACGCATACCGGACCCCGATGTCGACCCACCGGGTGAGCTCCTCGTCGGACGCGAGCCCGTCGGGCTCCACGCGGAGCCAGCCCTTCATCTGCCGGCCGGGCATGACGGACCGGTCGGTATGCGGCCGGCCCGCCAGCTCGTCGGTGCGGTCGGGCGGGATCCGCAGCAGCAGGCCGCTCTGGCTCGCCGCGACCGCCATGTGCCCGCCGACGAGGAAGGCGAGCCCTCCGAACATCCGCATCTCGGTGACCCCCGCGACGTCCTGCAGCTGCTCGCGGACCCGGTGGGCGAGCTCCTCGTCGTACGCCATGGGGGAAGCATCCCCCACGGCGCCGACACCCGGCCGTCGTGCCTCAGGACTGCGGCGGGGCGATGTCCTGCTGGGCGGGCAGCTGGTCCTGGCGCACGATGCCGACGGGGCAGGTCAGCCCGTTGGGGCCGTGGTTGCAGTATCCGCCGGGGTTCTTGTCGAGGTACCCCTGGTGGTAGTCCTCGGCGAGGTAGAACGGGCCGGCGTCCTCGGCGGAGCGGATCTCCGTGGTGATCTCGCCGAACCCGTTGTCGGTCAGCACCTTCTGGAAGGCGTCGCGCGTCGCGATCGCGGCCCGCTCCTGGTCCGGCGTGGTCCAGTAGATCGCCGACCGGTAGACCGTGCCGACGTCGTTGCCCTGTCGGTTCGCCGTGGTCGGGTCGTGGTTCTCCCAGAACTCCTTGAGCAGCAGCTCGGGCGAGGTCTGCTCGGGGTCGTAGACCACCCGGACGGTCTCGGCGTGGCCGGTGAGGCCCGTGCAGGTCTCCTCGTACGTGGGGTTCGGCGTGTAGCCGCCCATGTAGCCGACCGCGGTGTTGATGACGCCGGTCTGGCGCCAGAAGATGCGCTCGACGCCCCAGAAGCAGCCCATGGCGACGTAGATGACCTGCGAGCCGTCGGGCCACGGGCCCTCGATCGGGGTGCCCAGGACGACGTGCGTCGGGTCCACCTCGAACGGCCGTGTCGCGCGTCCGGACAGGGCGTCCTCGCGGGACACCATGGTCGACTTCCTGCCAAATCCGAAGATCACCCGTCCAGTGTCACACGCACCCGGAACCCCCTCGGCTAGGGGCGCTGACGGTCCCCTTACGGTGCCCCGTCGGGCAGTTCCACCAGCCGCACTACTCTCGGCCGGTGACCTCTTCGCGCCGTCTGAACGGCTTCGCCACCCGGGCCATCCATGCCGGGCAGGAGGCCGACCCCGCCACGGGTTCGGTCGTGGTGCCGATCTACCAGACGTCGACCTACAAGCAGGACGGCGTCGGCGGTCTGCGCGGCGGCTACGAGTACTCGCGCTCCGCCAACCCGACCCGGACCGCGCTCGAGGAGTGCTTCGCCGCGCTCGAGGGCGGTGAGCGCGGGTTCGTGTTCGCCAGCGGCCTCGCCGGGCAGGACACCGTCGTCCGCGCGCTGCTCAACCACGGCGACCACGTCGTCGTGCCCAACGACGCCTACGGCGGCACCTACCGCTACTTCAACCGGGTGGCCCGAGCGGGCGGCATCGACCACAGCATCGCCTCGATCCACGACGTCGACGACGTGCGCGCGGCGATCCGGCCGGGCGTCACCAAGCTGGTCTGGGTCGAGTCGCCGACCAACCCGCTTCTCGGCATCGCGGACATCGCCGGCATCGCCGAGGCCGCCCACGCGGAGGGGGCCCTCCTCGTCGTCGACAACACCTTCGCGACGAGCTACCTGCAGAGCCCGATCGCGCTCGGTGCCGACATCGTCACGCACTCGACGACGAAGTATGCCGGTGGCCACAGCGACGTCATCGGCGGTGCCGTCGTGATCGCCAAAGAGCTCGGCGCCAAAGGTTTCTCGGACGCTTCCGAGCGGATCGAGTTCCACCAGAACGCGATCGGCGGAGTGGCGGGTCCGTTCGACTCGTGGTTGGTGCTCCGCGGGTTGAAGACGTTGGCGATCCGCATGGAGCAGCACTGCAACAACGCCGAGCGCGTCGTCGAGCACCTCGTGTCCCACCCGGCGGTCGAGCGGGTCTACTACCCGGGCCTTCCCGAGCACCCGGGACACATGCTCGCGGCCAAGCAGATGCGCCGGTTCGGCGGCATGGTGTCGGTCACGGTGAAGGGCGGCGAGCGCGCCGCGGTGGCGGTGTGCGGTGCGACCCAGATCTGGACCCTCGGCGAGTCCCTCGGCGGTGTCGAGTCGCTCATCGAGCACCCGGCCCGGATGACGCACGCGTCGGTGTCCGGCACACCGCTCGAGGTGCCTCGCAACCTCGTTCGGCTGTCCGTGGGCATCGAGGACGCCGACGACCTCATCGACGACCTCGACGCGGCCCTCAGCGCCCACGGCTGACCGGACGCGCGACCGCTGCGTGCACACGAACGGGCGTTGGTCGCCGGATCGGGTCGATGTGGCCCCGTCTGACGACCAGTGCCCGTCGGTCTGCACGGAAAGCGCCTTGAGACGTCCGACATCATGGCGCCCATGACGACCGACGTGCTCTGTCTTGACGTCGGGTCGACGTTCACCAAGGCGGTCCTCGTCGGCCCCGACGGCGAGGTTCGTGGCACCGCCGAGACGTTGACGACGCGTCGGACCGACGTCCTGGACGGGTGCCACGTCCTGGCCGAGGAGCTCGGGGCCGGGAGCGACACGACGACACTGGCCTGCTCCAGCGCGGGCGGCGGGCTGCGGCTGGCGGTGGTGGGCTACGAGCGGCAGGTGACCGCCGAGGCGGGGTACCGCGTCGGCCTCAGCGCCGGCGCCAAGGTGGTGCACGTCGCCTCGGGACGGCTCGACGCGAGTGCGGTCAAGGCCGTCGGCCGGTCCCTTCCCGACCTGGTCCTGCTCGTCGGCGGTACCGACGGCGGAAACTCGGACGTGTTGCTGCACAACGCTGCTCAGCTGGCACGGGCAGCGCTGGGCCGTCCCGTCGTCGTCGCGGGCAACGTCGACGCGCAGGATGAGGTGGTAGCCCTCCTACGCGGTGCCGGCCAGCCGGTCCGGGTCGCGGACAACGTCGTCCCGGAGATCGGCGAGATCAGTCCCGGGAGCGCCCGGGCCGCGATCCGGGCCACCTTCCTCGACCACGTCATCGGTGGCAAGGGGCTGTCCAGCAGCCCGTTGTTCCGGGAGATGGTCCGTGCGCCCACGCCGGACGCCGTGCTTCGCGGCGCCGAGGTGACGGCCGAGGCGATCGGCAGCGACCTGCTCGTCGTGGACGTGGGTGGCGCCACCACGGACGTCTACTCGGTCGTGACGCCCGAAGGTGAGGATGCGACGCTGCGCAGGGGTGTCGTCGGCACCCTGTGGCACGCGCGCACCGTCGAGGGGGACCTCGGGGTGCGTTGGAACGCGGTCAGCGTGGTCGAGGCGGCCGCGCGGGAACGCATCCCCGTCGGGGCGGCCCTGCACCGGTATGCCGCATCGGTCGTGGCCGACCCGGCCCACCTGCCGGCCGGCGACGACGAGCGCGCGCTCGACCTCCAGCTGGCCACCGTCGCGTCCCTGGTGGCGGTCCGTCGGCACGGGCGTCCCGGTGCGCCGGGGGCGTCGCCCCGACCGCTCGGCGACGTCGGGCTGGTCCTCGGTTCCGGCGGCGTCCTGCGCCATGCGACGGCCGAGCAGGGTATGCGGGTGCTCGCCGCCGTCACCGGCGACCACGCCGGCGGGTGGCGGGTGCCGAGGTCGGCGCGGACCGGCGTCGACGTGGCATACCTGCTCTTCGCCGTCGGCCTGCTGGCCGACTGGGCCCCCGGTCCGGCCGGGGAACAGCCGGAGGTCGCACGGGCGCTGGCGAGGCGGATCGTCTGACCTCGTCGGGATTGCCGGGGCGGTCTCACATCGTGGTCGCCGGTGGGTAGCCTTCGAGCGTGCCCGACCTCGCCTCGCTCCCCGTCAGCGCCGACGACATCCGGGCCGCGGAACGGATCCTGGAGGGCGTGGTCCGACCCACCCCGCTGGAGTACTCGCGGGCCCTGTCCGCCAAGGTCGGCGCCGACGTCTATCTCAAGTGCGAGAACCTGCAGCGCGCCGGGTCGTTCAAGATCCGCGGCGCCTACACGCGGATGGCCCGGCTGTCCGCCGAGGAGAAGGCCCGCGGCGTCGTCGCGGCGAGCGCCGGGAACCACGCCCAGGGCGTCGCGCTCGCCGCCCAGCTGCTCGGCATCCGCTCGAAGGTCTACATGCCGCACGGCGCCCCGATGCCGAAGATCTCGGCCACCAAGGCCTACGGCGCGGAGATCGAGTTCGTCGGGACGACGGTCGACGACTGCCTCGTCGCGGCCCGTGAGTTCGAGGCCCGCACGGGCGCGATCCTCATCCACCCGTTCGACCATCCGGACATCGTGGCCGGCCAGGGCACCTGCGGCCTGGAGATCCTCGAGCAGTGTCCCGAGGTGCGCACGGTCGTGGTCAGCGCGGGCGGGGGTGGGCTGCTCGCCGGGATCGCGACGGCGGTGCGGGCGCTCCGTCCGGACGTCAAGGTGGTGGGCGTCCAGGCCGAGGAGGCCGCGGCATACCCGGTGTCGTTGGAAGCCGGCCACCCCGTCGCGCTGGAGCGGATGTCGACGATGGCCGACGGCATCGCGGTCGGGCGGCCCGGCGACGTGCCGTTCGCCGTCATCGAGCAGCTGGTCGACTCGGTCGACACGGTGAGCGAGGCGAGCCTGTCCCGCGCCCTGCTGTTCCTCCTCGAACGGGCGAAGCTCGTCGTCGAACCGGCCGGCGCGGCCGCCGTCGCGCGCCTGATGGACCCGTCGGCGCCGCGCCTCGAGGGACCCGTCGTCGCGGTGCTGTCCGGCGGCAACATCGACCCGTTGCTGATGCTGCGGATCATCCGCCACGGCATGGCGGCGGCCGGGCGCTACCTCACCTTCGGGGTACGCGTGCCGGACGTCCCGGGGTCGCTGGCCCGGTTGCTCGCCGACCTGGCCGGCGTCGACGCGAACGTCATCGAGGTCCGCCACAACCGGAACGAGTCGTCGCTCTCGGTCCACGAGACCGAGATCGTCGTCGACGTCGAGACGAAAGGCCCCGAACACCGTGAAGAGGTGCTCGGGGCCCTGCGGGCGGACGGCTACACGCCGTTGCTGCGCTGAACGTCTGGCGGGTCAGCCCGTGTAGGGGGCGGCCTTCAGGATCTTGACCTCGACGGTCTTGCCCGACGGGGTCGAGTACTTGGCGGAGGAGCCGACCTTCTTGCCGTTGATCGACTTGCCCAGCGGGGACTGCTCGGAGAAGACCTCGAGGCCCGAGTCGTCCTTGATCTCGCGGTGGCCGAGCAGGAAGGTCTCCTCGTCGCCGAACATCTCGACGGTGACGATCATCCCCGGCTCGACGATCCCGTTGTCCTTGGGGGTCTCGCCGACCTTGGCGTTCTCCAGGAGCTGGGTCAGCTGGCGGATGCGGGCCTCCATCTTGCCCTGCTCCTCCTT
>NZ_DATBTV010000084.1:0-41311 GCF_036559105.1 Lapillicoccus sp. | reverse complement strand
GCGACGAACCCATAGATGACGAACACGGAGTAGAAGGCGTACAGGACCGCCGTGGGGATGTAGCCGGAGTGGACCAGCAGCGGCACGCCGACGATGTCCACAGCGATCCAGGCCAGCCAGAACTCGTTCCAGCCGCGGGCCATCGCGTAGGTCGCGACCATGGAGCCGACGAAGATCCATGCGTCGCACCAGAAGTACCAGCGAGGCGCGGGCCAGCTGGCGCCGATCGTCGCGAACACCTGCTGGACCACGAGGACGCCGACCAGCCAGAACACGCCGATGCTGACCCGCTCGCGCGTGGTGGCCCAGCGCGGCGTGATGGCCGGCTGGTCCGCACCGTGCTGGTTCAGCTTGCGGACCTCGTTCCAGCGCCACCAGCCGTAGATGCTGGTGATGATGAAGAAGATCTGGCGGCCGGACTGGCCGAACAGCGGGGCGCGTCCGTCGGCCTGGTCGAACGTCACCGTGATGTAGACGAAGAACAGCAGGACGTTCCCGATGATGCCGACCGGCCAGGCCCAGACCCGGCGACGGAGCCCACCGATCGCGGAACCGAGACCGAACAGGACCCCGATCAGCTCCAGCCAGTGCAGCTCGTAGCCGGCGATGGGGATGCTGGCCTCATACAGCCAACGCAACAGGTCCATGGTGGGTGACTCCTTGTCGTCGTCCGAGGTGGTCCCTCGTGCTCAAACCCTGTGGGCGGAGCTCCGGGACGACCTACGGCGCGACGTACCGCCGTCGAGACCGACGACGCCTCCAGCGCACCTGGCTGGGCGGGTCACCGATCTCGTACGTGCTGCCTACCATCCGGACTTTCACCGTCGGTCCCGGAGTTCCACCAGGTCCACCGGCCGCTGGCTGCGGTCGGGTCGCGGACTGTCACCGCCGGTTCGGAGTTACACCGACCCCGGAGCACGTCTGCTCGAAGTATGGCACGCGGCCCGCGACGTGGCGCGCGTGATCTACGGCACTCGGGTATGCCGGCTGTTGGCCGAGCCGGTGGTCACGACCGGCTGGTCACCGTCGACCGGGCGATCTTGAGGACCCCCCCGTCGTTGACCAGGCCGAACGTCGTGCGCTCGCGGATCACCGCACCGGCCTTGGTCGTGTAGGTGATGAGCGCGGTCGCCGTCGAGGGCGGCGACCCCGCCACCTCGGTCACGGTCACCTTCGAGAAGCCGTCCCAGAACCCTTGGTACGCCTGGCGTCCCCCGGCGACCCGGGTCTGGTAGTCGGTCGTCAACAGCCCGTACGCCTCGTCCAGGTTGCCGGGGATCAGGCCGTAGTAGTGCGAGATCGCGCCGGCCAGCTGGGCAGCGGTCGGGGTACCGGCGACGGCGGGCGATGCGCCCCCGCCGGCCGTGGGCGGCGCAGTGCCGCTGCCGGCCGCGGGTGCGGTCGGCGCCACGGACGCCGGCGGCGCCGCCGTCGATGGCGCCGCCGTCGGTGACGGCGCAGCGGCCGACGGGGAGGCGGCGGGGGTCTGCGCCGGGGCGGAGGCCGTCGCCGTCCCCGTGACCTCGGACGTGGTGGACGACGCGCTCGGACTGTCCTGCACCCCGGGCGGAGCCGCAGAGTCGTTTCCGGCACCGGGCCGCAGCAGCACGAACCCGGCGACGACCAGCGCCGCCAGGAGGAGGAGAGCGACGAGGCCGAGGACCCGGCGGCGGCGGCGCGACGTCGAGGAGGAGATGGGCGGACCGACGCGGACACCACCGGAGCTCCCGGTCGCGGAGTCGTCGACGACGACGCCATCCACGGCGGTCGTCTGCACCCCGGCCAGCAGCGGCGCCTCCGGGTCCGTGGACAACCGGTGGAGCCGGTCGGCCACCTCGGCCATGGTGGGCCGGGCCCCGATGTCGGTCGAGAGCATCTGCCTCAGCAGCGGCGTGAGCGCACCGGCGTGCTGAGGGGGCTCGACGTGTCCCTCGGCGACGCGGTGAAGCAGGCCGATCTGGTTCGCCGCCTGGCCGAACGGGGGCCGGCCCTCGAGCGTCGCATACAGCGTCGAGCCGAGGGAGAAGACGTCGGAGGCATACCCGGACTCCGCGCCCCGGGCCACTTCCGGCGCGAGGTAGGCCGGCGTGCCGGTCAGCATGCCGGTGGACGTCACCGTGCTGTCCCCGATGGCGTGGGCGATGCCGAAGTCGCTGATCCGCGCGGTGCCGTCGTCGGCCACGAGGATGTTGGCCGGCTTGACGTCGCGGTGGACGATGCCGGCCGCGTGGGCGGCGGCCAGCGCCGAGGCCACCTGCGCGCCGAGCGTGGCCGTCTCCTGCTCGTGCAGGGTGGTGAGCTCGCTGAGGATCTCCGACAGGGGCTGCGAGGGGACCAGCTCCAGGACGAGGCACGGCTGACCCTCGTGCTCGACGACGTCGTAGATCGTCACCGCGTGACGGTGGTGCAGCCGAGCAGCGAGCCGCGCCTCCCGCATGGCCCGTCGGGCCACCAGCTCGGGCGGTTCGGTGCCCGCACCCTGCGGGGCGTGGAGGATCTTCAGGGCGACCGGCCGTCGGAGCCGCTCGTCCCACCCCTCCCACACCGCGCCCATGCCGCCTCGTCCGATGAGTCGGACGAGCCGGTACCGGCCCGCAACGAGGCCGTTCGGCGCCTCCACTGGGCCCCCCTTCGTGTACGACGTTCCCCAAGGCTGGGGGACCCATGCCCCAGCGACGCCGGCCCCACACTCCCCGCGACCGGTTCGTGACCACCGGCCCCCGTCTCAGGGGTGGGCGTGGGCCGCCACGAGAGCGCGCAGCTCGGCGATCGCGGCGGGCACGTCGTCCTTGCCGTAGACCGCCGACCCCGCGACGAACACGTCGGCGCCCGCCTCGGCGCACTGCTCGACCGTCGCGGCGCTGACCCCACCGTCGACCTGGATCCACACCTCGCCGCCGAACCGTCGCACCGACTCGCGGACCGCCCGCACCTTCGGCATCTGGTCGGCCATGAACGACTGCCCACCGAAGCCTGGCTCGACGGTCATCACCAGCACCATGTCGAGGTCGGGCAGCAGGTCCTCGTAGGGCGCCCAGGGGGTGTTGGGCTTGATCGCCATACCCGCTCGCGCGCCGAGGCCACGCAGCGTCCGGGCCACGCCGCGCGGGTCCGCGGCCGCCTCGACGTGGAACGTCACCGACTCGGCGCCGGCCTCGACGTAGCCGGGGGCCCATCGGTCCGGGTCGTCGATCATGAGGTGGCAGTCGAGGGGTACCGGGCTGACCTTGGCGAGCGACTCGACGACGGGCAGCCCGAGGGTCAGGTTCGGCACGAAGTGATTGTCCATGACGTCGACGTGCGCCCAGTCGGCGCTGCGGATCGCGTCCAGCTCGGCCTGCAGGTTCGCGAAGTCGGCGGACAGGATGCTCGGCGAGATCTGCACGGACCCACCCTAGGAGCAGCGCTCGGGCGGCACTGGGTACGGTCGTCCGGTGCAGGCCCGGTATGCGACGACGTGCGGCGCGTGCGCCCGTCCGGTCCGTGTGGGAGACGTCATCGTCTCCACCGGCGGCAAGAGCGGTCCTTGGGTGCACGAGGCGTGCGCCCAGCCGGTCCAGGCCGGGCTGTTCGAGGGGGCGACGCCCGCGGCGGCACCGGTCGCGAAGCGGGCGGTCACCGTGTCGACGAGTGCGGCGAAGCCGCGTCGTGTGGATCCCCCGCTGCCGGAGGGCGCAACCGCCGTCTATACCGACGGTGCGTGCTCCGGGAACCCGGGACCGGGCGGCTGGGCGTGGGCCGTGGCCGACGGGCGCCAGGCCTCCGGCGGCCACCCGGCGACGACCAACCAGCGGATGGAGATCCAGGCGGCGCTCGAGGCGGTACGCGCCCTCGAGGACAGCCCGCTCGTCGTCGTCAGCGACTCGACCTACGTCGTCAACTGCTTCCGCGACGCTTGGTGGCGTGGTTGGCAGTCGCGCGGCTGGATGACGTCGCAGAAGAAGCCGGTCGTGAGCCGGGACCTCTGGGAGCCGCTGGTCGAGCTGGTCAACGACCGCGGCGACGTGACCTTCCGGTGGGTCAAGGGCCACTCCGGCGACACGATGAACGACATCGTCGACGGCCTGGCCGTGGCCCAGTCCCAGCTCTTCCGTGCCGGGTGACGGCCGCGGGGGTCAGCGGGTGGCGGCGACGAAGCCGGCGGTCAGGGTGGTCGGGTGCGTGATGGCGGTGCCGACGACGACGGCGTATGCGCCGAGGTCCAGGGCCGCTCGCACCTGGTCCGGCGTGGCGTAACGTCCCTCCGCCACGATGGGCACGTCGGGGAGGAGGGCGCACAGCTGCCCCACGAGCTCCAGGTCGGGGCCGTCGCCGTGGGACCGCTCACCGGTGTAGCCCGCCAGGGTCGTCCCGACCACGTCGACGCCGGCGTCCCGAGCGGCCAGCGCGTCGTCGGCCGAGCCGCAGTCCGCCATCACCAGCACCGGGCCCGACGCCGTGAGCCGGGCGACCGTCTCGGCGAGCGTGAGCCCGTCCGGACGCGTCCGACGGGTGCCGTCGAGCGCCACGACGTCGGCACCGGCATCCCTGACCGCCTGGGCATGACCCAACGTCGGGGTGATGAAGACGTCCGCATGGCCGTCCTTCCAGAGCCCGATGACGGGGGCGTCGACCCTCGCTCGGGTCGCGGCCACGTCGTCGAGGCCCTGGACCCGGATCCCGACCGCGCCACCGAGGACGCACGCCTCGGCGATGCGGGCCATCGTGTCAGGGTGTCGCATCGGCTCTTCCGAGTAGGCCTGGCACGAGACGACCAGGCCGCCACGGAGTCGCTCCAGTACCGAGGTCACGAGAGCACCGTGGTCATCGCGTCGAGAGACGGGGCGCCGCGGCCGAGGACCAGCGTGGCCACTCCGACCAGGGCCGCTTCCCGCCCGAGCACCGCCGGGACGACCGGGCAGCCACGGGTGGCCGCAACCAGCTCGCCGTCCACGGCGGCCCGCACCCGCTCCCACCACCGGGGTCCTGCCTCCGAGAGTCCTCCGGTGACGACGACCACCTCGGGGTCCAACGTGTTGACCCATCCCCCGATCGCGGCGCCGAGGGCGTCGGCCGAGAGGTCCAGCACCTCACGAGCCGTCGAGCTCCCCTGCTCCGCGAGTCGAACAACCGACCTCGCATCGGCGACGTCGCACCCTCGGGCCCGCGCCATGGCGACGACGCCGCCTCCCGATGCGACGCACTCGAGGTGGCCGGTAGCACCGCACGCGCAGCGGAGACCCGCCGCCTCGGCGCACGGGACGTGGCCGAGGTGACCGGACGCCCCTCGCGCCCCGGTCACGACCCGGCCGTCGAGGACGAACGCGCCGCCGAGCCCGGTGCCGGCCGCGACGAGCAGCACGCTCTCGCATCCGCGGCCCGCCCCGCCGACCAACTCGCCCACCGCGTGGGCGTGGACGTCGTTGACGACCGTGGTGGGCAGCCCCGTGGCTTCGGCGACCAGCGGGCCGAGAGGCGTACCGGCCCACTGGGCGATGTGGTCGGTGGCGGCGACGACCGAACCGCTGACCGTGTCGACGACGCCGGCGGAGCCGATGCCGATGCCGACCGGCCGCCGGCCGGAGCGGGCCGCCTCCTCGGCGGCCAGTGACCTCACCAGGCTGACGACCGCGGCGACGACCGCCGCCGAGCCCGCCGCGGCCGGTGTCGCCACGGTCGACGTCGACGCGACCCGGCCGCCCTCGTCGACGAGGGCGGCGCTGGTCTTGGTCCCCCCGATGTCGACCGCGACTGCGCTGGCGCCGCTCACGACGTCGGACCGACCTCCGCCAGGATCGCCTTGACCGCGTCGACGTCCGCGGCGGCCAGGCCCTCGAACGGCTGCGGAAGCTGGTTGCTGGCGATGACGCCGAGGAGCATCAGGGCGGTCTTGAACGCCCCGACCCCGGAGCCCCAGCCGGTCGTCTCGCGCGGGGCCAGGCAGATCTCCATGAGGCGGGCCAACCGGTCCTGCTCCGCCCGGACCGTCGCGACGTCGCCACCCAGGTGGGCGCGGTGCAGGCGCACGTAGCCCTCGGGGTCGACGTTGGCCAGCCCGGAGACCGCCCCGTGCGCGCCGGACAGGTAGGCGCCGTCGACGACGAACTCGTGGCCGGTGAACAGGACCAGCGGCTCGCCGGCGTCGGCGTTCTTCAGCGCCAGTCGACGGAAGCCGATGTCGTCGTTCGACGAGTCCTTGACCCCGGCGATCGCGCCGGACCGGCCCAGCGCAACCAGCATGTCGGCGTCGAGCTTGGTGTGGACGCACACCGGGATGTCGTAGGCGAAGACGGGGACCTCGGACTGCGCGCCGAGGATCTCGAAGTGCCGCGTCACCTGGGGGGTGTGGGTCACCGCGTAGAACGGCGCGGTCGCGACCACGGCGTCGGCGCCGGCGTCCTGGGCTCGCCGCACCTGGTCGAGGACGCGATCGGTCTGGGTGTCGATGACGCCGGCCAGCAGCGGGGCGCGGTCGCCGACGATGCGACGTGCCTCGCTGACCACCTGGCTCCGTAGCTCGTCGGTCGCGAAGGCGACCTCGCCGGTGGACCCGAGGACGAAGATCCCGTCCACGCCCGCGGCGAGCATCCGCTCGATGACGTTCTCGAACGATGCAACATCGAACCGGCGGTCCTCGGTGAGTGGGGTGACGACCGGCGGGACGACCCCGCCGCGGATGGTACGCATACTCGAGTCTCTTTCGGTAGGAAGGATATTCACGCGCTGACCCGCTGAGGGATGCGGTCGTGGGCGTCGGACTCCCAGAGGGCGTCCGGACGGAGCACCTTCTGCGCCAGCCGCGGCGCGTTGACCGCGAGGAGCACGATGACGACGGCCGTGAGGCCGAAGGACAGCACGGCCAGCGAGGTTCCGAGGGTCATCGATGCGGCCAGGCTGGCGCCGAGGATCGGGGCCACCGCCCCGCCGAGCGCGCCGACGTTGTAGGTGAAGCCGAGACCGGCGGCCCGCTTGTCGACGGCGAAGTAGCCGCCGATCCACTTCGGCAGCAGGCCGGAGATGCCCTGCCCGAAGATCTGCTGGAGGAACAACAGCAGGCCGAGGAGGAACAGGTTGCCGCCCCCGACGATGAAGACCGGGAAGATCAGGGCCTCGGAGACGAGCAGGCTCACCCAGTAGGCGCGCCGCGTACCGAACCGGTCGCCAGTGAACCCCGCGACGACGCAGCCCACCGCGGCACCGAAGCCCGCGAAGAACAGGACGTCGGCGACGGCGCCCGGGTCCAGGTGCAGGTCGGTCTTGAGGTAGGTCGGCAGCAGCGACTGGATCGGCCAGGAGTAGAGGAAGGCCGTGAAGACGGTGATCATCAGCATGATCCCGGTGGGCCAGCGCCGACGCTCGAACTGGACCATGAAGGCGGCGAAGACCGCGGCGCAGACGATGGCGAGCAGGGCGACCAGGGCTCCGTCCGAGACGGTCTTGGTGAAGATGAGCAGCAGGGCGGCGAAGGTGACGACCGAGAGGACGATGTTGAGGGCGGCGCGAGGGCCCTTGTAGAGGGTGGTGAACATGTCCACGCCGTGGGCCGCGCCTGCGGCCTTCTTGGCCGCGCGCTGCTCGTTCGCCTGGGTCCAGTCCTCGGACTCCGGCAGGGAGCGACGCAGCCACAGGGCGACGACGATGGGGACCAGCCCGACGGCGAACAGCGCCCGCCAGCCGAACGCCGGGACGACGAACCGGTAGGCCTGGGCCGACAGCACCGACCCGATCGAGAAGCCGCTGATGAGGAAGCCGGACGCCTTGTTGCGCAGGTGCTGGGGCCATGACTCGATGACGTAGGTCGAGCTCGAGCTGTACTCACCCGCCATGCCCAGCCCGATGATGATCCGGGCGGCGAAGAGCACCCAGTATGCGGGGGCCAGCGCACACAGCACGGACCCCGCCGAGAACAGCACGATGGACACGACCATCGCGTTGCGGCGCCCGAACCGGTCGGCGCAGGCCCCCAGGGCGAGACCGCCGAACCAGCGCGAGACGAAAGCGGCGGAGATCAGCGCGGCACCGGCGACCGCGCTGAGGTTGAACTCCTTGATGATCTCGGTGAGGACCAGCGTGATGATGACGAAGTCGAAGCCGTCGAGCAGGTAGCCCAGCCAGGCGGCGACGAACGCCTTCCACTGACGGGGCGAGATCTCGCGGTACCACGGCAGCCCGCTGGTCGGTCGGAGGGTCGAATCAGTCATGGTGGGTCCTCGTTGACTCTTGTCGGATGTCTGATGTCCTATGTCCGACGATCACGATAGACTGCCATCGGTCGAGGCGCAAGGCCTCGGCTGACGAGACGAGAGAGGCGGGCCTGATGACCACGTCCCCGGTCCCCCTGGTTCCCGGGTCCGACTCGGGGCCGTGGCGCGAGGCGTCGGTCGGCGACCGCATCAAGGAGTACATCGTCGCGAACCACCTCAGGCCCGGCGACCCGCTGCCCACGGAGCACGAGCTGAGCGACCGCCTGAAGGTGAGCCGATCACGGGTCCGCGAGGCGGTCAAGACGCTGTCGGCGCTCGACATCGTCGAGGTCCGCCACGGCTACGGCACCTACGTCGGACGGATGAGCCTCGACGCCCTGGTCCAGTCCCTCGCCTTCCGCAGCATGCTCCAGCCCGACGACGGCCAGCACGTCCTCGCCGACCTCATCGACATCCGCGAGCTGATCGAGACCAGCCTCTCTTCCCTGATCGTCGCGCGGCTCACGCCGGACGCGGCCGCCGCGATGCGGGACATCACCTCGGCGATGCGCGCGAAGGCGGTGCGCGGCGAGGAGTTCCAGCAGGAGGACCGCGACTTCCACCGGCTCCTCGTCGAGACCACCGGCAACGCCCTGGCGGTACAGCTGACGGGGGCGTTCTGGGACGTCCACTCGATGGCCGGTGAGCTGCTCGGCCCGCCGGTCGACCTCGTCGAGACGGCCGACGCCCACGTGGCGATTCTCGACGCCGTCGACGGCGGTGACCCGGCCCGGGTGGCCGAGGCGATCCGGGAGCACTACATCCCGGTGCGCCGGCGGATGCGCCACATGCTCGACGCGCACGCCCAGGCCGGCTGATCCCCGGGGCTTCCCGCTTCCAGACGCCCGCTGTTGCCAGTTTCGGAAGTCCGGCCGGCCCTAAACTGGGAACAGCGGGCGTCTGGAAGCGGTCAGCGACGGCAGAGCATGGCCACGAACATCCCGTCGGTGTCGTGCCGATGGGGCCAGAGCTGGACGAACGGCGCGTCCCCGGTGCCCTTGATCGGCTCGCCCTCCCGGTCGACGAACAGCTCGGCAGCGTCGACCAGCTCCACGTCGGGGCGGCGCTTGACGACGTCCGAGACGACGAACCGAGTCTCCCCGAGGTGCGGGCTGCAGGTCGCGTAGGCGACGACGCCGCCCGGCCGGGTCGCGTCGAGGGCGCTGGTGAGCAGCTCGCGCTGCAGGGTCGCGAGACCGGGCACGTCCGAGGGCTGGCGACGCCACCGCGCCTCGGGCCGGCGCCGCAGCGCCCCCAGACCGGTGCAGGGCGCGTCGACGAGCACCCGGTCGTACGCGTCGGGCTCGGCCGCACCCACGACCCGGCCGTCGCCGGTGCGGACGGTGACCTGACCCGGGCGGCCCCGGGCCATCACGGCGGCCAGCGTCCGGCGGACCAGGTCGGTTCGGTTCGGGTTCACCTCGTTGGCGACCAGGTCGGCGTCGCGCTCCAGGGCCAGGCCAGCCAGCAGTCCGGCCTTGCCGCCCGGGCCGGCACACAGGTCGAGCCAGCGCTCCCGGCCGGAGCCGCCCTCGACCGGCGCCGCGGCGAGGGCCAGGGCGACCAGCTGCGACCCCTCGTCCTGCACGGCGGCTCGTCCCTCGCGTACGGCCGGGATCGACCCCGGGTCGCCGTGGTCGAGGACCACCGCGGTCCGGGCCAGGGGGCCGAGCGTCGCGCCCTCCCCGAGCAGTTCGGCCACGTCGGCCAGGCCCGGGCGAGCCACCAGCGTCACCCGCGGCGGCGCGTTGTCCGCTGCGAGCAGCGCGTCGAGCTGCGCGTCCACGTCGTCGGCAGTGGCGCTGCCGTGTCCCAGCAGGGCCTGTCGCAGCGCTCGGACCACCCACTCGGGGTGGCTGGTCCGCACGGCCATCGCCGCCAGGGGCTCCGTCCCCGGTGGGGCCACCTCGTCCAGCCACGACTCCATGTCCCGCTCGGACACCCGACGCATCACCGCGTTGACGAACCCGGACGCGCCGATCCCGTTGACCTGTCGGGCCAGGGCCACGGTCTCGTCGACCGCGGCGTGGGTCGCGACCCGCATACCGAGCAGCTGGTGGACCCCCAGCCGGAGCGTGTCCAGGACCGCACTGTCGATCTCCGCGGCCGGTCGCTTCGCGGCGACCTCGACCACCCGGTCGTAGAACCCGCGCATCCGCGTGGCGCCGTAGACCAGCTCGGTCGCGAACGCCGCGTCGCGACCGTCGATCCGCCTCTCCCGCAACACCTTCGGCAGCTCGAGGTTCGCGTAGGCGCCGTCGTCGACCGCCCGCATCACCGTGTAGGCGGCGAGCCGCACCGGGTCGGACCGCCGGCCCCGCTCGGCCGGCCGTTGCGCCGACCGACGCCGCGGCGGTCGCCGGTCAGGCATCTCCGAACCGCTCACCGGGTTCGATCCTCAGGCCGCGCGCCCAGTCCGACGCCGGCATCGGCTTCTTTCCGTGACCCTGGACGACGCCGAGCCGGACGCTCCCGGACCCCGTCGTGATGTGAACGTCCCGCTTGGTCACCACCACGGTCCCCGCAGGGCCGTTCGCCGGGTTGTCGGCCGGCGTCACCGGCTCGACCTTGACCCGCTCGCCGCGGAACGTCGTCCACGCACCGGGGTTCGGCGTGCAGCCTCGGACCAGACGGTCGACGACGAAGCCCGGCCGGGACCAGTCGATGCGCGCGTCCTCGACGGTGATCTTCGGCGCGAGCGAAACCCCTTCCGCCGGCTGCGGTCTCGCGGACAAGGAGCCGTCCTCGAGACCGTCCATCGTGGCCACGAGGAGCCCGGCGCCCGCGACCGCGAGCCGGCCCAGCAGGTCGCCCGCCGTGTCCGTGGGCCGTACCGTCTCGGTCATCGTGCCGAGGACCGGACCGGTGTCGAGGCCTTCCTCGATGAGGAACGTCGACGCGCCGGTCACGTCGTCCCCGGCCATGACCGCACGCTGCACCGGCGCCGCACCGCGCCAGGCGGGCAGCAGCGAGAAGTGCAGGTTGACCCAGCCGTGGCGGGGGATGTCGAGGGCCGCGCGCGGGAGGAGGGCGCCGTACGCGACCACCGGGCAGGCGTCGGGAGTTAGGGCGCGCAGGTCGTCGTGGAACGCCGGGTCCTTGGCCGTCGACGGAGTGAGCACCCGCATACCGAGGGCCTCCGCGCGGACGCGAACCGGTGACGGGACGAGCGAACGTCCCCGTCCCGCAGGCGCATCCGGCCGCGTCACCACGGCGACGACGTCGTGTGTCGACCTCGCGAGCGCGTCGAGGCTGGGCACCGCCGCGTCAGGAGTACCGGCGAAGACCAGCCGCACTACATGCCCCGACCGAAGGTCGCGTGTGGGCTGAGCCGGACCGTGGGTACCGTCCCGCCGGCCCACTCCGCCTCCCGCACGGCCTTCATCGCGAGCTTGCGCGTGGCGGGGTCCATCCGGTCGACGAAGAGGATTCCGTCGAGGTGGTCGGTCTCGTGCTGGAGGCAGCGAGCGAGGATCTCGGTGCCCTCGACGGTCACCGGCTCGCCGTACATGTCGAACCCCGTGGCGACCGCGCGGGCGGCCCGGCGGACGTCCTGCTTCAACCCGGGAAAGGACAGGCAGCCCTCGGGGCCGTCCTGGCAGTCCTCGGACAGCTGCAGCACCGGGTTGACCAGGTGGCCGAGCTCGCCGTCGACGTGCCAGGTGAACACCCGCAGGCCGACACCGAGCTGGGGCGCCGCGAGTCCGGCACCCGGCGCGTCGACCATGGTGTCGGTCAGGTCGGCGACGAGCTGACGCAGCTCCCGGTCGAAGGTGACGACCTCGATCGCGGGAGTGGTCAGGACGGGGTCACCGAAGAGGCGGATGTCCTTGATCGACACGGCGGGTGTGGGTTCCTCACGGGTATGCGCTGGGCGGGGGCGACGCGGCGACCAAGTCTAGGCACGGTCGCGGACCACCTCGTTCTCCAGGTTCCGGACGGAGGCCGATAGCAACGTGCCGAGGGCCAGGACGGCGTACACGATGCCGCTGACGACGAGCACCGGCTCGGGGTCGAACCGGTCGGCGAGGAGGCCGAACAGCAATGATCCCAACGGCATCGCGACGAACGACCCGAGGGCGTCGTAGCTGGAGACCCGCGACAGGACCGCTTCCGGGATGTGCTCCTGCATCGCGGTCGCCCAGCCGACGCCGAACAGCTCCGTGCCCGACCCCGCGACGAACATGGCGAACACCAGGGGCCACGTGGACGGGGACAGGCCCAGCATGACGATCGGCACGGCGATCGCGGCGATGGCGATCATGCCGACCCGCAGCGGGTACCGCACCGAGATCCTCAGCATGAGCACGGTGGCGACGACGGTGCCGACCGCCTCGGCGCTGAGCGCGAGCCCCCACCCGCCGGCGCCCAGCGTGGGTGCCCGGCTCGAGACCAACGGGCCCAGCACCCCGAGGGCCCCGAACTGGATGGCGTTGAGCAGCCCGAAGACGACCACCACGACCCAGAGCCAGGTCCGGGACGAGAACTCCGACCAGCCGTCGCGCAGCTCGCCGAACATGGACGTGCGTTCGGGAGCCAGCGCCGGGTCACGTGGAGGCAGCCGGACCGGCCAGAGGCAGAGGATCGCCACCAGGTAGGTTCCCGCGTCGAAGGCCAGCGCCCACCCCGGTCCGACGGTGACGACCAGCAGACCCGCCACGGCCGGGCCGATCACGGTGAGGCCGCTGCGCGAGAACGCGAGCAGTGCGTTAGCGGGCTGGAGCCGGGTCCGGTCGACGATGAGCGGGACGATCCCGGCCATCGCCGGGAAGGTGAAGGCCGAGGCGGCGCCGTTGACCGCCTCGATGCCGGTGATCATCCAGAGGTCGGCGTGGCCACTGATGACCAGGGCGGCGGCCGTTCCCTGGGTTACCGCAGTCAGCGCGTGGGCCAGCTGCAGGACCGTGGTCCGCGACATCCGGTCGGAGACGACGCCGCCGACGAGGAGGAAGAGGACCATCGCGGCGGTCCGCGCCGTGAGCACCTGCGCCAGTGCGCCGGCCGAGTCGGTGAGGTGCAGCACCGCGAAGGCCAGGGCCACCGGCGCCATCGCGGTACCGGCCGTGGAGACGGTCCGGGCGGCGAAGTACCACGCGAACCGCCGCTCCCGCAGGACGCTGACAGCCTCGCCCCAGGTCACCGGTCCTCCTCGAGCCAGAACGCGAAGACCGAGAGGTTCGCGCGCAGCGTGCCCTCCGTCCGCGACGGGCGCGCCGACTCGTGCATCAACCGGGAGGCCTCGGTCAGCCGCTCGAGGACCTGGTCCCACACCTCAGGCTCCACCCAGAGCGCCGCGTCGGTGTAGTGGCCCGGCGTGCCCCGGCGGCGCTGGCCCAGCCGGGACGCGCCCACGTCGAACATGGCCCGTATCTCGGCCTCGGCGTCGGCGTCCGCGTGGTCCGGGTCGCGCGGCTGCTGCCGGTCCCAGAGCGCGCGGTACCGCTTGGCCGTGCCGCCGTTGACCTTCTCCTGGCCCGCCTCCTCGAGCAGGCCGGCGGTGCGCAGCAGGCGCAAGTGGTACGACGCGTTCGCCTGGGTGATGCCGAGCTCCCGGGCCACCTCGGCGGCGCTCAGCTCCGCACCGGTGAGCAGGGACAGCATCTCGAGCCGGACGGGATGCGCCGTCGCGCGCAGCCTGCGGACTCCGGATCGTTCATCCGCCAAAGACATGTTGGGGAGTATGCCGCGGCTCACCCGATCCGTCAAACATCTCTTGGGGAGGTGCCTTCACGTCCGCGGTCCGGCCACCTCCTCCTCCGCCGGCGCCCCAAACCGCGACAGCCCGAGCGCGCCGGCCAGGGCGAGCGCGAAGCCGGCGACCGCATACGCCTCGTCGCCGGGCATCGGCCGGTCGCCGCAGACCACCAGACCGAGGATGGCCGCCGCCACCGCCTCCGTGGCGACGGTCGCGGCGGTGGCCGTGACGACCGAGGCCCGCTGCAGCGCGGTGGCCGAGACGAGCAGGCCGAGGAGGCCGGCGAAGCCCATCGCCCACGCCGCGGGGTCGGCCAGCAGGGTGAGCGGCCCGTAGCCGCGCAGGATCCGCGCCCCGAGAACGAGGATGGCCAGGCTCAGGCCGGCGATCACCCCGAGGGCCACGCCGGACCGCATCCCCGGTGGCTGCCGCGCCACCAGGACCGCGACGAGACCGAGCACGGCCACCGCCGCCAGCATCCCGAACCGGACCGCGTTGCCGACCTCGGCGGCCTCCTGCGGCCCGGAGGTCAGGCCGAGCAGGACGATCCCCACGCCCACCGCGACGACCGCGGCGAGCTCCGACCAGAGCAGTCGCTGCTTGAGGACGAGGACCGACAGCAGCGCGGTCACCCCGAGGCTGGACGACCGCACGGCCTGCACCAGGTAGAGCGGCAGGCTGCGCAGCGAGAACATCGCCAACAGCAGGCCGACGACGAGCAGCCCGAGCGCGGCCAGGTAGGCCGAACGTCGCAGCAGGCGGAGCAGCAGCCCCGCGTCCAAGTGGTCGGCGGTCGGCAGCCGCCGGACGACACCGGCCTGGAGGATCGTCGCCGTGCCGGAGCACACCGCCGACAGCAGCACCGCTCCGAAGGCGAGCATCTGACCCTCCTGGTCGAGGTCCGTCGGGGTCCGTCGGGGTCATTGTCCAGGCCGGCGGGCGACGAGGGCGGGTTAGGTTGGCGTATGCCCGCCGCCTACGTGAAGGACCCCCGCGTCGACGCGTACATCGACGCGCTGCCGCCATGGCAGCAGGCGATCTGTCACGAGGTGCGAGACCTGGTGCACGAGGCGGACCCGGAGGTCGAGGAGACGGTCAAGCGCACGGTACAGCCGTACTTCGTGCTGCGGGGCAACATCTGCGCGCTGCTCGCGGCGAAGGACCACGTCAACGTGTTCCTCTATGACGGCGGGATCGTGCCCGACCCCGAGGGCATCATCACGGCCGGTCACGACAACCAGACGGCGCGGACGGTCGGGGTTCGCGAGGGTGAGGCCATCAACCGGGCCGCCCTGCTCGCGATGTTCCGGCAGATCGTCGCCGACAACCGGGCGGGCGGCTGGCGGAGGCTCAAGGCTCAGCCCTGACCGTCGGCCAGGTCCATCCGTACCGAGACCGACTCCGGCTCCTTGCGGGCCGAGCGTTCGGCGCGCATCGCGGCCAGGTGGTGCGCGAGGTCGAGGTGCTGGTCGCGGGGAACCCGGAGGAGCACCTGGACCAGGGCCGGGCCGGTCGTCGCCGCAGCCGCGGCTCGGAACGGGAGCGGACCGAGGCGCTCGACCGACTCGGGGAGCCCGGCCGCGTCGACCGCCGCCACGAGGGGCGTTCGTGGGCCGACGACCTGGGCCATCGTCACGGCAGGGGGCAGAGCCAGCTCGACGCGTTCGGCCAGCTCGCGCGAGGCGAGCCAGGCAGGGTCCCAGCGGACCAGGGCCTCGACCGCCGGGATCGTCGTATGCGTCGGGGTGCCGGCCAGGACGACGACCCCGCCACCCGGTGCAGGTCGGGTGAGAGCTGCCGCTCCGACCCACCGGCGGAGCGCCTCCACGGCAGCGTCGAGCCCGGAACGGTCGAGCAGGGCCCAGCCGTCGAGGAGGAGGGTCGCGGCATACCCGCCCTCGGCCACCGGCTCCGCACCTGGGGTGGCGATGACGAGGGCCGGTTCGGGACCCACCGAGGCGAGCACCTCGCCCGACCCCGAGGTCCGCACCGGGACGCCGGGGAACGCCCGGCCGAGCTCCTCGGCGGTGCGACGGGCGCCGACCACGGTCGAGCGCAGCTCGCGACCGTCGCACTCGGGGCACACGAAGCCCTGCGGCCCGTAGGTCGCCCCGCACCAGCGGCAGGTGGGCACCGAGCCGCCGGCCGACATCCCCATCGGCCCGTGGCACGTGGCACAGCGGGCCGGTTCGCGGCAGTGCTGGCAGGCGAGCGAGGGCAGGTAGCCGCGCCGTGGCACCTGCACGAGGACGGGACCCCGGTCGAGCGCCGCCTTGGCCGTCCGCCATGCGAGCGGAGGAAGCCGGGCCAGCGCGGCGGGACCGGCGCGGTCGAGGTCGTCGCCGGCCACGAGGACGCGAGGGGCCGCGGACCGCACCGCGTCGGGCGTCGGCTGCACCGCGACGAGCGCGCCCTCCTCGATCCGCTGCTGGACCGGGACGCTGCGGGCGAACCCACCGGCGACCAGGGCGGCCCCGGACTGCTCGGCGCGCAGCGTGAGGATGTCGCGGACGTGGGGGTACGGCGCGCGGGGCTCCTCGAGGAGGTCGTCCCCGTCGTCCCACCACGCGACCAGGCCGAGGTCGTGCAGCGGGGCGAAGGCGGCGGCGCGGGTCCCGACGACGCAGCGCACGTGTCCGCGCCGGACCTTGAGCCACGCGGTGTATCGGGCCTGCGGACCCTGGTCGGCGGTGAGCCTGACGTGCTGCCCCGGGCCCAGCCGCGCCGTGAGCTCGCGATCGACGCGGTCGACGTCGCGGTGGTCCGGGACGACGACCAGGGCTCCCCGGCCCGCGGCCACGGCGCTCACCGCGGCGACCGCCAGCGCGGCCGGCCAGTCCTCCTCGGCGGACCGGCCGGGCAGGGCCATCCAGGCGGCCGCCGGCGCCTCGCCCGCACCGATTCGGCGCAGCAGGGCCTCCCCGGCCGGGTAGCCGGACCAGGGTCCGGGCTCCGGCGCGGGAACCAGTGGACTCATGGCCCGGCCGGCCTTGTCGAGCGCGCGCTCGGCGGCGGCGTGGCGCTTGGGGACCGCCAGGCGCAGCACGTCACCGAGCACACCGGCGTTCCGGTCGGCGACGGCGCGGGCCAGGGTCAGGATCTCGGGCGTGAGCACCGGTTCGGGGCTGACCACGCGACGGATCTCGGCCAGTCGGCCGGGGTGGTCGGCGCGGGCCCGGCGCTCGATGACGAACCCGTCCAGGTCACGCCCGGCGAACCGGACCCGGACCCGGCTCCCCGGCTGGGCGTCTTCCGACAGCTCGGCCGGGACGCCGTACTCGAAGACCCGGTCCAGATGGGGCAGCCCGGTGTCGACGACGACCCCGGCGACCGGCAGCGCGACCGCGTGGACGTCGCCGCGGTCGTCGACATCATCGACACCGTCGCTCAGCTGGTCCGCGGTCACGCGCGCAGGTCTAGCAGACGTGGGCGACGCGGCCGGGACCCCTCCTCCCGCCCCTCACCCGGATGGAGAGGTAGGCGAGCGCTAGGGCGCTCGGCTATACCTCCACCGGGACGTGGACCTGGATGGGTCAGCCGCGGACGGCCGCCTGCAGGGCTTCGACCTTCGTGGTCTGCTCCCACGTGAACGGGTTCTCGATGCCGTCGGCCGACGTGCGCCCGAAATGACCGTAAGCGGCGGTCGGCTTGTAGATCGGGCGCAGCAGGTCGAGCTGGTCGACGATCGCCGCCGGGCGCAGGTCGAACACCGTGGTGATCGCGTCCTGGATCCGGTCGACCGGCGCGGTCTCGGTGCCGAACGTCTCGACGTAGAGCCCGACCGGCTTGGCCGTGCCGATGGCGTACGCGACCTGGATCTCGCACCGCTTGGCCAGACCGGCCGCTACGACGTTCTTGGCCACCCAGCGCATCGCGTAGGCCGCGGACCGGTCCACCTTCGACGGGTCCTTGCCGGAGAACGCGCCGCCGCCGTGCCGGGCCATGCCGCCGTACGTGTCGACGATGATCTTGCGTCCGGTGAGGCCGGCGTCGCCCATCGGGCCACCGATCTCGAACCGGCCGGTCGGGTTGATGAGGGACCGGTAGTCGGACGTGTCGAGCTCGGTTCCGGTCTCGGCCAGCTCGGCCAGCACCGGCGCGATGACGTGCTCCCGGATGTCGGGCTGGAGCAGCGCCTCGAGCGAGACGTCAGCCGCGTGCTGGGTCGACAGCACGACGGTGTCAAGCTTGACCGCCTTGTCGCCGTCGTACGCGATGGTGACCTGGGTCTTGCCGTCGGGCCGCAGGTAGGCGAGGTCGCCGCTCTTGCGGACGGCGGTGAGCCGCTCGGCCAGCCGGTGGGCCAGGTAGATCGGCAGCGGCATGTACTCCGCGGTGTCCTGGCAGGCATACCCGAACATGAGGCCCTGGTCGCCGGCGCCCTGCTTGTCCAGCGGGTCGACGGTGCCGGTCCGGCTCTCGTAGGCGGTGTCGACGCCCTGCGCGATGTCCGGTGACTGCTGCCCGATCGAGACCTCGACGCCGCACGACGCGCCGTCGAAGCCCTTGGTGGACGAGTCGTACCCGATGCCCAGCACCGTCTCGCGGACGATGGACGGGATCTCGACGTAGGCCTCGGTCGTCACCTCACCGGCGACGTGGACCAGCCCGGTGGTGACCATGGTCTCGACGGCGACGCGCGCGCCAGGGTCCTGCGACAGCATCGCGTCGAGGATCGCGTCGCTGACCTGGTCACAGATCTTGTCCGGGTGTCCCTCGGTGACGGACTCGGACGTGAAGAGGCGTGCGGACACTCAGATCTCCTGGCTGACGTTGCGAAAGGGGTGGGGATCCCCGAACCGCGGGCGAGTCTAACGGGGATCGAGCAGGGCCTGTACGCCGTCCCACACCACGGCCGCGATCTCCGCCTTGGGGGCCGGGCCGGCCGTGTGGTCGCGTGGTGACCCGGGCAGGCCGTCGCGGAACAGCAGGTGGACGGTGTTGGCGTCGGTCCCGAAGGCCTTGTCGACGCCGACCTCGTTGGCGACGAGCAGGTCGCAGCCCTTGCGGGCCAGCTTGGCCCGGGCCAGGTCGAGCACCGAGCCGGTCTCGTCGCCGGTCTCGGCGGCGAACCCGACGATCAGCGGCCGCTCTGCCGCACCGCGGTGCTCGACCAGCCCGGCGAGGATGTCGGGGTTGCGGACCAGCTCGATGGTCGGCGCGGACTCGTCCGGTCCGCCGTCGACCGTGGCGGCGTGGGTCTTCTTGATCTTGGCCGCCGCGTAGGCCTTGGGCCGGAAGTCGGCCACCGCCGCCGCCATGACGACAACGTCGGCGTCCTTGGCGGCCTGTGCGACGGCGTCCTGGAGCTCCAGCGCCGTGCCCACCGGGACGACGTCGACGCCGGTCGGCGCCGGTAGCGAGGTGTTGGCCGCGACCAGCGTCACGGTCGCGCCGCGGGCCGCGGCGACCTGTGCCAACGCATACCCCTGCTTGCCCGAGGACCGGTTGCCGAGGTAGCGCACCGGGTCGAGCGGCTCACGCGTACCGCCGGCGCTGACGACGACCCGCCGCCCCGCCAGCGGTCCTCCCGCCTCCGAACCCGACAGCAGACGTTGGCAGACGGCGAAGATCTCCTCGGCGTCGGGCAGCCGCCCGGGCCCGGTGTCCGCGCCGGTGAGCCGTCCGGAGGCCGGCGGGACGATGTGCGCACCGCGCGCGGTGAGCGTCGCGATGTTGGCCTGCGTGGCGGCGTGCTCCCACATCTCGGTGTGCATCGCCGGCGCGAACACGACCGGGCAGTGGGCCGTGAGCAGGGTGGTGGTCAGCAGGTCGTCGGCCAGCCCGGCGGCCGCGCGGGCCAGCAGGTCGGCGGTGGCCGGCGCCACGACGACGAGGTCGGCGTTCTTGCCGATCTGCACGTGCGGCACCCGCGACACGTCGGACCAGACCTCGGACGACACCGGCTTGCCGGACAGGGCCTCCCACGTGGGCGCGCCGACGAACCGCAGCGCCGCCGCAGTGGGGACGACGGTGACGTCGTGGCCCGACTCGGTCAGCAGCCGCAGCAGCAGGGCGGCCTTGTAGGCCGCGATCCCGCCGCCGACGCCGAGCACGACGTGGGGGATGACGTGGAGTGGCTCTCCGGACGGCCGGCCGATCCACCCCTGCGTCGTCACCGGGTCACTCCTCGGGAGCGGCCTCGGCGGTCACGAGACCCTGGTTGATCTCGCGCAGCGCGATCGACAGGGGCTTCTCGCTGATCTCGGTCTCCACGAGCGGGCCTACGTAGTCGAGCAGGCCCTCCTGGAGCTGGCTGTAGTACGCGTTGATCTGGCGGGCCCGCTTGGCTGAGTAGATGACCAGGGCGTACTTGCTGTCGGCGGCCTGGAGCAGGTCGTCGATGGGCGGGTTGGTGATCCCGATGGGGTTGGCCACGGTTCCGGACATGCGGTGTTCTCCTCGCAGAGGGGGTCGTCTCGACGTGCATCGCGCGCGGCTGCCGGTGGGCAGCGTCAGACGGCGCGCTGACGCGCTCGCATCCATGATACGAGTTCTTCGCTCGCTCGCCGAACATCGTCGTTGACGATGACCACGTCGAACTCCGACGCGGCGGCCAGCTCGTCCCTCGCGGTCTGCAGGCGCCGCTCCCGTTCCTCCTGGGTCTCGGTGCCCCGGCCGACCAGCCGACGGACCAGCTCCTCCCACGACGGGGGCATGAGGAAGGCGAACAGCGTCTCCGGGAGGCTCTCGCGGACCTGGCGAGCGCCCTGGAGGTCGATCTCGAGCATCGCCAGCTGCCCTTCGCTGAGGGCGCGCTCCACCGGGCCGCGCGGGGTGCCGTACTTGGCCCGTCCGTGCACGACCGCGTACTCGAGAAACTCCCCCGCCTCGACCAGCCGGTCGAACTCGGCGTCGTCGACGAAGTGGTAGTGCACGCCGTCGACCTCACCGGGTCGCGGGCGCCGCGTGGTCATCGAGACGGACAGCCAGACCTGCGGGAAGTGCGCGCGGACGTAGGCGGCCACGGTCCCCTTCCCGACCGCGGTCGGCCCGGCGAGGACGACGAGACGGGACGGCGGCGCCTCGGGGTCGGCCGGGGTCACACCCGGTCGAAGCGGGCGATGAGCGCGGCGGCCTGGTTCGAGCCGAGCCCGCGCACCCGCCGGGACTCCGAGATGCCCACCTCGTCCATGATCTGCCGGGCCCGCACGCGTCCGACGCCGGGCAGCGACTCCAACAGCGCCGACACCTTCATCTTGCCGATGATCTCGTTGTCCTTGCCCTCCTGGATCACGTCGGCCAGGGAGCCCTGCGAGTACTTGAGCCGGTTCTTGGCGGCAGCCCGCTCCCGACGGGCGACGCCGGCCTTCGCCAGAGCGGCCGCTCGTTGCTCCGGGGTCAGCGGCGGGAGGGCCACGGGGTGCTCCTTCGGCTCTGCGGACGGTCGGCTGCGCTCCCAGCGAACCTACCCATGGCCCGACTCCCCCCGCAACGACAGCGGCTGGGCGGACGGCAGACTGCTCGCATGAGCCACGCGACCGAGTCCGGGGCGGCCGGCGTCGAGGTCACCGACGACCGGTCCCGGGTCGACCTCGACGTCGTCTGGGGATTCCTCTCCACGGCCGCCTACTGGGGCCGGTGGCGCTCCCGGGACGACGTCGCGGAACAGGTCCGCGGTGCCTGGCGCGTGGTCGGCGCGTACGCGTCGGACGGCAGCATGGTCGGGTTCGCCCGGGCGTTCTCGGACGGCGTGTCCGGCGCCTACCTCGCGGACGTCTTCGTCCTGCCGGCGTGGCGGGGCGTTGGCGTGGCCCACCGGCTGGTCGAGGAGATGGTGGAGCGCGGGCCGGGACGCGAGTTCCGGTGGATGCTGCACACCGCGGACGCGCACGCGCTGTACGCCGACTTCGGGTTCGCACCGCCGAACGCCAGCTACCTGGAACGGCCCGCCCCGCCGGAGCGCGCCCGCCTCGTGTGGGGGACGTCATGACGGAGCGCCTCACCGCGCGGGTATGCGTCGCCGGCGGCGGTCCCGCCGGGGTGATGCTCGGACTGCTGTTGGCCCGGGCGGGGATCGATGTCGTCGTGCTCGAGAAGCACACCGACTTCTTCCGCGACTTCCGCGGCGACACGGTCCACCCGTCGACCCTCGACCTGGTCGACCAGCTCGGGTTCCGCGACGCGTTCGAAGCCGTGCCGCACACGCGGTTACGCACCCTCGACGTCGTCGTGGGCTCGATGCGGCTGCACCCGATCGACTTCGGTCGGCTGCGGGGCCGGAATCACGAGATCGCCCTGATGCCGCAGTGGGACCTGCTCACCCTCCTGGCGTCCGAGGGCCGCCGGTATCCGGGCTTCCGGCTGGTGATGGGGGCCGAGGTGACCGACGTGGTCCGGGCCGCGGGCCGCGTGACGGGTGTGCTCGCGCAGACCGCGGACGGTGAGCTGCGCGTCGACGCCACCTTCACGGTCGCCGCCGACGGCCGGAGCTCGACGGTGCGCGACCGGCTCCGGCTCACCGCCGAGGAGACCGGGGTGCCCATCGATGTGCTCTGGCTGCGGTTGCCGCGACCGACCGTCCCGCTCCCCGACACGCTCGCCTACGTCGGTGCGTCGACGATGGTCGTCACCATCCCGCGTCCGGACTACCTCCAGTGCGGCGTGCTGATCCCGAAGGGCACCGTCGAGGACATCAAGACCGCCGGGCTGCCGGCGTTTCGAGAGCGGATCGTCCGCTCCGCCCCACCGCTGACGGAGGTCATCGACGACCTGGACGACTGGGACGCGGTGAAGCTGTTGAGCGTCCAGATCGACCTGCTGCGGCGGTGGTCCGTGCCCGGAGCGCTGTGCATCGGCGACGCGGCCCACGCCATGTCGCCGGCGTTCGGCGTGGGGATCAACTACGCGGTGCAGGACGCCGTGGCGACGGCGAACCTGCTCGGGCCGGTCCTGCGAGCCACACCGTCCGACGGCGCGGCCATCGACGCGGCGGCCCGGCGCGTGCAGCGGCGTCGGCGCCCCCCGACCGCGATGATGCAGCGCCTTCAGGTGGCCGCACACCGCGCGATCGGCAGCGGTCGCGAGCTGGTCCACGACCCGCCGAACCGGTTCGCGCGCACCGTTCCGGGCGCCGTGCTCACCGCACTGAGGCCCATCACCGCCCGCGTGATCGGCTACGGGTTCCGACCCGAGCGCCTCAGCGACGAGGTGCTAAACGGGAAGGGGTGAAACCGGTCGGAGTTCCGACCGTTCTCACGCCTTCTCGCGGTCTACGCCAGCGCGGCGTAGAGGCGAGCGGCCGTGACTGTCGCGGCGGTCCCGATTTGACGAAGGTGCCTGCGGCGGGACCGGGTCGGAACGGTTGGTATTCCGACCGATCTCGCCCGGACCCGCGACGCGATGCCATACGGAACTCAGATGTTTGCCGCCATCTCGGCCGAAGGCCGGGTCACAACAAGCGTTTGAGTTCACTCAGGATCGCGACGCGTCCTGGAGGCGCGCGGCGGCTCAACGACGGTGAAGGTGCCTGCTTACGAGACTGGGTCAGAACGGTTGGTATTCCGACCGATCTCGCCCGGACCCGCGACGATGTGCTGAACGGAAAGGGGTGAAACCGGTCGGAATTCCGACCGCTCCCGCCCCGTCCCGCCAATT
The DNA here is from genome assembly GCF_036559105.1 of Lapillicoccus sp. GTDB lineage: Bacteria > Actinomycetota > Actinomycetes > Actinomycetales > Dermatophilaceae > Lapillicoccus. The sequence continues at coordinate 17,797 of NZ_DATBTV010000084.1, read as the reverse complement.
TGGTCAGGAATGCAAAGCGTCCTGGAGGCGGCCGGCGGTGCCCGCGGCGGCGGCTCGGAGGGCGGCCACGTCCGGGCCGGCCCCCAGCACCTCACGGCTGGAGCTGGCCAGCACCTGAGCCAGCGCGCCGGCAAAGGTGCGCCGGAGCGCCTCGACCGTCCCACCCTGGGCGCCGAACCCCGGCGCCAGGATCGGCGTGTCGGCCGCCACCAGGTCGATCCCCAGGTCGTGGACCGCGTCGCCGACGGTGGCGCCGATGACCAGCCCGACACTGCCGAGCTCGCCCCGGGCCGCGGCGCCCACGTTGTCGGTCGCGGCGCCCGCGACGACGGACGCCGCCACCGACCGTTCGTCCCGGACCGCGTGCTGCACCTCGAACCCCTCGGGGTTGGAGGTCAGGGCCAGCACGAACACCCCGCGACCGGTCTCCTCGGCCAGGTCCAACGTCGGCCGCAGCGAGCCGTACCCGAGGAACGGGCTGACCGTCACCGCGTCGGCGCGCAGCTCACTGTCCTTGCCGAGGTAGGCCTCCGCGTACGCCTGCATCGTCGAGCCGATGTCGCCGCGCTTCACGTCGAGCAGCGTGAGGGTGCCCGCGTCGCGCAGGTCGCCGAGGACCCGCTCCAGAACGCGGATCCCACCGGACCCGAACACCTCGAAGAACGCCGACTGCGGCTTCACCACGGCCACGGTCCCGGCGTAGGCCTCGACGCAGGTCAGCGCGAACCGCTCCAGCCCGGCGAGGGAGTACTCCAGCCCCCACTGCTCGACCAGCCCGCGGTGCGGGTCCAGACCGGCACAGAACGGCCCGTATGCGTCCATCGCAGCCCGGAGCCGCGCGCCGAACGGTGTGGTCACCGGTAGACCTCCTGACGTCGGTGGGCGGCCCCCACCGCCTGCGTGAACGTGTCGAAACCCTTGTCCGCCAACAGGTTCTCCAGCTCCCGGAGGACGCGCACCGGTGCGGTGGGGTCGTTGAAGGTGGCGGTGCCGACCTGGATGGCGCTGGCCCCCGCGGCGACCAGCTCGAGCGCGTCGCGGCCGGTGCGGACTCCCCCGACCCCGATGATCGGCACCGTCCGGAACCGGCCCTCGGCCATCGCCGCGCGGACCTGCCAGATCGCCCGCACCGCAACCGGCCGGATCCCCGGACCGCTGAGCCCACCGGTCAGGCCGCCGAGCTGGGGCCGCATCCGGTCGGTGTCGATGACCATGCCCAGCAGCGTGTTGATCATGGTCAGCCCGGACGCGCCGGCCTTGACGCAGGCCGAGGCGATCGACGCGATGTCGGTGACGTCAGGGCTGAGCTTGGCGAACACCGGGATGTCGCGGGGCAGCTGCTCGCGGACGAGGGCGACGACCTTGGCCGAGGCCAGCGGGTCGATGGCGAAGACCAGCCCGCGGTTGGCGACGTTGGGGCAGGAGATGTTGACCTCGACGCCGACGACGCAGTCGAAGGCCGGGCTCTGGCGCAGTACGGCGGCGACGTCGGCGAACTCGCCGCTCGACCCCCCGGCGATCGACACGAGCACGCGGGCGCCGACCGACTTCAGCCACGCGAGGTCGTTCTCGACGAAGGCGTGGATCCCCGGACCCTGCAACCCGATCGAGTTGAGCATCCCGCTCGGGGTCTCCGCCATCCGCGGTGTGCCGCGCCCCGACCGCGGAGCGGCCATCACCGACTTCGTGACGAAGGCGCCCAGGCTCGAGACGTCGAAGAACCGGTGCAGCTCCTTGCCGTTCGCGGCACATCCGGACGCCGTCATCAGGGGGTTCGGCAGCTCGACGTCGGCGAGCGTGACGCTCATGTCCACGGGCGCGTCGGCCATCAGTGCCCGGCCTCCGTCGGGGCGCCCACGGCGTCGGCCGGCACGAGTCCGTAGCCGTTCTCGAAAGCGTCCCACCGCACCCGGTCGCCGCGGAACACCGGCCCCTCGACGCACGACCGCGCCATCCGGGTCCTCCCGTCCGGTCCGGTCACCGGCATCACGCACGTCATGCAGACCCCGATACCGCAGGCCATCGACTCCTCGACCGCGACCTGCGCCACGACGCCCTGCGCGGCGGCGACCTCGGTGATCGAGCGGAGCATGCCCATCGGGCCGCAACCGTAGACGACGCCGGCCTGGCTCAGCCGGATCACCTGTGGCAGCACGTCGCTCACCCAGCCTCGGGTGCCGGCCGACCCGTCGTCGGTGGTCACCGTGAGCCCGTCGGCCGCGCGGCGCGCCTCGACGACGCCGAACAGCCGGTCCTCGCTCGCCGCGCCGAGCACCATCTCGACGTGGCACCCCTTGGCGGCGAGCTGCTCGGCCAGCCAGAACAGCGGGGCACTCCCGTAGCCGCCCCCGACCAGCACGCACGGCACCGGCTCGTTCGGCAGCGGGAACGGCTTGCCGAGCGGGCCGACGAGGTCGACCTCGTCGTGCAGCGCGAGCCGGGTGATCCACGTCGTGCCGGGCCCGTGGGCCGCGACGACGATGTCGACGGTGCCGCCGTAGGTCCCCGACGGGCTGACCTTGTGGATCGAGAAGCAGCGGCGCAGGAGGTTCGCTGAGGTGTCGCCGCCGACGACGAGCGCGACGAACTGGCCCGGTCGGGCCAGCTCGGCGACGCCGGGAGCGACGAAGGTCAGGTGCTGGTACGCGCCGACCCGCCGGGTCGCGATGAGCTCACCGGTGACCTGGACGACGCCGCCGCGCGGGCCGGGCGGGGCCGAGCCGTTGACGGTCGCTCGCTCGGTCACGAGACCTCCTCACCGGCGACGGCGTGCCGGCGGAAGAGGTCGAGGTCGCGGGCGTGGTCCTGCAGCGACTTGACCCGGATTTCTCCGCTGCGCCGGGCCTCGATGCCCTGTACCGCGGCGGCGAGCTCCTGCACCGTCGTGATGATCGGTTTGTCGGCACCGGTCGTGGCGGCACGGATCTCGTACCCGTCGGCCCGCGCGGACTTCCCGGTCGGCGTGTTGACCACCATCGCCACCTCGCCGTCGTTGATGAGGTCGACGATCGTCGGCTCGCCCGACTCCGAGGGCTCGCGCTCCCGGATCTTGCGGACCACCTTCGACTGGATCCCGTTGCGCCGCAGTACCTCCGCGGTACCGCTGGTCGCGATGATGGTGAAGCCGAGGTCGGCCAGCCGCTTGACCGGGAAGATCATCGCCCGCTTGTCGCGGTTGGCGATCGACACGAACACCGACCCGCTGTCCGGCAGGCCACCGCTGCTCATCTGGCTCTTGGCGAACGCCGACCCGAAGTCGACGTCGATGCCCATGACCTCACCGGTCGAGCGCATCTCCGGGCCGAGCAACGAGTCGACGACCTTGCCCTCGCGGGTGCGGAACCGCTTGAACGGCAGGATCGCCTCCTTGACCGCCATCGGCGCGTGGTCCGGCAGCCGGCCGCCGTCGCCCTGCGGCGGGAGAATCCCCTCCTCGCGCAGCTCCTTGATCGTCGCGCCGAGCATGACGCGGGCCGCTGCCTTCGAGATCTGGACCCCGGTGGCCTTGGCCACGAACGGGACCGTGCGAGACGCCCGCGGGTTGGCCTCGAGGACGTAGAGGATGTCCTGGGCCAGTGCGTACTGCACGTTCATCAGCCCGCGGACGCCGATCCCCTCGGCCAGCTTGAGCGTCGACTCGCGGACCCGTTCCAGCTCGGTCCGGCCGAGCGTCACCGGCGGCAGCGTGCACGAGCTGTCGCCGGAGTGGATGCCGGCCTCCTCGATGTGCTCCATGATCCCGCCGAGGTACATCTCCTCGCCGTCGTAGAGCGCGTCCACGTCGATCTCGATGGCGTCGTCGAGGAACCGGTCGACGAGGACCGGGTGCTCGGGACTGGCGATGGTCGCGCGGGTGACGTAGGTGGCCAGCGTCTCGTCGTCGTAGACGATCTCCATGCCGCGGCCGCCGAGCACGTAGGACGGGCGGACGAGGACCGGGTAGCCGATCTCCTTGGCGACCTCGACGGCCTCCTCGGCGCTGTAGGCCGTGCCGTGCTTCGGGGCGGGCAGGTCCGCCTCCGCGAGGACGCGGCCAAACGCGCCGCGGTCCTCGGCGAGGTTGATGGCCTCAGGACTGGTGCCGACGATGGGGACGCCCTCGTTCTTGAGCGCCTGCGCGAGGCCGAGCGGGGTCTGCCCGCCGAGCTGCACGATGACGCCGGCGATCGGCCCGGCCTGCCGCTCGACGTGGACCACCTCGAGGACGTCCTCGAGGGTGAGGGGTTCGAAGTAGAGCCGGCTGCTGGTGTCGTAGTCGGTGGACACAGTCTCGGGGTTGCAGTTGATCATCACCGTGTCGAAACCCTTGTCGCGCAACGCGAACGACGCGTGGACGCAGGAGTAGTCGAACTCGACACCCTGGCCGATCCGATTGGGCCCGGAGCCGAGGATGATCACCGCGGGCCGCTCCCTCGGGGCGACCTCGTTCTCCTCGTCGTAGGTCGAGTAGTGGTACGGCGTGAGCGCCGCGAACTCGGCCGCGCAGGTGTCGACGGTCTTGTAGACCGGACGGACCCCGAGCGCGTGACGGACCCCGCGGACCACCGCCTCCGGCATACCGGTCAGCGAGGCGATCTGGGCGTCGGAGAACCCGTGCCGCTTGGCCAGCCGCAGAAGCGCCGGGCTGAGCTGCTGCGCGCCCGCGACACGGTCGGCCACCGCATTGATGAGCGCGATCTGGTCGAGGAACCACGGGTCGATGCCCGTGGTGGTGTGCACCTGCTCGACCGACGCGCCGGCGCGCAGCGCCTGCTGCACGGTGACGATCCGGCCGTCGGTCGGGATCGCTGCCTGCTCGAGGAGCTCGGCCAGCCGCGCGGGTTCGTCCGGCGTCGGGCCGTCCCAGTGGAACGACGAACCGGAGCGTTCCAGCGACCTCAGCGCCTTCTGCAGCGCCTCGGTGAAGTTGCGGCCGATCGACATCGCCTCGCCGACCGACTTCATGGTCGTCGTCAGCGTCGGGTCGGCGGCAGGGAACTTCTCGAACGCGAACCGCGGCACCTTGACGACGACGTAGTCGAGGGTCGGCTCGAACGACGCCGGCGTCTTGCGGGTGATGTCGTTGGGCACCTCGTCGAGGGTGTAGCCAATGGCCATCTTCGCGGCGATCTTGGCGATCGGGAACCCGGTCGCCTTGGAGGCCAGCGCGCTCGACCGGGACACGCGAGGGTTCATCTCGATGACGATGACCCGGCCGTCCTCGGGGTTGACGGCGAACTGGATGTTGCAGCCGCCGGTGTCCACCCCGACCTCGCGGATGATGGCGATGCCGATGTCGCGCAGCCGCTGGTACTCGCGGTCGGTGAGCGTCAGGGCCGGCGCCACGGTGATCGAGTCGCCGGTGTGGACGCCCATCGGGTCGAGGTTCTCGATGGAGCAGACGACGACGACGTTGTCGGCGTGGTCGCGCATGACCTCGAGCTCGTACTCCTTCCAGCCGGTGATCGACTCCTCGAGGAGCACCTCGGTGATCGGGCTGTCCTTGAGGCCCTGCCCGGCCATCCGGCGCAGCTCGGTCTCGTCGTGGGCGAAGCCCGACCCGAGCCCGCCCATGGTGAAGGACGGTCGGACGACGAGCGGGTAGCCGAGCTCGTCGGCAGCGACCAGCACCTCGTCGATCGAGTGGGCGATGAACGACCGGGCCGACTCGGCACCGCACCGGGCCACGACCCCCTTGAACTTCTCGCGGTCCTCGCCGAGCTGGATGGCCTCGACGTTCGCCCCGATGAGCGGGCAGTCGTACTTCTCGAGAACTCCGTTCTCGTGCAACGCGATCGCCGTGTTGAGCGCCGTCTGACCACCCAGGGTCGCGAGCACCGCGTCAGGGCGCTCCTTGGCAATGATCGCCTCCACCACCTCGGGCGTGATCGGTTCGACGTAGGTCGCGTCGGCGAACTCCGGGTCGGTCATGATCGTCGCCGGGTTGCTGTTGACGAGGATCACCCGGATGCCCTCGTCGCGCAGCACGCGGCAGGCCTGGGTGCCGGAGTAGTCGAACTCGCAGGCCTGGCCGATCACGATCGGCCCTGACCCGATGACCAGCACACTGCTGATGTCGTCGCGCTTCGGCATCAGTTCACCCCACGAAGTTCTTCGCTCGTGCCGCCCACGCAGAGCGTGGGACCCTGCTGCGATACGTCGCGGGGACCCCGAGCCGTGGCTGGCTTCACTTCTGCGCTCCTTGCATGAGCTCGACGAACCGGTCGAACAGGTATGCGGCGTCATGCGGTCCAGCCGCGGCCTCCGGGTGGTACTGCACGGAGTACGCCGGGATGTCGAGGCACTCGATCCCCTCGACCACCTCGTCGTTGAGGCAGACGTGCGAGACGCGGGCCCGCCCGTAGGGGGTGTCGCTGTCGCGGTCGATGGGCGCGTCGACCGCGAACCCGTGGTTGTGGGCGGTCACCTCGACCTTGCCAGTCGTGCGGTCCATGACCGGCTGGTTGATCCCCCGGTGGCCGTACTTGAGCTTGTAGGTGCCGAACCCGAGCGCGCGGCCGAGCAGCTGGTTGCCGAAGCAGATGCCGAAGAACGGGATCCCGGCGTCGAGCACCTGTCGAAGCAGGGCGACCTCTGACTCCGCGGTCGCCGGGTCGCCCGGACCGTTGGAGAAGAACACCCCGTCCGGCTCCAGCGCGGCGACCTCGTCGAACGTCGCCCACTGCGGGAGGACGTGCACCTCGATGCCGTGCTGGGCCATCAGCTGCGGGGTCATCGCCTTGATCCCGAGGTCGATCGCCGCCACCCGGAACCGCCTCTCTCCCACTGCTTCCACCACGTAGGGCTCGGTGGTCGAGACCTCACTCGCCAGGGCGGCGCCGGCCATCGACGGTGCCGTGCGCACCCGGTCGGCGAGGACGGTCGGCGACGCGTCCGCATACTCGTCACCGCTGAAGATGCCGACCCGCATGGCGCCGCGCTCGCGCAGGTGGCGGGTCAGGGCGCGGGTGTCGATGCCGCTGATCCCCACAACGCCCTGGTCGCGCAGCTCGTCCTCCAGCGGCTTGGTCGACCTCCAGTTGGACGGGCGCAGCGCCGGGTCGCGGACGACGTAGCCGGAGACCCAGAACCGCGTCGACTCGGGGTCCTCGGTGTTGATGCCGGTGTTGCCGACGTGCGGCGCGGTCATGACGACGACCTGGCGGTGGTAGCTGGGGTCGGTCAGCGTCTCCTGGTAGCCGGTCATCCCGGTGGAGAACACCGCCTCGCCGACGGTCTCGCCGACCGCGCCATAGGCGTCACCGCGGAAGGTGCGGCCGTCCTCGAGGACGAGCACCGCGGGGTCGCGGTCGATGAGCAGCTGGGTCACAGAGGGCCTCCGACGAGCTCGGGGATGAGGGCGCGGCCGTCGCGCGCACTGCACGCCCCGCGGATGAAGGTCGCCACGACGCGGCCGGTGAGGGTCCGGCCGTGCCAGGGGTTGTTGCTCGACAGCGAGTGCGAGACGCTGCGGTCGACGGTCCAGGACGCCGTGGGGTCGACCAGCGTGAGGTTGGCGGGCGACCCAGCCGTCAACGGCTGGCCGTGGTCCTCGAGCCGCGCGATCCGGGCCGGGTTGAGCGACATGACGCGAGCGACGCCGGCCCAGTCGAGCAGCCCGCTGCGGACCATGACCTCGCTCACCACGGCGAGCGACGTCTCCAGCCCGAGCATCCCGGGGGACGCGTCGACGAAGGCGTGCTCCTTGTCGTGCCGGGCGTGCGGCGCGTGGTCGGTGGCGACCGCGTCGATCGTCCCGTCGGCGAGCCCCTCGCGCAGGGCGCGGACGTCCTCCTCGGGCCGCAGCGGCGGGTTGACCTTCCAGACCGGGTCGTAGGACGACAGCAGGTCGTGGGTCAGCAGCAGGTGGTGCGGCGTCACCTCGGCGGTGACATCGACCCCCTGCGCCTTGGCCCAGCGGAGCACCTCGACCGAGCCCGCGGTTGAGACGTGCGCGATGTGGACCCGGCTGCCGGTGTGCCGGGCGAGCATGACGTCACGCGCGACGATCGACTCCTCGGCGATGCCGGGCCAGCCGGGCAGCCCGAGCCGGCCGGAGAGCTCGCTCTCGTGGGCGCAGGCGTCGGGGCCGGCGAGGCGCGGGTCCTGGGCGTGCTGGCTGATGACGCCGCCGAACGCCTTGACGTACTCGAGCGCCCGGCGCATGACCCGGCCGTCGGCGACGCAGTGCCCGTCGTCGGAGAACACCCGGACCCGGGCCCGGGAGCGCGCCATGAGGCCCAGCTCGGCCAGCTCCTCGCCGGCGAGCCCCTTGGTGACGGCGCCGACCGGCTGGACGTCGACGAGGCGCGTGGCCCGGCCGAGGTCGTAGACGTGGTTCGCGGCCTCGGCGGTGTCGGTGACGGGGGTGGTGTTGGCCATCGCGAGGATCGCGGTGAAACCGCCGGCGGCGGCCGCCTCGGCTCCGGTGGCGACGGTCTCGGCGTCCTCACGGCCCGGTTCGCGCAGGTGGACGTGGAGGTCGACGAGACCGGGCAGCGCGACGAGTCCGTCGGCGTCGACGACGCCGGTGTCGCGGTCGGGCTTGAGCGACCCGACCTCGACGATCCGGTCGCCGTCGAGAAGGAGGTCGGCGGCCCGGTCGCCGAGGAGCCGCGCTCCCGTGACGAGCGTCTTCACGCGGCCTCCCCGTTCTCGCCGCTGAGCAGGTGGTAGAGCACGGCCATCCGCACCGCGACGCCGGCCGAGACCTGATCCAGAACAACGGCGTTCGGCGAGTCGGCGACGTCGGCGGCGATCTCCAGGCCGCGGTTCATCGGACCCGGGTGAAGGATCGCGACGTCCGGGTTGGCGGCGGTGAGCCGACGCATACGGTCGCGGGTGAGGCCGTAGGTGACGGTGTACTCGCGGGCCGTGGGGAAGTACCCCCCGCTCATCCGCTCGCGTTGAACCCGCAGCATCATCACCGCGTCGACCGGCCCGTGGGTGCCGCCGCCCTCGAGGACCTCGTCGAGGTCCCAGGACGCGGCGAACCCGTCGGTCTTCGACCAGTCCGCGATGCCGCTCGGCATGAGGGTCGGCGGCGCGACGACGGTGACGTGGGCGCCGAGCCGGCCGAGGGTGATGACGTTGGAGCGGAACACCCGCGAGTGGGTCAGGTCGCCGACGATGGCGACGTGGCGGCCGTCGAGGTCGCCGATCCGCTTGCGGAGGGCGTACGCGTCGAGCAGGGCCTGGGTCGGGTGCTCGTGGGTGCCGTCCCCGGCGTTGATGACGCTGGCGTCGACCCACTGCGCGACCTGGTGGCAGGCGCCGGACGCGTGGTGGCGGATGACCAGAGCGTCGACCGACATGGCGTCGATGGTCCGGACCGTGTCGCGCAGCGACTCGCCCTTGCTCGCGGACGAGCCCTTCCCGGTGATGTTGATGGTGTCGGCGGACATCCACTTGCCGGCGATCTCGAACGAGCTGCGGGTGCGGGTGGAGTCCTCGAAGAACAGGTTGATGATGGTCCGGCCGCGCAGGGTCGGGATCTTCTTGACGTCGCGCTTCTGCACGTCGTGCATCGACTCGGCGGTAGCGAGGATGGTCTCGACGTCGTCGCGGCTCAGGTCCGCGGACGACAGCAGGTGGCGGTTCATCGGTCCCCTCCCTCGATGGTGACCGAGTCTTCGCCGTCGAGCTCCGTCAGGTGCACGCGGACGCGTTCCGACGAGGACGTGGGCAGGTTCTTGCCGACGTGGTCCGCGCGGATGGGCAGCTCGCGGTGGCCACGGTCGACGAGCACCGCGAGCCGCACGGTCCGCGGCCGGCCGAGCTCGGCGAGCGCCTCCAGGGCGGCGCGGATGGTGCGGCCGTGGAAGAGGACGTCATCCACGAGCACGACGACCTTGTCGTCGATGCCGCCCGGCGGGATGTCGGTGCGCGCCAGCGGCCGGACCGGCTGGTGGCGCAGGTCGTCTCGGTGCATCGTCACGTCGAGGCTGCCGACGGGCACGTGCGCGCCCTCGACCTCCCTCATCGCGGCCCCGAGACGCTGGGCGAGCGGAACCCCGCGGGACGGGATGCCGAGCAGGACCAGGTCGTCGGCACCCTTGTTGCGCTCGAGGATCTCGTGCGCGATGCGGCGCAGGGCCCGGGAGACGTCGCCGGAGGTGAGCACCTCACGCGCGGTCGCGACGGTCACGTCGCGGTCGGGTTCTACGGGCTTTACTGGTTCTACGGTCTGAGCTGGCTGGACAGCGGCCACCACCGGACCTCCTTCCCCGCCTCACAGGACGGTGGTTAAAGGATGTCGTCGGGGCGTCACTCTACCCGGACGCCGGCCCCCCTTCGGACCCGGCCACGCCGACCCGAGCAGGTTCCGCTCAGCTTGACGCAGCGTCGTGCGACTCGACGCGGGGTGCACGGTGCGTCGAGTCCCATGACGCTGCGTCAAGCCGAGCGGGGGCCTGGACGTGTCGGTGGTTCACGAGAACGGCGCCTTGAGGTACCGCGTCAGGGCGCCCAGGTCCGCCGCGTCCCCGCGGTAGCCGACGTAGCCGTCCGGTCGCACCACGAAGACCTGGCCCTCCACCGCGTGGTAGGCCGCGGCGAACTGCCCGTCGCCGTCGTGCAGCAGCACCGGCACCGGGGTCCAGCCGGTGCCGACGCCGGGTGCGGCGATGAGGTAGGCGTCCATCTCGCCGTGCGCGCCCTCGACTGCTGCCGCCGCGGCGGCCGTGAGGTCCGCCACCGCGCTGACGCCTTGCCCGGCATACCCGATCATCGTGTGCCGGTCGCGGCCGAGCACGCTGAACAGCCGTCGACGTGGACGATCTGGCCGTCGAACTCGACCGCCTCGTCGAGCACCTGCCGCAGGACCCCCATGCCTTCGAAGATCTCCAGGGTCCGGGGCTGACTCCGACAGCTTTGGCGTACTGCGGCGGCTCGAGCAGCTGGTCGACGACGGGGCACGAGATCCCGCGGCGTCGCAGCCCGACGGCGGCGGTGAGCCCGACCGGACCTGCTCCCGCCACCAGGACTGCGGTGTCACCCATGAACGTTCCTCTCGCCGACGAAGGCGGACATTCTTGTGGGGGCGGTGGGGCGTTTGTGGCGGGTTGGCGAGGTGGGGCGGGCGGCTCGAGCGACGCCTAGGCTCGTCGCGTGCCGAACGAGGTGGACCGCCAGATCATCGTCGTCACCGGCGGCGCCGGCCGGATCGGCGGCTTCCTGCGCACCGGGCTCGCGCGGCCCGGCCGGATGCTGCGGCTCCTCGACACGGCGTCGCCGGCGGACCTCACCGGCGGCGAGGAGGCGTACGTCGGGCCGGTGGCGGACGGCGACCTCGTGCGGCGCGCCGTGGCCGGGGCCGACGCGGTGGTGCACCTGGCCGGCATACCGACCGAGGGTCCGTGGGCGGACATCCTCGACGTCAACGTGACCGGCTCGCAGACCGTCCTGCACGCGGCCGCGGAGGCGGGGGTTCGGACCGTCGTCGTCGCGTCGAGCAACCACGCGGCCGGGTTCTGGGAGCGGCCGGCGGACGGCTCGCTGCTGCCCGACGACGTCGCCCCCAGACCGGACTCGTACTACGGCTGGAGCAAGGCGGCGGTCGAGAGCCTCGGCCGGCTGTACCACGAGCGGTACGGCCTGACCGTGGTCAACCTGAGGATCGGCTGGTGCTCGCGGCACCCGTACGACCGGCGGGGCGCGGAGATCTGGCTCTCCCCCGACGACGCGGGACGGCTGGTCGAGGCAGCGCTCACGCCGACGGTGACCGGGTTCCACACCGTGTGGGGCGTGTCGGCCAACACCAGCTCGTGGTGGTCGCCGGTCGGTGGCGAGGCGATCGGCTACCGGCCACGGGACGACTCGGAGGCGTACGCGTCCGAGTTCGCCGACTCGGAGGACGTCCACCCCGCGGCATTGGGCGGCGAGTTCGTCAGCAACCCGTTGGGGCAGCCGCTCTGAAGATCGGTTCGTGGTGGATGAAGCCGGAGTTCCGTGCGGTTCAGAGCACGAACCGCATGTGGTGCGCGCAGTTTCCGGACCACACGCGCAGGGTGCAACGTGGGCGTGGCGTCACCAACCTGCGCGCGGGCACCCGACCGCTCCGGTCAGACCCGAACAGGCGTCCACGTCATCGACTCGTGGTGGCTCGAGCGGAGTTCGGTGCGGTTCAGAACACGAACCGGGATCAGACGAGGGTGGGCTTGACCTCGGCCAGCCTCGCGAGGAGGCCGTTGACGAACCCTGGGGAGTCGTCGGTCGAGAGGGACCGGGCCAGCTCGACGGCCTCGGAGATGGCCACGCCGTCGGGGACGTGGTCGTTCCAGACGACCTCCCACGCGCCGAGGCGCAGGATGGCGCGGTCGACGCCGGGCATCCGCGGCAGCGTCCAGCCATGGGAGTACGTCGTGAGCAGCTCGTCGATCTCGGCCCAGTGCGCGACAACGCCCTCGACGAGCTCGACCGCATACGGGTTCAGCGGCGGCTGGTCGCCGGGGTCCGCCTGCCGGTCGGCGAGCAGGGTCGTGACGTTGAGGCCGCGCTGGTCGGCCTCGAAGAGCAGGTCCAGCGCGCGCTTACGGGCTTTCGATCGAGCGGCCACCGGTCAGTTGACGCGACCCAGGTACGAGCCGTCGCGGGTGTCGACCTTCACCTTGGTCCCAGTCTCGAGGAACAGCGGGACCGCGATCTGCGCGCCGGTCTCCAGCGTCGCGGGCTTGGTGCCGCCGGTCGACCGGTCGCCCTGCAGGCCGGGCTCGGTATGCGTGATCTCGAGGACCACGGACGCCGGCAGCTCGACATAGAGCGGCGCGCCGTCGTGGGTCGCGACGATGGCGTTCTGGTTCTCCAGCATGTAGTCGGCGACCGAGCCGACGACGTTCGACCCGACGTAGACCTGGTCGTAGGTGTCGGTGTCCATGAAGACGTAGTCCGACCCGTCCTTGTAGAGGTACTGCATCGTCCGCTTGTCGACGTTGGCGGACTCGACCTTGGTGCCCGCGTTGAAGGTCTTGTCGACCACCTTGCCGGACAGCACGGCCTTGAGCTTCGTCCGCACGAAGGCCGGGCCCTTGCCGGGCTTGACGTGCTGGAACTCGACGACGGACCACAGCTGCCCGTCGATGTTGAGCACCATGCCGTTCTTGAGGTCGTTCGTGCTGGCCATGAGGAGTGAGGGTTCGCTTTCGGTCGTGATGCTGGTCGTACGCCAGCCGTCGAGTCTACCGGGGCAGATGAGTCCCGAAGAACGCGTCGATCCGCTGCCAGGCGTCGGCCGCGGACTCGGGCTCCGGACCGACGTGTGCGACCCGGAACACCGGCGCCAGCCACCACGGGCCGATGTCGTCGTCGTTGAGGAACGAGTGCCCGGCGTTCGGGTACTGCTTCACGTCGTGCTCCACCCCGAGCCGGGTGAGGTGGTACTCCAGCTTGGCCGGGACCTTCTCGTTGCCGCGGTCGCGGGCGCCGTAGCTCGCGACGATCGGGCAGGCGCCCTCGAGCACCTCGGGCGAACTGGGCAACATGCCGTAGTTGTCGGCGGCGACCCGGAAACCGTGCTTCGGCGCTGCGCACATCAGGGCGAACCCGCCGCCCATGCAGAAGCCGATGATCCCGATGTCCTCGCTGGTGTCGTCGCGGTCCAGGAGCCACTGACGGCCGGCCGCGATGTCCTGGTAGGCGCGCCCGTGCCCGCGCTGCAACGCCTGGAAGGTGGCCTTGAGGCACTTGCGGGGCCCACCCTCGCTGAACAGGTCCGGCATGACGACGGAGTAGCCGAGCGCGGCCATCCGGTCGGCCGACCGCTTGTTGACGTCGTCCGGCCCGAAGATCTCGTGGACGACGACGACCCCGGGGAGCTTCTCGTCACCCGGCGGTCGCACCGCATACCCCTGCAGGTGCGGCGAGCCACCGGTCGACGCGCTGAACGCGGTGAGGTCGACCATGGTCCCGATCGGTGCGTGCGTCATGAGGCGACCCAACCACAGGGACCCGGCGGTCACACCCCGACGGTCAGCGCCGAGGTGTACCCGGACGAGGTGTCGCCGGACATCGTCGCGATCTGGTGGATGCCCGCGTCGTTGCCGAAGACGTTGTCGCGCTGCAGCGATACCTGCGAGAGGTTGCCGACACTCGCCGAGTAGCCGTCCGTCGCGTAGACGGCGTCACAGGCCTCCTGGGGCAGCGCGATCTGGGAGGTCTTCACGATCGGCCCGGACGAGGTGGCGTCGGCGACGCTGGAGTAGACCTCGAAGTGGATGTGCGGCCAGCGTCCCGAGTAGCAGGCCGGGAAGATCGAGGTGAAGGTGACCGTCCCGTTCGCGTCCGTCTCCTGGACGCCGCGCAGGTAGTTCTCGGAGGTGATGGCGCTGGAGTAGAGCGAGTACTGGCCGTCGCGGTCGCAGTGCCAGAGGTAGACCGCGGCGCCGGTCTTGGCCGCGCCGGTCGAGGTGTCGCGGACGGTCAGCTTGATGGTCAGCGGGACGCCGGCCGCGGTCGTCGTCGACGAGCCGAAGCTCGACCGGATGTCGGCGCGGACGATGCCCGAGTCGTCCAGGACGTTGACGCCGTTGGACCCGTCGGCGGGGTACGGGCCGCTCGTCTCGTCCGGCACCTCCGTGAGGGTGCCGTCGGCGCTGGCAGAGGTGGTCGACGAGCCGCTCGAGCTGCCCGAGGCGCCCGTGGCCGCGGAGCCGGTGCCGGTGCCGCAGGCGGCCAGGGCCGCGAGCGCCCCGACCCCGCCGAGGACACCGAGCGCGCGGCGCCGGTTCATGGTCCCCAGGTCGTAGAGCAGGCCGCGGTCGTGGTCGTGGATCTCATGACCGTCGGCGTCGACCCAGTCGGACTCGCGTCGGGTGACGGCGTCGGTGAGTGCCGCGTGGCGGTCGTTACGTCTCGTCGTCATGCAAGGAGCCTCGGTGGGGCGCCCATAGGCCTCCTGGGCGGTTCCTGTGCGGCTCTGGTGAGACGGTCAGCCGCTGACGAGGTCGTACGCATCGCGCAGCATCGCGTCCGGTGGCCCCTCCAGCCGCACCGGCATCGCGATGTCGTCGAGGACGACGAACCGCAGGCGCGACCCGCGGGCCTTCTTGTCGCGACGCATGGCGGTGACGAGCTCGTCCCAGCGGTCCGGCGCGTAGGTCACCGGCAGGCCGAGGCTGGTGAGGATCGCCCGGTGCCGGTCGACCAGGGACGGCGCGAGGTGACCGGACAGCCGACCGAGCTCGGCCGCATACGTCATCCCGACGCTGACCGCCTCGCCGTGACGCCAGCGGTACCCCTCGACCTGCTCGACGGCGTGGCCGAAGGTGTGCCCGTAGTTGAGGATCTCCCGCAGGGCCGCTTCGCGCAGGTCGGCGGTGACCACCTCGGCCTTGACCCGGATGGCCCGCTCGACGAGCTGGCGCAGGAACGGTCCCTCGACGTCGACCGCGGCCACCGGGTCGGCCTCGACCAGCTCGAGAATGCGCGGGTCGGCGATGAACCCGCACTTGACGACCTCGGCCATCCCGGCCACGAGGTCGGGTCGCGGCAGGGTGGCGAGCGCGTCGAGGTCGCAGAGGACACCCGCCGCGGGGTGGAACGAGCCGACGAGGTTCTTGCCCTCGGGGGTGTTGATCCCCGTCTTCCCGCCGACGGCGGCGTCGACCATCGCGAGCAGCGTGGTCGGGACCTGGACGACCCGGACCCCGCGCAGCCACGTCGCCGCGACGAAGCCCGCGAGGTCGGTGACGGTGCCGCCTCCGACGCCGACGACCGCGTCGGTCCGGGTGAAGCCGGCCTGGCCGAGCGCGCCCCATAGCTCGGCGGCGACGGCAGCGCTCTTGGCCTCCTCCGCGTCCGGAACCACGGCGAGGTATGCGTCGAGGCCGGCCTCGCGGGCGGCGTCGGCGACCCGCTGGGCCCAGACCGCGAGCGTCGGCGGGTGGACGACGAGAACGCGCTCGACGGCGTCGCCCAGCAGCGGCACGACCGCGTCGACGACCCCGTGACCGACGACCACCTCGTACGCGTCGGCCCCGGTCCCGACCGGGATGCTGGTCTGCGGGCCGGTCACGGGGCGGCCCCCGGACCGGTTCCGCTGACGGCGAGGGTCCCCGCTACCTCCGCTGCGACGTCCTCCGGGGTCCGGCCGGCGGTGTCGGCCCGGAGGGTGGCCACCGCCTCGTAGGTCGCGCGACGCACGTTCATCATCGCCACCCAGGACGCGCGCGGGTTGATGGCGAGCAGCGGGCGCGACTGGTCGAAGCCGATCCGCCTCGACGCGTCCGCGATCCCCACGTCGAGGAAGACCACCGTGTGGCCCTGGAGCAGCTCGGCGGCTCCGGGCTGCACCGGCGCCCCGCCGCCGAGGGCGACGACGCCACGCTCCTCGGCGAGCGCCCGGGTCACCTCGACGCGCTCCAGCTCCCGGAACGCCGCCTCGCCGTCCTCGACGAACAGGTCCGCGATGCTCCGACCGACGGAGCGGACGATCGCCTCGTCGGTGTCGTGGAACGGAACGCCGAGCAGGTCGGCGAGCGCCCGCCCGGTCACCGTCTTGCCCGACCCGGGGGGCCCGACGATGACCGCGACCGGACGGTCTCCGGCGGTCACCACGACCGCAGTCGGTCGGGGATCGCGGCCAGGTAGCCGTCGTGGTTGCGGGCGGTCTCGGCGACGCTGTCGCCGCCGAACTTCTCCACGCAGGCCTGGGCCAGCACCAGCGCCACCATGGCCTCCGCGACCACGCCGGCAGCGGGGACGGCGCACACGTCGGAGCGCTGGTGGATCGCCTTGGCCGGCTCGTCGCCGGCGATGTCGACGGTGTCGAGCGAGCGCGGGACGGTCGAGATCGGCTTCATGGCGGCCCGCACGCGGAGCACCTCGCCGGTCGACATGCCGCCCTCGGTCCCGCCGGCCCTCCCAGAGCGGCGCCGTATGACACCTCGGTGATCCCTCCACATCTCGTCGTGGGCCTGCGAACCCCGACGGCGGGCGGTGGTGAACCCGTCGCCGACCTCGACGCCCTTGATCGCCTGGATCCCCATCAAGCCCGCCGCGAGCTGCGCGTCGAGCCGCCGGTCCCAGTGCACGTGCGAGCCGAGGCCCGGCGGGACGCCGTAGGCGACGACCTCGACGACGCCGCCCAGGGTGTCGCCGTCCTTCTTGGCAGCCTCGACCTCGGCCACCATGGCGGCCGACCCGGCGGCGTCGAGCGTCCGCACCGGGTCGGCGTCCAGCCGGTCGACGTCGTCGGGAGTCGGCAGCTCGGCGTCCTCACCGACCCCGGCGGTCCCGATCGCCACGGTGTGCGACACCAGGCGGATGCCGTAGGCCTGTTCGAGGAACGCCGCCGCCACCGCGCCGAGCGCCACCCGGGCGGCGGTCTCGCGAGCGGACGCGCGCTCGAGGATCGGGCGGGCGTCCTCGAACCCGTACTTCTGCATCCCGACCAGGTCCGCGTGGCCGGGCCGGGGCCGGGTGAGCGGCCGGTTCCGGGCGACCTCCTTCTCCGCGTTGACGTCGTCGGCGGCCGCCAGCGCCGCCTCGTCGACCGGGTCAGGGCTCATCACCGTCTCCCACTTCGGCCACTCGGTGTTGCCGATCCGGATCGCGAGCGGCGACCCGAGCGTGAGCCCGTGCCGCAGGCCGCCGAGGAACTCGACGGCGTCCTGCTCGAAGGCCATCCGCGCGCCCCGTCCGAACCCCAGCCGCCGACGCGCCAGCGCGGCGGCGACGTCCCGGGTGGTCACCTCGACCCCGGCGGGGAGGCCCTCGATCACGGCGACGAGCGCCGGGCCGTGGGACTCACCGGCGGTCAACCAACGCAGCATGCGGCGATCTTGCCACGCACCACACGCTCGCCTCGTCGCCCGTCCGCGAG
>NZ_DATBTV010000083.1:0-22260 GCF_036559105.1 Lapillicoccus sp. | reverse complement strand
CTCCTCGAGGACGCGGCGGGCCGCGGCCTTCAGCTGGTCCGGGCCGAGCGTCCGGCTCTCGACGGCGTGTCCCGTCGTGGTGTCAGTATTCATGCCAGTATCATTCTCTTCAATGTCTCCCGACACAACCCCCCGGCGCCGGTACGACGCGAGCCGGCGACGCGAGCAGGCCGCCGCCACCCGGCACCGCATCGTCGAGGCAGCGGCAGAGCTGTTCGTCGAGCGGGGCTACGCCGGCACGACGATCCCGGCGATCGCCGCCGGGGCAGGCGTCGCGGTGGAGACCGTCTACCGGTCTGCCGCCGGCAAGGCCGGGCTCCTCACGGCCGCGGTGCAGGCGGCCCTCGCCGGTGGCGTCGAGCGTTCGGAGCGCCCGGTCGAGGAGCGCGAGGGCATCCGCCGGGTCATCGACGAACCCGACCCGCGACGGCAGCTGGTGGCCTACGCGCATACCCAGCCTGGAGTCTGGAGCCGGGTCGGCCCGCTGCTCCGGGTCCTCGACAGCGCTGCGTCGTCCGACCCCGCCCTGCAGCGGCTGAAAGCCGACCTGGCCGCCCAGCGCCTCGAGGGTATGCGGCGTCTCGCCGACCTCCTCGACCGCCAGGGCAAGCTCCGGCCGGGACTTCCCGCCGACCGGGCGGCCGACCTCGTCTGGACGCTCTGCGCCCAGGCGAACTTCGACGCGCTGGTGGGGCAACGCGGCTGGACGCATCGCGAGTACGAGTCGTGGCTGGGCGAGATGCTCGCGGCAGCCGTGCTCCCGCCCTAGGCCATCCAGGGTTCTCCCAGGCGCCCGGGCGTAGCGTGCGAAACATGGAACTCGGCATCCACCTTGCGAACTTCACGTGGTCCGGCGGGCCGGCCACCTTCGTCACGGACCTGGCCCGGACCGCGAGGCTGGCCGAGGACGTCGGGGTCCGGAAGCTGTCGGTGATGGACCACGTGTGGCAGATCGGGCACATCGGCCCACCGGAGCACGAGATGCTCGAGGCCTACACGACGCTCGGGTACCTCGCCGCGGTCACCGAGAAGGTGGAGCTGCTCGCCTGGGTCACGGCGGCGGTCTACCGAGAGCCGGGGCTGCTGGCCAAGGAGGTCACCACGCTCGACGTCCTCTCGCGCGGGCGCGCCTGGCTCGGCATCGGCGCCGCCTGGAACGAGGAGGAGTCCCGCGGTCTCGGCCTCCCGTTCCCGCCCACGGCCGAGCGGTTCGAGCGCCTCGAGGAGACGCTGCAGATCTGCCTGCAGATGTGGAGCGACAGCGACGCGCCGTACGAGGGCAAGCACTACACGCTCGGCCGGGCCCTCAACTCACCGCAGTCGGTGCAACGGCCGCACCCGCCGATCCTCATCGGCGGTGGCGGCGAGCGGAAGACGTTGCGGATGGTCGCGCAGTACGCCGACGCCTGCAACCTCTTCGACTCTCCCGAGCTGGAGCGCAAGCTCGACATCCTGCGCGAGCACTGCGAGACGCTCGGTCGCGACTACGACACGATCGCCAAGACCGTGATGTGCCCGATCGACCCCGGACCCGACGGTCAGAACGTCGACGCGATCCTGGCCCACCTCAAGGACCTCTCCGCCCTCGGCGTCCAGCACGTGCACAGCCGCGGGTTGGACGGGTCGCGCACCGACTGGCTCGAGGTCATCGGCGAACGGATCATCCCCGAGATCAATCGCTTCTAGTCACCCGAAGAGAGCAGCGGCACGACCTCCGCGGCGAGGCGCTCCATCTGGAGGGCGTCGTCGTAGAGGGGGTGCAGGAGCAGGAGGTCGGTCCCCGCGTCGATGATCGACTGCAGCACCTCGGCGACGTCGGCCGGCCGGCCGAAGACGCCGACCCGGCCGACGTCCTTCGTCCCGAAGTACCCGTAGAGGCCCTCGAGCGCCTCGGTCAGCCGTGACTGCGCGGCGGCCGGGTCGTCCTCGACGGCGAGGTAGACCCGCTTGGCCACCCGGAACGTCCCCGGCTCCCGGCCGGCCCGCTCGAGCTCCTCGTGGACGAACCGCGCCTGCTCCAGGTAGTCCGCCGTCATCGTCGACCCGGCGCCGATGAACCCGTCGCCGAGGCGTACGGCGCGACGCAGGGAGTCCGGGTGACCTCCGCCGAGCCAGATCGGCGGGTACGGCTTCTGCACCGGCTTGGGCTCCATGGCGAGACCCTGCGCCCGCCAGAACCGGCCGTCGACGTCGAACCGCTCCTGCGTCCACGCCGCCTGCATGAGACGGAGGCCCTCGGTGAACCGCCCGACGAACGCCTCGCGCTCCATCCCGAACGCACCGAACGCCCGGAACCCGCCACCGGACCCGAGCCCGACCTCGAGCCGTCCGCCGCTCACCTGGTCCAGCGTGGCGATGGCCTTGGCCAGGTGCAGCGGGCTGGCCAGCGTGCTGACGTAGACGGCGCAGCCGAGCCGGATCTCGTCGGTGTAGGTGGCCGCGAGCGCCAGCAGGACGGTGGGGTCGAGGTTCGGCGCCGAGCCGATGACCTGCTCGGTCACCCATGCGCCGGCGAACCCCAGCTCCTCGGCCCGGGCGAGGTATGCGCGCAGGGCCTCCCGGTCGAAGGTGCCGTCGGGGGCGAGCTGCGGGACGGAGATCGCGAACTCGGTCACCGGCGTACGGCTCAGTCGCTGAGGAAGCCGAGGAGGTCGGCGCGGGTGAGCACCCCGACCGGCTTGCCCTCGTCGGTGACGAGGACGGCGTCGCCGCGTTCGAGCTCGTGACGCGCGACGCTGACCTTCTCGCCCGACCCGACGAGCGGGAGCCCAGGCTCCATGTGCTGCTCGACGGCGTCGGCGAGGTGCGCCTTACCGGTGAACAGCAGCTCCAGCAGGGCGCGCTCGCTCACCGAGCCGGCCACCTCCCCGGAGGTCACCGGCGGCTCGGCCTTGACGACCGGCATCTGCGAGACGCCGTACTCGCGCAGGATGCTGATCGCCGTTCGGATTGTCTCCCCGGGGTGGGTGTGGACGAGAGCGGGAAGGCGGGCCCCCTTGCTGTCGAGCACGTCGCCGACCGTGGTCTCGCCGTCGGCGCCCAGGAACCCGTAGGAGCTCATCCAGTCGTCGTTGAAGATCTTCGACATGTAGCCGCGCCCGGAGTCCGGCAGGAGCACGACGACGACGGCGTCGGCGGGCAGGCTCTCGGCCGCCCGCAGCGCCGCCACCACGGCCATCCCGCAGGAGCCGCCGACCAGGAGTCCCTCCTCGCGGGCCAGCCGGCGGGTCATCGCGAACGAGTCGGCGTCGGAGACGGCGATCACCTCGTCGACCACCGTCGGGTCGTAGGCGGCGGGCCAGAAGTCCTCGCCGACCCCCTCGACGAGGTAGGGCCGCCCGGTCCCGCCCGAGTAGACCGAACCCTCCGGGTCGGCCCCGACGATGCGTACGGCGCCGTCCGACACCTCCTTGAGGTAGCGCCCGGTACCGCTGATCGTCCCGCCGGTGCCGATGCCGGTGACGAAGTGGGTGACCCGGCCGTCGGTGTCCGACCAGACCTCCGGGCCGGTGGTCTCGTAGTGGCTCTGCGGACCCATCGGGTTGGCGTACTGGTTCGGCTTCCACGCACCGTCGATCTCGCGGACCAGCCGGTCGGAGACGGAGTAGTAGGAGTCGGGATGCTCCGGCGCCACCGCCGTGGGGCAGACGACCACACGAGCGCCGTAGGCGCGCAGCACGTCCTGCTTGTCCTGGCTCACCTTGTCGGGACACACGAACACGCAGTGGTAGCCCCGCTTCTGGGCGACGATCGCGAGGCCCACCCCGGTGTTGCCGGAGGTGGGCTCGACGATGGTGCCGCCGGGCTTCAGCTCGCCGGACTGCTCGGCGGCCTCGATCATGCGCAGCGCGATGCGATCCTTCACCGAGCCGCCCGGGTTCATGTACTCGATCTTGGCGAGCACGGTGCACGCGATGCCGTCGGTCACAGCGGACAGCTTGACGAGGGGCGTGTTCCCGACGAGGTCGGCGAGGTGTTCGGCGTACTTCACGGGACCATCCTGCCTCCTTTCGGCATGGCCACCGCACTGTCCACCAACCCGGCGTCTCCCGCTCAGGGACACGTCGTACGGTGGACACCGGACATCCGGAGACTGGGGGCAGCCTCGGATCCGGGGTCCGTCGGACACCTGGTGGGGGATGCGATGGGACGTGCACGGCGCGCGCGCCGGATCGCCCAGACCGCTGCCTACGGGGGCGGTTTCGGGGTTGCGGGGATCGGCGTGCTGGGAGTGGTGGGCTACGGCCTGATCAAGGCCGAGGCCCTGATGGCGCGCAAGGCGGTCGGCGTCATCGGAGAGGAAGCCCCCGAGGACGACGGTCTCTACGGTGCCGCGCCGGGAGCCCCGATCGAGCTACTGGTGCTCGGCGACAGCAGCGCGGCCGGCCTGGGTGCCGAGGTCGGGCCGCAGACCATCGGCGGCATCCTCGCGACCGGGGTCTCGGCCTTCGGCGGGCGTCGGGTCCGCCTCACCAACGTCGCCGTCGTCGGCGCCGTCTCCGGAGACTTGGGCGTCCAGGTGGCCAACGCCCTCGACAGCGTGCCCGCGCCGGACGCCGCGGTGATCCTCATCGGGACCAACGACGTCACCCACCGCATCGACAAGTCGATCGCCGTGCGGCACCTCGAGGCCGCGGTCCGCCGGCTGCGCGACGCCGGCGCCGAGGTCGTCGTCGGCACCTGTCCCGACCTGGGCGCCCTCCAGCCGGTGGCCCAGCCGCTCAGAGCGCTGGCGCGACGCTGGAGCCGCGACCTTGCGGCGGCGCAGACCGTCGCGGTCGTGACGGCGGGCGGCCGCACGGTGTCACTGGGCGACATCCTCGGCCCCGAGTTCGCGCAGCGCCCGTACGAGATGTTCAGCCATGACCGGTTCCACCCGTCGCCGGCGGGGTATGCCCGGGCGGCCGCTGTCCTGCTGCCCACCCTCTGCTCCGCGCTCGGCCTCTTCGACGAGGACGTCGTGCTGGGCCTCGACCGCAGCCGGGGCGAGCGGGTCACCCCGGTGTCACGCGCCGCGACCAGCGCGGTCCGCGACCCCGGCACCGAGGTGAGCCCGACCGAGATCGGCGGCCAGACTCGCGGCCCGCTGGGCCGCTGGGCCGTGGTCCTGCACCGCGTGCGCCGGCCGTTCCCCACCCGCACCGCCGACCCGCATACCGACCCGCCTACCGACCCGCCTACCGGGCCCCATACGGGGCCCCATACCGACCCGCATACCCCGTCCGGCGACGACGCGCAGAGCGAGCCGGCCGAGCACTCCGCCGGCAGCTGACCGAGAGCGTGGGAGACGTTGACCCTCTGGGGTCGAGCTGTTCCCACGATCTCGCCCGGAAGGCCGCCAGCCGGGTCGCGGGCATCACGAGAGCGAGACCACACCATGCGGCGCTCCCGGGCCGGCCGGACCGGCATATCATCGACGCCAACCAGGTAAGCACGCGCTTACCCGCCGTCCAAGGAGGACCGCCGTGGCCAGCTCCCGTGAGGCCGTCATCGTCGCCACCGCCCGCAGCCCGATCGGGCGGGCGTTCAAGGGGTCGCTCAAGGAGATCCGCCCGGACGACCTCTCGGTCCAGGTGCTTCGGGCCGTCCTCGACAAGGTCCCGGGGCTCGACCCGCAGGACATCGACGACCTCTACTGGGGCTGCGCGGAGCCGTCCGGACGGCAGGGCGCCAACCTCGCCCGCGTCGTCGCCGTCCTCGCGGGCTACGACCAGCTGCCTGGAGCGACGATCAACCGGTTCTGCGCGTCGAGCGTGCAGACCACCCGGATGGCCTACCACGCGATCAAGGCCGGCGAGGGCGACGTGTTCCTCTCCGGTGGGGTCGAGTGCGTGTCCCAGTACCTCACCTGGGCCGGTGCCGGTGGGGCCGACGACGAGTCCCGGAACCCCCTGTTCGGCGAGTCGATGACCCGCACGGTCGAGACGGCCACGAGCAACGCCACCTGGACCGATCCGCGCGCGAACGGCCTCCTGCCCGACGTCTACATCGCCATGGGCCAGACCGCCGAGAACGTCGCGACGTCGCTCGGGATCACCCGCGAGCGGCAGGACGAGTGGGGCGTGAGCAGCCAGAACCGCGCCGAGAAGGCCATCGCCAACGGGTTCTTCGAGCGCGAGATCACGCCGGTGACCATGCCGGACGGCCGCGTCGTCTCGGCCGACGACGGCCCACGCCCCGGCGTCACCATCGAGGGTGTCAGCGGACTGAACCCGGTGTTCCGGCCCGACGGCACGGTCACCGCCGGCAACTGCTGCCCCCTCAACGACGGAGCCGCCGCCGTGGTGGTCATGAGCGACACCAAGGCCGCCGAGCTCGGTCTCACCCCGCTGGCCCGGGTCGTGGCCACCGGGGTCTCCGGCCTCTCCCCCGAGATCATGGGCCTCGGCCCGATCGAGGCCTCTCGCCAGGCCCTGGGCCGCGCGGGGATGACCATCGGCGACATCGACCTCTACGAGATCAACGAGGCCTTCGCGGCGCAGGTGCTCCCGAGCGCCGACGCGCTCGGCATGGACTTCGACAAGCTCAACGTCAACGGCGGGGCGATCGCCCTGGGCCACCCGTTCGGGTCCACCGGTGCGCGCATCACGACGACGCTGCTCAACGGGATGCAGGAGCGGGACGCCCAGTTCGGCCTCGAGACGATGTGCGTCGGCGGCGGCCAGGGCATGGCCATCATCTACGAGCGCCTCAGCTGAGGTCCCGCCGAAGCCGTTCGAGCCGCGGTGCCGGGTCGAGACCCGCCTGCGACGCGTCGTAGACCGTCACCGTCAGCTGGTCCATGACCACGCGCGGACCCAGGTCGGGCACGGCGACGTGCGGGCGCCCCTCCACGTCAGCCACCGCGTCGGCCAGCTGCTGGACGACCGGCCGGACCACCGGCATACGCGAAAGCGCCTGGTCGAGCGGCAGCTGCTGCCACCGTTCGACCAGGCGCTGGAGCTCACGCTCCGAGGTCACCCTCCGCTAGTTACCGCGCAGGACGGCCAGGAGCCGCAGGATCTCGAGGTAGAGCCAGACCAGCGTGACGATGAGGCCGAAAGCGAGCTTCCACGAGACCTTCTCCGGCATCCCCACCCGAACGGCGTTCCCGATGTCGTCGAAGTCGATGGCCAGCGAGTATGCCGCCAGACCGACCCCGAGGAGCGAGACGCCGACGCCGAGCAGTCCGCTGCTGTTGAAGCCCCAGCCGCTGGTCCAGCCGAACATCAGCGCCACGACGTTGACCACGCTGTACAGCAGGTAGCCGATCATGGCCATCCCGAAGATTCGGCGGCTGCGACTGGTCACCTTGATGATCCCGAAGCGGTAGCCGGCCAACATCCCCGCGAAGGTGCAGAGCGTCGCGACCACCGCGGTCGTGACGATGCCGGGCCAGCGCTGCTCCATCACCTGGCTGAACGCCCCGAGGAAGACGCCTTCCAGCAGGGCGTAGAGGACGATCAGCGGCGCGCTGATGGTCTTCATGAAGATGACCGCCAGGGCGACACCGAAGCCGAGCAGGGCGCCGCCGAGCCAGAACGGCATCAGCAGGGCAGGGTTGCCGCGCGTCAGGAACCAGGAGCCGGCCGCCGCGGCGACCAGCACGACGAACAGACCGAGGGTCTTCACGACGACGTCGTCGTACGTCAGCCGGCCGGTCTGGACCGGACCCGCCGGCGGGGCGTCGTACATCTGCTGCAGCTGGTCGCTGGTCATCCGGTCCTGGACGCCCTGCATCCCAGCGGGGTTGTAGCCGGGCTGCTGACCGGCGCGCTGCTGGTCGAAACCGGCGTAGTCCTGCTTGATCTCCCGGTTGACCTGCGAGAACACGGGGTTGCTGCTCGCCATCCTTGCTCCTTGGAAGTCGGTGCGGCGCTCCCAAGGAACGCCCAGGAACGCATCTACAGGATAAGGCGAGCGAGAGGGCCGCTTAGTTCCCGTCCGCGCCTAGGGTCGAATCGTGATCTCCGCCTTCCTCGAGGTGCCGGTGCTCCGCGGCCACCACGTCGTGCTCGAACCCCTGGCCCCCGAGCACGGGGCCGAGCTGGCCGAGGCGGTGGAGGAGGGCGAGCTGTGGCGCCTCTGGGTGACCCGGATCCCGTCCCCACAGGAGATGGCTGCGGAGATCCGGCGGCGTCTCACCGAGCACGAGGCCGGGACGATGGTCCCGTGGACCGTGCGCGACGCTCGGACCGGCCGCGCCGTGGGCATGACCACCTACATGAACGTCCGCCCCGACAACCGGAGGCTGGAGATCGGGTCGACCTGGCTGGCGCTGAGCGCGCAGCGGACGGCGGTCAACCCCGAGGCCAAGCTGCTCCTGCTGACCAGGGCGTTCGACGACCTCGACTGCGTCGCGGTGGAGTTCCGGACCCACTGGCACAACCGCCGCTCCCGCCGCGCCATCGAGGCGCTGGGCGCCAAGCAGGACGGCGTCCTGCGCAACCAGGACCTCTGGCGGGACGGGACCGTCCGCGACGTGGTCGTCTACTCGGTCATCGACGCCGAGTGGCCGTCGGTGCGGCTCGGACTGCGCGAACGTCTCAGGAGGTATGCGGGTACCTGACTCCGGTGGTCTTCGCGTGTCGCGATGACGCTGCCCGCCGTGGGTCTCGACTCCCGTAAGGACCGGATATGTCGCATCCCTCCGTCGCCCGTCGCCTCCCGCTGCTGGCCGTCGCGGCGCCCCTCACGGCGACCACCTCGTCGGGGTCCTCGCCGACGGGGTCGTCGTCCGGCTCGCTGCTCCTCGCCGGAGCTGCGCTCGTCGTACTCGGCCTCGCGGCGCTGCTGCTACGACGCGGGATTCGCCGGCCTCAGGGACGGTGACCTCGTGCCCCCGACGAGATTCGAACTCGCACTGAAGCGATTTTAAGTCGCCTGCCTCTGCCGGTTGGGCCACGGGGACGGACCCAACTGTATGCGGGGCGAGACCGGACCGCGGGGCCCAGCGGGCGTCCTGCGGCGTCCGAAGCGGCGTCCGAAGCGGTGGAAAGGTCGCTGCCGCGACCGGAACACCGCTATGCAGACCGCTTCGCGGGCGGATGCGGCGGCACGGGGTCTCAGAGGTACGTGCGGCGCGGGTGGACGGCGTGCGGACCGGCGACGCGATCGAGGAACAGCAGGCCCTGGGTGTGGTCCACCTCGTGCTGGACGGCGACCGCCTCGAAGGCGTCGGTCTCGACGAGGACCCACTCTCCGGTGACCGGCAGCTGACCACGCACCGTGAGCCGACGGGCCCGCGCCACGTCGCCGGTGAAGTCGGGGACCGACAGACACCCCTCCCGGCCGCGTTCGCGTCGCGACCCCTCGACGACCTCGGCGTTGCAGAGGACGAAGAGTCCGTGGCAGGTCCGAGTCTTGGGGTGACCGGCGACGTCCACGCTGAACACGCGGAGGGCAACGCCGACCTGCTGGGCCGCCAGCCCGACGCACCCCGGCGAAACCACCTGTGTAGCAACGAGGTTCGCGGCCAGTTCGACGATGTCGGCGGCCGCGGGGTCGACCGTCTCCCCGCGCACACCGAGAACCGGGTCAGGGGCGCGAACCACCTCGAGGACACGGCCGGGCGGAAGGTCCGGCATGCGCCACGCGGCCGGACCCGACGGCTCGGTCACAGCAGGTCGTCCTCCACGACAGACACGTGGAAGTCGACGCCGATCTCCTGCGCCACCACGGCGAGATCCTCCTCGACCGCGTCGACGGACACGTCGGACGGCAGCAGGAACTCCGCGATGAGGACGTACATGTCCTGGCCGAGCCGGGTCCCGAGGTCGACGATGTTGCCCCCGTGCCGCGCGACGACGTTGGTCATGGCGGCGACGATCCCTGGCCGGTCGGCCCCGTGGACGTGCAGGGTGTAGGCGGTCCCGGGTACCCGGGCGTCTCCGTGCTCGGGAATCGGGCGAACGTCGACGGCGAGGTCACCGCTCTCCGTGAGCGGCCGGAGGGCCACCTCGACATCCTCGACCGGCCGGTCGCCACGGACCAGGACGACCATCGCGAAGTGTCCGCGCAGCAACGTCATCGTCGAGTCCTCGAGGTTGCACCCGAGGCCGGCGAGCGCGGACGTGACGTCGGCGACGATGCCCGGCCGGTCGTCCCCGAGCACGGTCACGGCGACGAGGCTAGGAGCGGCGGGCACCGGCCAACCCTAACGACTGGAGGCGGCCCGGAGCTCGCTCTACGGACCGTGCTCCCCACGACGACCCCGGCCGACAGGGCGACCGGCAGTCAGGCCAGCAACGAGCGCAGCTCCGTGGCAACGCCTCGCGGGGCAGCGACGAACGGGCCGCGTTCCGGCCAGGCGGTCTCCACGCCATCGCGGTCGCACACCACCGCGCCGGCCTCGCGGCAGAGCAGGACCGCAGCGAGGTGGTCCTCGGGGTGGAAGGTGCTGATCACGGCCCCCGCGGCCCGGCCGGCGGCGACGCTGGCGACCGACAGAGTGCCCGACCCCATGATCCTCGACGTGCAGTGCCGTTCGCCCAGGCCGTCGAGGAAGGGCCGCATCCCCGGCCACGGGACGTGCGCCGCCCACTCGGTCATCACCACGCGCCCGGCCAGACGGTCGAGGGCCGGGACCTGCAGCAGCTCCTCGGCTCCGTCGACCAGCCGGAAGGCACCACGATCCGCCACGGCGTGCAGCACGTCCCCCCTCCAGGGATCGGCGACGACGCCGACGAGAGGTTCCCGGCGGAGCGCCAGCGACAGCGAGAACGAGGTCCACGGGAGGCCCGACGCCAGGTTCGTGGTGCCGTCGACCGGGTCGCAGTACCAGGTAGGACCGTCCCAGGCCTCGCCGCCGAGCTCCTCGCCGACCACGTGGTGGTCCGGGAACGCCTCGGCGATAAGCGACCGGACTGCCCGCTCGGTCGCCACGTCGACGTCGGTGACGACGTCGGCGGCGTGCCGCTTGGTGCGGATCTCGCCGAGCGCCATCGTCCGGGCCAACGTGATGGCCCGTTGCGCCGCTGCGAGCGCCACCCGCAGGGTCGCGTCGAGGTCCACCGGGTCAGCCATGCCGCTCCTCGACCGCGGCCACCAGCGCGCGGATGTCGTTGCTGATCACCGCATCCACTCCCCCGTCGAGGATCCGGGCGAGGACGGTCGCGTCGTCGACCGTCCAACAGGAGACGGGCAGGTGGCGCTCCGCGGCCCAGTGCCGCCCTCCGGACTCGAGGACCTGCCAGTGCGGGTTGAAGGCCTCCGGTCGGAGCTCCGTGACCAGGTCGTCGGCAGGCGGCCCGTCCAGCGCCTCCTCGCCCCAGGACAGGAAGACCCGGGCGTCGGGGTCGTGCTGCCGGACCTCTCGCATCCCGGCAACGTGCCCGCACCACATCACCTGCTCCTGGCGCAGCCGACCTGTGGAGACCGCCGAGCCGGCCTCGACCCGGGCGGCCCTGGCCCATTCCCCCGAGTCCATGTCGACCATCACCGCTGCGGGGCGACCCTCGAACAGCGCGAGGACCTCGCGCAGCGTCGGGATGCCGATGCCGGTGACCTCCGCCGCCGACATCGTCCGGATGTCGCGGTCGACGCCCCACAGCCGCCGGAGCGAGTCGTCGTGCAGGACGACGCTCACTCCGTCCTCGGTGGTCTTGACGTCGATCTCGACGATGTCGGCACCGCAGTCGAGGGCCGACCGGATCGCGGCAACGGTGTTCTCCCGGTGAGCGATCGGGTCGCCCCGGTGGGCGATGGCGAGCGGCCGAGCGTTCTGCCCGGCCCGCGGCAGGTCGCTCGACTGCCAGTCAAGGCTTTCGACCGCCGGTCGAACACCAGCCAAGGGGCTCGACTCCCAGTCGAGTAGACGATCCGGCGGGGCGTCGCGGCGGGGTGATGAGCCAGTCCCGACCTCGTGCTCTCCGGCGCTCAGAGCAGCGACCCGTCGCGATAGACCAGGGCCCGGCGGAACCGGACCGTCGAGGAGTCGCCGGCCGTACCCAGCGCGCCGGCGTCGACGTAGGCGCGCAGCTGTGCGTCCTCGGCGCCGTCTATGTCCACGACCGCCTCCGTGAAGTGACCGCGGGGGATGACGCGGACCACCGACGCGGCCGCGCCGCCCTCGCCGACGAGGACGTCCTCGGGCCGGACCGCCACGATGTCGCCGTCCACCGAGGACTCGCCCTGGGGCAGGTTGGTCGTCTCGACCGGGACTCGAGCCGACCCGACGACGACCGCCAGCGACCCGGAGTCGCGGACCAGCCGACCGGGCAGGGTGTTGGTCGCCCCCACGAAGCCGCCCACGAACGTCGTCGCCGGCGACCGGTAGATGTCCATTGGCGACGCATACTGCTCGATCCGCCCACCGTTCATCACCGCCACGCGGTCGGAGATCGACAGCGCCTCGTCCTGGTCGTGGGTGACGAACACCGTGGTGATCCCGAGGCGCTGCTGGATCTCGCGGATGTCCTCGCGCACCCGTACCCGCAGCTTGGCGTCGAGGTTGGACAGCGGCTCGTCGAGGAGGAGGACCTTGGGCTCCTGCACCAGCGCCCGTGCCAGGGCGACCCGCTGCTGCTCACCGCCGGAGATCCGCGTCGGCCGTGACCGGATGTGGTGCGTCAGCCCGACCAGCTCGAGAACGCTCTCGACCCGCTGCGCGATCTCCGGCTTCGGCACCTTGCGCAGCTTGAGCCCGAACGCGATGTTGTCGAACACCGACATGTGCGGCCACAGCGCGTAGTTCTGGAACACCATCGCCGTCGGGCGACGCTCGGGCGGCAGGTCGGTCACGTCGGCACCGTCGATGATGACCGCGCCGCCGTCCGGCTCGAGGAACCCGGCGATCATCCGCAGCGTCGTCGTCTTCCCGCAGCCGGACGGCCCGAGCAGGCAGACCATCTGGCCCTTGTCGACGTCGAGGTCGAGGTCGTCGACGATCGGCCGGCCGCCGAGCTCCTTGTGCAGGCGGGTCAGCCGCAGGCCGCGATCCGCCGCCGACGTAGCGGCGTCCGCGGGTGCGGCCACGTCGGCCCGCTCGGTCGTGTGGCTCATCGGATCTGGAACCCTTCGGCGAGCTGGCCGCCCATGACGTGCTTGCGCACGAGCAGGAGGAGGACGGCGGAGGGGATGGCGAGCATGATCGAGAAGACCGCCGCCACCTGGGGTGGGTAGTTGAGCACCAGCGTGTACATCTGCGTCGGCATGGTGATGAACTCCGGGTTGCCGACGAGGTAGGTGCCCTGGGCCTCGTCGAACGACGCGAGGAACGACATGATCAAGGCGACCGTGATCCCGGGTAGCGCCAGCGGCAACGTCACCTTCCGCAGCACCGTGAACCGGTTCGCCCCCGCGTCCCGCGCCGCCTCCTCGTAGGACCTGGGCACCGCCGCGAACGCGGCCGCCGGGATCCACGTCATGAACACGACGGTCCCGAGGACGTGGACGATGACGACGCCGACGAACGTCGACATGAGGTTGAAGGCGTAGAACAACGAGGCCAGGGCGACGAACAGGCCCATCTTGGGGAACGCGTTCGTCGCGAAGAGCCCGACGAGGAAGATCCGGCGACCGGGAAACTCGAACCGCGAGAACGCATACGCCGCGGGCAGGCAGATCACGGCGGAGACGATCATCGTGGTCAGGGCGAACTGGAACGACAGCCGGACCGAGCTGAGCAGGTTGGGGTCCTTGAAGACCTCTCCCCACCACTGCATCGTCCAGGCGTCCGGAGTGAGCGAGGGGTAGGTCCAGGTGGTCGCGAAGGCCCGGATCCCCAACCACAGCAACGGCCCGAGAATGAACACCGCCATCGCCAGCATGAACAGCGCGCTCAACAGCCGGCCGACCCACCGGCGCGGACCGCGGCGCGAGCCGGCCGCCCGCTCGATGGGAGCCCGTACCGGCACCGAGGTCTCGGCCTCGACCTGGACGGCGGGCAGCGTCGGCATCGTGGTCATGTCACACCCGGCCGCTCTGCGCGGCGGCGCGGTAGTTGGCCCAGACGTAGACCGCGCCGAAGCCGCTCGCGACGACGAACACGACGACCGCCATCACGACGGAGGCCTGCGGCAGGTTGAAGGCCTGGAAGTAGTCGGCCATGTCGACGCCCAGCATCTTCGGGGCGTTCGGACCGGTGAAGTACGGCACCGTGAACGAGCCCAGGGTGCCGATCGCCGTGAACGTCCCGGCGATGACGGTGGGGACCAGCGCGAGCGGCGCGATGACCCGCAGGACGGTCCGGAACAAGGACGCACCGGCGTCCCGGGCGGCCTCGATGAGCGCGTCCGGAACGCCCTGCACGCCCGACACGACCATCAGGGTGGCGAACGGCAGGTGCGTCCACACGAGACCGATCACCACGGCCGTCATGGAGAACCCCCAGACCGGCGCCTCCATGCCGAACTGTGCCGCCACCGACCGCAGGAACCCGTCGGCGTTGTAGAAGGTGAGGATCGCCCACGACGCGATGACCACCGGGATGAACATCGGCACCACCGCCAGCGCCGACAGGGCGCGGGAGATCCACGTGTCCGACAGCCGCACGTAGAGCGCGATGGCCCAGGCAAGGACGACGACGATGACCGTCGTGGCCAGCGTGGCCAGCACGGTGACGACGAAGTCCCGCTGGAACCGCGGGTCCGCGAACACCTTTGCGTAGGCGCCGAAGGTCACCTTCCACGGTGAGTCGACCGTGACCTGGTCACTGGCGATGGCCGCAACGGTGGAGTTCAGCCCTTCGGTGTGGCCGAGGCTGTAGGAGACGGCGACGACGATGGGAAACCCGACGAAGAGGGCGACGAGCACCAGCGGCGGGCTCGCCAGTGCGAGCCCGCCCAACCGGTGCCGAACGTCCTTGCTCACTTGCCGGGGACGTTCTGGTCCCAGAGGTTGTTGATGTCGGTGCTGTGGTCGCTGTAGTAACCGGCCCGCAGGTTCTGGGTGTCGGCGCTCTGGAACTTGGCCTGTACCTCGCTCGGCAGCTGCGTCAGCGGGATGGCCGGATACCCGGCGATCTTGTCAGCGATCTTGGCCTGCTCCTCGGGCTTGAGGACGAAGTCGACGAACTTCCAGGCGAGATCCTGGTTCTTCGAGCCCTTGGTCACGCCGAGGTAGGAGGCACCACCGGTGAAGGACGGGTTCGAGATCTGCTGCGCCTTGAAGTTCTTCGGGATCGAGCCGGACGCCTGGCCGGAGATGAACTGGTCGGACCAGACCGGCGCCATGTCGATCTGACCGGACGACAGCAGCTGGAGGGTCTGGTTGTTCCCGTTGGGGTAGACGCCCTTCTGGAACACCGACGGGTTCAGCGACGCCAGCTCCTGCCAGCCGGGGTCCCAGCTCTTCTCGAGCTCCTTGTGGTACCCCGTCGTCATCTGGTCGCGGTCCGCTGGGGGCACGTACTTGTCGAGCACCGTCGCGACGAACGCCCCGCCGGATCCACCGGTCTTCGGCGAGTTGTACGTGAACCGGCCCGGGTTGGCCTTGATCCACGCGAGCACCTCGTCGAGGGTCTTGGGTGGGTTCGGGATCTTGTCGGGGTTGTACGCCAGCAGCACCGACGAGGCGCGGTACGGCACGGCGCCGGGGCCCCCGGCCGCGACGACCTTCGGGTCGATCCCACTCAGGGCGGTGACCTTGCTGGTATCGGTCGAGAGCAGGCCGGCCTTGGCCGCCTTGGCGACGAAGCTCGCCGTGACGTCCATGGCGGGGTCGTGGTTCTGCTGCGCGGCCGCGGCCAGCTTGGCGAAGTTGGCCTGGTCGTTGGTCCCGTGCAGGTCGTAGGTCAGCTTGACCGCGACGCCGGGGTTGGCGGCTTGGAAGTCGGGGATGAGGACCTGCTGGAAGAGCTCCTGGATGTTGGTGTCGTCACTGGCGGCGACGGTGATGGAGCCGGTCGAGGCTCCGCCGCTGCTACCGCCGGTGGCGGCACCTTGTGAGGCGGGCCCGTTTCCGGAGCAGGCGGCGAGGACGAGGACGACGGGGGCGAGGCCGGCGGCCACGAAGCCGCCCGGCACGGTGGTTCGGCGCATGAGGCTCACTGTGTTCCCCTCGTCAACGATGTGCAAGACGAAGCGCCAAGTTCGGCGAAATGTCACGACATTCGGGCTGACAAGCCTCCCGC
Organism: Lapillicoccus sp.; assembly: GCF_036559105.1. GTDB lineage: Bacteria > Actinomycetota > Actinomycetes > Actinomycetales > Dermatophilaceae > Lapillicoccus. The sequence continues at coordinate 6,209 of NZ_DATBTV010000083.1, read as the reverse complement.
ATGTCAGTCGGTTCAGTCCCGGAGGCGCCCGATGACCGCGTCGAGCATCGGCTCGGTCAGCTTGCCCGTGAACGTGTTCTGCTGGCTGACGTGGTAGCTCCCCAGCAGCCGTATCGTTCGTCCGCCAGATGTGGTGAGCACGGTCTCGGCGCCGTGGGTGAACCGCGGCTTCGGTCGCGGCACGGTCCAGCCAAGGCGGCGCGCCGATCCGAGCGTGGCGTCCCAGGCGATGCTCCCGAGCGCGAGCAGGGCGCGCAGCCGAGGCGCGGCGAGGGCCAGGTCACGGTCCAGCCAGGCCCCACAGGTGTCCCGCTCGGCGGGCGTGGGCTTGTTCGCGGGGGGCGCGCAGCGAACCGACGCAACGATCCGCAAGCCGGTCAGGACGAGGCCGTCCCCGGCGGCCACGCTCGTCGGCTGGCTCGCGTAGCCCGTGCGGTGGAGCGCCGCATACAGCCAGTCACCACTCCGGTCGCCGGTGAACATCCGGCCGGTGCGGTTCGTCCCGTTCGCCGCCGGGGCGAGTCCGACGACGAGCACGCTGGCGTCGGGGTCGCCGAAGCCCGGCCCGGGCCGTCCCCAGTAGGGCTGGTTCACGAACGACGCGCGCTTCCCGACCCGCGCGACCTCCTCCCGCCATGCGACGAGCCGGGGACAGGCCCGGCATACCGAGATCTCCGCGTCGAGCTCCCCGACGTCGGCGGCCCGGCCGGCCAGCTCCGCCACGCCGGCGGCGTCGCGGGCCACCGGAGTATGCGACGTGGCCGGGTCGCCCGGCCAGCCGGCCCCGGGTGGGACCGGCGACGGGAACGGCTGCCTGGTGACGGGATGAGGCAGCAGCTCGTCGGACATGCGCGCATGCTGCCAGCCGGAGCTCCGTTCCTGAGACGTCCTCGCCGACGAACGCGACCGCGGCTTCGTCACCGGGATCGTCCAGCAGCTGACGACGACCCTGCTCGTGGCGGCCTGCGCCATCGGCGGCATCGTCCTGCTCGTCAGCGACACCGGGCCCTACATGCTGCCCACGCGCCGGCTCTACACGTTCTTCGGCGACACGCTGTTCTTCTTCGGCTGCGTGCTCGCCGCCCGGGCCCTGGTCCTCGTCCTCCGCCGCACCGGCCCGGTTGACGCACCTCGCGGGCGGGGTTGACTCGATAGTAGGCAGCGGGTGTGGAAGATTCTCGGGGTGGCCGGTTACGCAGGTGCGAGGAGGCATCGGTGACGTTCAGGCGGATCGCCGTGGTCAACCGTGGCGAGGCGGCGATGCGTCTCATCCATGCCGTCCGCGACCTCAACGCGGAGACGGGCTCGTCCATCGAGGTCGTCGCGCTCCATACCGAGGGCGAGCGGCGAGCCATGTTCGTGCGCGAGGCCGACCTCGCGTACAGCCTGGGCCCCGCCTCCGCCCGTCCCTACCTCGACCTCGCTGTCCTGGAGAAGGCGCTGCTCGACACCGGATCGGACGCCGCCTGGGTCGGCTGGGGGTTCGTCGCCGAGGACCCCGCATTCGCCGAGCTCTGCGAGCGGATCGGAGTCACCTTCATCGGCCCGAGCGCCGAGGCCATGCGACGGCTGGGCGACAAGATCGGCTCGAAGCTCATCGCGCAGGAGGTCGGCGTCCCGGTCGCCCCGTGGAGCGGTGGAGCGCTCGACACCCTCGACGACGCCATCGCCAAGGCCAACGAGATCGGCTACCCGGTCATGCTCAAGGCCACCGCCGGTGGTGGCGGGCGCGGCATCCGCAAGATCGCGTCGGACGAGGAGATGGCTGACGCCTACGGGCGAACCCGGGACGAGGCGGAGCGCGCGTTCGGCAGTGGCGTGGTCTTCCTCGAGAGCCTGGTGACCGGTGCGCGTCACGTCGAGGTCCAGGTCATCGCCGACGGCCAGGGCACCGCGTGGGCGCTCGGCGTCCGCGACTGCACAGTCCAGCGCCGCAACCAGAAGGTCATCGAGGAGTCGTCGTCGCCGGTGCTCTCCGCCGCGCAGACGGCCGAGCTCAAGGCCAGCGCCGAACGGCTGGCCCTCGCCGTCGGGTACGCCGGGGCCGGCACCGTGGAGTTCCTGTACCACCCGGGCGACCAGTACTTCGCCTTCCTCGAGGTCAACACCCGGCTCCAGGTCGAGCACCCGATCACCGAGGTCACCACCGACACCGACCTGGTCAAGCTGCAGATCCATGTCGCCTCCGGCGGCCGTCTCGAGGGCGAGCAGCCGGCCGAACGCGGCCACGCCATCGAGGCCCGGCTCAACGCCGAGGATCCCGACCGCGACTTCGCCCCCGCACCGGGCCGGATCGCCCTGCTGACCCTGCCCGCGGGTCCCGGTATCCGCGTGGACACCGGTGTCGGCGAGGGTGACACGATCCCCGCCGACTTCGACTCGATGATCGCCAAGATCATCGCCTCCGGGCGTCATCGCGACGAGGCGCTCGGCCGCCTGCGCCGCGCGGTCGCCGAGACCACGGTGGTCATCGAGGGCGGCGCGACCAACAAGAGCTTCATCCTCGACCTGCTCGACCAGCCCGAGGTCATCGACGGGTCCGCCGACACCGGGTGGATCGACCGCGTACGCGGCGAAGGACGTCTCGTCGCCCGCCACCGCTCGGGAATCGCGTTGGTAGCAGCCGGGATCGAGGCGTACGAGGACGAGGAGCAGGTCGAGGTCAACCGCCTGCTGGAGACCGCCCGCGGGGGCCGGCCGCAGGTGCAGCACAAGGTGGGCCGGGCGGTCGACCTCAAGCTGCGTGGGGCGGTGCACAAGATCCTCGTCATGCGCACCGGGCCGCACCGGTTCCGGGTCACCGTCGACGACCACGAGCCCCTCGACGCCTCCCTGGAGCGCATCGACGCGTACTCGAGCCGGCTCACCGTCGAGGGCTCGCGCTACCGCCTCATCACCGCGAGCCACGGACCGGTCCATCTCGTCGAGGTCGACGGAGCGACGCATCGCGTCAGCCGCGACGAGGGTGGCGTGCTGCGTTCCCCGGCCCCCGCCCTGGTCGTGGCGACGCCGGCGGCCGCCGGCAGCCAGGTCGCCGCCGGTGCGCCGGTCATCGTTCTCGAGAGCATGAAGATGGAGACCGTGCTCCCGGCGCCGTTCGCGGCCACGGTGAAGGAGCTGCTCGTCTCCACGGGGAGCCAGGTCGAGACCGGCGCCCCGCTGCTACGGCTGGAGCCACTGGCCGAGGACGACGACGAGGCCGCCGCACCTGGTGGCGACGAGCCGGCCGAGGACCTCGAGCTGCCGTCCGGCCGCGTCGTCCGCACCGACGCCGAAGAGGTCGAGCACGAGCTGACCGACCTGTCGGGGATGCTCCTCGGCTACGACCTCGACCCGGGTGACGAGGGCCGCACCCTCGCCGCATACCTCACCGCTCGTCAGTCCCTCTCCGCCGAGAGCGAGGTCCCCATCGCGAACGAGGTGTCACTGCTCGCGCTGTTCGCCGACTTCGCCGAGCTCAGCCGCAACCGCCCGGCCGGCGAGGACCAGCACGTCGAGAACCGCGTGCACTCGCCTCGGGAGTGGTTCCACACCTTCCTCCAGACGATGGACATCGAGCGGGGCGCCCTGCCCGAGGAGTTCCACCAGCGGCTGCTGCGCGTGTTGCGCCACTACGGCGTCGAGAGCCTCGACCGGACCCGCGAGCTCGACAACGCCGTGTTCCGGGTGTTCCTCGCCCAGCAGCGTTCGGCTCCCGACGTCCAGCTCGTCATGGCGTTCCTGCAGCACTGGATGCACGAACCGGTCCCCGCCGACCCGGCCCTGGCCGCGGCCGCGCGTGAGGTGCTGGACCGGCTGGTGCTCGCCACCCAGCTGCGCTTCCCCATCGTCGGCGACCTGGCCCGCAGCGTGCGGTTCCGCTGGTTCGACCAGCCGCTCGTCGACGCCGAGCGCGCTGCCGTGCTGGCGTCGGTGCGCGAGCAGATCGAGCTGCTCGTCGACCAGCCGGACGCCGAGGACCGTGCCGAGCGCATCGACGCGCTGGCCGCGATCCCGGAGCAGATCGTCCGGTTCCTCCTGGAGCGGCTCGAGAACGGCATGCCCGCGACCGAGCCGATGCTCGAGGTCCTCATCCGGCGGCACTACCGCGAGTACGAGCTGGACCACCTGACCTCGACCACGGTCGACGGGCGGCCGTTCGCCGTCGCCGACTACCTCCTCGACGACCGGCCGACGCACCTCGTCTCGACGATCGGGAAGATCAGCGAGCTGAAGCCCGGCAGCGGGCTGGTCGACGCGGTCACCCGCGAGGTCGAGGCCGCGGTCCCGGGCCATGAGAGCGTCGTCGACCTCTACCTGTCCTGGCCCGAGGCGCCCAGCAACGTCGAGGAGGAGTCGGCGGCGCTCCGCGCGATGGTGGAGCAGCTCGACGTGATCCGCCGAGTGCGGCGTATCGCGATCGCGGTCGGCGCCGGCGCGGACCGGCCGCCCGCCTACTTCACCTTCCGGCCGACCGACGACGGCGGAGTCGTCGAGGACGACCTGGTGCGGGGTGTCCACCCGATGGTCGGGCGCCGCCTGAACCTGTGGCGGCTGCGCAAGTTCACCCTCACCCGGCTCGAGGCGCCCGAGGACGTGCTGCTCTACTTCGCGGTCGCCCAGGAGAACCCCGCCGACCAGCGCCTCATCGCGCTGGCGCAGGTCCGGCAGCTGGGCGTCGTCCGCGACGAGTCCGGCCGGGTCACGTCGCTCCCCCACGTGGAGCGCGCGATCTCCAACTGCCTCGAGGCCATTCGCCGGGCGCGTGCCGGTCGGGGCGCCAAGGGCGCCCGGCTCGACATGAACCACGTCTGGCTCCAGGTGTGGCCGGTCATCGACGCCGAGGTCGACCAGCTCACCGCCGTCCAGAACAGCATCGCGCCGCTCACGGCGGGCGCCGGGATCGAGGAGATCCGCGCGGACGGCCGGGTGGCCGGGCCGAACGGGTCGGTGACGCCGATCTCGGCGCGGTTCTTCTACCAGGCCGGTTCCGGGGTCACCTCGAACGTCGGCCTGCCGGCGACCGAGATGCTCAAGCCGATCGACGACTACCAGCAGAAGGTGCTGCGGGCACGCCGCCGCGGGACGGTCTACCCCTACGAGATGCAGGGTCTGGTGGCCGGCGTGGGCGGCTCGTCGGTCGAGTACGACCTCGACGACAGCGGACGGCTCGCCCCTGTCGACCGACCGCCGGGACTCAACAAGGCCGGCATCATCGTCGGCGTCGTCACGACGCGAACCCCCTTGCACCCGGAGGGAGTTCGCCGGGTCGTGCTCAGCGGCGACCCCACCCGGGCATTGGGCGCGGTGTCGGAGGCGGAGTGCGCGCGGATCATCGCCGCGCTCGACCTCGCCGAGGAGCTCGACGTCCCGGTCGAGTGGTACGCCCTGTCCGCCGGCGCGCGGATCTCGATGGACTCGGGCACCGAGAACATGGACTGGGTCGCCCGGGGGCTGAAGCGGATCATCGAGTTCACCCAGGCCGGTCGCGAGATCAACATCGTGGTCGCCGGGATCAACGTCGGGGCGCAGCCCTACTGGAACGCCGAAGCGACGATGCTGATGCACACCAAGGGCATCCTCGTCATGACGCCGGACAGCGCCATGGTGCTCACCGGGAAGCAGTCCCTGGACTTCTCCGGTGGCGTCTCGGCGGAGGACAACTTCGGCATCGGTGGGTACGACCGGGTCATGGGCCCGAACGGACAGGCGCAGTACTGGGCGTCGAACCTCGGCAGCGCGCTGCAGATCCTCCTCGCCCACTACGACCACACGTATGCGGCGCCGGGCGAGTCCGGACCCCGCCGGGCCGAGACGACCGACCCGGCCGACCGCGACGTCTCGCCCTACCCGCACGCGCTGGACGGCAGCGACTTCACGACGGTCGGCGACATCTTCTCCTCCCGGACCAACCCGGACCGCAAGAAGGCGTTCGACATCCGCACCCTGATGCGCGCCGTCGCCGACCAGGACCACCCGACGCTGGAGCGCTGGGCCGGCATGGCCGACGCCGAGACCGCCGTCGTCCAGGACGCCCACCTCGGTGGGTTCCCGGTGCTGCTGCTGGGGATCGAGAGTCGGTCGGTCCCGCGACGCGGGTTCCCGCCCACCGACGGCCCCGACGTCTACACGGCCGGGACCCTGTTCCCGAAGTCCTCGAAGAAGGCCGCCCGGGCGATCAACGCGGCGAGCGGGAACCGCCCGCTCGTCGTGCTGGCCAACCTGTCCGG
>NZ_DATBTV010000082.1:0-7301 GCF_036559105.1 Lapillicoccus sp. | reverse complement strand
TCGAGGCGGCCACCCGCATACCTGTAGTTCAATCGTCCCGTGATCACCGCCATCGTCATGGTCAGCTGCGACGTCGACCGCATCCCGGAGGTGGGCCAGGGCATCGCCGAGCTCGACGGGGTGACGGAGGTCTACTCGGTCACCGGCGACGCGGACCTCATCGCGATGGTGCGCGTCCGCGACCACGAGCAGCTGGCCGACGTCATCGCGGACCGTCTCAACAAGGTGGACGGCGTGGCCCGGACCGACACCCACATCGCGTTCCGCACCTACTCCAAGCGTGACACCGAGGAGGCCTTCTCGATCGGCCTCGGCGGGGACGACTGACCGGCAGCGTCAGCCGGACCGGGTCGCGGCCACCCACGACCCCACGAGCCGCGTCGCGGCCCCCGAGTCGACCGCCTCCGCCGCCCGCGCCATCCCCGCGCGCACGTCCGCCTCGAACTCGTCCGCCGACGAACCCGAGTCCGTACCCGTCAGCGCCAGCGCCAGCCCCGCGTTGAGCAGCACCGCGTCCCGAACCGGTCCCCGCTCGCCACCGAACATCGACCGGACCACGCCGGCGTTGTATGCCGGGTCCCCGCCCTTCAGCGCCGACGTCGGCTGCAGCGACAGCCCCACACGGACCGGGTCCACGACGCGCGACGTCACCGAACCCGCCCGTACCCACCACACCGATGACGTCGTCGCGAGGGTGAGCTCGTCCAGCCCGTCGTCGCCGCGGAACACCGCCGCGTCCCGCCCGCGCGTGGCGAACACCCCGGCCACGATCGGCGCCATCCGTGCGTCGGCGACCCCGACGGCCGCATACGTCGGCTGAGCCGGGTTGGTGAGCGGCCCGAGGAAGTTGAACGCCGTCGCCACCCCCAGCTCCCGTCGGACGCCGCCGGCGTGCCGGAACCCCGGGTGGAAGGCCTGCGCGAAGCAGAAGGTGATCCCCGCCTCCTCGGCGACCGCCGCCACCCTCGACGGTTCGAGCCCCAGGTCGATCCCCAGCGCCTCGAGAACGTCCGCCGAACCCGAGGACGACGACGCCGCCCGGTTGCCGTGCTTGACCACCCGCACCCCAGCCGCCGCGCAGACCATCGCCGCCATCGTCGAGATGTTGACGGTGTGCGCGCGGTCCCCGCCGGTGCCGACGACGTCCAGGCTCACGCCGGGCACCGTGATCCGGTTGGCGTGGGCCAGCATCTGGTCGGCGATGCCGCGCATCTCCTCGACGGTCTCGCCCTTCGCCCGGAGCGCCATGAGGAACCCGGCGATCTGCGCCGGCGTCGCCGACCCGGACATGATCTCGTTCATCGCCCACTCGGCGCGCTCGGTGCCGAGGTCGGTACCGGCCACCAACGCCGTGAGGACGTCGGGCCAGGTATGCGTGACGCCGCGGTCCGCGTCGCTCATCGGGCGGCGACGTCAGGCGGCAGGGTTCGTGCGGCGACCCAGGTCGGCCACGGCGCGCGCCAGGGCGATCGGGTCGAGCGGGTGCGGCACGGCGAGATCGGCCTGCGACCAGGCCGCGAGCCACGCGTCCTGCGGGCGACCGGTCAGCACGAGGATCGGCGGGCAGTCGAAGACCTCGTTCTTCAGCTGCTTGGCCAGCCCCAGGCCGCCGATCGGCGACGACTCGCCGTCGAGGATCAGCACGTCGAACCCGCCGCCCTCGGTCTCCGCCACCACCGCGGCGGGCGTCGCGCACTCGAGCCACGAGGACACCTCGACGTCTCGTGCGGGTCGACGACCCACGCCGAGACGCACCGCGTCGCGCGTGGCGCTGTCGTCGCTGAACAGGAGCACCCGGATCGTCGTCACCGGCGCCGGCCCTGCCGCTTCGGCGACGTGGGTCGAGATGGTCGCGCCGCCGTGCGAGTCGGTCATGGGGCCGATGGTAGCGAAGGGCGTCTGGGCCGCGTGTCGTCCCACCCGTCCCCTCCGGCACGGGGTGTTGCTGCGCTCAGCGAGAGGTTGCCCCCATAATGCTGACGTGGCGACCGCATCGGCAGCACCATCGCGCTCTGTGCAACTGGGGTCCGGTCCGGCGACCCGTCCCAACATGGTGTCGGTCGGCACCATCGTGTGGCTCGGCAGCGAGCTGATGTTCTTCGCGGGCCTCTTCGCCATGTACTTCCAGATCCGCTCGCTGTCCCCCGAGCTCTGGGCCGAGCAGACCGCGAAGCTCAACGTCCCCTTCGCCTCGTTCAACGCGTTCATCCTGCTGACGTCCTCGGTGTGGTGCCAGCTCGGCGTGTTCAGGGCCGAGGCCGGTAAGCCGTCACGCTCCGGAAAGCTCTGGCAGCTCAAGGAATGGGGAATGCGCGAGTGGTACGTCGTGACGTACCTCTTCGGCGCGTTCTTCATCGGCGGCCAGGTCTACGAGTACGCCGAGCTGACCAGCGAGGGCGTCACGCTGTCGTCCGACCGGTACGGCTCGGTGTTCTACCTGACCACCGGGTTCCACGGGATGCACGTCACCGGCGGCCTGATCGCGTTCCTGCTCATCATCGGTCGGACCTTCGCCACCCGGCGATACACGCATACCCAAGCCATCGGCGCCGTCGTGACCTCGTACTACTGGCACTTCGTCGACGTCGTCTGGATCGCCCTCTTCTCTGTGATCTACCTGCTCAAATGACCCGGTTCTCCGTGCCATCTCGAGCGCCGTCTCAGCCCCCGGACGTGAGGACCGCCCGTTGAACGCCTTGGCCGCCCGTCGCCGCCACCCCGCCGCGATCGCGATCCTCCTGCTCCTCGGGCTGGTCCTCGTCGGGGCCGCCTACTCGTTGCTCGCGCCGAAGTCTGCGCAGGCTCAGGCCCCGACGGCCGACGCCGTCGCCGAGGGGCGCTCGCTGTTCCTCGCCAACTGTGCGACCTGCCACGGCCTCAACGCGCAGGGCACGCAGGCCGGTCCGACGCTCGTCGGCGTCGGCGCCGCCTCGGTGAACTTCCAGGTCGGTACCGGTCGGATGCCCCTCGCCGGGCCGGGGGTCCAGGCACAGCGCCAGGACGAGATCAAGTTCTCGCAGGAGCAGATCGCGGCGCTGGCCGCCTACGTCGCCTCGCTGGCCCCTGGGCCCGCGATCCCCACCGAGGAGCAGCTGAACACCGACGGGGCCGACGTGGCGCTGGGCGGCGAGCTGTTCCGGGTCAACTGTGCGATGTGCCACAACTTCGCCGGGTCCGGCGGGGCGCTCACGCGCGGCAAGTATGCGCCGACGCTCAAGGGTGTCTCGAACCGGGACATCTACGAGGCGATGCTGACCGGCCCGCAGTCGATGCCGGTGTTCAACGACCAGAACATCACGCCGGAGAACAAGAAGAACATCATCGCGTGGATCAACGAGACCCAGACGCAGGCCAACCAGGGCGGGATGAACCTCGGCAACCTCGGTCCCGTCTCCGAGGGAATGTTCATCTGGATCTTCGGTCTCGGGATCATGGTCGGCATCGCGGTGTGGCTCGGCTCCAAAGCCGCGTGACATCACGTACTGCGCCCGCACCATAAATTTGTTCTAATCGACACCAGGACGAGTCGACAGGATCGATGCCCAGATGAGCAACGAGGACACTCCGCACGGCGGAGGCACCATGGTCGAGGACGGTGGGTCCGATCCTCGCGTCCCGGTGCGGCTCGACGAGGGACACCACATCGGTGACGGTGGCCTACCCGCCGTGTTCGAGAACCCGGGACTCCCGGCGCACGTCCACCGCATGGCGGACGACAACGAGGCCGCCGGCCGCCGCGCCGAGCGCCAGGTCGCGACGTTGTTCGGCGTCTCGATGCTCGCCACCGTCGCCTTCATCGTCGGCTACTTCGCGATCGACCACACCAAGGACGTCTTCGTCCCCGGCCTGGGCAGCGTGAACCTGCTCCATCTCGTCCTCGGTGTGACCATGGGCATCTCGCTGCTCGGCATCGGGTTCGGTGTCGTCCACTGGGCCAAGACGATGATGCCCGACGAGGAGGTCGTCGAGGAGCGGCACCTGCAGCGGTCCTCCGACGCCAACCGCAAGGAGGCCGCCGGGGTCATCCTCGGCGGTGGCGAGGCCGCCCAGCTGGGCCGCCGTCCCCTCATCCTGTACTCCCTCGGGGGCGCACTCGGCCTCTTCGCCCTGCCCTTCGTCATCCAGGTGGTCGGCTCGCTCGGCAACGTGACCGAGGCCGGCGAGCTCGCGCACACGATCTGGGACATCAAGCCCAACCCCGACGGCTCCCCCGGAGCCGCGATCCGGCTGATGCGCGACCCGGAGCTGACGCCGATCAAGGTCAGTGACGTCACCATCGGCTCGGCCTTCCACGTGATGCCGGAGACGATCAAGGACAGCTCGCACGTCCTCGAGGACAAGGCCAAGGCCGCGGTCATCCTCATGCGCCTTGACCCCTCCCAATTCGCGGACGACGACAAGGGTCGTAAGGCGCAGGAGTGGGGCTACCAGGGGATCATCGCGTACTCCAAGATCTGTACCCACGTCGGATGCGCCGTGGGCCTGTACGAGCAGCAGACCCATCACCTGCTCTGCCCGTGCCACCAGTCGACCTTCGACGCCACCAGGGACATGGACGTCATCTTCGGCCCGGCCAAACGGCCGCTGCCGCAGCTGAAGATCACCGTCGACGCCTCGGGTTATCTCGTCGCGCCCCAAGGGTTCACCGAACCCGTGGGGCCGAGCTACTGGGAGCGATGATGAGCACTGCTGTGGACCCGAGAAGCGCCGAGGCGCTTCGCGAGCACGACGAGGTCGGCGAGCCCGCCCCGAGCGGCGGGATGAAGGTGGCCGGGGGCCTCGCCGGCTGGTTGGACGACCGGACCGGCGGCGCCGGCTTCATGTCGTACCTGCTGAAGAAGACGTTCCCGGACCACTGGACGTTCATGCTCGGCGAGATCGCGATGTACACGCTGATCATCTGCCTGCTGACCGGGACCTTCCTCACCTTCTGGTTCGTCCCGAGCGCCGGCCAGGTCGTCTACGACGGCTCGTACCTGCCGCTGCAGGGCATCACGATGTCCGAGGCCTACCAGTCCACCGTCAACATCTCGTTCGACGTCCGCGGGGGGCTGCTGATCCGGCAGATCCACCACTGGGCCGCCCTGCTGTTCATCGTGGCGATCACCGTGCACATGTGCCGCGTGTTCTTCACCGGCGCGTTCCGCAAGCCTCGTGAGATCAACTGGGTGATCGGCACAATCCTGTCGATGCTGGCCCTGCTCGAGGGCTTCGCCGGCTACTCGCTCCCTGACGACCTGCTCTCCGGCACCGGCCTCCGCGCGGCTGAAGGCTTCATCCGGTCGATACCGATCATCGGGTCCTACATGACGGTCGTCGTCTTCGGCGGTCCGTTCCCGGGCGAGCAGATCATCCCGCTCCTCTTCTCGGTGCACATCCTGCTGCTCCCGGCCATCATCGTCGGGCTGTTCACCGCCCACATCGTGCTGGTCTTCGTGCACAAGCACACGCAGTACCCCGGGCCGGGCCGGACCAACATGAACGTCGTCGGCTACCCGTTCATGCCGGTCTACATCGCCAAGGCCGGAGGCTTCTTCTTCCTCGTCTTCGGGATGTGCGCCCTCATGGCCGGACTGGTGACGATCAACCCGATCTGGGCCTACGGCCCCTACGCGCCGTCGCAGGTCACGGCGGGCTCCCAACCGGACTGGTACATGGGCTTCGCTGACGGCGCCCTACGGCTCCTGCCGGGTTGGCTCGAGTTCGTGATGTTCGACCGGACGTGGAGCTTCAACGTCTTCCTCGGCGCGATCGCCCTGATCCCGGTGCTCTATACCCTCATCGGCATCTACCCGTTCCTCGAGAAGTGGGTCACCCGCGACAACCGGGAGCACCACCTGCTCGACCGGCCGCGCAACGCGCCCGTCCGCACGGGCATCGGGGTCATGGCGCTGTCGTTCTACCTGATCCTCTTCATCGCCGCCGGCAACGACATCATCGCGATCAAGATGCACCTGTCGATCAACGACATCACCAACACCCTGCGGCTCGCCTGCTTCGTGGTGCCACCGCTGGCGTTCTGGGTCACCAAGCGGATCTGCCTGAGCCTCCAGCGCCACGATCGCGAGAAAGTGCTGCACGGTCGCGAGAGCGGCACCATCATCCGCACCGCGGAGGGCCGGTTCTTTGAGAAGCACGAGGCGCTCGACGAGTACGAGCGTTGGACTTTGGTGCAGCAGGAGGTTCCGGAGCCGCTGGTGCTCGGCTCCCAGACCGACAGGAACGGGGTCGCGGCCAAGCACGCCCGGTCGGAGCGGATCCGGGCCCGGTTGTCGCACTTCTACTTCAAGGACCGCGTTGCGCCGGTCACCCCCGCCGAGCTGGCGGCTGCCCACCACCACGGTGAGCACGAGGCCATCTCGTCGCCCGAGACCTCCGGCAGCCTCGAGGGCCCGCCGGAGACCCAAGGCCTCGGCCTGCCGATGTCGGAGCGCGAGTCGGTCAAACGCGCACCGGAGAAGGACCTCTAAGCCCGGATCGGGGCACGTCGGGCTCCTCGGGGTCGGGACCCACCGTGGTCGGTGTCCCGGCCCCGAGGTACGTCTGCGGACCGGCGCCCCCAGGAGGGATGGTCGGGGACGCGGCGCCAACTACTCAGACATGTCCGGGTAGCTGGGGCCGATCGCCCGATCCGGCGGCACCTACTCAGACATGTCCGGGTAATCGTTGTGGCGGTGCATCAGTCCTCGTGGTCATCACCCCTGAGGGGCGCACGAGCCTCGCTGACGGGCGCTGGGCCCCGCTGGGACCGTGCGGACGGCTCCCGTGCCACAGTGAGGCTCATGACCGGCCCGATGACCGACGAGGAGTTCGAGGCGGCGGTCGGCGACGCCCTGGACCTGATCCCCGACGACCTGGCCACGCTGATGAGCAACGTCGCCGTGCTCGTGGCCGACGAGCCACCCGCCGGCGAGCCGGACCTGCTGGGACTCTACGAGGGCGTGCCGCTGACCGAGCGGGACGGTTGGTGGGACGCCGGCTCGCTGCCGGACCGGATCACCATCTTCAAGGGTCCGTTGACCCGGCACTCCGACGACCGTGAGGACCTCCTGGACGAGATCGCGGTCACGGTGGTGCACGAGGTCGCGCACCACTTCGGCATCACCGACGAACGGCTCCACGAGCTGGGCTGGGGCTGAGACCCCGGCCAGGTGAGGTGAGCCAACGAGTGGTCAGTTGGCGTACTCGCCCCTGTAGTGCTCGAACGTCCAGCCGACGATCGACACGATCCCGAAGAACGCGCCGATGATGAACAGCCACCACCCGACGGCCAGGCCGAGGAAGCACACCGCGCCGGTGAG
>NZ_DATBTV010000081.1:0-20097 GCF_036559105.1 Lapillicoccus sp. | reverse complement strand
TGGTTCCGGCGGTCACCAGACGAAGGGGACCAGCCGCTGATGGGTCGCGGCGTACTCGCGGTACGCGGCGCCGACGTCGCTGCTCAGCGCGCGCTCCTCGACCGTGATCCGGTAGACCAGACCCGCGGTGACCGCCACGACGAGGGCGGCGAGCGACAGCCAGTTGCCCACGTAGAGACCGCCGGCAGCCGCAGCGAGGAGCAGGGCGGTGTAGGCCGGGTGTCGCACGAACCGGTAGGGGCCAGTCGTCACCACGACCTGGTCGGCGCTGGTCTGGACGGTGAAGGTGAAGTACCGCCCCAACGTCCAGAACGCCCACTGCCGCAACGCTCTGGCCGCCAGCAGCAGGACCAGTCCGCACCACGCCGCGACCACCCGGTCGCCCATCGCGAGACCCGGAAGCCCTCGAGACGCGGCGACCGCCAGCGCGATCCCCACCACCGCTGCGACCCCGATGAGTGCTCGGCTGCCACGGTCACCCTGGCGCGCCTCCGGGCGTGAGTGCCGGCTCTGCCGCAGCTCGAGGACGACCCAGAGGACACCGCTCAGCGCGGTCAGCCAGGCCAGCGCGGTGGGGAACTGGGCCACCCTCCGAGGGTAGGGACGTCGGCTGCGCGTCTGCTGCGAGGGGCGGTCGACCACCCGGCGCGAACCCGCGTTGGGGTGTCAGGCGATCGGGCCTCGTAGACGGGTGCTTCACGTCGCGGGTCATGTCGCGCCTGAGGTCGTGATCACGACATGACCCGCGACATGACCCGCGACATGACCCGCGACGTCTCCGGAGGGGTGTCGCCGCGCCCGTCACGGAGTGGGCAGAGGTCGCGTCAGAACCCGCCGGGTGTCGTCAGGGCCGCACCGACCGCACTCTGACACGCACTCTGAGCGCTCACCGGGACCTAGTCGGCGGCTGCCGGGGGCGGTGCCACGAAGATGCAGAAGGGGTGTCCCACCGGGTCGGCGTAGACGTAGAGCGGTTCGTCCTCGTCGTCGGAACGGTCGAGCAACAGCCGGGCGCCGAGTGCGAGCGCTCGGTCATGCTCCCGCTCGAAGGCTTGCCGGGTGGTGACGGCGAGGTCCAGGTGCAGCTGTTGCGGGACGCCGGGCCCCGGCCAGGTCGACGGCGGCAGGTCGTCGACCTGCTGGAAGGCGAGCTGGCTGCCGCCCGGGTTGCGGAGCACCAGCCAGTCCCGACCGCGCTCGTCGTCCTGCTCCCCTGGCGGGGGCTCGTCGCCCGGCCGGTACGCGAGTCCGAGGAGCTCGCGGTAGAACTCGGCCAGGCCACGGGCATCGGTGGTGTCGAGGACGGTCTGGCGCAGCAGCAGCGGGTCGTCGGCCATGGGTACAGGCATACCGGATGGCCAGCGGGGCGAGCCGGTATGCGGACTGGCGGCGGCGCATACCAACGTTGTTTACGATGACGCGGTGGAACAGCCCTCCGGACCCGTCCTGCGCACCGACGAGGTGTCGTGGGCGGGAGACACGTTGGAGCGGCTGTCGGAGGCGTTCGGCGGCAAGGTCGTCGGTCAGGGCCGGTTGCAGGAGACGCTGCTGATCGGACTGCTGACCGGGGGTCACATCCTTCTGGAGAGCGTCCCCGGCCTGGCCAAGACGACCGCCGCGTCGACGCTGGCCCACGCCGTCAGCGGGTCGTTCAGCCGGATCCAGTGCACCCCCGACCTGCTGCCCAGCGACATCGTCGGCACCCAGGTCTACGACGCGTCGACCGCGGGCTTCACCACGCACCTCGGCCCGGTGCACGCCAACATCGTCCTGCTCGACGAGATCAACCGCGCCTCGGCCAAGACCCAGAGCGCCATGCTCGAGGCGATGCAGGAGCGGCAGACCTCCATCGGCGGCCAGGCGTACCCGCTGCCGGCGCCGTTCCTGGTCCTCGCCACCCAGAACCCCATCGAGCAGGAGGGCACCTACGTCCTGCCCGAGGCGCAGCTCGACCGGTTCATGCTCAAGGACGTCCTCGACTACCCGACCCTCGAGGAGGAGGCCGAGGTCCTCTACCGGATCGACGCCGGCGTCTTCCGCGAGGACCAGAAGCCCGTGGTCGGCATCGACGACGTCATGCGGCTGCAGGAGCTGACCCGACGCGTCTACCTGGACCCGGCGATCGTCCGCTACGCCGTCGGCCTGGTCTACGTCACCCGCCACTCGGAGACCTACATCGCCCCCGATCTCGCGCGCTACGTCGAGTTCGGCGCCAGCCCGCGCGGGAGCATCGCCTTCACCCAGGCCGCCCGGGCCCGGGCCATCCTCGCCGGGCGCGACCACGTCGTGCCGGAGGACATCAAGGCGCTGGCCCATCGAGTGCTGCGTCACCGCGTCGTCCTCGGGTTCGAGGCGATCGCCGACGACACGCGCGTCGAGACCGTCGTCGACGCGCTCGTCGCCACCGTCCGTACGCCGTAGCCCCGACAAGGAAAGCCGCTTCCGTGCCCGCGCTGCTGACCCCAGTGAAGAGCAAGCTCTTCATCGTCGCTCACCGGCGTACCTGGGGTCTGCTCGACGGCGAGTACGCGTCGGTGTTCCGCGGGCGCAGTCTCGACTACGACGACCTGCGCGAGTACGTGATCGGCGACGAGGTCCGCGACATCGACTGGAAGGCGACCGCCCGGCACGGCAGCCCGCTGGTCAAGCGGTGGATCGCCAGCCGCACTCAGACCCTCCTCTTCGTCGTCGACACCGGCCGCGGGATGGCCGCCCAGACAACGAGTGGCGAGCCGAAGTCGGCGGTCGCGATCACCCTGGTCGGGATGCTCGGCTACCTCGGGCTGCGGCACGGCGACCTGGTCGGCCTGGTCGAGGGCGACTCCGAGGCGACCCACGGATATGCGGCGCAGGGTCGAGAGGGCCACCTCGAGCGGCTCCTCCGGGTCATCCAGGCCCACACCACTCTGGCGTCGCCGAAGAGCCGGATCCGCGACCAGCTCGAGTACGTCGGTACTCACTACCGGCAGCGGCTGCTCCTCGTCATCGTGGCCGACGAGCACGAGCTGGCGGAGGCGGACGTCAACCTCGTCCGCCGGCTTCACGCGCAGCACGAGATCCTCTGGGTCACCGTCGAGGACGCCGACCCCACGGCCGCCGGTCATGGCAACAGTGCCGTCGACGTGGGGGAGGACGTCGTCCTGGCGCCCGAGGTCCGCTTCGACGCGCGCCTGCACGACGCATACGCCACCGCCGTGGAGGCCCGTCGCAAGGCCCTCGAGTCGACCCTGGAGGGGCTCGGCATCGTCCACGTTCGCGTCGGCTCGACCGACAAGGTTCTGGGGACGATGTTCCGGATGCTCGAGAGGCAGCGCCGCCGTGGCCGCTGACTTCTACGCCCCCATGACCTACTCGCCGGTCTGGCTCTACCTGGGGATCGTCATCCTCATGGCGATCGTCGGGTGGGCCGTCGTCATCTGGGCCCAGACCCGGCCGGGCCGCACGCCGCGGGAACCGGAACCCCCGGCCGGCTGGCGGATGGCGCGGCTCAAGGGCGACTACATCGAGCGCATCGACGAGATCGTCCGGCTCGCCGACGCGGGGGACATCGACGCCCGGCGCGCCCACCAGGAGCTCAGTCTCGCCCTGCGCCAGTTCGTCCAGGAGGCGTCCGGGATCAGCGCGCCGACGATGACCCTCTCCGAGCTCGGCCACTCACGGAACCCGATGCTCGCGCCGGTCACCGAGGTCGTGCGGGGCATCTACCCGGTCGAGTTCGGCCCTGACCGGCACACCTCGGTCTTCCAAGCGGCCACGTACGCGCGTCAGGTGGTGGCCGAGTGGACCTGACCTGGCTGGAGACGGCCCTGGCCCCGTTCCTGGGCGGCACCCTGAGCCAACCGCTGCTCGTCCTGCCGGCCCTCGGCGCAGCCGTCGTGGTCGCCATGGTGGTGTGGCTCGTGCTCCGCCGTCGCGGCGAGCCGGTACCTGTGGCGCTGGCCAACACCGAGCTGCTGCGCACCCTGCCGGAGTACCACCGGGCCGTCCGTCGCCAACGGTGGCTGGTCGCGGGCGGTGTCGCGCTCGTCGGCCTCCTCGCCGTGGCCGCGGTCCTCGGGGCGGCTCGTCCGGTCCAGCGGGTGACCCTCGTCGACCAGAAGGACAACCGCGACATCGTCCTCTGCCTCGACGTGTCGGGGTCGATGATCGACGTCGACGCCGAGGTCGTCTCGACCTTCCTGCGGCTGGCCGACGGGTTCCGCGGCGAGCGGATCTCGATGGTGATCTTCAACAGCTCGGCGGTGCCGGTCTTTCCGCTCACCGACGACTACGACTTCGTCGGCGACCAGCTGCGCCGCGCACAGCGCTCGCTAACCCTCGTCGACGGCAAGGACCCGTTCTTCGCCGGCACGCTCAACGGTGCGGGCAGCTCCCTCATCGGTGACGGTCTGGCGACCTGCGTCCGCAGCTTCGACCACCCCGAGCTGCAGCGCGCCCGGTCGGTCATCCTCGCCTCCGACAACGAGGCCGCGGGCAAGTCGCTGTTCACCATGCCGGAGGGCGGCCAGCTGGCCAAGGCGGCCGGTATCCAGGTCTACGGCATGAATCCCTCCGACAACCCGTCGTCCAGCGCGGCGGTTGAGATGCGCCAGGTCGTCGAGGCCACGGGCGGCATCTACTTCGCCCTCAACGACGTGAGTGCCGTGCGTCGAACGCTGGAGGCGGTGACCGCGCGTGAGGCGACCCGGATCCCCAGTGCGCCGCGCACGGTCATCCACGACGTGCCCGGCGTCCCGATCGCCCTGGCGGCGCTCGCGGTGCTGGGGTTCCTGGGCATCCGGCGGATCCGGTGGCGACGATGAACGCGCTTTCGGGTCTGTCGTTCCTGCCGGTGGCGCCCTGGCCGGTGCTGTTCCTCCTCACCGCGATCGGGCTGGCCCTCGTCTGGTGGCCGGCCGGCCCCCGCGAGCGGTCGGAGTCGACGGTCGCCCGCGGCCGGCGGACCGCCATCGTCGTCCTGCTGCTGGTCGCCGCCCTCCGGCCAGCCATCCCGGGCAACGACGTCCGGGTCGACGCCAGCGCGGTCGACGTCTACCTCGTCGTCGACACCACGTCGTCAGTGATGGCCCGCGACTACGGCGACGCCAGGCCGCGCCTCGAGGGCGTCCGCACCGACATCAAGGCGCTGGTCAACCAGCTGACCGGGGCGCGGTTCGCGTTGATGACCTTCGACATCGACACGACGCTGCGGCTCCCGCTGACGAGCGACGGCGCCGCGGTGTCCGCGGCCGCCGACACCCTTCGTCCGGAGACCTCGGTCTGGTCGCGGGGCTCGAGCATCACCATCGCGTCGCCCCAGCTGCGCACCGCTCTCGAGCGGGGACGCGACACCCACCCGGAACGCGCCCGGCTCGTCTTCTACCTCGGTGACGGCGAGCAGACGGCCGCGCAGGACCCCCGGCCGTTCGACGTCGACGGCCAGCTCATCAACGGCGGTGCGGTCCTCGGCTACGGCACGGCGGCCGGCGGTCGGATGGCGATCACGGCGGCGTTCGAGACCGGCGACATCGTCGACCCGTCGACCGGCAAGCCCGCGGTCTCGGTGATCGACGAGAAGCAGCTCACCGCAATCGCCAAGCAGCTCGGTGTGCCCTACGTCCACCGCACCACCGACGACGGCGGGCTGGGCATCATCGGGTCGATCCAGCTCAAGGAGCTGGCTCCGCTGCGGGCCACCGAGTCCGCCGAGATCGTCGGCGGCCGGTCGGAGCTCGGCTGGGTCGCCCTGCTCCTCGTGGCCCTCCTCGCGGCCTGGGAGCTGGGAGCCCTGGTCGCCGCCGCATCGCGAGCACGTCGTCCGGCCCGCCCGGTCGCCTCCACCGCCGGGCTACAGATCTCCCCGAGAGCCGGTATGCGGCTGGCTGCGTTGCGTCCCAGCCGGATTCGCAGTCGTGGGCACGACCGCCGATTCCCGACCGACCCAGCGCCACCTCTGGACCCCACGGCACCGCGTGCGGTCGAGACGTCCGGAACGGGCGGTCGGCCATGACGACGATAAGCCCGTTGCGACCAGAGTCCGGCGGCCGTGAGCCGCGCGACGACGACGGCTCCGACCGACCCTGGTGGCGGATGCTGGCCACCGACCCGGAGACCGACGAGGCGCGGGCGGCCCGGCTGCGGTTGCGCAAACGGCTCATCCTCTGGTCGCTGCCGTTCGTCGTCCTCCTGGCGCTCGTCGCCACCAAGCTGCTGACGATGGTCTCGCTGGGCGACCAGGCCTTGAGCTCGTACACCGCCGGCAACGTGACCGGGACGGAGGACGCCGCGAGACGGCTCGGCCTCCTCAACCTCATCGAGGCGCACAAGGCCCCGTTCGCCCGTGGCGACGCCCGCGTGCTCGCGGGGGACTACGAGGGCGCCCGTGCGGCGTTCGAGGAGTCCCTCGTCCTGGCGCCCCCAGACTCTCGCGAGGCCTGCCAGATCCGGGTCAACCTCGCGCTCAGCCTCGAGAAGCTCGGCCAGGCGGCGCAGAACGCCGGGCACGCCGACCAGGCGAAGCAGTACCTCGACCGCGTGCAGCAGGTGGTGAACGAAGCGCCGCCCAGCTGTTTCGAGGGTGACGCACAGGACGAGGAGGGCCAGCAGCTGCGGGACGCCCAGCAGCAGGCACAGGACCAGAACCAGCAGCAGCAGGACCAGCAGAACCAGCAGAACCAGCAGCAGGACCAGCCGAGCCAGGACAAGCAGCAGCAGCTCGACGAGAAGACGCAGGAGAACCTCCAGCAGCGGCAGCAGGGCGACGAGCAGAACGGCGCCGTGACCAAGCCGCCGGTCGACAAGCCCTGGTAGGCCGACCCCGCCAGGCACCTCCCAGCCCGTGGCTGACAGGGTGAGGTGGTGACCTCGCTCAGCTTCGGCCCGGTGGTGTTCGGCGGCAACGTCTTCGGCTGGACGGTGGGCCGCGACGACGCCTACGCCGTCCTCGACGCCTTCCTCGACGGCGGCGGCCGGTCGATCGACTCCGCCGACTCCTACACGCAGTTCGTCCCCGGCAACGTGGGCGGCGAGTCCGAGGCGCAGATCGGCGACTGGATGGCCGAGCGCGGTTGCCGAGACCGGCTCGAGATCCACACCAAGGTGTCGAGCAAGCGCGACCGGCCCGGCCTCAGCGCTCGCAACATCGTCCTCGCCGCGGAGGACTCGCTGCGGCGGCTGCGCACAGACCACATCGACCTCTACTACGCCCACCAGGACGACCCTGAGGTGCCGCAGGAGGAGTACGTCGTCGCCTTCGACTCGCTCGTGCAGGCGGGGAAGGTCCGGGAGGTCGGCGCGTCCAACTTCAGCTCCGGTCGGCTGCGCGGTGCTCTCGACCTCGCCGCCGACCAGGGTCTCACCGGGTTCACCGTCGCGCAGGACAAGTGGAGCCTCGTCGAGCGCGGCATCGAGGGCGAGCTGCTGCCGACCCTCGCCGACCGCGGGGTGGTCGAGCTCCCGTATGCGTCGTTGGCCGCCGGGTTCCTCACCGGCAAGTACCGAGCCGGTCAGCCGGTCCAGTCCGCCCGCGCCCAGTCCGCAGGCCGCTACCTCGACCACCCGGGCAGTGCGGGCCTGCTGTCATCGCTGGACGAGGTCGCTGCGGCCCACGACGCGTCGGTCACGGCGGTCTCGCTCGCCTGGCTGCGCGCCCAGCCGACGGTGGGCGCGCCGATCGCCAGCGCGCGTACCCCGGAGCAGGTGTCGACGCTGCTCTCCTCGGCCGACCTGGAGCTGACCGCCGACGAGCTGGCCCGGCTCACGGCCGCGTCCCAGCCGTTCGTCGCCTAGCTCCCGACGGGTGGGTGCAGACTCCAACCATGTGTTTCTCGAGCGACCAGCACCCGCCCCTGCCGCCCCGGTCGAGCGACGTGGGAGACCACGGGCCGACCGTCCTGACCTCAGCGGACGGCACCCGCTTCGCCGCATACGACGCCGTCCCGGTGACCCGACGAGGAGCCTCGCTCGTCCTGCTGCCGGACATCCGCGGGATGCACCCGTACTACTCGGACCTCGCGATCGCGTTCGCCCAGGCCGGGATCGACACCGTCGCAATAGACCCGTACGCGCGTACGGCCGGCCTCACCGACCGCGGCGAGGACTTCGACTTCCGCCCGCACGCGCAGGCCATGGAACGGTCCACGCTGCTCGCCGACGCACACGTCGCGAAGGACCGGTTGGCCGAGCGCAGCGACGACCCGGTGTTCACGCTGGGGTTCTGCAAGTTCGGTGGCGAGTCGTGGGCGCTCGCCGCGACCGACCTCGGCGCGGCCGGCTGCATGGGCTTCTACGGGAAGCCGCCCGCCGTCATGGACCTCGTCCCGTCGATGACCGCGCCGGTACTCGTGCTGGCCGCCGGCGCCGACGCGGCCACCTCGCCCGAGGAGAACGCCGCGTTCGACCAGGCGTTGACCGACGGTGCGGTCGACCACGTCTTCGTCGAGTACGCGGGCGCGCCGCACTCGTTCTTCGACCGCTCGTTCGCGGAGTGGGAGGACGCCTGCTCCGACGCGTGGCGCCAGATGTTGGCCTTCGTGGACGCCCGCCGCTAGGACCCGCTCGCGACCCAGGGGCCCACGCCGCCGATCCGGTCGACCCGGTAGCGGATGACGAACCCCGGCCGCTGCGGGGCCGGGAAGGTCGTCTCCGGCGACACGTAGACCTTGGCCAGCCGGTCCAGCAGGTCCCACGCCTCGTCGCTGGGCTCGACCGTCGCGTGGGCGTGGACCACCGCGTAGGGGTTGAGGAACACGCCCGGCGTGCGAGGAGCGTCCATGGAGATGACGGTGCGCGGGTCCCGCTCGACGTTGCGCATCTTGGCCCCGTGGTGCAGGTGGCCGGTCACGAGGTCGTCGCCGTCCAGGCCCACCCAGACGACGGACACCTGCGGCGACCCGTCGGCGTTGAGGGTTGTCACGTGGGCCATCGGACCCGACTGGACCAGGTCGACAAGCTCGGTGGGGATGGTTGCCATGCCCGCACAACGCTCGCCGGCCGAGGATTCGTCCCGTCGGGGCAGACCGGGGTCAGACCGGCCGGACGGACGCGGTCCAGGTGCGGGCCGGTACCTCGGGCTCCCCACAGGAGTTGCGGCGGCGCTCACCCTCCACCACGGATAGGGCGACGGTCCACCGGCGGCCGTCGCGGTGGGACACGCGGACCTCGAGCGGCGCGTAGAGCACGGCGGTGAGGGCGTCGAGGTCGGTCTCGCCGATCTCGTCGCGGACCGCGGACTCGCCCACCTGGACGGGGGGCGCATAAGCGCTGCTCCCGCGGTCGTGCCACGGCCCCAGCATCCCGAACGGCAGGTCGCCCAGGTCTGCGGACTCGAGCAGCTCGCCGACCGACGTCATGTCGAGACGGCCGAGCGTGCGACCCCAGGGCAGCAGCACTCCAGTGGGGGAGAAGCGATGACCGCCGGTGTGCGAGCACTCCCAGACCCGCCCGGGGTGGCGCTGGTGCCCGGTCAGGGCCACCGGCCGCCCGCGGATCGCGCAGCAGACGTCGTGCCGCCCGTTGGTGCAGACGAGGAAAATCGGCTCGCTGGGCCGGAACTGGGGCAGCGCGGCGCGGACGGCCTCGAGGTCTCCCGACGCCAGCGCCTCGAACGGGAGCCGTAGCAGGTCCTCCGGAGTCTCCATGCGGCCGACCAGGAGGAACGCGTTCGGCCCGCTCCAGGCGAGGTAGCAGAGCCGAGGACCGGTACGCGGGTCGGCGTGCTCGCCGGGCCGGCGGATCAGGCCGAGGCGTCCCCCGGCCGCCCGGCACGCGCGCGTCAGCTCGTCGCCGACGTCGGTCGGAAGGTACGACTGGGTCGCCGCGGTGCGTCCCCACGGTCCGTTCTGCTCGACGGCCACCCAGAAGCGCGCCGGCGCCGCGGTGCCGTAGAGCGACTCGGTCGTCGCGGCGTCCCACTCCACGGAGCACGCGTCGGGGGCACTGCGGCCATGGCTGTGCGAGCCGTCGTGATGGACCGTCGTCACGACGGGGTGCTCAGCGGACCGGCGATCCGCGCGATCACCGTGCCGACCGGCGTACCCGAGCCGTCCCGTCTGCCGGTGGCGGGCGGCAGCTCGACCGCGACGCCGTTGGCCGCGGCCGCCCGGGCGGGGGTCCCGCCGGCCCAGGCGAGCACGAGGATGTCCTCGCCCTTGAGGAACCGGTGACAGCGCACGCCGCCGGTGGCCCGACCCTTGGCGGGGTACTCCGCATACGGCGTCACCTTGAGCGCACCGGCCTCGGTGCCGGGGAGGGCGCCGGACGACCCACTCGACGTCACCACGACCGGGTCGGTTGCCGGGTCGACGACGCCGAACCAGACCGCCCGGTGCCCGGACGTGAGCTTGATCCCGGCCATGCCACCAGCGGGGCGACCCTGCGGGCGCACCTGCGACGCCGGGAAGTGCAGCAGCTGGGCGTCACTGGTGATGAAGACGAGGTCGGTACGGTCGTCGGCCGCGGCGGCCCCCACCACGGTGTCGCCGTCCTTGAGCCCGATCAGCTCGAAGTCGCTGCGCGCTGGGTAGTCGGTGGTGACCCGCTTGACCACGCCCTGGGCGGTCCCGAGGGCGAGGCCCGGAGAGTCGGTCGACACCGAGGCCAGGGTCAGCGGCTCCTCCCCTCGGGGCAGGTCGACGTAAGCGGCAAGTGGAGCGCCCCCGCCGAGCGACGGGGCACCGGCGGTGTCGGGGAGCGCCGGCAGCTCCATGGCCGAGAGGCGGATCATCCGCCCGCGACTGGTGACCAGCCCCACCTCACCGCGAGCGGTCGTCCGGACCGCTCCGACGATGACGTCGTGCTTGCTGCGCCCGCCCGCGCTCGCCAGCGGCTCGTCGGTGAGGGTGCGGGCGAGCAGCCCGGTCGACGAGAGCAGCACCCAGCAGGGGTCGTCGGTGACCTCGAGCGGGAGTGCTCCGCCGGCGGAGCTGGACACCGGCGTACCGGCGGACTCCAGCAGCATCGTCCGCCGCGGCGTGCCGTGGGCCTTGGCCACCTCGGCCAGCTCCGACGACACGGTGCGGAGCAGCAGCTTCTCGTCGCCGAGGATGGCCTTGAGCTCCTCGATCTGCTGCAGCAGCTCGGCCTTCTCGGTCTCCAGCTCGATCCGGGAGAACTTCGTGAGCCGGCGCAGCTGCAGGTCGAGGATGTAGGTCGCCTGCACCTCGGACAGGTCGAACACGTCCATCAGCCGGGCCCGGGCGGTGGCCGCGTCGTCGGAGCCGCGGATGAGCTGGATGACCTCGTCGATGTCGAGGATCGCGATGAGGAGACCCTCGACGAGGTGCAGCCGCTCCTCGCGACGGGCCAGCCGGTATGCGGTCCGTCGCCGGACGACGTCGGTGCGGAAGTCGACGTAGACCTTGAGCAGGTCCTTCAGCCCCAGGGTCCGGGGCTGGCCGTCGACGAGGGCGACGTTGTTGATGTTGAACGACTCCTCCATCGGGGTGAGCCGGTAGAGCTGCTCGAGCACGGCGTCGGGGTTGAACCCGTTCTTCACCTCGATGACCAGCTGCATGCCGTGGGCGCGGTCGGTGAGGTCCTTGACGTCGGCGATGCCCAGCAGCCGCTTGCTCTGGACGAGGTCCTTGATCTTCTCGATGA
This sequence comes from Lapillicoccus sp., assembly GCF_036559105.1. GTDB lineage: Bacteria > Actinomycetota > Actinomycetes > Actinomycetales > Dermatophilaceae > Lapillicoccus. The sequence goes on along the minus strand of NZ_DATBTV010000081.1, from coordinate 8,520 downwards.
CCTTCTCGGGGCCGATCAGGTAGGGGAGCTCCGTGACGACGATCCCCTTGCGGCGTGGGTTGATCGCGTCCACTCGCGCCGTCGCGCGAGTGCGGAAGGCGCCGCGACCGGTGAGGTAGGCGTCGCGGATGCCGTCGAGGCCGATGACCCGGCCGCCACCCGGCAGGTCGGGCCCGGGGACGAACTTCATCAGGTCGTCGAGGGAGCAGGTCGGGTTCGCGATGAGGTGCCGGGCCGCGCCGATGACCTCGACCAGGTTGTGCGGCGCCATGTTGGTGGCCATCCCGACGGCGATCCCGCTGGCGCCGTTGACCAGCAGGTTCGGGAAGGCCGCAGGGAGAACCGCGGGCTGGGTCTCGGTGTCGTCGTAGTTGGGGATGAAGTCGACGGTGTCCTCGGCGAGGCCGCCGACCATGAGCAGCGCGGCCGGGGCCATCCGGGCCTCGGTGTAGCGCGCGGCAGCGGGGCCGTCGTCGAGGCTGCCGAAGTTGCCGTGGCCGTCGATGAGGGGCAGCCGCATGGTGAACGGCTGGGCCATCCGGACGAGCGCGTCGTAGATGGCCTGGTCGCCGTGCGGGTGGTACTTGCCCATGACCTCGCCGACGACCCGCTGGCACTTCACGTGGGCCCGGTCGGGGCGCAGCCCCAGCTCGCTCATCCCGAACAGGATCCGTCGCTGGACCGGCTTCAGCCCGTCGCGGGCGTCCGGGAGGGCGCGGGAGTAGATGACGGAGTACGAGTACTCCAGGAAGGCGTTGCGCATCTCCTCCTCGACGTCGATGTCGATGATGCGTTCCTCGACCGGCTCGTCAGGGGTCGAGGGCGTACGCGTGGTGCTGCGCGGCATACGGGCTGGTGCTCCTTGCGTGGATGGGCCGTCCCCATCTTGGCCCACCCCGCGGCGCCGGTCCGGAGCGACCCACCGGTATGCGCCGGTGCCGACGACCACGACGATCCGCATCCCGACGACGCTTCGCGACGTTCAGGGGCTCTGCGACCACGATGATCCGCATCTCGACGCCTCTTCGCGCCGCGCCGGCCTCTGGTCAGCGGTGTGTGCCGAACTGGCCCCAGTGGACGACCTCCGCCGGGCCGCGCTTGCCGCGCTTCAGCGACGGGCTCTTGGGCCCCGGTACCTCGTACCCCAGCGCGACGACCCCGATGATCGTGCGCTCCCGAGGGATCCCGAACTCCTCGTGCACCTCGTCGTGACACTCCGGCGCCACCCCGAAGAACATCGCGCCCAGCCCGTTGTCGGTGGCCGTGAGCAGCATCAGCAGCGCGGCCATGCCGGTGTCGATGTCCCAGTAGGGCACCGGCCACCGTGACTCGCTGCGGTCGGTCCAGCCCTTGTCCGCCTCGGCGTACCGCTCGAGGTAGGCCTCCTGGTCGGAACAGCAGATGACGAGGGCCGGAGCGGACCGCATACCGCGCAGCCAGTGCGTCTCCTCCTCTTCCTCCTCCTTGGACGCCCTCCAGAACCGCTCCCGGTCCTCGGCCGCCGTCAGCACGACGAAGTCCCAGCCCTGGCTGAAACCGGCGCTCGGAGCGCGACAGGCGTTGTCGAGGACCGCCGCCAGCACCTCAGTCGGCACCGGTCGATCCGGGTCGTAGCGGCGAACCATGCGGCGGCGACGGACGACCTCCGAGAACTCCATGCAGCGATGCTGCCAGCCCGCCCACCGGATGGAACCATGGGCCCATGCCCCGAGACCGCCGGACCAGCAGGACCGCCGGTGTCGACCCGTCGCGGTGGGAGGCCGATGTCGTTCTCCGCGACGGGTCCGTGGGGCATGTGCGGCCGATCCGTCCCGACGACGCCGACGGCCTGCGCAGCTTCCACTCGGGGCAGTCGGACGAGTCGATCTACCTGCGGTTCTTCGCCCCGATCCGCGAGCTGAGCGACCGCGACGTCCACCGGTTCACGAATGTGGACAACGTCGACCGCGTCGCCCTCGTCGTGACGGTGCGGGGCGCGATCATCGGCATCGGCCGCTGGGACCGGATCGACCGCCGCTCCGCCGAGGTCGCCTTCAACATCTCGGACCACTACCAGGGCAAGGGCATCGGCTCGGTCCTGCTCGAGCATCTCGCCGCCATCGCGCAGGAGCTCGGCGTGGAGCAGTTCACCGCCGAGGTCCTCCCGCAGAACCGCCGCATGCTCAACGTCTTCAAGGAGGCGGGGTACGCGGTCCACCACCACTTCGAGGACGGCGTGGTCGAGGTGTCGTTCGACATCCGGCCGACCGAGCAGTCGAACGCCGTCCGAGTGGCCCGGGAGCACCGCGCCGAGTCGGTGAGCATGCACGGTCTGCTGCACCCGGCCTCGATCGCCGTCATCGGCGCCAGCCGCCGGGCCGCCTCCATCGGTAGCCGGTTCCTCGCCAACATCCTCGCGGGCGGGTATGCCGGTCCGGTCTACGCGGTGAACAACGAGGCCCTCGAAGTTCAGGGACTTCCCGCCTACGCGAGGGTCGCCGAGATCCCCGGGCCCGTCGACCTCGCCGTGCTCGCCGTCCCGGCAGACAACGTGCTCGACGTCGTGGACGAGTGCGCCGCGAAGGGCGTGCGCTACCTACTCGTCGCCTCGGCCGGCTTCGCCGAGAGCGGTGCGGACGGCACCGAGCGCCAGGAGCAGCTGCGCCGCCGCGCGCGGGAGAACGGGCTGCGGGTCGTCGGCCCGAACTCGTTCGGGCTGATCAACACCGACCCGGAGGTCCTGCTCAACGCCTCGCTGGCCCCGCGGCTGCCCGGTGCCGGCGGGCTGGGGCTCTTCGCGCAGAGCGGCGCGCTGGGGATCGCCGTGCTCGCGTCGGCCGACCGCCGGGGCCTGGGCGTCTCCGACTTCGCCTCCGCGGGAAACCGCGTCGACGTCTCCGGCAACGACCTCATGCAGTACTGGATCGACGACGACAACACCGCCGCAGTGGGCCTCTACCTCGAGTCCATCGGCAACCCGCGCAAGTTCTCCCGGATCGCCCGCGGCCTGGCCCAGCGGAAGCCGGTCATCGCCGTCTCCTCGGGAGTCTCCGCCTACGGCGCTCCTCCCGGCCACCGCGTCCGGCAGACCCACGTGCCGTCCGGTGCGTTCGGGGCGATGCTCCGGCAGGCCGGCGTCATCCGCGTGGAGAACGTCCACCAGCTGTTCGACGTCGCCCAGCTGGTGATCCACCAGCCGCTGCCCGCCGGACAGCGCGTCGCCGTCGTCGGCAACTCCGACGCGCTGGGCGCCCTCACCGCGCAGGCGGCGCTCAGCTGGGACCTCGAGATCTCGCATGGCCCGGTCTCGCTGCCCTCGGACGCGACCGCCGACCAGTTCGCCGCGGCCCTGCGGGAGGCGTTCGAGGACCCGGACGTCGACAGCGTCCTGACCTGTTTCATCCCCCCGCTAGAGACCGTCGACACGGAGGTGGTGGCCGCCGTCCGCGACGCCTCCCGCGCCAGCGACAAGACCTGCGTGGCGACGTTCCTCGGGATGTCCGGCGTCCACGAGGCGCTCGAGGTCGAGACCTCGGGAGACGCCTACCGGCGCGTCGTCCCCGCGTATGCCATGCCCGAGGATGCCGTCCGGGCGCTGGCCGCTGCGACGCGCTACAGCGAGTGGCGGACCAAGGATCGTGGCGACCCGGTCGACCCGGTCGACATCAACCGGGCGGCGGCGGTCGACCTGGTCGAGCAGGTGCTCGCCGACGCCCCGGAGGGTCGCGCCCTGACCCGGGCCGAGACGAGGAGCCTGCTGGCCGCGTACGGGATCACCGTGTGGGCGTCGCGGCTGGTGGACTCGGCGGACGAGGCGGTGGCCGCGGCCGACGCGCTGGGGTACCCGGTGATCCTCAAGACGACCTCACCGGTGCTGCGGCACCAGCCGGGACTGAGCGGCGTCCGCGCGGACCTGGCCGGCCCCGACGTGGTCCGTACCGCCATGAAGTCGATGCGCTCGCGCCTCGGACCGATCGCCGAGGGGTCGTTCCTCGTCCAGAAGATGGCCCCTCCCGGCGTGAGCTGCGTGCTCTCGAGCGTCGAGGACCCGCTCTTCGGCCCGGTGGTGAGCTTCTCCGTGGCCGGGCCGCCGACCGAGCTGCTGGGCGACATCGCCCACCGCATCCCGCCGCTGACCGACGTCGACGTGAAGGACCTGCTCTCCGCCGTGCGCGCAGCCCCGATGTTGAACGGCCACCGTGGCGCCATGCCGGTGCACCGTGCGGCGCTGGCCGACCTCGTGGCCCGGCTGTCCTGCCTGGCCGACGACCTCCCGGAGGTCGACCACGTCCAGATGAACCCGGTCAACGCCTGGACCGGCGGCGTCGACGTGCTCGACGCCGAGGCCTCGGTCCACCCCGCCATGACCCGGAAGGACGCCGACAAGCGGGTCATGACCTGATGTGTGCTGTCCGGAGCCGGAATTCCGCGCGCTTCAGAGCACGAACCGGCTACTCCTCGGGAGGGGCCGGCTGCTCGGGTCCTCCCGTGCGGCGCTCCAGCTCCAGGCGCAGGAGGGCCACCTCCTCGGCCACCGTCCGCGCCGACTCCTCGAGGCTGGAGATCTCGATGCTCAGCTGGATGCAGACGACCAGCAGGACGAGGAAGGCGAGGATGAAGACGAGGTTGATCGGGGTCGTGACGCCGGCCAGAGCGGTGAGCCAGCCGGTGATCGAGGGGATGAAGGTCAGCAGGACCACGCCGACGATGACCGCGAACCACAGGACGCTGTACTTCTCCCGCAGCCGCTGCGTGCGCAGCAGCCAGAACAGGGCGATGAGGAGCAGCGCCGCCACGACCAGGGCGAACGGGTAGCCGCTCTGCGAGAGGAGCATCAGGCGTCCAGCTCCTCGTACTGCCGGAACGTCCCACGCAGCTCCGGCCGTGGCCGGGTCAGGGCCAGCCCGAGCGCGAGGACGGCGCGCCCGAGGAAGGCCGCCGAGCGGGCCGGACCGTGCGACGGCTGGCCACCGGCCCGGGGCCGCATGACGACGCCTACCTCGCGGATCACGAGATGGGTCCGAGCCGCGACGACGAGGGACTCCACGGTGTCGCCGAGGTACTCCGCGGGGTACGAGCGCGCGAAGAGCGCGATCGCCCGCGGCCCGCAGGCCTTGAACCCCGACGTCGTGTCGGTCAGGCGGGTATGCGCGATGCGGGAGATCGTGCCGGACAGCATGCTCATCGCCCACCGGCGCGGCCCGCGGGCGAGGTAGGCGCCGTCGCCGGCGACCCGGGCACCGATGACGATGTCGGCGCCGTCGGCAAGGACGGAGAGCAGGGCGGGGATGTCGGCCGGGTTGTGCTGTCCGTCCGCATCGACCTGGACCGTCGCCGCATACCCCTGCCGGCGCGCATACCGGTAGCCGGTCCGCATGGCCCCCCCGACGCCCAGGTTCACGGCGAGGTGCGCGACGAACGCACCGGACGCCTCGGCGACCGCACCCGTGGCGTCGTCGGAGCCGTCGTCGACGACGAGGATGTCGGCGGGGACGCCGGCGTCGAGGAGGGCGCGTCGGGTCTCCTCGACCACCGCGGCGAGCGTCGTCTCCTCGTTCCACGCGGGAACGATGACGAGCACGCGCGACGGTTCGGGGCGGCGAACCGAGGTCACGCGGTCGAGGCTATCCCGTGCGACGGCAGCGCTCGGGGAGGTCGTCGGGCCCCGAAGTGCAAGGATGCGGATATGGCCACTCCACGCGACACGCGGTCAGCACCGGTGCTGCCGGCCGACCTCACGGCCGCCATCGAGCGGGCCGGCTACTACCCGGCGCTCGTCGCGGACGTCGTCGAGTCCGCCCTGGGCCCGGACGCCGTCGTCGCGCACCTCGTCCACCAGGAGACGACGTTCGACCAGGACGCCGTCCGACGCCACATCACCGTGCTCGCGATGACCCCCACCCGGCTGGTCATCGCCCACGCCGACGACCACGAGGTCGGTACCGGCGTCGAGGGCGAGGCCACCCTGCCGGTCGCCACGGCGACGAGCGAGACGGTCCCGCTGACCTCGGTCCGCGGCGTGATGCTCACCCACGTGATCAGCTCGCCGGACACCTACGTGCCCGGGACCCTTGGGCGCGAGATCACCCTCACGATCGGCTGGGGTGCCGTCGCCCGGATCGACATCGTCCCGGCCACCTGCGGCGACCCTGAGTGCGACGCCGACCATGGCTTCGAGGGCACCGTCGCGTCCGACGACATCTCCCTGCGGATCAGCGCCGACGCCGACGGCGACCGGGCGCTCACCGACGCGCTCGGCTTCGCCCGCTCGCTCTCCGGTTCCATCGGCGGACCCGTCCGGTCCTGACCGTCCTCCCCGCGCGCGTGCTGCCAGCCGCCCCGGACTACCGGTCGGGCTCCCTCGCCTCGGTGCTGCCCGCCGTGGCGCGAAGCCTCGGGTCGAGCCGGTATGCGACGGTGCCCGGTCTCGGGCTCGGGCCGGCCGACAGGGCGGTCGTCGTGCTCGTCGACGGACTCGGCTACGAGCAGCTCGTGCGGCGTTCGGGTCACGCTCCGTTCCTGCGGGCCAACCTCGACTCCACCCTCCGGCTGGACAGCGGCTTCCCGTCGACCACGGCGACCTCGATGGGCTCGTTCGGGACGGGGACGCCGCCGGGCCAGCACGGCCTGGTGGGGTACGAGGTGCTCGACCCCGAGCGCGACCTCGTCTTCAACGAGCTGTCATGGGAGAACGGCCCCGACCCGTTCCGGTGGCAGCCGACGTCGACGGTGTTCCAGGAGGTCCTGCTCGACGGGGTCGAGGTGACCCGGGTCGGGCCGGGCTTCTTCGACGGCTCGGGTCTGACCAACGCCGCGCTGCGGGGCGGCCGGTTCAGGGCGGCGTCGTCGATGGCCGACCGCGTCTCGGCGGCGGTCGACGCGGTCAAGGCCTCGCCGCACGCGCTCGTCTACCTCTACTGGGGTGAGCTGGACAAGGTCGGGCACGTCCACGGGCCGGCGTCGTGGGAGTGGGTCGACGAGCTCGAGTCGGTCGACCGCCACCTGTCGTCGCTGGCGACCCGCGTCCCGGCCGGCACCGCGATCCACGTCACCGCCGACCACGGGATGGTCGACGTACCGTTCGCGCACCGGGTCGACCTGGCGGGGGAGCCGGACCTGCTGACCGGCGTCCGCCACGTGGCCGGAGAGCCTCGAGCTGCCCAGCTGTACCTGTCGCCGGGCACGACACCGGCCGAGGTCGTGCAACGGTGGCAGGACCGGCTGGCCGACCGGGCCTGGCTGGGAACCCGTGACGAGATGGTCGACGCCGGGTGGTTCGGTGCGGTGCGTCCCGAGGTTCGGGACCGGATCGGTGACGTCCTCGCCATCATGCTCGACGACGGCGCGGTCGTCGACACGGCCCGGATGCGACCCGAGCTGCTGCGCCTGCGCGGGCTTCACGGGTCGGTCACCGACGAGGAGCGCGGCATACCGTTCGTCACGGTTGCGGCCCGCACCGTTTAGCCACTCCACGAGGTTGTCCGCCTCGCTCCTCCGGGAACCCCGGCCTGGGCCACTCCGCTTCGCTCCCCATGCCCCGCGCGCCCACAGCTAGAGTGACCGGCCGTGGCAGAGCTCGTCTTCTTCAACGGCACGATGGACTGCGGGAAGTCCACGCTCGCCCTGCAGATGCACCACAACCATGCGGCTCGTGGTCGCGCCGGGCTCATCTTCACCAAGCTCGACCGCGCCGGGACGGCGGTCCTGTCCTCACGGCTCGGTCTGTCCACCCCTGCCCTCGAGGTGACCGACGACCTCGACCTCTGGGAGGAGGTCGTCGGGATGGCCACCGCGGGCGGGCGGGTGGACTACCTCATCTGCGACGAGGCGCAGTTCTACACGCCCGCGCAGGTCGAGCAGCTGGCCCGGCTGGTGGACGAGATGGGTCTGGACGTCTTCGCGTTCGGGATCACGGCGGACTTCCGGGCGACCCTCTTCCCCGGTTCGCAACGGCTGATCGAGCTGTCCGACCGGGTCCAGGAGCTCCAGGTCGAGGCGCTGTGCTGGTGCGGTCGGCGCGCCACCCACAACGCGCGCGTCCTGAACGGCGTCATGGTCGTCGAGGGCGAGCAGGTCGTCGTCGGCGACACCTCGCCCGCGGCGAGCGGACTCGTCGAGTACGAGGTGCTGTGCCGTCGGCACCACATGCGCCGGATGACGTCGCACGCGGCCCGAGCGGCCGCCCTGTCGCCCGACATGCTGCCGTTCGGGCTGGACATCTGCCCGGTCCCGCCGCCCGCGATGTGACTCCCTGACCACGGTGAGGCGGATCGACCCGTATCGGGCGCCTCACCACAACGATCCGCAGCTCGACGACGGACTCAGGTGTGAGGCGCCGCGACTCGGACCGTGGTGGATTGTCGACGCGCGAGGTGGCGAACCCTGGCTGGGACCTCGCCGTGAGCGGGGTCAGTCGCGCTTGGCGCCGAACATGATGTCGTCCCACGAGGGGACCGACGGCCGCGGCTTGCGCCGGCTGGCCGCCTTCTTGACGGCGGGCGCCGGTTCGTCGACGAGGTCGGTCGACTCGGGCGTTGCGGG
>NZ_DATBTV010000080.1:0-37186 GCF_036559105.1 Lapillicoccus sp. | reverse complement strand
GCGTCCCCGGTTGCGGCGCCCACCTGTGCGCGGCTGCTCGGCCGACTCGTCGTCCGGACCGTCGCCCTCGGCGACCGTGGCCGGCCCGGCGCTCGGCTCGTGCTCGTCCTTGGCCGGGGTGCCGGAGCGGTCCCGGCGTCCACCGCCGGAGCTGCCCGGACCGCCGGTGTGCCCGCCGCCCGAGCCGTTCCCGCTGCCGGAGCTGTTCCCGCCGCCGGAGGCGCCGCTGCGGCGCTTCTCGTCCACCGGGTCGAGGTGCACGACCACGCCACGGCCACGGCAGTGGTCGCACGGCTCGGAGAAGACCTCGAGCAGGCCCTGACCCACCCGCTTGCGGGTCATCTGCACCAGGCCGAGCGAGGTGACCTCGGCGACCTGGTGCTTGGTGCGGTCGCGGCTGAGGCACTCGACGAGACGCCGCAGCACGAGGTCGCGGTTGCTCTCGAGCACCATGTCGATGAAGTCGATGACGATGATGCCGCCGATGTCGCGCAGCCGCAGCTGGCGGACGACCTCCTCGGCCGCCTCGATGTTGTTCTTGGTGACCGTCTCCTCGAGGTTGCCGCCGGAGCCGACGAACTTGCCGGTGTTGACGTCGACGACGGTCATCGCCTCGGTGCGGTCGATGACCAGCGAGCCGCCGGACGGCAGCCACACCTTGCGGTCCATCGCCTTGGCGATCTGCTCGTCGACCCGGTACTGGGTGAACAGGTCGTCCTCGCTCGTCCACTTGGTGATCCGGTCGGCGAGGTCCGGGGCCACGCTGGTGACGTACTCCGAGACCTCCTGCCAGGCCTGGTCACCGGCGACGACGAGCTTCGCGAAGTCCTCGTTGAAGATGTCGCGGATGACGCGGACGGTGAGGTCCGGCTCGCCGTGCAACAGCAGCGGTGCCCCACCGCCCTTGTTCTTCCTCTTGCCGCCACCGCCGGTCGCCGCCTCGGCCTTGGCCGTGATGTCGGCCCAGGTCGCGGTCAGGCGCTCGACATCGGCGCGCAGCTCCTCCTCGGAGGCTCCCTCGGCCGCGGTGCGGACGATGACGCCGGCGGTGTCGGGGACGACCTCCTTGAGGATCTTCTTCAGCCGTGCGCGTTCGGTCTCGGGCAGCTTGCGGGAGATGCCGGTCATCGAGCTGTTGGGCACGTAGACGAGGTACCGCCCGGGCAGCGAGATCTGCGACGTGAGCCGTGCGCCCTTGTGGCCGATCGGGTCCTTGGTCACCTGGACCAGCACGCTCTCGCCCGAGGTCAGCGCGTTCTCGATGCGCTTGGGCTGGTTCGCCTCCAGGCCCGCGGCGTCCCAGTTGACCTCGCCGGCGTAGAGAACCGCGTTGCGGCCCTTGCCGATGTCGACGAACGCCGCCTCCATCGAGGGCAGCACGTTCTGGACCCGGCCGAGGTAGATGTTGCCGGCCATGGAGACGCTGGTCTCCTTGGAGATGTAGTGCTCGACGAGGACGCCGTCCTCGAGAACTCCGATCTGGGTGCGGTCGCCAACGTGGCGCACGACCATGACCCGGTCGACGCTCTCGCGCCGGGCCAGGAACTCGGCCTCGGTGATGATTGTCCGGCGCCGTCCGGCCTCGCGGCCCTCCCGACGGCGCTGCTTCTTGGCTTCGAGGCGGGTCGAACCCTTGAGCGCGGTCACCTCGTCGCGACGCGACTCACGGACCTTGGTCGTCACGCCCGGCTGGTCCTCCTCGCCGTCCGAGCCACCACTGCGCCGGCGGCGACGGGTCCGGCGACGGGACGACGAGCTGCCGCCCTCGTCCTCGGCGCTGTCGGCGGCCGGCGTGCCTCGGCCGCCGGTCTCACTGTCGCGGCCCTCGTCCGCGGCCGCCCCCTCGGAGGCGTCCGCGTCGCCCGTGGACTCGGCGGACTCCGAGGACTCGGCGGTTGCCCCGCCCCCGGAAGAGCGTCCGCGGCGGCCCTTGCCACCACGGCGACGGCGGCGCCGCGGAACCTCGGTGGACTCACCGTCCTCGCCGGTCTCGCTCGAGGTGTCGTCGGGCTCGGCCTGCGGGTCCGAGCCGGCCTCCGGCTGGGCGCCGCGGCCCTGGTCGGCGAGACCCTGCGCGCTGACGTCGGGGGCGGCCGAGGGGGCGGACGCCCGGCGGCGGCGCCGGCTGGGTGTCGACGGAGCCTGGAACAGCGGTCCGTATGCGCCGGCGGCGGCCTCGTCGCCGGCCGCGGCCACCTTCGTGTCCGTCGACTCGTCGGTAACTCCGGCAACTCCGGCGTCAGCCGTCACCACCTGCCGGCCGTCGGTCTCATCGGTCTCGTCGGTCTCATCGTCCTCGTCGTCCTCGCCGGGCGGGACGACGGTCGCAGGCTCGAGCCGGTCGAACCGCAGCGCCTCCTCGTCGATGAGGCTGCGGGCGTCGGTCGTCGGCTCCTCGGCCGGGCGGGCCGACCGACGACGGGCCCGCTTGGCGGGCCCGGCCGTCTCGGTGACCGGCTCCGACGCGGCTGCGGCCTCGGGGGCGTCGGCGCCCTCGGGGACCTGGGAGACGTCGGGGGCCTGGAAGGCCTCTAAGGCGTCGGAGGGGCCGGCGGGGTCGGTCACGGAGGTCGAACCCTCGGCCGACTCGCGGACCGGTGCCGCAGTCTTCTTCGCGGCCGCCTTCTTGGTGGTCCGCGTGGCCTTGCCCGCCTTCGTGGCCTTGGCCGGCTTGCCTGTCTCGGTCGTCTCGGTCGTCTCGGTCGTCTCGGTCGGCTCGGTCGTGGCGGTGCTGCTGGTGCTGCCGGTGGCGGGCTCGGCGTCGGGAGCGCCGGCGGCGACCTTGGCCGCCCTCGATGCCCTCGGCGTCGTCGCCTTGCTGGTGGCGGCCTTGGTCGTCTTGGCCGCCGTCTTGCGGGTGCGGGTCCGGGGCGCCGGTGCGGTCTCCGGCTCAGCCGCGGGGTCGACGCTCTCGGCCGGCTGCTCGGGGCCCGGGTCCACCCGCTCGGAGTGGTCGGGCGCGCCGGCGTCGAGGCTGCCGGTGTCGGTGGAGTCCTGCTGGTCGGTCTGGTCGTACTCGGATGCCATGTCGGCGTCCTCTCCGTCTCCACGGGAGGTGCCACACCGGCCCTCTCGGGCCCAGATCTCTCGTGTGCGGTGTCGGTGTCGTCGTCACCAGGGTTCTGGTGCGACGGAAGTCGTCGTCCTACAGCGGGGTCGGCTCGCGCGACTGGCGCGGCACCGTCTCAGCTGCCGCCGACCTTCCCGTCGGTGGCCAGTGGATCAGCCACCGCCGCGACTCCGTGTACCAGCGGACCCTGCGCCAGCCGCGTCACCAGAGGTGGCGCCGGCGGCACGAGATCCGCGACCGCACGCAGCGCGGACAGAATGTCGTCGGGGCGTACAGCCGGTGTGGTGTGCCGTACGACCATCCGCATTGTCGCACACCCCGCCTCTCCAGCCGGCACCGCGTCCGGCACGGCCCGCGTCACGCTCGCCGGCTCGACCACGCGCATGTCCAGAACGGCCTCCCGGGTGTCGAAGGTCCGGGGTCCGGTCTTGAACGTTCGGGTCACCTCGGCCCGGTCCACGGCGAGGAAAGCATCGACCGCCGCCTGGAGGGTCTCGGGGTCCACCCGGGGTACAGCGATGACCCAGTCGCTGGCCTCCAGCCGGTCGGCGAGCGAACCCGGGCCCGCCTCGACCACCTCGAGGATGTCGAGTCCCGCCGGCAGCGCGTCGTCGAGCGCGACCCGGACCGCCTCCGGGTCGACCCGTTCGCTGACCCCCAGCTCGACGTACTCGGCCTCGCTGGCGGTCCCCGTCGGTGCCGCGTTCGCATACGAGATCCGAGGGTGCGGGTGGAACCCCGCGCTGAACGCCATGGGGACGTCGGCGCGGCGCAGCGCACGCTCCAGGGCGCGCTGGAAGTCGCGTGTCGACGAGAACCGCAGCCGTCCCCGCTTGGCGTAGCGCAGCCGCAACCGCTGCACGACCGGCGCCGGCGGCGGACCCTCGGGTACGCGGCGTCCGGGCATGCGCGGCAGGGTACGCGACCGGCCGAGGACCGCCTCGTACCCATGACCCCGAGGCCCTCCAGCGGTAGGCCGGATCGGGACCGACGGCGATCTCGTTCGGTTTGACAGGCCTCCTACCGGACGGAAGCATCGCCACGGAGGCCAGGCCCGGGGGTACGGAAGCTGGCCCAGCGCCGAAGGACGAGTGTGACGAGTCGCCATACCCCCGCATCTCCCGCGATCCACCTGCTCGGAAGAGTGGTCCCGTGAACTACGAAGCGGGCCTCCTGCTGGCGGGGCGTTATCGCCTGGAGGACGTCATCGCCGTCGGCGGCATGGGACAGGTGTGGAGGGCCCTCGACGAGACGCTGCAGCGACCGGTGGCCGTCAAGGTGGTGCGGCCCGGTGCGACGAACCGGGAGACGTTCATGGAGCGGTTCCGAGCGGAGGCGCGCAACAGCGCGGCGCTCCAACACCCGAACATCGTCACGGTGCACGACTTCGGCGAGGGCGAGGAGTCGGCCTACCTCGTCATGGAGCTGATCGACGGTGAACCGCTCTCCGCCATCCTCGAACGGCGCGGACCGTTGCCGCCCTCGGAGGCTCGCGACATCCTGTATCAGGCCGCGCTGGCGCTCGGCGCAGCTCATGAAGCCGGGGTGGTCCACCGCGACGTCAAACCCGCGAACATCGTCGTCGACGCGAGCGGGTACGCCCGGCTCACCGACTTCGGGATCTCCAAGGCCGCCGCGGGATCCGACCTCACGCAGATCGGCGAGGTGCTCGGTACCGCTCACTACCTCTCGCCGGAGCAGCTCCAGGGACAGCCCGCCGGCCCGTCCAGCGACATCTACTCGCTAGCGGTCGTGGGGTACGAGCTGTTGACGGGAACGCGTCCGTTCCAGGGCGAGTCGGTGGTGGCGACCGCTCTCGCCCACGTCGTCCACCCCGCCCCCGACCTGCCGGACGTCGTCCCCGAGCCACTGCGGACCACCGTCATGGCCGGGCTCGCCAAGCGACCCGAGGACCGGCCGGCCGACGCCGCCGCGTTCGCCGAGGCCCTGATGCTGCCGCCCGGGACCATCCCTGAACACCTCCTGGCCGGGTCCCGGTCGGCGGTCAGCCCGGTCGTCGCCGGGCCCGGCATCCCCGCACTCACGGTGCTCCAGGAGACCGGCTCCGAGGAGGCCACGGCAGCGTGGGTCGGTCCCCCGACGGCCTGAACCTCCACACCGCCGTGATGCGCCGAGCTCAGATCGCGGCGGACTCGTCCGACTCGTCGTCGCCGGACCGCACCGCGAGCCCGTCGAACACGTCGGGGGGCTCCCGCCAGATGTCCGGCAACGAACCGTCGTGCGCCTGCTGGATCGCGCGCAGCACCCGGTCCGGCGTCAGTGGCATGTCGAGGTGACGGATGCCCAGGTGGCTCACCGCGTCGACCACCGCGTTCTGGACCGCCGGCGTCGAACCCACGGTGGCTGACTCGCCGATTCCCTTGGCGCCCAACGGGTTCATCGGAGTGGGGGTCTCGGTGTTGGACACCGTCACGCTCGGGACCTCCGTCGCCGCGGGCATGTTGTAGTCCGCGAACGTCGCCGTGACGGGGTTGCCGTCGGCGTCGTACTCGAAGTGCTCCCAGAGGGCCTGTGACATGCCCTGAGCGACGCCACCGTGCTGCTGGCCACCGACGAGCAGGGGGTTCAGGACCCGGCCACAGTCGTCGACGGCGATGTGCTTCAGCGGCGTGACCAGGCCGGTCTCGGTATCCACCTCGACGACCGAGACGTGCGCTCCGAAGGGGAACGTCGCGTCGGCCGGCTTGAAGTCGTGCTCCGCCTGCAGCGGCTCGTCGTCCTCGGTCGCGCGGCTCGCCACCTCGGCCCACGACACCGACTGTCCGGGGACGCCGGCCACGGAGAACGACCCCTCGGTGAGCTCGATGTCGGCCACCGAGGCCTCCAGCAGCGTGCCCGCTACTCGCCTGGCCTGCTCGACCACGATGTCGGCGGCGCCGGAGACCGCACTGCCGCCCACCTGCAGCGAGCGCGAGCCGCCGGTGCCCGCCCCGCGCGGCACGGTCGCGGTGTCGGACTGCTCGAACCGGATCCGCTCCAACGGGATCCCGAACCGGTCGGCGACGAGCATCGAGAACGCCGTCGCGTGACCCTGGCCGTGGGACGACGTCCCGGCCCGGACGGTCACCATGCCGTCGTCGGCCACCCCGACGAACCCGTACTCCCCCGACCCGCCGCCGGTGATCTCGGCGTAGACGGCGATCCCGATGCCGAGCAGCCGCGTGTCGCCGCGCGCGAGACGCTCGGCCTGCTCCGCCCGCAACCGGTCGTACTCGGCGATCTTCAGCGCCTCCCGTAGCGGGAGGTCGTAGTCACCGGAGTCGTAGGTGAGGCCGGTCAACGTGTGGAACGGGAAGGCGTCGGCCGAGATGAAGTTCCGGCGCCGGATCTCGACCGGGTCGATACCGAGCTCGTCGGCCGCGACGTCGACGAGACGCTCGAGCATCGCGGCGGCCTCGGGCCGCCCGGCCCCTCGGAAGGCCCCGATCGGCGCCGTGTTGGTCAGGGCGGCGATGCCCGCGTAGCTGAGCTTGGGGATGTCGTAGACGCCGGTGGCCATGATGTAGGTCGTCGAGTAGGCGAAGGTGCCGCCGAAACCCGCATACGCGCCGCAGTCGCCGACGATCCGACAGCGCAGCCCGGTGAACCGGCCGTCGTCCGTCAGTCCGAGCTCGACGTACTCGACCTGGCCGCGGCCCTGCATCGAGAGCATCGCCTCCGACCGGGTCTCGGTGGCCTTCACCGGGCGGCCCAGCCGACGGGCGACGGCGACCGCCACGGTGTGCTCGACGGGGAGCCCGGCCTTGCCGCCGAACGCGCCGCCGACGAACGGGGCGATGACGCGTACCCGCTTCTTGTCGAGCTGGAAGGTGCGGGCGATGGCGGCCCGCGCCCCGTGCGGCATCTGGGTCGAGACGTAGGCGGTCACCTCGACGTCGTC
Source organism: Lapillicoccus sp. (assembly GCF_036559105.1). GTDB lineage: Bacteria > Actinomycetota > Actinomycetes > Actinomycetales > Dermatophilaceae > Lapillicoccus. Next base: position 30,215 of record NZ_DATBTV010000080.1, on the reverse strand, counting down.
GGCGTCCTCGCCGGGGATGACGAGGACGGCGTTGCCCTCCATGGGCGCGACGGCCAGCCGCGGGTTCTCGATCCGCACCCGCACGACCCGGTCCGCGCCGGCGAGCGCGTCCTCCACGTCGTCGGGATCCCGTTCGCCGCCGACGACGTTGCCCGGGACCCCGTCGAACTGCAGGGGTGCTCCGGGGGCCAGCGCCTCCTCCATGTCGACGACCGCCGGAAGCGGGTCGTAGTCCACGTCGACCAGCTCGACCGCGTCGACGGCCTGGGAGCGGGTCTCGGCGACGACCACGGCGACCGGCTCGCCGACGAACCGGACCCGGTCGGTCGCGAGCGGCGGCCGGGCGCAGTCCGGGTTGACCTCGAAGAACAGGTACCCGGCGGGCAGGTCCAGGTCGGCGGCCGTGAAGACGCCGACGACACCCGGCGCCGCGCGAGCGGCCTCGACGTCGGCGACACGGATCCGCGCGTGGGCGAAGGGACTTCGTACGAACGCGAGGTGGAGGGTGCCGTCGACCACCAGGTCGTCGACGTAGTCGCCCTTGCCCTGCACGAGATCGGGGTCCTCGACGCGCGGGACTGCGTTGCCCATCAGTGAACCGGCCACGCTCGCGACTCTAGGACCCGGCGGTGGTCACCGCCTGACGGGGTATGCGAGGGCGCGCCGAGGCGGGTCAGGCCTGCGGACCGGCCTTCGGCGCCGCGGCGGCCCGCTCCGCCTTGCGGGCGGCGCTCGCCTTGCGGATCGCGTCGCGCCGCTCGTCGTCGTCCAGCTGGTTGGCCTCCTCCAGCGTGGGCGCCGTGCCCCCGAGCCGGGCCGGGAGGAAGACCAGGTCGTCGCCGGTCATCGGCTCGTAGGAGTCCTGCAGCGCGTGCAGCATGTCCTCCATCACCGCGTGCACCTTGGTCGTGGCCTCGTCGACGCTGTCGCCCGGCGCCACGGGCACCGGCTCGCCGATGGCGATGACGATCGGGACGTTGGTGCGACCGAGGCGCTTGGGGTGACCCTTGGTCCAGACCCGCTGCGACCCCCACATGACGACCGGCAGCATCGGGACGCCGGCCTCCTGCGCCATCCGGGCGGCGCCGTTCTTGAACGCCTTGAGCTCGAAGGAGCGGGAGATGGTCGCCTCGGGGAAGACCCCGACGATCTCCCCCTCGCGCAGGAAGCGGACCGCGAGCCCGTAGGACGCGGCGCCGGCGGACCGGTCGACGGGGATGTGCTTCATGGCCCGCATCAGCGGCCCGCTGACCTTGTGCGTGAAGACGCTGTCCTTGGCCATGAACCGGACGAAGCGGCGAGCCGGTCGCGCCGCATACCCGGCGTAGGTGAAGTCCATGTAACCGGTGTGGTTGATGACCATCACCGCCCCGCCGCGCCGCGGCACGTGCTCGGCTCCGGTGACGGTGAAGCGGATCCCCTGCGCTGCGAAGACGCCCCGCGCGACCGTGATGACGCTCGAGTAGACCGGCTCCATGACGACAACCTACGGGACCGTAGCCTCCGGGGCCACGCTCTGGGTCGGTCAGCTGCGGTGACCGCGCGAGCGGGGGTCCTCGCCATCCGCGACCAGCGAGCCGAGGATCCGCTGCAGCTGCTCGCGGTCGTGGGCCGAGAGCGTGTCGAAGAGGGTGCCGGCGACCTGCTCGCGGGACTGCCGGATCGCCCGCACCTGCGCCTGCCCCTCGGCGGTGAGGTCGAGCGAGACCGCGCGGCGGTCACGGGGGTCGGGAGTGCGCTCCAGCAGCCCCGCCTCCACCAGCCCGTCGACCACCTCGGTCACCGAGCGGGGCGAGATGCGGAGCCGGGAGGCGAGGTCGGTGGGCCGCAGGCCCGGGGTGAGGGCGACGACGAGTAGCGCGCGGCCTTGATGGGGCGAGAGCCCCCAGGGGGCCAGCCCGTCACGCCAGGCGGACCGGAGGCGGCCCGCGACGGCGGTCACGAGCTCGGCCAGTGTCGGCTCCGCGGGGGTCGGGGAATTCACCGCCGAAGTCTAGCGTTGAGAGGGATGCCTCATTATGAGGTAGCCTCATTATCTTGCTACCTCACTGAAAGGAGTGGTGCGCATGGCTCGCCTTCCAGAGTCCTCACCCACTCGCCGCACCCACCCCGGTATGCCCGACGGCCTCGGCGGCGGTCCCGGCGGCGGCGGCCGCGGTCCGCGCCGGGTCGACCCCGCCGACCGCGCCCAGCTCGCCGAGTCTCCCGTGAGCTGGCGTCGCGTCGGCTCCCTCTTCGCGCCCTTCCGTGCCCGGGTCGTCCTCGTGGTCGCCCTCATCGTGGCCTCGTCCGTCGTCTCCCTCGCCTCCCCGTTCCTCCTCAAGCTGGTCATCGACGACGCCCTCCCCCAGCAGGACGTCCGGCTGCTCCTCCTCGCCGTCGGTGGGATGCTCGCCATCACCGTGGCGACCGCCGTGCTCGGCCTCGGGCAGACCTTCATCTCCACCCGCGTGGGCCAGGAGGTCATGCACGGCCTGCGGACCGATGTCTTCAGCCACCTCCAGCGCCAGTCGCTCTCCTTCTTCACCCGGACCCGCGGCGGCGAGGTCCAGTCCCGGCTGACCAACGACGTCGCCGGCATGCAGTCCGTCGTCACCTCGACCGCGACATCGATCGCGTCCAACGTCACGACCGCGGTCGGGACCGCGGTCGCCATGGTCGCGCTGAGCTGGCGGCTCAGCCTGCTGTCCCTGCTGGTCATCCCCCCAGCCATCTGGCTGACCCGCCGGGTCGCGCTCCTGCGGCGTGACGTCACCGCCAAGCAGCAGCGCCGGATGGCCGACATGCTCACCCAGGTCGACGAGGGACTCTCGGTCAGCGGCATCCAGCTGACCAAGACGCTGGGCGCGACCGAGACGACCTCGGCCCGGTTCGCCGCGACGTCGCGCGAGCTGGTCGACCTCGAGGTCCAGTCCCAGCTGGCCGGCCGCTGGCGGATGGCGACGATGAGCGTCGTCTTCGCCGCGATCCCCGCGCTGATCTACCTTGCCGCGGGTTTCCCCGCGACGTCCGGTGGGATGACCATCGGGACCCTGGTCGCGTTCACCGCGCTGCAGTCCGGCATCTTCCGCCCGCTCATGGGCCTGCTCGACGTGGGCGTCTCGATCGTCAGCTCGATGGCTCTGTTCAGCCGGATCTTCGGCTACCTCGACCTCGAGGTCGAGGTGAAGGCACCAGCACACCCCGTCGCCGTCGAGCCCGCCGCGGTGCGTGGTGAGGTTCGGATCGAGAGCGTGTCCTACCGGTACCCCGACGCGGACCGCGACGCCCTCGCCGAGGTCGACCTCGTGGTGCCCGCCGGCTCGTCGCTCGCGCTGGTGGGCGAGACCGGTTCGGGCAAGACCACGCTGGCCAGCCTGGTTCCGCGGCTGCGCGACCCGTCCGTGGGGCGCGTGCTGGTCGACGGCATCGACCTGCGCGACCTGTCCCTCGAGGACCTGTCCCGGATCATCGGCGTGGTCTCCCAGGAGACCTACCTGCTGCACGCGTCGATCCGGGAGAACCTCCTCTACGCGAGGCCGGACGCGACGGACGCCGACCTGTGGCAGGCCCTCGAGGCGGCCCAGATCGCCGATCTCGTCGCCACGCTTCCGGACGGGCTCGACACCGTCGTCGGGGCGCGCGGGCTGCGGTTCTCCGGCGGCGAGAAGCAGCGGTTCGCCATTGCGCGGACACTGTTGCGCGACCCTCGGGTACTCGTCCTCGACGAGGCCACCAGTGCCCTCGACAACGAGACCGAGCGTGAGCTTCAGGCGGCCCTCGACGAGGTGTCCCGTGGCCGCACCACGATCACCATCGCCCACCGGCTGTCGACGATCGAGCAGGCCGACCAGATCGCCGTCCTGTCGCACGGCCGGGTGGTCGAGCGCGGGACGCACGAGTCGCTCCTCGCCGACGGCGGCCGATACGCCCGGCTGGCCGGCGAGGCGACGCATACCCCGTCGTTGGCCGTGGTCGGCGCCTGACCCACTCGGCTCCCCCGCGCCGCCGGCACGGCGCCGACAACGCCGCACGTGATGACGTTTTTACCGACATTCCGGACATCGACCCGGAATAGGCCATCACGTGCGGAGAACTTCGCGCGGGCACGCGTCGGCGCCCGTCCAGCGCTCAACCGGTCATGTCGCCGTCAGGTCGCAGGTCATGTCACGGCTGGTGGGGTCAGGACCACACCGATCGCGACATGACCCGCGACGTGACCGCCGTAACGCGTTGGAGCACGCCCGTCCCGGTCTGGGAGAATCCCCGACCATGACCACCTCCACACCCGCCCGTGCCACGACGGCACCCCAGATCCCCGAGAGGCCGTCCGTGGACGGCCTGGAGGAGAAGTGGGCGCAGGTATGGAAGGAGCAGGGGACCTACACGTTCGACCGCGAGCGGGCGCTGGCCGGCCGCCGGGACCAGATCTGGGCCATCGACACGCCGCCGCCCACCGCCAGCGGGTCCCTCCACATCGGGCACGTCTTCGGCTACACCGAGGCCGACTGCATCGCCCGCTACAAGCGGATGGCCGGCCTCGAGGTGTTCTACCCGATCGGCTGGGACGACAACGGGCTGCCCACCGAGCGCCGGGTGCAGAACTACTACGGCGTCCGCGGCGACGCGACCCTGCACTACGACCCCGACTTCGTGCCCCCGCACGAGGGAAGTGCGTCCGACAAGGCCGCCGACCAGGTGCTCATCAGCCGGCGCAACTTCAACGAGCTGTGCGAGACCCTCACGGTCAAGGACGAGGTGCTCTTCGAGGACACGTTCCGCCTGCTCGGTCTGGCCTACGACTGGAACATCAGCTACCGCACCATCGACGACCGCTCCCGTGCGGTGAGCCAGACGTTCTTCCTGCGGAACCTCGCGCGCGGCGAGGCCTACCAGGCTGAGGCTCCCGGTCTCTGGGACGTGACGTTCCAGACCGCCGTCGCGCAGGCCGAGCTCGAGGCGCGCGACTACCCCGGCGCCTACCACCGCATCGCCTTCCACCCCACGGCCGACCCGGACCAGGCGGTCTACATCGAGACGACCCGGCCTGAGCTGCTCCCCGCGTGCGTCGCGCTCATCGCCCACCCCGACGACGAGCGGTATGCGTCGCTCTTCGGAACCACGGTCACCTCACCGGTGTTCGGGGTCGAGGTGCCGGTGGTGGCCCACCCGCTGGCCGAGATGGACAAGGGCGCCGGCATCGCGATGTGCTGCACGTTCGGCGACCTCACCGACGTGCAGTGGTGGCGCGAGCTGCGGTTGCCGACCCGCTCGGTGGTGACCCGCGACGGTCGGATCCAGGCCGACACTCCCGCCTGGATCACCAGCGAGACCGGACAAGAGACGTTCGGCCAGATGGCGACCAAGACCATCTTCTCCGCCCGGACCGCGGTGGTCGAGGCGCTCAAGGCGTCCGGCGACCTGTCCGGCGACCCCGTCCCCACCCAGCGCAAGGCGAACTTCTACGAGAAGGGCGACCGCCCGCTCGAGATCGTCACGTCGCGGCAGTGGTACATCCGCAACGGCGGCCGGGACGAGGCGATCCGCGAGCAGTTCCTCGAGCGCGGCCGCGAGCTCGACTTCCACCCCGGCTTCATGCGGTCCCGCTACGAGAACTGGGTCGGCGGCCTCAACGGCGACTGGTTGATCAGCCGGCAGCGGTTCATGGGCGTGCCGATCCCCGTCTGGTACCCCGTCGACGATGCGGGCGAGGTCGACTACGACCACCCGATCGTCCCGGCCGAGGACGCCCTTCCGGTCGACCCGGCCGCCGAGGCGCCGGCCGGCTACGACGAGGACCAGCGCGACCAGCCGGGCGGGTTCCACGGGGACCCCGACGTCATGGACACGTGGGCTACGTCGTCGCTGACGCCCTACATCGCCGGGGGCTGGCAGACCGACCCGGAGCTGTTCGCCGCCGTCTTCCCCATGGACCAGCGCCCCCAGGGTCACGACATCATCCGGACCTGGCTGTTCTCCACGGTGGTGCGCGCGCACTACGAGTTCGGCTCGCTGCCGTGGCGCCACGCGACGCTGAACGGCTGGATCCTCGACCCCGACCGCAAGAAGATGAGCAAGTCCAAGGGCAACGCGACCACGCCCCTCGACATGCTCCAGGAGCACGGCAGCGACGGTGTGCGCTACTGGGCGGCGTCCGCCCGTCTCGGCATCGACGCGGCACTCGACACCGCGCAGATGAAGGTCGGCCGCCGGCTGGCCATCAAGGTGCTCAACGCCAGCCGGTTCGCCCTCTCGTTCGGCGACGTCGGCGAGGCGCTCGACACCAAGAGCCTGTCCGCGCTCGTCACCGAACCCCTCGACCGAGCCATGCTGGCCAGCCTGGGCGAGGTGGTCGACATCGCGACCGCGGCCAACGAGGCGCTCGACTACACCAGGGCCCTCGAGGTGACGGAGTCGTTCTTCTGGGCGTTCTGCGACGACTACCTCGAGCTGGTGAAGGACCGCGCCTACGGCTCGGACACCGACGAGGGAGACGGCGCGGACTGCGGCGCGGACTCCGGCGCGGACCCCGGCGCTGTGTCGGCGCGGGCCGCCTTGCGCCTCGCGCTGGACCTCCAGCTGCGGCTGCTGGCACCGGTTCTCGTGTTCGCGACCGAGGAGGTGTGGTCGTGGTTCCACGACACGTCGGCAGGTTCCGTGCACCAGGCGCAGTGGCCGACGACGGCCGAGCTCGGCGACGCCCGCGGGGCCGACCCAGCGGTCCTCGCGGCCGTCGGAGAAGCCCTCACGGGAATCCGCAAGGCCAAGTCGGACGCCAAGGTCGGTATGCGCGCAGAGATCACCGCGATGACCCTCGCCGGGGCGTCGGCCCAGCTCGACCGGGTGCGCACCGCCGAGGGCGACCTGCGGTCGGCCGGTCGCGTCCGCGACCTCACCTACGTGGTCGAGGAACCGTCGGCGGCGCTCGCCGTACGGGACGCGGAGATCGTCCCGCCGGAGCCCCGTCAGCGCGGCTGACGGAGCGCCCCGCCGTCACCACCCCGGGGTAGCGTGCCGGGCATGGGTGGCGGTGGGACGCGGGAGGTCCGCCTGCCCCGACCTCCTGGCGGCCCGGCTCCGTGGCTGGTGGGAGCGGGGCTGGCCGGGCTCGCCCTGCTCACCGTGGTCACCGCGTCCGGTCCGGTCGATGTCCTCAGCTCGACGGGGTCCGCGACCGGCACCGCCAGCCCCTCGCGGCCGCCCAGCGTCCCCCCGAGCTCGCCCACCGCGACGACGGCGACCACCGGTCCGTTCGGCGACCTGTCCACGCTCCCCAGCCTCCCACCGGTGGTGGTGGCGCTGATCCAGCTCGTGGTGTTCGGTCTCTGCCTCTGGGTGCTCTACCTGATCCTCCGCTACGCCTGGCGCAACGCCCCCCGGATGCGCAGCCGCACCGTCCCCCGGCGGCCGCTTCGGCCGCTGCCCGCCCTGCCCGACGAGCTGGTCGAGACGGCCGACGCGCGCCTGGCGCTGCTGGCGTCCGGCGAGCCACGCAACGCGATCGTCGCCTGCTGGGTCGACCTGGAGGACTCCGCCTCGGCCGCGGGCCTCCCCCGGCATCCCGCCGAGACCGCCGCCGAGTACACCATCCGCGTGCTCCACACCTGGGACATCGCGCCCGTGGCGCTGGGCGGTCTCGCCGAGCTCTACCGTGAGGCGCGCTACTCGCGACACCCGATGACCGAGGAACACCGCGCGCAGGCGATCGCCCGGCTCACCACGGTCCACGAGGACCTGCAGCGCGTCGCCGACGAGGCCGCTGCTCGGGCCGCGTTCGCCGAGGCCGAGGTCGCAGCGAGGCAGGCGAGCGACACATGACGCCCGGGCGAGGGCTCCCCAGCGGCCGGCGACTCGTGGTCCGGGTCGTGATCCTGTATGCGGTGACGATGCTCTTCCTCGTCCTGCTCCAGGCCTCGCCGTCGCCGGTGCTCGTCGCGGCGTTCTTCCTCGCTGCCGCAACGGTTTTCGCGGTCTTCAGCGAGCGGTTCACCAGCAGCCACAGCGAGCCCTGGATCGTCAACCCGCCGTCGACGGCCGGGCTCGGACGCGGCTCCGACCACCGCACCGCCGCGCTGGCGCGACGCCTCGAGGCCCGGGTCAACGAGCCCAGCCAGCGCCGCAACCTCGCGAGTGACCTCCAGCGCCAGCTGAAGGTCGTCCTGGCGGACCGGGTCCGTCGCGAGCGAGGGTGGGACATCGTCGCCCACCCCGACCTCGCCTACGAGGCCCTGCCGTCCGACCTCGCCGACCTCGTGACGCGTCCACCGGACCTTCGGCTGGCCGACGCGCAGTACCTGTCCGCACTCCTCGACAGAATCGAGTCGCCGTGAGCATGCCCCTCGCGCAGGTCTCCGAACAGGGTCAGCGCATCCTCGACGAGGTCGAGCGTGCCGTGGTCGGGAAACGGCAGCCGCTCACCCTGGTCCTCAGCGCGATCCTCGCCGGTGGTCACGTCCTCATCGAGGACTTCCCCGGGCTGGGCAAGACCCTCGCCGCCCGGTGCTTCGCCACCACGCTCGGGCTGGAGTTCACACGAGCCCAGTTCACCCCCGACCTGCTGCCCGGGGACCTCACCGGATCGTTCGTCTACGACCAGCGCGCACAGGAGTTCGCGTTCCGGCGCGGACCACTGTTCACGGGGCTCCTCCTCGCCGACGAGATCAACCGCACACCGCCCAAGACCCAGTCGGCGCTGCTCGAGGCGATGCAGGAACGCCAGGTCACCGTCGAGGGCCAGACCTTCCCGCTCGCGCGCCCGTTCCACGTCCTCGCCACCGCGAACCCCGTTGAGTACGAAGGCACCTACCCCCTTCCCGAGGCCCAGCTCGACCGGTTCCTCATGCGCGTCTCCTTCGGGTACCCGTCGGAGTCGCAGGAGCTCGACGTCCTGCGCAACCGGGTCGCGCGCCAGCGCGAGGAGGTCTCGCTCGACCGGGTCACCGACGCCACGGGGCTTCTCGCGATGCAGGACGCGGTCGAGACCGTGGGCGTGGACGACACCGTGGCCGCCTACTGCGTCGCTCTCGCAACGGCGAGCCGTGACCACCAGCACTCGATGCTCGGCGCGTCGCCCCGCGGGTCGCTGGCCCTGATGCTCGTCGGCCGGGCGCACGCAGTGCTGCGGGGCCGCGACTACCTGACCCCTGAGGACGTCAAGGCGGTGGCGATCCCGGTCCTCTCGCACCGGATCACCGTCCGGCCGGAGCTGTGGATGAGCAACGTCACCGGGCGCACCGTGGTCGAGAGCATCCTCGCCACCGTCCCCACCCCCTCCGCCCGGGAGGCGCGACCGTCGTGACCGGTTCCCCGCGGCCCACCGTGTTGCCGGAGTGGCGGCCGACCGCCGCCCACTTCCGCGCGACCCTGCTGGGGGTCGTGGGCGCCGTCGTGGCGCTGGCGATGAACCGGCCCGACCTGCTCGTCCTCATCACGCCGTGGCTGGTGGTGACGACCTGGGCGTGGCTGGGTCGTCCCCAGGAGCGGGTGACCGTGAGCACCGCCGTGGGGCACGGAACGCTGCGCGAGGGGGAGGCGACCGTGCTGCGGGCGACCGTGTCCATCCCCGACGGCGTGGACGACGTGGTCGTGGCCGTGTCGCCGTCGGTGTTCGTGGAGCAGGACCCGCCGCTCGGCATCCGGGTCATCGGCCGGTCCGAGGGCCGGCCCGTCGCCGGCGACGAGTCCTTCCGCCAGGCCGGTGCCGCCGTCGTTGTCCGCTCGACCCGCTGGGGCGCTCGCTCGGTGGGTCCCGTGCGGTGCGGCGCCTGGTCGACGTGGGGGGCCTACCGCAGCGGACCGGTCGACTCGGAGCCGCAGCGACTGGTGACGTTGCCGTTGCCCGCTGTCTTCACCCCGACGGCACCGATGCCGCACCCGGAGGGGCTCGTCGGCGCATACCGCGCGCAACGACCCGGGAGCGGAAGCGAGTTCGACCGGCTGCGGCCGTTCCAGGTGGGCGACCGGCTCCGGCGGATCCACTGGCCGGTGTCGCTGCGCACCGGAACCCTGCACGTGACCTCGACCTACGGCGACGAGGACTCGCAGATCGTCCTCGTCGTCGACGGGACCAGTGATCTGGGCCCACGCGAGGGCCTCGACGGCCGGCCGACCAGCCTCGACCTGACCGTCCGGGCGGCCGGAGCCATGGCGGAGCACTACCTCGGGGTGGGCGACCGGGTCGGCCTGCGGGTTGTCGGCGCGGCGCGGGTGCCGCGGGTGCCGGTCGGCAGCGGCCGGGCGCACCTGCGCCGGGTGCTCGGGTCGTTGGCCCTGATCGAACCGGCGACCGATCGTGACGACGACGGCGAGTATGCGATCGCCGGGATCGGTGCCGGCGCCGTCGTCTTCGTGCTGTCGCCGCTGGTCGACCCGGCCATGGTCGACGTGGTCGCCCGGCTCGGCTCCCGAGGGCTGACGACCGTGGTCGTGGACACCATGCCGGAACACCTGTGGCGCAGCGAGAACGACCCCTACACCGCGCTCGCGTGGCGGCTGCGCCGGCTGAGCCGATCGGTCGACGTCCACCGCCTGACCTCTGCGGGCATCCCGGTCGTCGCGTGGCAGGGGCCGCAGAGCCTCGACCAGGTGCTGCGCGAGCTGTCCCGCCGCGCCCGCGCTCCTCGGATGGCTCGCCGGTGAGCGCGTCGCGGCCGGACCCGGTCCGGCAGCTCCGGTTGGTCCGCCTGGGGCTCTCGGAGGAGTACGGCGCACCGCAGCTGCTGTTGTGTGCGGTGGTCATCCTCGCGCCGGTCGTGTTCCTCGGGGCGACGATCCTCGCCGGTGCCGGGTTCACCTGGTGGTTCCTCGTACTCACGCCGCTGGCCGCCGTAGGCGCCGCCCGGCCCGAGTCGACCGGGCACCTGGCCCTGTGGGTCCTGCTGCTCGTGGTGTGGGTGGGGGGGGTGCCGGGTCCGTTCACCTGGTGGTCGGTACCGGCCGCTCTCGCCGTCGCCGCGTCGCACACCGCGCTCGTCCTGCTCGGCGGACGGCCCACGTCCGGTGACCTGGCGGTGGACACCTGGTCACGGGTCCGCCGTCGGCTGGGGACCGTCGGTGCGATCACCGTCGCCGTGGCGGTGCTCGCGCAGCTGGTCCGCTCGATCCGGGTCCCGGGTCAGGTGGCCCTGGCGGTCATGGCCCTGGTCGCCGTCAGCGCCTGGCTGTGGTGGGGCACTCGCCAGACCGGTTCGGACGCCGAACCGGACGCCTAGGGACGGACGTCGGCGTGCCGGACGCAGGTCCGCGCGGTCGGCTTGGCCTCCAGGCGTTCCGCGCCGACGGGCCGATGACAGACCGCGCAGCTCCCGTAGGTCCCGGCCGCCAGCCTCCCGGTGGCGGCGTCGATCTCCTCGAGGTTCGCGCGCGCCCGGCGGATCAGCGATGACAGCTGGGAGCGTTCGTACGCGATCGTCTGACCCTCGGGGTCGTGTTCGTCATCGGCATTGGTGTCGCGGGAGGCGGCGAAGAGATCGGTCAGGTCCTGCTCCATCCGCGCGAGCTGAGCCGTTACCGAGGCCCGTTCCTCGGCGAGGCGAGCGACGACGACCGCTGGCGACGTGGACACGTCGCAGGATCCTCCCCCACGGCGGCCGGCCCGGTCCACGCCGTCAGCCACGGTGTCGCTCTCGGCGTCTCCGCGGGGTCGTGCTACGCGCGTCGGCGCGGCCGGCACGGCACCGGCACCCGGGCCGGCCCTCGCCGGAGCCCCCGTCTCGGGTGTCGGCGCATACCTGGGCCGCCACCTGGTGGGGGCGCGCACGGTGGCCAGCCACGACCCCGCGTACGCGGGCGGTCCGATCGCCTGACCAGAGCGAAACTCCGTCACGGAGCGCGATGGCTCCTACCGTGGTCGGATGCAGGTCCTCATCGTCGACGGCGCCAATGTCGTCGGCAGCCGACCCGACGGGTGGTGGCGTGACCGCGCCGGCGCCGCCCACCGACTGCACGACCAGCTGTCGGCCGCCGACCGGCCCGAGGACGAGATCGTGCTGGTCCTCGAGGGGCAGGCGCGGCGCGGCCCCCACGCCGGTCAAGAGGCACGCCTGCGCACCGTTCACGCTGACGGGTCCGGAGACGATGCCATCCTCGACGAGGTGAGGAGGCAGGTTGCCGTCGGGGACGGACGGGGCGTGGTGGTGGTGACCGCGGACCGGCAGCTGCGCCAACGCGTCGAGGAGGCCGGGGCCGACAGCCGAAGCCCGACGTGGCTGCTCGACCAGTGGTGACCGTGGCCGCGGCGTACGCTCTGGCCAACCGAGACCGGACGGGATCCCATGGCGAGACTCTCCATGCACGACCGACTCCCGTACGACGAGGCGACAACGCCGCCACGGGTCTCGACCGGCGACCTGCCGGATCCCGCCGACGTGCAACGCGTCGTCACCGAGGCCTTCCACCTCTACCAAGCGAACGCCGACGGCGTCGTCGCCGACTACATCCCCGCCCTGGCGGCAGCCTCCCCGGACCTCTTCGGCATCTCCGTGGTCGGTGCCCGGGGCCGGTCCTTCGAGATCGGCGACGTCGACACGCCCTTCTCGATCCAGAGCGTCTCCAAGCCGTTCGTCTTCGCCCTGGTGTGCGAGGCCGAGGGCTACGACTCCGCGAGGCAGCACCTCGGCGTGAACAGCACCGGGTTTCCGTTCAACTCGCTCATGGCCGTCGAGCTGAACGACGCCCGAACGATGAACCCGCTCGTCAACGCGGGGGCGATCGCCACCACCAGCCTGGTACCGGGCACCACGGCCGAGGAGAAGTTCGAGCACGTCCGCGACGGGCTGTCGCGCTTCGCCGGCCGCGAGCTGAGCATGAGCGAGGACGTGTATGCGTCGGAGGCCGGGTCGAACATGCGCAACCACGGCATCGCGCACCTGCTGAACAGCTACGGCCGGCTCTACTTCGACCCGGACGCGGCCACCGACGTCTACACGCGCCAGTGCTCCCTGGAGGTCACGGTTCACGACCTCGCGGCGATGGGTGCGACCCTCGCGAACGGCGGGGTCAACCCCGAGAGCGGTGACCGCGTCATCGCGGCGAGCGTGTGCCGCCGGGTCCTCGCGGTCATGGCCACCGCCGGCCTCTACGAGCTGTCCGGAGACTGGCTGTACGAGATCGGAGTTCCGGGAAAGAGCGGGGTGAGCGGAGGCATCGTCACCGTGGCACCGGGCAAGGGTGGACTGGCCACCTTCTCGCCGCCGCTGGACCCCGCGGGCAACAGCGTTCGCGGCCAGCTGGTCACCAAGTACCTGGCCGAGCGCATCGGGCTCAACCTCTTCGCCTCCGAGGCACGCCCTACGCTCTCCTGACCGAGGGGCGCGCGGTGACCCCCGGACGAGTCACGCCCTTGGCTTGGCCCGCGCGGTCCCCCCGGCGGACCAAGGCGTCAGTCGCCCTGCCTCTGGGTCGCCGCCAGCGCTGGGTCGCGCAGGACGGACCACAGTCCCCAGAACGCCAGCGCGTTGGCGGTCAGGATCAGCCCGATGACCAGGGGGATGCTCTGTTCGTAGGCCAGCCCGAGAACGGCACCGGCGAGCAGTAGGCCGACACCCCGCACCAGAGCGAGCCAGCCGAAGGCGGTCGCCCGAGTGCCGGGAGGTACCAGCCGAGTCACCACCGCCTTGATGGTGGAGTCGAGGATGCCGTTGACGACGCCCCAGATCGCGACCCCGGCCCAGACCAGCACCGCGTTGGCGGTGAAGGCGATGGCAGCGCAGGAGGCGGCCGCGGGAACCAGGAGCAGGACTCTCGGACCTCGGCGGTCGTACGCCCGACCGGTCACGAGACCACTGACGCCGTCCACGAACATGGCCACGGCGAACAACACGGGTACCTGCGCTTCCGTCAGCAGGCCCTGGGTCTGGGCGTGGTACGCCAGCAGTGGGAACGAGGCGACGCCACACGAGAGCACTCCGACTGCGGCCATGTAGCGCCACAGCACCCGAGGCAAGGCCTGGCGAGCGCGCCGTACGGTTGCGGACGCCGGCGGGCCCGCACCCGCGGGCACCGCCGAGCCCATCGACTCGTACGAGATCGGGTCCGGGACCCGCCACCGCAGCCAGAACAGCAGCGCCAGGACGACCACCCCCGGCAGGGCGAGCACCGCGAACGCGGTCCGGTAGTCGCCGCTGCGCCACGACAGCACGGCCGCCAGGATCAGCGGCCCCGCGACGGCCCCTGCCTGGTCCATGGCTTGGTGGACGCCGAACGCGGATCCGCTTCCGGTCCGCGTGGAGGCGTGCGAGAGCAGCGTGTCCTTGGCCGGCGAGCGGACCGCCTTGCCGAGTCGCTCGGTCGCATACAGCAGCAGTGCCGGAGCCACGGCGGTGGTGACACCGATCAGCGGCACGCTCAGCACGGTCAGGGCGTACCCGACGATCGTCCACGTCCAGTAGTGCCGGCTGCGGCTGACCAGATATCCGGAGACGACGCGCAACCCGTAGCCGATGAACTCCCCGACCCCCGCGGCCACGCCGACCACGACCGCGGACGCGCCCAGCGTCGCGAGGAAGGGACCGATGATGCTGCGCGCGCCCTCGTAGACCATGTCCGCGAAGAGGCTGACCAGGCCGAACAGCACGACGAAGTGCCAGGGCGCGAGCATCCGCCGCACCGCCCGCGGCTGGGTCGGGCTCGCGGGAACCGTCACTGGTCAATCCAAGCACCGGCTTGGTGTGTCGGCAAAACCACTGCACAGCAACGAGATCCGCTCAGGAACCCGGAGCTACCCGGCGACGACCGAAGCCAGCTTGTCGAACGCGCTGAGCCAGCCGCGCTCGGCGTGGACGCCGAACCCGGTCGGGTACGGACCGTCCGTGAGGGTCATCCGCGTTCGCGAACCCTGCGCCGATGCCTCCTCGTGCAGCTCGATCCGCACCAGCGTCGGCTCGGGCATGCCCGCGTCCGGCATCGGGTCGGACCGCAGCACGAGCAGGCCGGGCGGGTCGACCTCGACGATCTCGAAGCCGAGTGGCGACGCCGCGCCGTCGGGCATCACCATGGTCAGCTCGTAGCGCCCACCCACCCGTAGGTCGATCCGCACGCTCTCTCGCGGGGTCGTCAGTGGAGCGGGGCTGAACCACATCGCGACGTCGTCGGGGTCGGTCCAGGCCTGGAACACCCGCTCCCTCGAGGCGTCGAAGACGCGGGTGACGCGGACCTCGGCGCAGTGCTCGGTCATGCTGGTGTCGGCCATATCAGTCGTCCTCTCCTGTCCGGCGCAGGTGCGCCTCGAGCCGGTCCATCCGGGCGTCCCACGTCCGACGGCGAGCGAGCAGCCAGTCGACCGCCTCGTCCAGGGGGTCGACCTGCAACCGGCTCGGCCGCCACTGCGCCTCGCGCGTGCGCACGACCAGACCCGCCCGCTCCAAGACCTTGAGATGATGCGAGATCGCCGGCAGGGACACCGCGAACGGCTCGGCCAGCTGGC
The DNA here is from genome assembly GCF_036559105.1 of Lapillicoccus sp. GTDB lineage: Bacteria > Actinomycetota > Actinomycetes > Actinomycetales > Dermatophilaceae > Lapillicoccus. The sequence continues at coordinate 14,815 of NZ_DATBTV010000080.1, read as the reverse complement.
CCCACAGCGCACGGCGTCGACGCGCTCGGTTCTCGACATCTACTCGTACGTGTGTTCGAATATCGGGTATGCGATGGCAGGGCCAGTCGATCGGCGCCCGGGTACCCGGTGCCCTACCCGGCCTGGACGCCAACGACGGGCTCGTCCGGACGGTCCGGACGCCCGAGTTCGCCGGGATCACCTTCCACGAGGTGCTCGCGAAGTCGGCGCTGAACCGGATCCCCGCGGCGGCTCAGCTCCCCTTCGAGTGGACCGTCAACCCCTACCGCGGCTGCACGCACGCCTGCGTCTACTGCTTCGCCCGCAACACGCATACCTATCTCGACCTCGACGCGGGCGCGGACTTCGACAGCCAGATCGTCGTCAAGACCAACGTCGCCGACGTCCTCACGCGCGAGCTCCACCGGCCGAGCTGGGACCACGAGGCGGTGGCCCTGGGCACGAACACCGACCCGTACCAACGCGCCGAGGGTCGCTACCGGCTGATGCCCGGGATCATCAAGGCCCTTGCGGGGTCGGGGACGCCGTTCTCGATCCTCACCAAGGGGACGATCGCGAAGCGGGACCTCCCACTGCTCACCGCGGCCGCGCGTGACGTGCACGTGGGCTTCGGCGTCTCGATCGCCATCGGGGACGAAGGGCTGCACCAGCGACTCGAACCCGGGACGTCCTCCCCCAGAGCTCGGCTGGACCTCGTCCGGGCGGTCACCGATGCCGGGCTCCCGTGCCACGTCATGGTCGCCCCGGTCATCCCGCACCTCAGCGACGACACCGCAGCCGTCGACGCACTCCTCTCGCGCATCGCCGCGGCCGGCGCGACGTCGGCCACCGTGATGGCACTGCACCTGCGCCCCGGTACCCGCGAGTGGTGGTTCGCGTGGCTCGAGCGGGAGCACCCCGAGCTGCTCCCCGCATACCGGAGCCTGTATGCGCGGGGCGCGTTCGCGACCCCGGCCTACCGCGACGACCTGGCGCGGCGGGTGCTGCCGCTGCTGGAGCGGCACGGTCTGGGTGGGCGCGCGCGTGCCCAGCACCGACAGGTCGGGACCGTGACCACGAAGCCCGCGGTCACGGTCCCGACGTTGTTCTAGACAACCCGCCCAGGCGGGTCAGCCGAGGTGCGGCCCGGAGACCGCTTCGCGGGACGCGAGCTCCTCGTGCTTGACGTTCAGGCCGAAGAAGATGACCAGTGAACCGACGAGGATCATCGCCGCGCCGACGAGGAAGCCCCGGGTGGAGCCGTCGGTCTGTGCGACGAGCTGCGCCTGGGCCATGGCCGCATGGGCCTGGTCGGCGGTGATCGCCCCGGACTGTGCCTGCCCCTGGATCGGGCCGGCGAGCGCGGTCATCCGGTCGGCGAAGCCGTGCGTGAACACGGTGGTGAGGGCCGCGAGGCCGATCGCCCCACCGATCTGCTGCGCGGTGTTGAGGGCGGCCGAGCTGGCGCCGGAGTCCTCGGCCCGCACGCCGGCGACGGCGGTCAGCGTGAGCGGCACGAAGGTCAGCCCGAGCCCGAAGGCGAGGACGACGATCCACGGCAGCAGGTGGGCGGCATACGTGCTGTCCACGGTGAGCTGGCTGAAGCCGAACATTCCGATGGACGCGATGAGCGCACCGGGACCGGAGATCCAGCGCGGGTCGATCCTGCTGGCCAGCGTCGAGGCGATACCGGCTCCGGCGACCATGGCCGCGGAGAACGGCAGGAACGCGAACCCGGCCTGGAGCGGGCCGTACCCGAGCACCTGCTGGATGTAGAGGCCGAGGAAGTAGAACATCGCGAACATCCCGGCGCCGACGAGCAGCATGACGAAGAGGCTGAGGCCGCGGGTGCGGTCGGCGACGATCCGGATCGGCAGGAGGGCGTGCGGGTTGCGGCGCTCGTAGAGCACGAACGTGACCAGGAGGACGACACCGAGCGCGAGCGAGGTGAGGGTCACCGGGGAGTCCCAGCCGCCGGCCGGGTCGGCCGCGTGGGTCAGGCCGTAGACGATACCGACGAGACCGGCGGTACCGGTGATGGCGCCGATGAAGTCGAAGCTGCCCTCCGACCGCTCGCTCTCGATGAGCACCCGCGGAGCGAGGGTCGCGACGAGCAGGCCGATCGGCACGTTGATGAAGAAGGTCCAGCGCCAGTCGTACTCGGTCAGGGCGCCGCCGAGGATGAGGCCGACGGCCGCACCGACACCGGACATCGCCGCGTACACGCCCATGGCGCGGTTGCGTTCCTTGCCGGCCGGGAAGGTCGTGGTGATGAGGGCGAGGGCGGCGGGTGAGGCGATCGCGGCGCCGGCGCCCTGGGCGATCCGGGAGGCGATGAGCATGGCCTCGTTGACGGCCAGGCCACCGACGAGGGACGCGCCGGCGAAGAGCAGGACACCGATGATGAACATACGGCGTCGACCGAGCAGGTCGCCGAGCCGGCCGCCGAGCAGCAGCAGGCTGCCAAGGGCGAGGGCGTAGGCGTTGACGACCCAGGACAGGCTGGCGTTGCTGAAGCCAAGGTCGGTCTGGATGTGCGGCAGCGCGATGTTGACGATGGTGCCGTCGAGCACGATCATCAGCTGGGCGCCGCCGATGACGGCGAGCGCGATCCCGAGGCCGCGCGGGCGGCGCCGGGTCTCGGGTTCGGGGAGGACGTCCGGGGTGGGGACGTCGGAGATCACGGACATGGGGAAGCCTTTCGTGGACAGGGGCGGGTAGACCGTCTCCGTCGACGGCAGGGGTAGCGGTGGGGTGCGGGTGAGACCCGGCGCGTCAGCGCAAGGTGGCCCGACACGCGGGCAGGACGACGTCGTCCACGATCGCGGTGATGTCGATGACGCTGCAGTCGCGGCCGAAGACGACCGCCTGGTGCACGGCCATCGCCGGCAGGATCGAGGCCAGTCGCTCGAGGTCGGCGTCGGGGCCGATCTCGCCGCGTTCCTGGGCGCGGCGGAAGGTGCCGATCGACTGCTCGCTCATCGGCCCGAGGAAGCGGGACTCGAACTCCCGGAACAGCTCCTCGTCGCGGTGCAACGCCGGCATGACGGCGGCGAGCAGCGACGGGAGGCCCTCGGTGAGGCCTCGGTCCTGGCAGCCGCCGAAGAGCAGATCGCCCCGCAGCGAGCCGGAGTCCGGGCGCTCGAGGACCGACGGGCAGATCGTCTCGACCACGGACTCGACGACGAGGGCGGCCTTGGTGGGCCACTTGCGGTAGAGCGTGGCCTTGCTGGCCCGGACTTCCGCCGCGACCGCGTCGAAGGTGAGCTTGTCGTAGCCGTGCTCGATGAGCAGTCGGATGACCGCCTCGTGGATCTCGGTGGCCCGTTCCCCCTCGACCCGGGGTCGGGAAGCGGTGACGGTGGGGCTCACGGTCGGTCCTTCCTCAGGCTGGCTCGGTACGGATGAAACGAAACCGTTTCGTACTATCCAGACAGTACGCCGTCGTTCCATCCGGGTCAAGTCGGCCCAGGCCGCCGTTGTTCCCACCGCTGCGGGGAGATGGCGCCCTGCGGCGGCGGCTGGGGTGTCGGTGCGGTCTGCCACGATCGGCGTATGAGCAGCGAGAACGACCAGGTCGTCCTCACCGACCAGCGCCGCTACCCCCAGGGGGTGCCGTCGTGGGTCGACGTGACCCAGACCGACCTCGCGGCCGCCTCGGAGTTCTACCGCGGGCTCTTCGGCTGGGAGCTGACCCACGTCATGCCCTCCGACGCCCCCGACGCCTACCTCGTCGCTACGCTCGACGGGCACGACGCCGCCGCCGTCGCACCCGCGGGCGACGCCGAGGGCACGAGGTGGCGAACCTACGTGGCCTGTGACGACGCGGACGCCACCGCGTCGGCCGTCGCCCAGGCGGGCGGCGCGGTGCTCATCGCCCCCGCGGACGCCGGCCCGGGCGGCCGCACGGCGACCTGCGCCGATCCCCAAGGGGCGGTGTTCCATCTCTGGCAGGCCGGCCGCCGGCTCGGGGCCCAGGTGGCCAACCTGCCGGGCGCCTGGAACTTCAGCATCCTGCACACCTCCGATCCCGGCGCGGTCCTGCCGTTCTACGCGGCGGTGTTCGGCTGGGCGGCCGACCCGGAGCTCGGCGCCGGCATGATCCGCGTGCCGGGCTACGGCGACCACCTCGCAGCGACCGTCGACCCGCGCATCCACGAACGCCAGCAGTTTGCGCCGCCCGGGTTCGCCGACGTTGTCGCCGGAGTCATGCCGGACGCCGACCCCGCTCAGGCGGGTTGGCAGGTGACCTTCACCGTGGCCGACCGGGACGAGTCGGTCTCCGCGGCGGAGCGGCTGGGGGCGACGGTGCTCTCCGCCGCCGACACCGAGTGGACGCGCGAGGCGGTCGTCCGCGACCCGCAGGGCGCCACGCTCACGCTGAGCCAGTTCGCTCCACCGGAGTGGTGAGCCGGGCGCGTCGGCGGGGGCCGACGCCTACCGGCTGAACGCCCGAAGGGCGAGCGGTCAGGCGCTTTCCTTGCGCTGCTGGCGCTTGGCCCGGGCCGGGACGTCGCGCCGGACGATCGTCGGCAGCACGTTGTCGAGGACGACCTCGCGGGTCACGACGACGCGGGCGATGTCGTCCTCGCTGGGAACGTCGAACATCACCGGGAGGAGGACCTCCTCCATGATCGCGCGCAGGCCGCGAGCGCCGATGCCGCGCAGGAGGGCCTGGTCGGCCACCGCCTCGATGGCGTCGGTGGTGAACTCGAGCTCGACACCGTCGATCTCGAACATCTTCTTGTACTGCTTGACCAGGGCGTTGCGCGGCTCGGTGAGGATCTGGACCAACGCGTCGCGGTCGAGCGGGCTCACCGTCGTGATGACCGGCAGGCGGCCGATGAACTCGGGGATGAGACCGAACTTCATCAGGTCCTCGGGCATCACCTCGTGGATCGAGTCGGCGAGGTCCTTGGGCGAGTGCAGCTCGCTGCCGAAGCCGAGTCCCTTCTTGCCGTTGCGCGACTCGACCAGCTTCTCCAGGCCGGCGAACGCGCCGCCCACGATGAACAGGACGTTCGTCGTGTCGATCTGGATGAACTCCTGGTGCGGGTGCTTGCGGCCGCCCTGCGGGGGGACGGACGCCGTCGTTCCCTCGAGGATCTTCAGCAACGCCTGCTGGACACCCTCCCCGGAGACGTCGCGGGTGATGGACGGGTTCTCGCTCTTGCGGGCGATCTTGTCGACCTCGTCGATGTAGATGATCCCCGTCTCGGCCTTCTTGACGTCGTAGTCGGCCGCCTGGATCAGCTTGAGAAGGATGTTCTCGACGTCCTCACCGACGTAGCCGGCCTCGGTGAGGGCCGTGGCGTCCGCGATGGCGAACGGGACGTTGAGCATCTTGGCCAGCGTCTGCGCGAGGTAGGTCTTGCCGCAGCCGGTCGGGCCGATGAGCAGGATGTTCGACTTGGAGATGTCGACATGGTCGGAGTCCTTCTTGACCGGCCCCGACTCGCCCGCCTGGATGCGCTTGTAGTGGTTGTAGACCGCGACGGCGAGCGCCTTCTTGGCGGTGTCCTGGCCGACCACGTAGTTCTCGAGGAACTCGAAGATCTCGCGCGGCTTGGGCAGCTCGTCGAGCCCCAGCTCGGAGGACTCGGCCAGCTCCTCCTCGATGATCTCGTTGCAGAGGTCGACGCACTCGTCGCAGATGTAGACGCCCGGACCGGCGATGAGCTTCTTGACCTGCTTCTGCGACTTGCCGCAGAAGGAGCACTTGAGGAGGTCGCCACCGTCTCCGATGCGGGCCACGTGGTTCCTCCTGCGGTTGGGTCCTGCCGGCGGGTGCTGCTGGTGGGTCTGACCGGGGCGGTTCGTCCGACGCTACCGGTCGGATCGGTCGTCCGCCCCTATTACACGCGTAGACCGGGCCGCGTCGCACTCCTCATTCGCCCGTTCCGCTCTCGGCGGACAGTCGGGGACCCGCCATATATTCGGCGGATCCGTCGCTCCAGGGCGCGAGTGACCCGACGCTGCTGATCTCGACCATGCAGCCTCCGGCCGGCTCCACGGGTGCGACGGGTGGCGGGTTCGTCTGGCCGGCTACCGCCGCGACGTTCTCCTGGACCGTCCTGGGCGCGGACGGACAGACCCTGGCCAGGGCGTCGACGCAGCGTTCGCTCCTGCCCGCCAGGCCTCGGCTGGTCCCCCTCGCCAAGGACAGGGACGGGATCGTCGGCTCGTATGCGGCGGTGCCGGACGGCGCCCGGCACCCGGCGGTACTCGTGCTCGGCGGCTCGGATACTACAAGGCGCCCGGGCTGCCGGACCCCCTCAGCCAGATCCCGATGGAGACGTGCGACAAGGGGCTCGAGTGGCTCCGCACGCAACCGGAGGTCGACCCCGCTCGGGTGTGGGTCATGGGGGGTCATGGGGGGTCGTACGGGTCCGAGGCGGCGCTGCTCGAGGCGTCCCGTCGGCCGGACCTGGTCCATGGCGTGATCGCCGTGTCGCCGTCGAACTCGGTCACCGTGTCCTTCCCCGCGAACGGTCGCTCGCCGTGGACCGTGGGCGGGCAGGACGTCCCGTTCACCGCCCTGTTCGGCAACCCGGACCCCGCCGACAACCCGGCGGCGCTCATCCCAGTCGAGACGGTCGGGGGGCCGGTGCTCGCGGTCGGCGGCGAGACCGACACGCTGTGGCCGTCATGCCCCTACGCGAACGCCATCATGAGCCGACTCGACGCGAAGGGCTTCGCGCACCCGCACGAGGTGTACGCCTACCCGCAGGCCGGGCACTAACGTCGACCTCCTCGTGCCATACCAGCCGAGCCGGGCGGACCTCTTCGCCCACGGCGTCAGCCCGCAGGCGGATGAGCTCGCCCGGATCGACGTCTGGCCCAAGGTGCTTCAGGCCATCTCGACCGGCTGACCCGTCGGCCTGATCGCCGAGCCCCGGAACCGCGATGAGCGCAGCCCCCGGATCCGGGATGCTGCGCTCATCGACGTGCGGTCCAGCCAGGCGTTCAGCTGTTCAGGGAGTTCTTCCGGGACAGCAGGACCTCGTCGATGAGGCCGTACTCCTTGGCCTCCGCCGCGGACATGATCTTGTCGCGCTCGATGTCCTCGTTGACCTGCTCCGGGGTACGCCCGGTGTGGCCGGCCAGCGTCTCCTCGAGCCAGGTACGCATACGAAGCACCTCGTTGGCCTGGATCTCGATGTCCGAGGCCTGGCCGTAGTCACCGCCGCCGAGCGCGGGCTGGTGGATGAGGATCCGCGCGTTGGGCAGCGCGAACCGTTTGCCCTTGGCGCCGGCGGCCGTGAGGACCGCGGCCGCGGAGGCGGCCTGCCCAACGACGAACGTCTGGATGTCCGGCCGGATGTACTGCATCGTGTCGTAGATCGCCGTCATGGCGGTGAACGAGCCACCCGGGCTGTTGATGTACATGAGGATGTCGCGGTCCGGGTCCTGCGACTCCAGCACGATGAGCTGAGCGATGATGTCGTCCGCCGACGCGTCGTCGACCTGGACGCCAAGGAAGATGATGCGGTCCTCGAACATCTTCGTGTAGGGGTCGAGACGCTTCATCCCGTAGGACGTCCGCTCCTCGAACTGGGGCAGGATGTAGCGGCTCGACGGGGCAGGCGCCGGGGCGCCGCCTCGCACGAGGGGGCTACCGAACGGGTTCATGGTCATGTCTGCTCTCTCCGTCAGTTCTCGGTCGTCGCGTCACCGGTGAGCGGGGCGTCCCCGGGGGCGTTGCCCCTCTCGGCCTCCGACGCCCGACTGGTGACCTGGTCGACGAAGCCGTAGGCCTTGGCCTCCTCGGCGGTGAACCAGCGGTCCCGGTCGGAGTCGCGCTCGATCTGCGCGAGCTCCTGGCCGGTGTGCTCCGCGATGAGCTCGGCCATCTGCTTCTTGATGTGGAGCATCTGCTCGGCCTGGATCTTGATGTCGCTGGCCGTGCCGCCGATGCCGCCCGAGGGCTGGTGCATCATCACGCGGGCGTGCGGCGTCGCATACCGCTTGCCGGGGGTACCGGCGCTGAGGAGGAACTGCCCCATCGAGGCGGCCATCCCCATCGCGACGGTGGCGACGTCGTTGGGCACCCACTGCATGGTGTCGAAGATCGCCATACCGGCGGTCACCGACCCACCCGGGCTGTTGATGTAGAGCCAGATGTCCTTGCTGGGGTCCTCGGCGGCGAGGAGGAGCATCTGCGCGCAGATCGCGTTCGCGTTGTCGTCGCGAACCTCGGAGCCGAGGAAGATGATCCGCTCCTTGAGGAGGCGGTTGTAGATGTGGTCGTCCAGGCCGCCGGTCATGCCTTCGCCGGCGGCGACGATGTCGGTACTGCGGGCCACGGTGGCCTCCAGGTCTGGTCTCGAGTCGGGTCTGTCGTGCTTCGCAAAGACCCTAACGTCGGCACCCCACGCGGGAATCCCGCTCGGGACGGTGTTCGCCGTGAGCGCATCTCAGCCGGACGCACCTCAGCGCGGAGTAGCCGCCACCTGCCAGCTGGGAACAGCGGGTACCCAGCCGCGAGCGGCGGGGTTGGTCACCGGCGGGTACGCCTCGAACGAGCCGGTCACGTCGATGGTGATCCCCGTGGGGGCGCTGCCGTCACGAGTCCGCAGACCGAGGCCCCGGGCGGCGCCCACCTGGGCCTGGACCGGCACCGTCGTGGTCCCCGCGACGACGTCGACGTCGGAGGCCGTCGTGGCCTCGGGGGTGTCGACCTCGATGCCCGCCGGTCCGCCGGACGAGGTGGCGGTGACCACGCCCACCAGAGCGAACGTGCTGTCGCCGACCACGGCGTCGCTCGGAGTCACCGTGGTGCGTCGCCCCGGCTGCAGAGCGGCCGCTCCGACCGAGGTCGACGTGTCGACGACCCGCGTCTGCGGGAGCGGGCGGAAGCGCAGGTTGGGACCCAGGGCTCCGTCGTCGTAGAAGCCGACCAGGTCGAGCGTGACGCTGGTCGCACCGCTGGACGCATTGGTCACCGCGACTCCGAGCCGGCCGTCGGGGTCGAGGGTCGCGGGCACGACGGCGAGGTTGGATGACGTCGCCCCACCTGCGAAGGCGACCGAGGGCACGGACGCGGCGGCACCGACCGGGCCGACGGCGAGGGTGCCAGGGGCCGCTGCCCCGGTCGCCGTCGCCCGGACGAGCAAGGCGGTCGTATGCGGGGTGGCGGCGGCCCCGAGGTCGACGCCGACGAGCTGCCGCGCGCCGGCGGCCAGCGGGTGGGTGCTGTCGGTACCGAAGAGCCGGGTGACGTCGACCGGCTGGTAGCCGCCGGAGAGGCCCTGGCTGCCGAGGACGGTGTCGTCGGCGGCGTAGAAGCCGACCAGGTCGACGGACACCGTGGCAGCGCTGGAGGTGGTCAGCTGGACAGACCCGGACGCAGTGATCGGAAGGGTGAGCAGGGCCGAGCGGGAGGCGCCGGCCGGGGCCACCAGCAGGGGTGCCGCCGCTGGTGCGCCCGGCGCCCCGAACGACAGCGCCGCATCGGCGGCTCCGGCCACGGCGACGACGTTGAGGACGACGGCCGAGATGCCGGAGCTCGGGAGACCCGAACGACCGGCCACGGCGACCGTTGCCCCGGAGGCGGGATCCACCGCGTACCCGGTGTCCGGTGTGCCGAGGAGCCTGACGGGCGTCGTGGGGTAGAACGTGCCCGCCGCGGGAACCGCGCGTGGCAGCACCGAGCCACCGGGCTGCGGGTCAGCCTGCTTGGTCGGCAACGCGGCCGCCGACGACACGCCGACACCCGTCACGGCGACCATGGCCGCGACGATGGCCGTGGCGTGGCGCCGTGGGTGCATCGTGCCTGCTTCGTCCTGGGGAGCTTCGTGCTGGGAAGCACGGTCGAGGGACCCGGCGGGGTCCGGGCCGAAAAACCCAGTCTAGGCCGGTTCTCGCCCACCGCCAGGGCTGTTCACAACTACCCCGGCGATCAGGCCTTGGGGGCGGTCGCGCCCTCGTCGGCGGGCGCGTCCTCGGCCGTCACCTCGACGACCTCGGTGTCGAACTCGGTGTCGGACTCCGACTCCGCCTCGCCCTCCGCCTCGTCATCCGCCTCGGACCCGCTCTGGGGCAGCGCCGCGTCGAGGTCGATGACGGTGCCGTCGGTGTCGACGACCGACGCCTGCTCCAGCACGTAGGCGAGCGCCTTGCGCCGCGCCACCTCCGCGACCATGGCGGGGACCTGGCCCTGCTGGTCGATGTTCTGGGCGAACTCGTTCGGATCCATGCCGTACTGCTGGGCCGACATGACGATGTACTCGATGAGCTCCGGCTGCTCCACCCGGATCTCCTCCTTCTCGACGATCGCGTCGAGGAGGAGCTGGGCGCGCAGGGCATTGCGGGTCGACTCGTCGACCTCGGCGCGGTGCTCGTCGTCCTCGAGGCGATTCTCGCCCTCGAGGTGGGAGTGGACCTCGGCCTCGACGATCCCCTCAGGGATCGGGACCTCGGTGGCCTCGAGCAGCTGCTCAAGGACCTTGTCACGGGCCTGGACGCCCTGCTCGAACCGCTTCGACTGCTCGACCTGCTGCACGACGTCGGCGCGCAGCTCGTCCAGGGTGTCGAACTCGGACGCCAGCTGGGCGAAGTCGTCGTCGAGCTCGGGCAGCTCGCGCTCCTTGACCGACTGGACGCTGACGACGCACTCGGCCACCTGGCCCTCGCGGTCGCCGCCGGCGAGCGGGGCGGTGAACTCCTTGGTCTCGCCGGCCGACATCCCGACGAGCGCCTCGTCGATGCCCTCGATCATGTTGTTCGTGCCGACCTCGTAGGAGACACCGTTGACCGAGTCGATCTCCTCGCCCTCGATCGTCGCGGACAGGTCGATGGAGACGAAGTCCCCCTCCTGCGCGGCTCGCTCGACGCCCTTCAGCGTCCCGAAGCGCTGCTGCAGCGCGGTGATCCGCTCCGCCACATCGTTGTCGTCGGCGGCCACCGGGTCGACCTCGACGGTGATGTTGGAGTAGTCGGGCAGCTCGATCTCCGGCCGGACGTCCACCTCGGCGGTGAACTTCAGGTCCTGGCCTGCCTCGGCCGGCACCTCGGTGATGTCGACCTCCGGCTGCCCGAGCGGGCGCACGTTGTTCTCGTCGACGGCCTGGCCGTAGAACTGCGGGAGCGCCTCGTTGACGGCCTCCTGCAGTACAGCGCCGCGGCCGACCCGTTGGTCGATGATCCGCGTCGGGACCTTGCCCTTGCGGAACCCGGGCACCTGGATCTGCTGGCCGATGGTCTTGTATGCCGCGTCGAGGCTGGGTTTCAGCTCCTCGTACGACACCTCGACGGTCATCTTGACCCGGGTCGGGTTCACGGACTCGAGGGCACTCTTCACTGCGGATCTCCGGGCATGTCGGCGGACGGTGTGCGCTGGTGGGTCGCTGGGCGCTGTGGCGTTGGACTCTGCGCGTGCGCGGGGCCTGCCCGCTGGCACGCGGCGTTGGCGCCGGCGACCAAGGGCCCATGCTAGCCGCCTCGCGCCCTGCGGCTTAATCGCGCGGATACGGTGGGGGCGTGAGCACGCCAGCGAAGAGGCCGCAGAAGAGCCCCGCCCTGCAGACCCTGCGCTACCTCGTCGGCGCGGTGATCGGCGCGCTGTTCCTCATGGCGGTCGCGCTGATGTTCATCCTCGGCCTCGGCGCCCCACCGCTGCTCTCGGTGGCCCTCCTGCTCCTCCTCGGGGCCGGGGCCTACTTCCTCATCGAGAGCGTGGGCTACCGGGTCAAGGCGCTCGACGCGAGTCTGAGCGAGGACGCGGCGCGCCAGGAGGGGATGAAGCAGTTCCAGTCGTCGCTGATGCGCCGCCTGGCGATCGCCGAGTCGGTCGCGGTCATCGGGATCCTGCTGGCCTTCATCGCCAAGACGGTGCTCATCTACGACGTCGGCGCCTCGGTCTCGATCCTGTTGCTGATGATCCACGTCTGGCCGTCGGAGCGGTCCGTCGACCGCGTCGTCACCGGCCTCGAGCGGGACGGCGCACGCACCGGGCTCCGCGAGATGCTCGGCTTCCGTGGCCCCGTGGACGGGCCGGTCACCGACCTCGGCTGAGCCATGGGGCCCTGCCGGCTGCCGACGCGGGGTGACCCGGGTCGAGGTAAGTCGGGGTAACAGGATTTGAACCTGCGGCCTTCCGCTCCCAAAGCGGACGCGCTACCAAGCTGCGCCATACCCCGTCGCCCCGCGATGCGGTCCGACGATTCGGTGCCGTGCGAGAGCGGGCATTAGGCTAACGCCCCGAACCCGCCGGTCGAGCACGCTGCACGCCTCGCGGGACGCCGCGCGGGCGTAGCTCAATGGTAGAGCCCCAGTCTTCCAAACTGGCTACGGGAGTTCGATTCTCCTCGCCCGCTCCACCTCACCTTCCGCTCGATCTCCCGGCGACCGCCGTCAGTGTCCCGGTCGTTCTAGAGTCACAGCGTGACTGCGACGTCCTCACCGCTGCCGATCCTGCCGACCTCCCTGGTGGGCAGCTACGCCCAGCCGGACTGGCTGATCGACCGGGCCAAGCTCGCCAGCCGGTTCCCACCGCGGGTGCGGGCGAGGGAGCTGTGGCGCGTCGACCCGGAGTACCTCGATCAGGCTCAGGACGACGCCACGGTGCTGGCCGTCCGCGCCCAGGTGGAGGCCGGACTCGACATCATCACCGACGGTGAGATGCGTCGAGAGTCCTACAGCAACCACTTCGCCACCGCCCTCGAGGGCGTCGACATCGACAACCCGGGCACCGCCCTCGACCGCAGCGGGCATCCGAACCCGGTGCCGCGGATCGCCGGCCCGATCGTGCGGCCGCACGCCGTGGGCGTCCGCGACGTCACGTTCCTCAAGGCGCACACCGACCACACGGTCAAGATGACCGTGCCCGGACCGTTCACGATGTCGCAGCAGGCCCAGAACGAGCACTACCCCGACCTGGAGTCGGCGGCCATGGCCTACGCCGCCGCCGTCAACGCCGAGATCAGGGACCTCCACGCGGCCGGCGCCGACCTGGTCCAGATCGACGAGCCTTACATGCAGGCCCGGCCCGAGGCGGCCCGCGAGTACGGGCTCGCCGCGCTGAACGCTGCGCTCGACGGCGTCACCGGCCGCACCGCGGTGCACATCTGTTTCGGGTACGCCGCGATCATCCATGAACGCCCCGAGGGGTACTCGTTCCTCCCCGAGCTGGCCGGCTGCTCGGCCGACCAGATCTCGATCGAGACGGCACAGTCGGGTCTGGATCTCGGCGTCCTGAAGGACCTCAGCGACAAGACCATCATTCTCGGCGTCATCAACCTGGCCGACCACGAGGTCGAGTCCGCGGAGCTGGTCGCCGACCGGGTACGCCGCGCGTTTCCCTACACCTCACCGGAGCGGATCACCATCGCCACGGACTGCGGGATGAAGTACCTCCCTCGGGCGAGTGCTGAGGGAAAGATGCGGGCCATGGCCGGCGCGGCGTCGATCCTGCGCGCGGAGCTCTAGCGGCGAGGATCGACGTCCGGGAGTCTCTCGGTCGCTCGACGAGTTCCAGCCTCGAGTGCGAGAGAAGGACCACCGCCGGATCCGAGCGCCGGAGAATGCTGCGGCGGAAATGTCCTCCCAGCACGGGTCCGTTCGTGGTGAGGGTGACGGGCAGCCGTTGGGGCTGCCCGGTGAGCTGAGGAGGGTGGACATGGCGTTGTACCTGATCGCCTTCAACGACGAGTGGGTTCCGGACCTGACGCTGGAGCAGCTCCGCGAAGCAGGCCGGGCCGGTCGAGGCGTGTGCGACGAGATGACCGCCGCCGGGGTGTTCGTCTTCAGCGACGGGGGTCTGGATGCGTCGACGGCGGTCTGCAGCGTGGACCCGAGCAGCGGCTCGCCGCTGTTCACCGACGGCCCGTTCGTCGAGACCAAGGAGCACCTCGGCGGGTTCGCCGTCGTGGACGTGGCCGACGACGCCGCGGCCCGCTACTGGGCGGGCCGGATCGCGATCGCGGTCGGCTGGCCGCAGGAGGTGCACCGGTTTCCGCACCGCGTCGGGATGCGGGCCGACGACCAGTCGGAGGCCGCTTCGTCAGGGCGGTAAGGACCGGCCTGGGGGCGGAGCGGATCCACCCGTACTCCCCGTCAGCACGATCCGGTCCCCGGTTGGCGGACACACCTTCTCCTGACGGACCCGCCACTTGGGGACGGCCGCGGTTCGCGGGCGGAGGAGGCTCGGTCTGTTCGTCCGCATACCTGGAGAAACGTCATGGAATCCGCTACCCCCCTCATCTGCCGCCAACCGCTCTCAACGCAGGGTGGCAGCAGCGTTGATCCTCGCCGCGGTGGTCGTCGTCATCTGGGGCGGCTACGGCCAAGGGTGGTCATGGACCGGACTGACCGCCAACGCCACCCTGTGGGCCTGGCTCAAGCTCCTGGCCCTCCCGGTGGCGGTGGCGACCCTCCCGCTGTGGCTTCGGTCGCACAGCCGGATGGCGGGGACGCGACGCTGACCGCCGCCGCGGTCGGGTTCGCCGCATTCGTGTTCCTCGCATACTGGCTCCAGTGGGCCTGGACCGGGTTCGCCGGCAACACCCTGTGGGACTGGTTCGAGGTACTGCTGCTGCCCATCGTCATCGTGACCGTCACGTTCTGGACGGCGGAGCGAAGGATCCAGCCATGGCACCGGTGGCTGCTCTCGGCTGCGGTTGCCGGCTTCGTGGTCTTCGTCGTCTTCGCGCACCGACTGCCGATCCAGTGGAGCGGGTTCGCGGACAACACCCTCTTCGACTGGGTGCGTCTGCTCCTCGTCCCGCTCCTGATGCCACTGCTGATCGTCCCCGCGACCACGAACTGGTTCGAGAAGGGCATCCGGGAGGTAGAGGACGAGGAGGCCACCGAGCCGGTGAAGTACGAGATCTGGCTC
>NZ_DATBTV010000079.1:0-17999 GCF_036559105.1 Lapillicoccus sp. | reverse complement strand
TGTCGAGTGGTCTGGCAACCTGGGCCGGTGCGACTGCCCGACCTCACGCCCGCCGACTGGTCGGTTCGGGTCGTCGACCTGGCCGACGGCTCGACCCTTGCCTCGCTGGACGAGGGCCGGGTGCTCCGGACCGCCAGCGTCGGCAAGCTGTTCCTCCTCGTCGAGGCGGCCCGTCAGGCCACCGCCGGTGAGCTCGACCTGGCCGAGCGCGTTCGGTGGCAGGCCGACGAGCGCGTCGAGGACTCAGGCCTCTGGTACCTCCTGGACCAGCGTGAGCTCTCGGTCCGCGACCTCTGCCTCCTCGTCGGGGCGGTGAGCGACAACCTCGCCACCAATGTCCTGGTCCGTGTCGTGGGGCTGCCGGCCGTGTCCGCCCGGACCGCTGCGCTCGGCTACACCGACTCGGGGCTGCTCGACCGGGTTCGTGACCAACGTGGTCCGTCACACGCGCCCACGCTGTCGGTCGGGACGGCCGCCGACCTGTCCGACCTCATGGGCCGCCTCCACGGCGGCGAGGTCGTCGACCGCGAGGTGTCCGCCATGGTGCTGCGCTGGCTGGCCGTCAACACCGACCTGTCGATGGTGGCGTCGGCGTTCGGCCTCGACCCGCTCGCGCACGCCGAACCCGACCGCGGCCTTCGGCTGGTCAACAAGACCGGGACCATCAGCACGGCCCGGGCCGACGTCGGCGTCGTCGAAGGACCCCGAGCCACCGTGGCTTACGCCGCCCTCGCGAACTGGAGTCCCGACGACGACCAACGGGACGCCGTCCTCGCCGGTATGCGCGAGGTCGGCCGGGCGATCCGCGGCTACGTCGGCGGCTGACCCCCGACGCTGAGCCCCGACGCCGAGCCGCTCACGCCCGCGTCAGGAAGTCGTCCAGGACCCGCAGACCCCAGAGCAACGACGCCACCGGGACCCGCTCGTCGACGCCGTGCACCCCCTCCGCGACGCGACCGTCGGGGTCCTCGCCGAGGGGCGCGAACCCGTAGCCGGCGATCCCCAGCGGCGCGAAGGCCTTGGCGTCGGTGCCGCCACCCATGCAGTAGGGGAAGACGACCGCACCAGGGTCGGCGGCGCAGACGGCATCACGCATGGCCGCGAACCACGGGCCGTCCACCGGAGCCGACACCGGCAGTGAGTGCGCCGTGTACTCCCACTCGACCTCGTCGCCGATGAGCTCCGGCAGCGTCGCCTCGAGCTGGTCGGCATACCCCGGCGGGCAGCGGACGTCGACCTCGGCGGTGGCCGTCCCCGGGAGCACGTTGACCTTGTAGCCGGCGCTCAACATGGTCGGTGTCGTCTGCGCCCGGACCGTGAACCGAGCGACGTCGGCCATCGGGCCGAGCTCGTCGAGGCAGGCCTGCACACCCGCAGCGGTGTCGAGGTCGACGGACACCTCCAGCGCGTCGGCCGTCCCCTGGAGCTGCGCGCGCACCGCGGGCGAGAGGTGGATCGGCCAGGGATGGTGGGCCAGCCGGTGCAGCGCATCGACCAGCCGGCTCACGGCGGTGGCCGGGCCAGGCCGGGACGCGTGCCCGGCCACCCCGCTCGCGGTCAGCCGCACGTGCAGCGACCCCCGCTCGGCCGCAGCGATCGGGTAGCAGCGCACGTCCAGGTCGCCACGCGAGAGGCGGCGGAACATGCCGCCGCTCTCGCCGATCGCCGCCTCGACCCCGTCGAACAGCTCGGGGTGGGCCTCGGCCAGCCACCGCGCTCCGTAGGCGCCCTGGTCCTCCTCGTCGGCGACGAACGCCACGACGACGTCGCGCTGCGGCCGGACGCCTTCGCGCCCCCAGCGCAGCAGGGTGGCGAGGGTCATCGCGCACATGTCCTTCATGTCGACGGCGCCGCGCCCCCAGACGTAGCCGTCGCTCACCAGCCCGCCGAACGGGTCGACGCTCCAGTCGTCGGCCTCGGCCGGCACCACGTCGAGGTGGGCGTGCACGAGCAGGGCCGGCAGCTCACGACGCATACCCGGAACGCGGAGCACGACGTTCGCGCGGTCCGGGGCGTCGTCGCGGGCCAGCAGCCGCGGTGCCCAGCCGACCGACTCGAGACGGGCGGCGACCCAGGTGGCCGCCTCGCGCTCACCGGCGCTGGTGCCGCGACCCCAGTTCGTCGTGTCGAACCGGATCAGCCTCGACAGCAGGTCGACGACCTCCGCATACGTTCCGGATCCTCCGTCCGCACCTGGTTCCTCGGTGGTGCTCGTCCTGTGGTCGGCGGTCATCTCTTCCCATCTGAGCGGTCCTGTGCCAAGGTCGTGTCAATTGTTACCGGAACATGCGCCGAACACAGTAGTTAGTAACCACCCCTTTGAGTTACGTATCCGGCACGCCGTCGGGGCGAGAGAGGCGTCAACCAGGATGACAAACCACCACACGCCGTCAGGCCGACCCCTGCTGCGCCGCGCCGCCGCCTTCGCGGTGGCCGCGGTCGCGCTGGCCGCTCCCGCGGTGGCCGGCACCACGCTCCCGGCGCACGCCGCCGATGCGGCGCCGGCCGTCAAGGTCGCCATCGCGACCGACATCGACACCTTCAACCCGTTCCTGGCGATCCTGGCCAGCAGCACCGGGATCCTGCGGTTCCAGTACGAGAACCTCGTCCAGTACGGCGTCAACAACGAGCCGGTGCCGGGGCTGTCGGACAAGTGGGAGACCTCCACCGACGGCAAGACCTGGACCTACCACATCCGCGACGGCATGAAGTGGTCGGACAGCCAGCCGCTCACCGCCGACGACGTGGCCTGGACCTTCAACGCGGTCAAGACCAACCCGGCGCTCCAGAAGGCCAACGGCGGGCTCGTCGAGAACGTCCAGAGCGTCGCGGCCAAGGATCCGTCGACCCTCGAGCTGACGCTGACCGCGCCGCAGGCGTCCAACCCGGGGTTCGAGCTGCCGATCGTCCCCAAGCACGTCTGGGAGAAGGAGGCCGACCCGTCGAAGTACGCCAACGACACCGACACCGTCGGGTCCGGCCCGTTCACCATCAAGTCGTACCAGAAGGGCGTCAGCGTCCAGCTCGTCGCGAACCCGAACTTCTGGCGCGGCCCGGCCAAGGTCTCCGGCCTGACCTACGCGTACTACAAGAACACCGACGCGGCGGTCCAGGCGCTGAAGAACGGCGAGGTCGACATCGTCGGGAGCCTCACCCCCGCCCAGTTCACGTCCCTCAAGGACCAGTCGGGCATCACGACCAACCAGGGCGCCGGGCGCCGCTACACCGCCCTGGCCATCAACCCCGGTGCGATCGACGCGCAGGGCAAGCCGCTCGGCGACGGCAACGCTGCGCTCCAGGACCCGGTGCTCCGCCAGGCGATCGTCAAGGCCGTCGACAAGCAGACCCTGCTGACCCGCGTCCTCCAGGGCCTGGGCAAACCGGGCCTCACCGAGATGCCGGGCGTCTACCCCAGCTACACCGGGTATGCCCCCGGCTACACCGCGCCGACCTTCGACATCGCCGGGGCGAACCAGCTGCTCGACCAGGCCGGCTACGCCAAGGGCGCCGACGGGAACCGGACCGACAAGTCTGGCAAGCCGTTGACCCTGCGGCTGATGGGCCGCAACTCCGACCCGACGCACGCGCAGATGGCCGAGTTCGTCAAGGGCTGGATGGGTCAGATCGGCATCCCGCTGACGGTCAGCATGGTGACGCCGAACCAGGTCAACGACGACTCGACGCTGGGCAAGTACGACCTGTACTTCACCGGCTGGGGCATCGGGCCCGACCCGGACTTCCAGCTGTCGATCAACCAGTGCAGCTCGCGACCCAACGCCGACGGCTCGGGCGCGACGAGCGAGAACAACTGGTGCGACCCGGCGTTCGACGCCCTCTACAAGGCCCAGCACACCGAGCTCGACGCCGCCAAGCGGGCGGACCTCGTCAAGCAGGCCTTCACGATGATCGACAAGGCCGCCATCAACAGCGTGGTCTGGTACGCCGACACGCTGGAGGCGTGGCGCAGCGACAAGTTCACCGGCTTCGTCAAGCAACCGGAGAACACCGGAGTCGTCATGGGCCAGAACGGCTACTGGGGCCTCTACGGCGCCACGCCGGTGTCCGCTGACACCGCGGCGGCGGCTGGTACCACGGCGAGCAGCGGGATGCCGGGATGGGTGATCGGGCTGGGCATCGTCGCGGTCATCGTGGTGATCGGGGCCATCGTCCTGCTGAGCATGCGTCGCCGCGCGACCGCGGCTGACCGCGAGTGAGCCGGCAGCCGAAGGCGTGGCGATGAGCATCGCGCCCGGGAGCGATGCGCTCGCCCGCGACGAGGCCGGGGTCGACGTAGCGTCGACCTCACCGGACGCCGCGGGACCCGACGAGTCCGGGCCCCGCGGCTCGACCCTCCCGCGCTACCTCGCGGTCAAGGCCGGTGGCGCCCTGATCAGCCTGGCCATGGTCGTCGTGCTCGGGTTCTTCTCGTTCCGGATCCTCCCCGGGTCGGACCCGGCCATCAACCTCACCCGGGGCCGCCAGGTCAGCGCGGCGGAGGTCGAGCGGCTGCGACACGAGTTCGGGCTGGACCAGTCGCTGATCGCGCAGTTCTTCCGCTACGTCGGCGACCTGCTCACCGGCAACCTCGGGACCTCCTTCGTCTACAACCAGTCGGTCTCCTCGCTGATCGCCGAGAAGATCGGGCCGACCTTGCTGCTGACCGGGACCGCCGCGCTGATCTCGATCACCCTGGGCCTGTGGCTCGGGCAGCTGGCGGCTTGGCGCCGCGGCAGCTGGTTCGACAAGCTGCAGACCGGGACGGCGCTGACCTTCTGGTCGGTGCCCACGTTCTGGCTCGGGCTGATCCTGCTCCTCGTCTTCGCCGGCATGCTGCACCTGTTCCCGGCCGGCGGGATGACGACGGCGGGTAGCGACGAGACCGGGTTCGCCTACGTCCTCGACGTGCTGCACCACCTCACGCTGCCGGTGGTGACGATGGTCGCGGTCGTCTACGCGCAGTACCTCATGGTGATGCGAGCGTCGGTGCTCGAGGAGATGTCGGCCGACTACCTCACGACGGCCCGCGCCAAGGGCCTGCCCGAGGACAAGGTGCGCGCGCGGCACGCGGTGCCCAATGCCCTGCTGCCGACCGTGACGCTGATCTTCCTCCACGTCGGCGGCCTGATCGGCGGTGCGGTCACGGTGGAGACGGTGTTCTCCTGGCCCGGCCTGGGCTTCCTCACCTTCACCGCCCTGAGCGCCCCGGACCTGCCGCTGCTCCAGGGCACCTTCGTCGTGTTCTCGACGATCGTCATCCTCATGAACTTCGTCGCGGACCTGCTGTACCGCGTGCTCGACCCCCGGCTGAAGGCGGCATGACATGAGCGTCGACGCGCGACCCACCTCGGGACGTCAGGCCGTCGCGGCGCGGCGTCGGGCTGCCGCGCTGCACGTCTGGCAGGAGTTCGTGCGCACCAGGTCCGGAGTGGTGGGCCTCGTCCTCCTCGCCGTCATCATCGTGATTGCGATCCTCGCGCCGGTGCTTGTTCCGGCGGAGTCCCTCGACGTCACCCAGATCACCGCGCCGACCAACCACCCGCCGATGCCCGGCTACCCGCTGGGTACCGATCCACAGGGCCGCAGCGTGCTGGGGATGCTGATCTGGGGCGCCCGCGTCTCGTTGCTGGTCGGGTTCGCCGCGACAGCGGTCTCGATGGTGATCGGCACCACGACGGGCATGGCGGCCGGGCACTTCACCGGCACCTCCCGCGCCGTGATCATGCGGGTGATCGACTTCTTCCTCGTCATCCCCGGCCTCGTCCTCGCGATCGTGCTGTCGTCGGTCCTCAGCCGGGGCGTCTGGACGATCATCATCGCGATCGGCGTGACCAGCTGGGCGGGCACCGCCCGCGTCGTCCGTGCGCAGACCCTCACCATCGAGTCCCGCCCGTACATCGAGCGCGCCAGGGCCCTCGGCGCCGGCGACCGTCACCTCCTCGGGCGGCACGTCCTGCCGGCAGTACTACCGCTGGTCCTGGCCAACACCACGCTCACCGTGGGTTCGGCGGTCATCGCCGAGTCGACGCTGTCGTTTCTCGGGCTCGGCGACCCGACCCAGATCTCCTGGGGGTCGATGCTCAAGACGGCGCTGGACACCGGAGCCGCCACCGCCGGCTACTGGTGGTACGTCCTGCCGCCCGGCCTGGCCATCGTCGTCGTCGTCCTCTGCTTCACCCTGGTCGGCCGCGCCCTGGAGTCGGTGCTCAACCCGACGCTTCGGCGGCGCTGATGACCTCGCATACCGAGTCGCCCACCGGAGCCGCGCTGGCCTGGCGGGACGTCCGGATCACCTACACGACCAGCCGCGGCGACGACACCGAGGTGGTCGCCGTCGACGGCGTCGACCTCGCCGTCGAGCCCGGGGGAACGGTCGGCATCGCCGGGGAGTCGGGCTGCGGGAAGTCCACCCTGGCCATGTCGGCCCTACGGCTGCTGCCGCACAACGCGACCCTGACCGGGACCGTCGAGCTGGGCGGCGAGGATCTCACGGCGATGCGCTGGGGTCGGCTGCGCGCGGTGCGGTGGACCCAGGGCGCGATCGTGTTCCAGGGGGCGATGAGCTCGCTGAACCCGGTGCGCACCGTGGGCTGGCAGATCGCCGAGGCCCTGGAGCTGCACGGCACGTCGGCCACCGCCTCCGCGACGGCGCGGGCCGCCCGGGTCCGCGCGCTGCTGGAGATGGTCGACCTCCCGGCCCAGAAGTCGAGGGCCTACCCGCACGAGCTGTCCGGCGGCCAGAAGCAGCGGGTCATGATCGCCATGGCGCTCGCCTGCGACCCGGACGTCATCATCGCCGACGAGCCCACGACGGCCCTGGACGTCGTCGTGCAGGCCCAGGTCCTCGACGTGCTCACGGCACTGGTCCGCGACCGGGGCCTGACCCTGGTGATGATCAGCCACGACCTGTCCGTCCTCGCCGCGGTGTGCGACCGGATCGTCGTCATGCAGCAGGGGCGCATCGTCGAGGAGGGTCCAGCGCACGAGGTGATGGTGAACCCGCAGCACGCCCACACCCGGGAGCTGGCAGCGGCGTTCCCGGAGATCGGCGACCCGGCCTCGCGGCGTCGCGTCGGCCGGGCGGACCGCACCGAGGTGGCCGACCGGGTCGAGCCCCCGCGTACCGAGAAGACGGCGTCGCCCCTGCTCGCCGTGGACGACCTCGTCGTCGACTTCGTCGCCCGCGGCCAGCAGATCCGCGCGGTCGACCACGTGACGATGGCCTGCGCCGCGGGCGAGGTCGCGGCCCTCGTCGGCCAGTCCGGGTCGGGCAAGACGACACTCGCCCGGACCATCCTCGGTCTGCATCCGCCGACCTCGGGGTCGATCCGGTATGCGGGTGCCGAGCTACCGCGGGACCGTGCCGGTCTCAAGGCCTACCGACGGCAGGTCCAGTTCGTCCTCCAGGACCCCACTGCCTCGCTCAACCCCAAGCACACCGTCTACGAGGCCGTCGCCGAGGGCATCCGGATCCACCGGCTCCCCGGCGACGAGCGGGAGCGGGTCGCGACGGCGATGAGCCAGGCCGAGCTCACCCCGCCGGAGGCGTACTTCGGCGTCATCCCGCAGGAGCTGTCCGGTGGGCAGCGACAGCGCGTGGTGATCGCCGGTGCGCTGGCCCTCGAACCGAGCTACCTCGTCGCCGACGAGCCGGTCGCCAGCCTGGACGCCTCGGTCCGCGGCGAGATCCTCGCGCTGCTGCTCCGTCTCAAGCGCGACCTCGGGCTGGGCGCCCTCGTCATCACGCACGACCTCGGCCTCGCCTGGAACATCGCCGACCGCGTCATGGTGATGCACCACGGCCGGATCGTCGAGGACGGCACCGTCGAGCAGGTCCTCCTCGACCCCCAGGACGACTACACCAAGACTCTGCTGTCCGTCGTCCCCTCGCGGCTGGCCCAGCGGTGAACCCGGCCGCACTCGGGCCCCTGCACCCGGGGGACCGGGTCGCGCTCGTCGCCCCGGCCGGGCCGACCGCCGTCGACCAGCAGGAACGGGCGCGGGAGCTCCTGACGGGGTGGGGGCTCGACCCGGTGGGCTACCCGTCGGCGACGGCGCTGCACCCCCGGGCGGCGTACCTCTCCGGGGCCGACCTCGTCCGCGCGCAGGACCTCGTCGAGGCATGGTGCGACCCCGACATCGCCGGGATCTTCTGCCTGCGCGGCGGCTACGGCACGATCCGCGTCCTCGACCTGCTCGACGAGGACCGGATGCGAGCCGCCGGACCCACCCCGCTCTTCGGCAGCTCCGACGTCACCGCTCTGCACGAGTGGCTGCGCGAGCGGCTCGGGACGCCCACGTGGTTCACCCCGATGATCGGCACCGGGTCGCTACTGGACGACGAGGTGGCCGTCGAGTCGTTGCGGAGCGCGGTGTTCGAGCCGGCGGCGGGTCGCCGCATCGCTCGTGAGGGCGCGGAGCCGCTGGTGACCGGCACCGCTCACGGCACCCTCGTCGGCGGGAACCTGTCGCTGCTGGCGATGACCATCGGGGCGCGTGGCCGCGTCGTCGACAACACCGGGGCGATCGTCCTGCTCGAGGACATCACCGAGGGGACTTATCGGATCGACGGCTACCTCATGTCGTTGCTGCGGTCCGGCTGGTTCGACGGGGTGACCGGCGTCGCGCTCGGGAGCTGGGTGGAGTGCGGTCCGCTGGAGGAGGTCCGCGACCTGTGCACAGAGCTGCTCGCCCCGTTGGGCGTCCCGGTCGCGTGGGAGCTCGGATTCGGCCACGGACCCGGGTCGCAGAGCGTGCCCCTCGGCGTGGCTGCGACGTTAACCGTCCAGGCGGGCGACGTCGCACTGACCGTAGACGCGGCGAGGGCGGCATGAGCGACGTGGCGACCAGCCGGCCGCGGTCCGCGACGGTGCTCAAGACCCGGCTGCTCGACGCCCACCGCGACGAGTTCGCCGCTGCGCTCGCCTGGGCGGCCGAGGACCCGAGCCTGGAAGCGGCGGCCGCGCGGATCACGGCGGCGCGCCGTCGGTTCGTGCTCGGGGCGGCCACGTCGTTCACCTATGCGTCGCTGCTCGCCGCCAAGCTGAGTGCCGCCCTGGCCAAGGTCACCCTCGTCGACGGGACCATCGTCCGACCCCTGGAGATCCTCTCGGACGTGCACGACTCGGACGTGCTGATCGCGATCTCGTTGCAGCCCTACCGGCGCTACACCGTCGAGGTCGCCGCACCGTTCGTGGAGGCCGGGGGGTCGCTGGTCCTCGTCACCGACAGCACCGCCGCGCCCCTCGTGGCGTATGCGGCCGAAGCGGTCGTCATCGCCGCGCGCCCCCCGGCGACCGACGTGTCCGACCGGCTCCACCCCGAGACCCCGGCGGCCTCGCCAGCGGCCGTCGGGCTGGTCGTCGACATCCTCACCGCGCTGTCGAGCGCCAGCGCCAAGGGCGCCCAGCGGCGCCTCGCGGAGCGGGAGCGGCTCGCGGTCGAGCTGGGCCTCTACCTCGGCTGAGCGGTCAGCCGAACCGGCCGCTGATGTAGTCCTCGGTGGCCTGTTCCTTGGGGTTGCTGAAGATCTTCTGCGTCGTGTCGATCTCCACGAGCCGCCCCGGCTTACCGGTGGCCGCGAGGTTGAAGAACGCGGTCCGGTCCGATACTCGCGACGCCTGCTGCATGTTGTGGGTGACGATGACGATCGTGTAGTCGGCCTTCAGCTCGCTGACGAGGTCCTCGATGGCGAGCGTCGAGATCGGGTCGAGCGCCGAGCACGGCTCGTCCATGAGGAGCACCTGGGGCTTCACGGCGATCGCGCGGGCGATGCAGAGCCGCTGCTGCTGGCCACCGGACAGGCCGGCGCCCGGTTTCTTGAGCCGGTCCTTGACCTCGGTCCACAGGTTGGCGCCGACCAGCGACTTCTCGGCGGCCTCGGCGAGGGCCTTCTTGTCCTTCATGCCGCTGAGCCGGAGTCCGGACACCACGTTGTCGTAGATCGACATGGTCGGGAACGGGTTCGGCCGCTGGAAGACCATGCCGATGGTCCGGCGAACGGCCACCGGGTCGACCGACGAGGCATACAGGTCTTTGTCGTCGAGCATGACCTGGCCCTCCACCCGGCCGCCGGGGACGACTTCGTGCATGCGGTTCAGGGTCCGCAGGAACGTGGACTTGCCACAGCCGGACGGGCCGATGAAGGCGGTCACCGACCGCGGCTCGATGGTGAGGGACACGCCCTCGACCGCCTTGAAGTCGCCGTAGTAGACGTTGAGGTCCTTGACGTCGATGCGCTTGGCCATGAGGTTCTTCCGGGTTCTGTGGGTATGCGGGTCAGCTGCGGACCGTGCTGAGGCGCGCCACCAGGCGGCCGATCACGTTGAGCAGCAGCACGATGAGGATGAGCGTGAGGGCGGTGGCCCACATCCGCTCGACCGCGGCGTCGATGCCGAGCTCGGTCCGGTCCTGGTTGATCATCGTGGGGAGGGTAGGCATGGGGCCGGAGAAGAGGTTCGTCGCGATGCTCTTGGTGTACGGCCCGAGGATGAGCAGCGGTGCGGTCTCGCCGATGATCCGGGCCAGCCCCAACAGGACTCCCGTGACGATGCCCGAGAACGCGGTCGGCAGGACGATGCGCACGATGGTGACCCACTTCGGCACACCGAGGGCATAGGAGGCCTCGCGCAGCTCGTTCGGGACGAGCTTGAGCATCTCCTCGGTGGACCGGACGACGACCGGCAGCATCAGCAGGACGAGCGCGAGGCATACCGCGAAGCCGACCCGCTGGAAGCCGAACGTCGTCACCCACACCGCATACACGAACAGCGCCGCGACGATGGAGGGCACGCCGGTGAGGATGTCGACCATGAACGAGACCGCGCGGGCCACGGCTCCGCGGCCGTACTCCACGAGGTAGATCGCCGTGAGCACGCCGATCGGGACGGCGATGAACGCGGTGACCCCGGCCTGGAGGAGCGTGCCCTGGATCGCGTGGATCGCGCCGCCGCCGACGTCGGTGGAGTTGATGTTGCGCTGGCTGTTGGTCCACCAGGACGACTGCAGCAGCAGGCTGACGCCCTTGCTGATGACGGTGAAGAGGATCCAGACCAGCGGCACCATCGCCAGGAAGAAGGACCCCCACATGACGATGCGGGCGATGACGTCCTTGACGGCGCGGCCGCGGGACTTGTGACCGAGGTCGAGGGGGGTCGACGGCCGGGGCGCTGAGTCGGTCAGCAGGGCGGCGGTCGGTGCGGTCCGGACCTCGAACTTGCGCAGCGCCGGGGCGCCGCCGTCGCGGTCGTGCACCGGCGACTCGGTGGCGGACACGGGCTGGGTCGTCATTCGCTGAAGGCCTTCCGCCGCTCGATGACGACCCGGGCGATCGCGTTGACGACGAAGGTCAGGACGAACAGGACCAGGCCGGCGGCGATGTAGGCGCCGGTCTTGGCCGGGGTGTCGAACTCGGCGGCGTTGTTGGCGATTCGCGAGGCGAAGGTCTCGCCGCCGTTGAACACCGAGAACGTCCAGGGCGTGTTGTCGGCGAGCTTCGAGACGAGGAAGGTGACGGCGATCGTCTCGCCGAGCGCCCGGCCGAGGGCCAGCATGGACGCCGAGATGACTCCAGGCTGGCCGAACGGCAGGACCGCGGTGCGGATCATCTCCCACCGGGTGGCGCCCAGCGCGAGGGCGCCCTCCTTGTGGGTGAGGGGCGTCTGGTCGAAGACCTCCCGCGACAGGGCGGTGACGATCGGCAGGACCATGATCGACAGGACGATGCCGATGAAGAAGATGGTGCCGCCGCTGATCCCGGTGGGGGAGAACAGCGGGAACCAGCCCAGGGCGTCCTGGAGTCCGCCCTCGACCGGCGAGATGAGGCTGCGGAACGTCAGTGCCGCCCAGAGTCCGTAGACGATGGACGGCACCGCGGCCAGCAGGTCGACCAGGCTGGCGGCCGGCCGCTTGAGCCAGCTCGGCGCGTACTGGGTGATGAACAGGGCGACGGCGACGCCGAACGGCACCGCGATGACCATCGCGATGGCCGACGACGCCACCGTCGTCCAGAGCAGCTCGACGATGCCGAACCGGGGTGTGTCGCCGCCCGGCGCCCACTCCCGTGAGGTGAGGAAGCTCGCCTGGTCCTTCAGGAGCGCCGGGATCGCCTGTGCGAGAAGGAAGACGCCGATCATGGTGACGAGCGCGATGACCAGCAGGCCCGCACCGCGGGAGGCGCCGGCGAACAGGCGGTCACCGAGTCTCCCGGTCGAGGCGTTGTCACCGTCGAGGTTCGGGCGCCCCGACGGCCCGTCGCCCGGGAACTGCGAGGCGACGGACGCACCGGTGATGGACGACACGGGTCGAGGTCCTCGTCGGTCAGACCGTCAGCTGACCGCGCCGACGGCGGCCACGACCTTGGTCTGGACCTCCTTGGGCAGCGGCGCGTAGCCCAGTTCCTCGAGACCGGACTGGGTGGCGTCGGAGGCGAAGCTGCCGAGGAAGCCCTTGACCGCCTTGCCCTTCGCCGGGTCCGCATACTTGCTGCAGACGATGTTGTAGGTGACCAGGACGATCGGGTAGGTGCCCGCGGCCTTGGTCGCGTAGTCGAGCTTGAGCGAGAGGTCGTTCCCGGTGCCGACCTGCTTGGCGCCGGCGACCATCTTGCCGGCGGTCTCACCGGTCAGCTCGACCGGCGTACCCGAGCCGGTGTCGATCTTGGCCATGGCCAGCTTGTTCTGCGTGGCGTAGGACCACTCGGTGTAGGTGACGCCACCGTCGGTCGAGGCGACCGCGCTCGAGACGCCGGCCGACTTCTCCTTGCCCTCGCCCTTGCCGGTCCACTTCTTGCCGGGGGCGGCGGTCCAGGCGGTCGGCGCGGCGGCCTTGAGGTAGTTGGTGAAGTTCTCCGTGGTGCCGGAGTCGTCGGAGCGGAAGAACACCTTGATCGGCGAGGCCGGCAGGGTGGCGCCGGAGTTCAGGGCGGTGATGGCCGGGTCGTTCCAGGTGGTGACGACGCCGTTGAAGATCTTTGCGGCCACGTCGGCGTTGAGGACGAGGTTGCTGACGCCCTTGACGTTGTAGGCGATGGCGATCGGGCCGGCGACCATGGGCAGGTTCCAGGCGTCAGAGCCGCAGGCGGTCTTGGCCGCGGTGGCCTCGTCGGTCTTGAGCGCCGAGTCGGAGCCGGCGAAGTCGACCTGCTTGCCGGTGAACTGCTTGATGCCGGCGCCGGAGCCGGTCGCGTTGTAGTTGATCGTCGCGTCGCTGCAGGCCGTCTGGTACGCCTTGATAGCGGCCTCGATAGCGTTCTTCTGGGCCGTGGAGCCCTCGCCGTTCAGGGTGCCGGAGAAGCAGTCGGCCGCGGCGGCAGAGCTGCCACCGGTCGCGGCGGCGCCGCCGGAGCCACTGGCTGCGCCGGAGTTGTTGTCGCTGCCGCACGCCGACAGGGCGACGGCGCCGGCCAGGGCCACGGCGCCGGCCGTAAGGACGCGGCTGGTACGCATGAGATGCACGGGGGATTCCCTTGTCTGTGGGGGGTTCCGGTCTGGGGGCGATGGGCCGGCTTTCCCGTCCGGCGCATCCGACTCGGACGCTAGGTGGCGCGGGTGACGTAAATCCCCCGGCGGGTGAACACCGGGTGAACGCGGGTCAAAGCCTTGGGGCCACCCGGTTTTCGCCCGGTAGGACGGCACCCCAAGAACCGGTATGCGCCCGCGGAGTCCACAACCCGGACATGTCTGAGTAGTGGTGGCGTCCTGGCTGTTTCGGCACACCTACGGCAGACATGTCTGAGAAGTCGGGGCCGGCCGGAGTCGGAGCACGCTTGAGTCCGGGCGGGTACGGGGCGGGGGCGGACAACTGGACAGGAACGAACGCCGACATCGGCCCCGAACGGGGCGCAGACCGGACTCTTTCCGGTCCACCGGTCCGCCCCATCGACGACAGTCCCTCAGGTGGGGTAGCGCTCCACGGCGATGATCCGGGCCGCATCCCCGATGTCGACGAGGTGGCATACCAGCACCTCGCCCTTGGCCATCCCGTCGTCCCCGGCCTCGGTCAGCGCGGTCGCCGCGTCCGGGCCGTCGTCGGCCGAGAGGTCGACCATCGCGTGCAGCCGCTCGAGCAGGCTCGGCAGCACCGGACCGTGGCTGCACATCGCCGCAGGCGCACCGCGCTCGACCATCCGCCGCAGGTGGTGGGCGCTGCGGTCGGGGTCCGCCGCATACCCCTCCTCGGACAGGCCGTCCCGGAGCCGCAGCGGGAGCCCGGCGGCGGCCGCGTACGGGCGGAGGGTGTCGGCGCAGCGCAGCGAGCTGGACGACACCAGCCGCGTCACGCCGTACGCGGCCAGGAGCGGCACGATCGACTGGGCCTGGACCTCACCGCGGTCGTCGAGGGGCCGTTCGGGGTCCGGCCGCGTCCAGGAGCCGCGCGGGCGCGCCTTGGCGTGGCGGACGACCGCCAGCGGCCAGGTCGTGAGCCGACCGGCGGCGTCGGCCCGGACGACCGCGCGCAGCTGGTCACGGTCGCGCGCGTAGTCGAGCTTGTCGTGGGCGGTGAGGACGTCGAGCCAGGCCACCTCGTCGATCTCGTTGACGAGCCGGCCCTCGCCACCGACCACCTCCGCGGCCCAGTAGCGGACCTGCTTGGTCGCGGGGACGCCGGTCCGGTCGAGCACCGTGTAGCTGGCCGGCGGGAGAGGCATCCCGAGGTGGACGTCGAGGCCGGTCTCCTCGGCCGTCTCACGGGTGGCGGCGACCGGGTACTCCTCGCCCGGGTCGAGCTTGCCCTTGGCCCAGGACCAGTCGTCGTACTTCGGCCGGTGCACCATCGCCACCTCGAGGTGGCCGCGGCGCCGTCGCCAGGGAACCGTCCCGGCGGCCGGGACGACGAGGGAGGGGGTGGCCGTCATCGGGTCACGTACCTGCCGGAGTCGTTCCTACCGACGCCGCGCCTTGCGGCGACGCTTGAGGTGAGTCTCGATCATGGCGGTCTGGAGGTCGGTGAGCGGCTCCCCCTCGGCGTCGCGGTGGTGGCGGGTCCACCGGCCGTCCTCGGCCAGCTCCCAGCGCGAGGTCGAGTCCGCGGTCCCCTTCTCCAGCAGCGAGGTGATCTCGGCGACGTGCTGCGGCTCGGTGACGCTCAGCAGCGCCTCGACCCGGCGGTCGAGGTTGCGGTGCATCATGTCGGCGCTCCCGAGGAACACCACCGGCTCGCCGTCGCCCCCGAACCAGAACACCCGGGAGTGCTCGAGGAACCGTCCCAGCGTCGAGCGGACCGAGATGTTGTGGCTCAGCCCTTCGACTCCCGGTCGCAGCGCGCAGATGGCGCGGACCCAGACATCGACCTGGACCCCGGCCTGGGAAGCGCGGTAGAGCGCGTCGATGATCTGTTCGTCGACGATCGAGTTGAGCTTGAAGATGATCCGGCCGTTGCCGCTCTGCTCGTGCCGCTCCACCTCGGCCTCGATCTGCTCCAGGAGGCCGGAGCGCACCGTCCGCGGAGCGACGAGGAGCCGCTTGAACCGGCTGCGGGGCGCGATCCCGGACAGCTGGTTGAACAGGCGGGTGAGGTCTTCGCCGACCTGTGGGTCACAGGTGAGGACCCCGAGGTCCTCGTAGATCCGGGCGGTCTTCGGGTTGTAGTTGCCGGTACCGATGTGGCAGTAGCGCACCAGGCCCTCGGCCTCCTGGCGGACGACCAGGCACAGCTTGGCGTGCGTCTTCAGCCCGACGATCCCGTAGACGACGTGGACGCCCGCCTGCTCGAGCTTGCGGGCCCAGCTGATGTTGTTGACCTCGTCGAACCGCGCCTTGATCTCGACGACGGCGAGGACCTGTTTGCCGGCCTCCGCCGCGTCGATGAGGGCGTCGACGATGGGCGAGTCGCCGGACGTGCGGTAGAGGGTCTGCTTGATTGCGAGGACGCGGGGATCGACGGCCGCCTGCTCGATGAACGCCTGGACCGACGTCGAGAACGAGTCGTAGGGGTGGTGCAGCAGGACGTCCTTGGACCGCACGACGGCGAACATGTCGCCCGGCTTGCTGCTCTCGGTCGGGGAGAGGTCCGGCTGGGTGAGCGGGACGAACGGGTCGTACTTCAGGTCCGAGCGCTCGAGGTCCCCCACGAGGAACAGGCAGCGCAGGTCCAGCGGACCGGGCAGCCGGTAGATGTCCTCACGGCCGATCTGGAGCTCGCGCGACAGCAGGTCGAGCACGTGGTCGTCGATGTCCTCCTCGACCTCGAGGCGGACCGGAGGCCCGAACCGGCGGCGTGTGAGCTCCTTCTCCATGGCGGTCAGGAGGTTCTCCGCGTCGTCCTCCTCGACCTCGACGTCCTCGTTGCGGGTGACCCG
Source organism: Lapillicoccus sp. (assembly GCF_036559105.1). Taxonomy (GTDB): domain Bacteria; phylum Actinomycetota; class Actinomycetes; order Actinomycetales; family Dermatophilaceae; genus Lapillicoccus. The sequence continues at coordinate 1,705 of NZ_DATBTV010000079.1, read as the reverse complement.
GAACGTGGTGTGCTCGTGCACCTCCATCCCCGTGAACAGCTGGTCGAGGTTGGCGGCGATGACGTCCTCCAGCGGCGCGAACCGCACGGCGTATGCGCCCTCGTGGTGCTCGCCGCCGACCCGGACGAGCCGCGGCAGCGACGGCGGGACCTTCACCCGGGCGAAGTGCTCGTTGCCGGTCTTCGGGTTGACCAGGGTCACCGCGAGGTTCAACGACAGGCCGGAGATGTACGGGAACGGGTGCGCCGGGTCGACGGACAGTGGCGTGAGCACCGGGAAGATGTGGTCGGTGAACAGCTCGTTCAGCGGCTCGCGCTCCTCCTCGCTGAGGTCGGGCCACCGGACAATGGTGATGCCCTGCTCAGCCAGCGCCGGCCGGACCTCGCCGAGGAACAGGTCGGCCTGGATGCGCTGCAGCTGACCCGCCACCTCGCTGATCTTCTCCAGCACCTCGCGCGGTTCGAGCCCCGCGGCGGACCGGACCGCGATGCCGGTCGCGATCCGGCGCTTGAGACCCGCGACGCGGATCATGAAGAACTCGTCGAGGTTGCTGCTGAAGATCGCGAGGAACTTGGCCCGCTCGAGCAGCGGGATGTCCTCGTCCATGGCCAGCTGGAGGACGCGCTCGTTGAGCTGCAGCCAGGAGATCTCTCGCTCGAGGAACCGGTCGGCCGGCAGCTCGTCCGGCGGCCGGATGAACCGGCCGTTCGCCGCCCGCGGCCGGTACCCGCGGGACGTCGTGATGGTGCTCGCGAGCGAGCGGAGGGCGCTCCCGTCCGCCCCGTCGTCGAACGCCTCGCGCTCGTGGAGGACGGCCGCCCGCTCCGACAGCTCTGTGCTCATGACCTCATCGTTTCACCTCGAGGTGAACCGGCGTCAACGTGCTGGGGGGCGCGGCGAACATGCGGTCCACCGACCGCGTCGTGAACCCCAGTCCGCGGTAGACCTTCAGGGCCGCCGGGTTGTCGCCGTCGACGTAGAGGATGACGTCCTCGACGCCCGCCCGGCGCAGATGCTGCAGGCCCAGCAGGGTCACCGGCCGCCCCAGACCCTCCCCCTGGTATGCGGGGTCGACCGCGACGACGTAGACCTCCCCGGTCCTGCCGCCCCGTGGCGCGTCGGGACCTCGGGTCCCACCCGGGGTCTCGACCGGGATCTTCGTCCAGTGGGAGGCGGCCACCGTGTCGGGGTCGTCCTCGGGCACGACGAGGATCAGCCCCTCGGGGTCGAACCAGGACTCCGTCATGCGAGCGTCGAGGTCGGCGCGGGTCATCCGGCCCTGCTCGGCGTGGTGCGCGAACGCCGCGGCGTTGACCCGGAGCCACTCCGCCTCGTCGTGTCCCGGCCGGAACGGGCGCGCCACGAGCCCGTCAGGCAGGACCGGTTCGTCGACCGGTCCGGCCTCGTCGAACCGGCGGCCCAGGACGAACAGCTCGCGGACCACCTCCAGCCCGTGGGCCGCCGCGAAGCGGTCCGCCGACACGAGGTCACCGTGCGCCCAGATCCGGGTCCCGCGCGGGACCCGCCCGATCAGCTCCGACCCGACCCCCTGCCGACGGTGGGAGGGCGCCACGACCAGCTCGGCGGACGGGGTCTCCTCCCCCTCGTCGACCTGCAGGTATCCGACGAGGTCGTCGTTCGCATACGCGAGGAGGTGCTCGACGGGCCGCCCCGAGCGTCCGCGCGCGGCGAGCAGCGACTGCTC
>NZ_DATBTV010000078.1:0-24045 GCF_036559105.1 Lapillicoccus sp. | reverse complement strand
GCGTCTCGGCAACTGGACGGTCGGCCACGGTCGTTCTGGAGAGAGAGCAGCATCTGTACAAAGCGATCCGACGACATCGGACAGGCGGCACGCATGGAGACACCGGTGAGGGCGGATTCGGCCCGAGGACTGCGAGGGGTCCTCGTACCGCTGGCGTTGGCACAGTTCATCTGCAGCTTTGCCGGCTCCAACATGAACGTGATGATCAACGACATCAGCACCGACCTGAACACCAGCGTCCAGGGGGTGCAGGTCGCGATCACGTTGTTCCTGCTGGTGATGGCGGCCCTGATGATTCCCGGTGGGAAGCTCACCGACCGCTACGGCCGGAAGCGCTGCTTTTTGGCCGGCCTCATCATCTACGGCATCGGAGCGTTGCTCAGCGCGGTCTCCCCCGGCCTCGGGATCCTCATCCTGGGCAACTCCATCTTCGAGGGAGTGGGAACGGCCCTCCTGATCCCCCCGGTCTACATCCTGACCACACTGCTGTTCAAGGAGATGACGTCCCGGGCGAAGGCCTTCGGAATCATCAGCGCCCTCGGCGGCATCGGCGCAGCGGCAGGACCCCTCCTCGGCGGTCTCATCACCTCCGCGATCAGCTGGCGGGCCGCGTTCGGGTTCCAGGCCCTCGTCATCGTCGTCATCGTCCTGCTGAGCCTGCGCATCAAGGACCCCGTCGCACCCGACCCGACCCGAGCCTTCGATACCGGTGGCGCCGTCCTCTCCGCGGTCGGGTTGGTGCTCCTGGTCCTGGGCATCCTGGCCACCGACAACAGTCTCTGGCTGGCTCTCGGTCTCGTGGTTCTCGGTGCACTGGTCCTGACGTGGTTCGTCTTCGCGACCCGGCGCAAGGAGCGGGCCGGTCGAGAACCGCTCGTGTCCCTGAGTCTGTTCCGGAACCGCACCTCGAACCTGGGGATGGTCACCCAGAACGCGCAATGGCTGTTGCTCAGCGGTGTGTCGTTCGTGGTCTCCGCGTACCTGCAGGTCGTCCGCGGCTTCGACGCCATCGAGACGGGGGTCATCTTCTCCGCCACCACCCTCGGCCTCATGGTTTCCTCACTGGCGGCCGCACGTCTCGCGCGGCGTACGTCGCAGCGAAACCTCATCCTCGTGGGCTTCGTGTTGACCATCGTGGGCGTCGCTCTGCTGCTGGTGATGGCCTCCGGAAGCGCGACCCCGTGGTCGTTCGTGCCTGGACTCCTGCTCATCGGCGTCGGCCTCGGGACGATGCTCACCCCGTCCGTGAACGTCGTGCAGTCCAGCTTCCCCGACCAGCAACAGGGCGAGATCTCCGGGGTGTCCCGCAGCGTGTCCAACCTCGGCTCATCACTGGGCACAGCGATCGCCGGCACCATCCTGGTCGCAGGGCTCACCGCGACACCGGAACGTTCCTACGCCCTCGCCCTCGCCGTGCTCGCCGTCATCGGAGTGGCGGGGCTGATCGCGGCGCTCGGCTTGCCTCGCCATCCGGAACCCCCACCGGCCAGTGTCGCGCCGACGGCCCGACCGGCCCAGAACTAGAGCGGAGTTCGTATGCCTGGGGCAGAGCGCACACGGGTGGAGTCGTTCGGACACCCTGAGGACGGCCTGCACGACGCGACGCCGTGGTACGACTGGGGCCCCTACCTCTCGGAACGAGCATGGGGCACGGTGCGCGAGGACTACAGCGCCGACGGGACGGCCTGGGACTACTTCCCTCACGACCATGCGCGATCTCGCGCCTACCGTTGGGGCGAGGACGGCATGGCCGGCGTCAGCGACGTCGGCCAGCGTCTGTGCATGGCGCTGGCGCTGTGGAACGGCCGCGACCCGATCCTGAAGGAACGGATGTTCGGTCTGACGGGGCCGCAAGGCAACCACGGCGAGGACGTCAAGGAATACTGGTGGTTCCTGGACGCCCTCCCCAGCCACGCCTGGATGCGGTGGCGCTACCACTACCCGCAGGCCGAGTTCCCGTATGCGGACCTGGTGGCCGAGAACGGCCGTCGTGACCAGACCCAGCCGGAGTACGAGCTGATGGACACCGGCGTGTTCGACGACGACCGGTACTGGGTGGTCGACGTCGCCTACGCCAAGGCCGACCCGAACGACGTGCTCATGGAGGTCAGCATCACCAACGCCGGCCCCGAGCCGGCGACGTTGCACGTGTTGCCCCAGCTGTGGTTTCGGAACACCTGGTCGTGGGATGTCGGCGCCGAACGGCCCTCGCTTCGGGGAGCGGCGGCGGACCGGGTCGCGGTGAGCCACCCGATGTTCGGCGAGCTGTCCTGGGAGCTCGACGCCGGCCCGGATGGCGCGCTGCCCGAGGTGCTGTTCTGCGAGAACGACACCAATCTCGCCCGCCTGTACGGCTCGGACGCCTCCCCGGCATACCCGAAGGACGGCATCAACGACCATGTCGTCACCGGTGCGCCGACGGTGAACCCGGCTCGCGAAGGAACGAAGGCGGCGGGGTGGTACCGCCTCACGGTGGCGCCGGGTGAGACGCAGGTGGTGCGGGTCCGCCTGCGCTCGCCGTCGTCGTCGCCGGCCTTCGGCACCGAGTTCGACGAGGTGCTCGCGACGCGCCGCGGTGAGGCGGACGAGTTCTACGGCGAGGTGATCCCCGGCGACGTGGACGACGACGCCCGGCTCGTCGCCCGTCAGGCCTTCGCGGGAATGATCTGGGGGAAGCAGTTCTACCGGTACGACGTGAAGCGCTGGCTGGACGGCGATCCGGCTCAGCCGGCGCCACCACCGCAGCGACGAGGCGGCCGCAACGCGGGGTGGCTCAACGTGGACGCCCGCGACATCCTGTCGATGCCGGATCCGTGGGAGTACCCCTGGTTCGCCGCCTGGGACATGGCTTTTCACACTGTCGCCCTGGCCCACGTCGACCCGGCGTTTGCCAAGTACCAGCTCCTGGTGCTCTGCCGCGAGTGGTTCCAGCACCCCAACGGTGCGCTGCCGGCATACGAGTGGGCGTTCAGCGACGCCAACCCGCCCGTACACGCCTGGGCGGCGCTGCACGTGTGGGACATCGACGGCCGCCGTGACAATGACTTCCTCGGCCGCCTGTTGCCCAAGCTGCTGATGAACTTCACGTGGTGGGTCAACCGGATGGACCCGGAGGGCGACCACCTCTTCTCCGGCGGTTTCCTCGGCCTGGACAACATCAGCGCCATCGACCGGTCCCACCTCCCCGCCGGGGGACGGCTCGAGCAGGCGGACGGCACGAGCTGGATGGCGTTCTACTCGCTGACCCTCCTGGAGATGGCCAGGATCCTGGCCGAGGAGGACGACCGGTGGACCGACATCGAGGTCAAGTTCATCGAGCACTTCGTGCTGATCGTCGATGCCATGCACTCCCAGGGACTGTGGGACCAGGAGGACGGGTTCTTCTACGACGTCTTCCACGCCAGCGACGGCACCACGGTCCCGATCAAGGTCCGATCCATCGTGGGGGTGCTGCCCCTGATGGGGATGGTGGTCCTCGGACCGGAGCTGCTGAAAACGCTGGAGACACTCCAGAAGCGGTTCGCAGGTTTCCTCGGGCAGGACGCTCCCGGGGCCCCAGAGGAAGATCATGGCCGCGTCGTGCCGGTTCCCGACCTGGACGCCGTCGCGATCGGGGTCATCCCGCCGCGAGAGGTCCGCCGCGTCCTGGCGCGAGTCTTCGACGAGAGCGAGTTCCTCTCACCGCACGGGCTCCGGGCCTTGTCGAAGTCCTATGAGGCGAACCCCCTGTGGGTCGACCTCGCCGGTATGCACGTCTCCGTCGGCTACGAGCCGGCCGAGTCGCGTACCGGCATGTTCGGGGGCAACTCCAACTGGCGCGGGCCGGTCTGGATGCCCGTCAACTACCTGGTGCTGCGCAACCTGCAGCGGTACGCCCGATCGCTGGGGGCGACGGCGGAGATCGAGTACCCCACCGGGAGCGGCCATACGCAGTCGCTGGCCCTCTGTGCTGACGACCTTCGAGAGCGGTTGATCTCGTTGTTCCGCAGGGGAACCGACGGCCGCCGACCGTGCAACGGCTGGGTCGCGAAGCTGCAGGACGACCCGAGATGGCGCGACAACATCGCGTTCAGCGAGTACTTCCACGGTGACAACGGCGCCGGGCTCGGCGCCAGCCACCAGACGGGCTGGACCGGGTTGGTCGCCGACCTGATCTGCCGCCCGGACCCGTTCGCCGGGCGGCCGTGGGAGCTGTGACGCCCGCAGGTCGGATCGCCTTCGGTCGCGGCGTATGCGGCTCCCTCGAGGAGGCCGCCAGCCGCGAGTGGCTGGTGACCGACGGCCTCGGCGGCTACGCCTCCGGCACGGTCGCGGGCCTGGCCACGCGCCGATACCACGGGCTGCTGGTCGCGGCGACAGCGCCGGCGGGTGCCTCCCGGATGGTCGGCCTCGCCGGGCTCGACACCGTCGTCGTGGTCGGCGACCGGCGGTTCCGGCTGTCGACCCACGAGTGGTCAGGCGGTGCGGTCGACCCCCGCGGGTACGAACACTGCGCCTCCTTCGACCTCGACCAGGGGGTGCCGCGGTGGCGGTTCGACCTGGGCTCGGTCCTTCTGGAGGTCGAGGTGGCGATGATGCACGGCGCCAACGCCGTAGCGGTGGTCCATCGCATCCTCACCGGGCAGGCTCGGCTGGAGGTGACCCCGCTGTGCACGTGGCGTGACCAGCACGGAGACCGGTTCGCCGGGGCCGACCCCGGCGTGGAGCCGACGGCCTCCGGCTTCGTCTTCGAGTCCGCCTACCGCGTCGATGGCCCGAACTACCGGCCCGGCGGGTCCTGGTTCCGCGGGGTGGCGCATCGAGAGGAGGCGGCCAGAGGGTTGGGCCCGATGGAGGACGTCTGGGCCGCAGGTACGTTCACCGCCAACCTGTCCGTCGGCGAGCTCCTCGGCGTGACGGCCACCACCGACCTTGGCCTGGTATGCCCTGACGCGCCGGCGGTCGTTGCCGCCGCCCGGACGCGGGCCGACGCATTGGCGGCCCAGTCCGGTGCCACCAGCGACGACCTGGGTGGGATACTGGCGGCGGCGGCGGACCAGTTCATTGTCCGGACCCCAACTGGCCCGACCGCGGTGGCCGGGTACCCGTGGTTCGGTGAGTGGTCGCGCGACCTGTTCACCTCGTACGAGGGGCTGTTCCTCTGCACTGGTCGGGCCGAGGAGGGGCGCTCGGTGCTGGTCCGAGCTGCCGGCACCGTCTCCGAGGGCATGCTGGCCAACACCGCCGACGTCGGGACGCTGGAGTACAACACCATCGACGCGACGCTCTGGTTCCTGCACGCTCTGGGTCGGCACGTCGCGCAGACGCGAGACGTCGACCTTGCGGCCGAGCTGGCCGACACCGTAGTCGCCATCCTGTCCGCACATCGTGCCGGCACCCGGTTCGGCATCCAGGTGGACCCGACAACCGGTCTGCTGCGAGGTGGGGCGAGCGGGTGGGCACTGACGTGGATGGACGCACGCATCGACGGCTGGCCGGTCACCCCGCGGGCCGGCCAACCGGTCGAGGTGGAGGCGCTCTGGATCAACGGCCTCGGTGTCGCCGTCGACCTGCTGGAGAGGGTCCGGCGTCCCGCCGAGGAGTGGGCCGCGTTACGGGACATGGCCATCTCGTCGTTCACGAGGGTGTTTCCCGTCAGCGGCAGTGGGCTGCCAGATGTGGTGGACGACGCCGGCCACGCGCATACCGACTGCCGACCGAACCAGCTGTTGGCGGCCTCCCTCCCCCACGGCCCGGTGAAGGACGTGCAGGCGGTCGCCGCGATCGTCGCCGCCTGCCGTGACGACCTGGCGACCTCCGTCGGCCTGCGGTCGCTGTCTCCGCAGGATCCCGCGTACCGAGGTCACCACCGCGGCGGTCCTGCCGACCGTGACCAGGCCTACCACCAGGGCACGGTCTGGCCGTGGCTCATCGGCCCCTACGTGGACGCGACCCTCGCCGCACACGAGGACACGACTCACCTTCTCGACGGACTGGAGCTGCACCTCTCCGAGTTCGGGCTCGGCTCGGTCTCGGAGACGGCTGACGGAGACGCGCCACACGCCGCGACGGGTTGCCCGTTCCAGGCGTGGTCCGTCGCCGAGCTCATCCGGGCGAGGACCCGCGCCGGCTGAGCCGGGGACCGGAGCGGCACCCACCACCGCTGTGGCCCAGCGGTAGGGCCGCGGGCCGCCCGTGATGGTCACCGATGCGTTGCCGTGGGCCAGCAGGGTCGGCGAGGACATCTGCCCCCGACCGTCAGCTGGCCGGAAGAGGGAGGTGTGGGAGCGGACCTAGGGTGCTTGGCCGACCTGCCGTTGACGTTTCGACGCCCGAGGGGCGTGTCCCTTCGAGGTCACCATCTCTTCGGAGGCGGCGCACGACTGGTCTCGTGAGAAGTCGCTGGGGGTGACTCGCGGCTCCCGGCGGCTGGTCCTGGGTTCACCAACATCGACAGCGAGGCGGCGTTTCACGGGATGGCGGACGGACGGAAGCGACCTCACCGACACCATCGCATGCTCGGTATGTGTCGCACGGTCCCTTCTGCCGACACCTTCCACGACAACGGCGACCTGCAGTTGGTGTCGTACACCGGCACCTACGAGAACATCACCGCATCGCAGCGGCGAGCCTCAGAGGGTTGGCGGTCGCCAGGGCTCGTGGGTGTGCGAGAGCCACACCATCTCGGGCTCCATGGCGCGCACCAGCCGCTGGCCCTCGGTCTTCGGCTCGTCCATCTCGCCGAACCACACCGCGGTGTCGCCGGCGATGACGGTCGGACGCTCGCCCGTCTCGACGACGACGACCTGCGAGCCGTTCGTGTGCCCCGGCGTCGGGACGAGCCGGACCCCGGGCAGCAGCTCGACCTCGCCGTCGACCGGCACGTACTGCACGCCGGGCGCCTCGACCCACTCGCGAATGGTGTAGTCCTCGAGGCTGCGGGCGTCCTCGAGCTCCCGACGTTGAACATAGGTCGGTTTACCGGCGAACAGGTGGTTGCCGCCGCAGTGGTCGAAATGCAGGTGGGTGTTGACGACCATGTCGATGCCGTCGAGATCGAGGTCCCAATCGCTCACGGGACGGAGGCGGGGATCCATGTCGGCCACCGCAGGGTGCAGCTCCGTCAGACCGGTGTCGACCAGGACGCGCCCGTCGGGATGGTCGATGACGTGCACGCAGACCGGCATCAGCTCACCCTCGGCGAGCAGGTCGGCGACGTGGACGGGCGTGACGGTGATCGAGGTGGGCGAAGTCACCGCGCACCTCGGTCGGGTGCGCTCATGTCGCCGGTCTGGGGCGTGCCGTCGGCGATCCCGTAGCGCAGGTACACGGAGCCCTTCGGACTGGCGACCGGCGGTGCGAGGAGGGCGAGGTTGGTGGGCACCACCCCCTTCTCGAACACCTTCTTGCCGACGCCGAGCACGATCGGGTGCATCCAGAGGTCCAGACGGTCGAAGAGCTTCTCGCGCAGCAGGGTCTGCACCAGGTCCAGGCTGCCGACGACCTTGATGTCCTCGTGCCGGTCACGGATCTCGCGTACGGCACTCGGCAGATCCGGGCCGAGCTGCGACGACCCGGCCCACGAGAGGGCCGGTGTGCCGCGCGAGGCCACGTACTTCGGTATGCGGTTGAAGAGCGTGGCGATCTCGTCGTCCTCCCCACCCTCCTGGTACGGCCAGAAGCCCGCGAAGATGTCGTACGTCCGCCGCCCGAGCAGGAGCGCGTCGGTGCCCTCGTACGCCGCCCCGATCTGCGCGCCGGCTTCGTCGTCCATGAGCGGCGCCTGCCAGCCTCCGAACGGGAACCCCTTCGGGTCCTCGTCGGGGCCGCCGGGCGCCTGGCCGACGAGGTCGAGGGTTGCGAACATCTCGATGGTGATCAGGCCCATGCCTACCTCCCGATGAGCTGGTGTTCTCGGTCGGGAGGTAGACCGGTATGCGCGGGCAGACTCATCGGCCCGTCAGCGGGCAATCGTGAACGTCTGCTGGGGCGTGGTGGTGGTCCCCCGGATCGAGTAGACGTACGGCGTGTTGGGCAGCAGTCCGATGTCGGTGAACGTGGTGCCGGTGACCGACGCGATCCGGACCCCGGAGCGCAGCACGTCGTAGCTCGCGCCGGCCGCCCCGTCCCAGGCCAGGGTAAGGGTGGAGGCGGTACTTGAAGCCAGCCGTAGGTTCGTCGGAGTGCCTGGGTCTCCGGGCGGCGACGTCGTCGTTGTCGCCGTGGTCGGCGGCGCCGTGACGGGCGGGCAGTCGGTAGCGGTGACCGTCACGGTCGAGGTCACCGTCGCCGTCACGGTGACGGTCGGCGTCGGACCCGGCGGGACGGTGGCCGTTCCGGTTCCGGTCGGGCTGGTCGACGTGGGCGTCGGCGTCGGCGTACCGCTCCCGGGCTTCGAGGAGACCGAGAAGTAGTCGACCAGCAGCGGCACCCCACTCTGGGTCGCCGCAGTCGGACCGCCGCCGGTCTTGTCGGCCAGGCCACCGCCCATCGCAATGTCCATGACGAGGAAGTAGCCATGGTTCGTCGCGTTGGTCCAGACGTCCGCGGGCATGTCCGTGGCCTTCACCGTGTGGTACTTGACCCCGTCGATGTACCAGCGCATCTCCTGAGGCGAGGTGCTCTCGTCCCACTCGATGGCATACGTGTGGAACGAGGTCTTGAAGCTCGACAGGCCCAGGCTCGCGGCCGTCCGCTCCCCGCTGCTGCGGCCGTCCGGCTCGTTGCAGACGCCGCCCCAGGTGCCGCAGTGGAACGTGCCCCAGTTGGAGTCGTGTCCGTTGGCGGTCTCGAGGAGGTCGGCCTCGCCGATCGACGGCCAGTTGGTAGCGCCGACCCCGCGGGCCGGAGCGCCGAGCATCCACAGCGCGGGCCAGATGCCGCCGGCCTCCGCGCCGCTGACGTCCGGCTGCTTGGCCGACGCCTCGAACTTCAGCACCCCGCCCGTCGGCGGACGGAAGTCGGTACGGACGGTCTCCAGTCGCGCCGACGTCCAGTGCCCGTCGGGCTCTCGGATCGCCCGGATGGCGGCATGTCCAGCGCCGTCGGTCGAGGCGTTGGCCGGGTTGTCGGTGTCGGTCTCCACCTGTCCGGTGCCCCAGTTCGGGGCGCCACCGGGATAGCTCGTACCGATCTGTGGGGTCCAGTTCGCCGGGTCCAGGCGCTGGCCGGCCGGTCCGTTGAACTGGTCGCTCCACACCTCGGTCCAGTCGTTGGCTGCCGCTTGGCTGGTGGGCACCGCGTGCCACATGAGAGCGGCCGCCACCAGAACGATGGGGGCAGCCGCGATCAGCCGCAGGGGACGGGTCATCGAGTCCTCTTTTCATGGCCATGTCGACGCTGACAGGTCAAGGTGCATGGAGGACCAAGCCGTATGCGGTGAGTCCGATGCCCCAAGCGGTCATCGACGCGGCGCTGGGCACCTTCAGCAAGCCCAGCGAGCGCCGTGATCGGCGATGTCCGGGGCCTGGGATGACCACGTCCCCGAACTACGGCGAGCCTTTCGACGTCTAGGCGTTTTGTCAACCATTGCCCCCGTTTGGGCGCGTTCGCTGACCGCTCGTTTGCCCACGTCCGATCCGGGTACGACACCCGCGGGTCGACGCGCGGGGAAGCGGTCGCCGGTCGGGACGACGAAACTGGTGTCAGGAGGAGCGGGTGATGCGGCGAGCCATGCCCTCCGAACCGGGCCGCGACGCCGTCGATGCCGTACGCGCGCTTCGGGTCCTGCCCATCCCCGCCGCCCACCCGTATCCGCTGCAGCTGCGCCCGGAGCCAGGAGACGGGTCCGCCGTCGTCCACCTGGCGGACCCGGTCGTGCCCGACGCTCCCGCCGGACAGTGGTGGCCGCCCCCGGCGCTGGAGAGCGAGTGGGTCCGGGAGCACGGCGACGAGGTGGACGTCGTACACCTCCACTTCGGGTTCGACGGCAGTGAGCCGACGGAGCTGGAGCGGTGGTGCGACTCCCTCGACGCCGCGGACATCCCGCTCGTCCTCACCGTGCACGACCTGGTCAACCCGCACTTCGTCGACCAACGCGAGCATCTCGCCCGGCTCGACGTCCTGGTCCCTCGGGCGGCGGCGGTCGTCACCCTGACCAAGGGTGCTGCGCTGCGGATCGCCGCCCGCTGGGGTCGGGACGCGAGCGTGCTGCCGCATCCGCACGTCGCCCCGCTGGACGAGCTGGACCTCGGCCACGAACGCGGCCGCGATGAGTTCGTCGTCGGCGTCCACCTCAAGAGCCTCCGGGCGAACGTCGTGGTCGAGGACCTGCTCGACATCCTCGGCGAAGCGGTCGCGGCGATGCCGGACGGCCGGCTGCTGGTCCACCTGCACCGCGAGGTGCTCGACGCCTCCCACCCCCGCCACGACCGCGCCCTGCTGCGCCAGCTCGAGACGTGGTCCGACCGAGGGCTGCTGGAGCTGAATCTCCATGCGCCGCACACCGATACCGAGCTCTGGGCGTACCTCCGCTCGATCGACCTGTCGGTCATCCCGTATGCCTTCGGCACCCACTCCGGGTGGGTCGAGGCCTGCTACGACCTCGGCACCGCCGTGCTGGCTCCCCGCACCGGGCACTGGACCGAGCAACAGCATTGCCACACCTTTGGATGGCGCCAGGGCGAGGGGCCCGTCCGCGACGACGTCGTCAGGGCGGTGGCGGAGGCGTATGCGGCCCGACCGGTCACTCCGGCCAGTCGCGTCGAACGGGAGACACAGCGACAAGCGGTCTCAGCAGCGCACGACCAGATCTACCACGCGGTCTTCACCGCCGGCACCCGCGTACCCGTTGCGTCGGCATGAGCCCGGTCATCGGGTGGTACGCCCACCACGTGGGCGCGGGACACGTCGCCAGGGCGCGGCTCGTCGGCCGCCGGATGCGCACACCGGTCGTCATCCTCAGCTCGGCGCCGCGCCCACCCGACTGGCCGGCGGAGCGGTGGGTGGCCCTCCCGCCGGACGACGGGTCGGGAGGCGACGACCACGAGGCCGGTGGCGTGCTGCACTGGGCACCGTTGGGACACAGGGGTTATGGGGACCGAATGGCCGCCGTGGCCGCCTGGGTCGGCCGGGCGCGACCCGTCATGCTGGTCTCCGACGTCTCGGTCGAGATCACCCTGCTCGTGCGGGCTCTCGGCGTTCCCGTCGCTGCCGTGGTCATGGCCGGTGACCGTCGGGACCGTCCGCACCAGACCGGGTACGACGCAGCGACCAGCCTCTTTGCCGCGTGGCCCGATGACGTGCAGCCGGTCGTGGGGTGGCGCACCCAGTGGAACGCGAAGACCGTCCACCTCGGCGCGTTCTCCCGCTTCGACTCGTCCGCCGTCTCGCCCCCACCGGGTGATCGTCGCGTGACCGTCCTGTGGGGTCGGGGGGGAACCACCGTCGCCGCCGAGGACATCGCCTGCGCCGCTGCGGCCACGCCCACCTGGGCCTGGTCGGTCTGCGACGAGACCGACCCTGAGCGGGTCCTCGCGCAGATCCAGGGCGCCGACGTCGTCGTCTGTCATGCCGGTCAGAACGTCCTCGCCGAGGTCGCCGCCGCCCGGCGCCGCGCCGTCATCGTCCCCGAGGCTCGGCCCCACGACGAGCAGCATCATCTGGTGGTGGCGCTCCAGTCACTCGGCCTGGCAACGGGACTCACGACCTGGCCGCGGCCGGATGAGTGGGAGGGACTGCTGGAGAACGCGATCCCGTCACCACCCGAGAGCTGGTCGCGGTGGAACGACGGTCACGGCGCGACGCGGTTCGCCCAGGCCCTCGACCGGACGGTGACGGAGGTCGCGTCGTGACGCGCCCGGTGGTCGCCGTGGTGACATTGGCCCATGGTCGGCACGACCACCTGCGGGCCCAGCTCGCCGCGCTGGCCCTGGGCATACGCCTCCCGGAGATCTGGGTGGGGGCGGCGATGGACGACGAGCTCCTCGAGAGCGTCGTTCGCCATCAGGCGTCCTCGACGCGACCGGCCACCACGGTCGAGGTCGTCCACCTGCCCCGGCGCCACGGACACCTCCCGCTCGCGGCCGCTCGCAACGCCGCCGCGGCGCGCGCGATTGCTCTGGGGGCCGACGTGCTCGTCTTCCTCGACGTCGACTGCCTTCCGTCGGAGCGACTCGTCGAGTGCTACGAGCAGGCGTGCCGGTCGATGACGAGCACGCCCGCCGCGTCGACGCCACCCACCGTTCTCAGCGGTGCGGTCCACTACCTTCCCCCGCTGCCGCCTGGCCGTGACGCCTACGAGCCCGGCGACCTCCGCCGATCGGTACCACATCCAGCGCGACCGGTAGCACCGGAGCCGGGCATGGTCCCGGAGCAGGACCTACGGTTGTTCTGGTCGCTGTCGTTCGCGCTCAGCAGCGCCCACTGGGAGGAGCTCGGCGGGTTCGACGAGACCTACGTGGGCTACGGCGGTGAGGACACCGACTTCGCCATGCGCCTGGGGCGCAACGGTGGACGTCTCTACTGGCTGGGTGGCGCGACCGCGTACCACCAGTACCACGATGTCGAGGACCCGCCCCGACGTCACCTGGTCGACATCGTGCGCAACAGCAACCTGTTCCACGACCGATGGGGCGAGTTCCCCATGGGTGGTTGGCTCGACGCGTTCGCGGCCGAGGGACTGATCACGCTGTCCGGTCGGCCTCTGCGATGGACCCTGACGCCAGCCGCCGGTACGCCCGCTCGTACGCCGTGACCATCTGGTCGACGGACAGGTAGCGCTCGGCGTACTCCCGGACGGCGACGCGCTCCAGGTCCACAACGGCCGAGACCGCGTCGGCCATCGCCTGAACGTCTCCGGGCGGGACAAGGCGGCCGACCGACGGATCCGCAATGACCTCAGGGATACCGCCCCGTTCAAAGGCCACGACGGGCGTGCCGCTGGCGAGAGCCTCGGCCACGACCAAGCCGTAGGGCTCGTCCCACAGCGGCGTGACGAGAACCGCCGCGGACGACCCCACGAGGTCGGAGAGCTCGGGCACGAGGAGGTGACCGGCGTACTCCACGTCGCGTCCCAGGTGCGGCCGGACGGCCTGCTCGAAGTACGGGAGGTCACTCATCGGCCCGGCCACGACCAGCCGCATCCCGGCCCGCCGGGCCGCCTGGATCGCCAGGTGCGGCGCCTTCTCGGGCACGATGCGCCCCGACCACGTGAGCACGTCGCCACCCGGACCCGCTGGCCACGCCGAGACGTCGACACCGTTAGGCACCACCGACGGTGCGGAGTGGGACCGGAGCACCCGCCACTCGCGCGCGATGTAGGCGCTCACCGCAGCGAACGGAGCCGGCGCGCGCGTACTCGTGGGAGTGGCCTGGACGGCCGACTCGAGCCACGGGGTCGGTGGCGTATGCAGGGTGGTCAGCATCGGGATGGGCAGCAACGGCGCCATCGCCACGGGCAGGTGGTGCAGCGAGTGGTTGTGGATGACGTCGAACCGGTCCGCCAGGGGCCCGGTAAAGGCCATGAGCAGCCGGAGGTAGGCGTGGTGGTCGCTCATGAACGACCGGGCAGGCATGGACTCGTCACGGGCCGCGGTGCTACTGGGTGCCCAGCCCTGTGACGGGAAGGCGTACTTCGCGAACTCCTCGTCGAGGCCGTCAGACCCCTCGCCGGCGAAGAGCGTCACCTCGTGCCCTCGCGCTGCGAGCCGGGAGACGAGGATCCAGACGAGCGCCTCGAGTCCCCCCGCAAAGGGTTGTCGAATGGGGTACCTCGACGTTCCGACCACGGCAATCCGCAGCGGGTGGCTGCTTAGCCGCGTGGGTGTCAGGGGCCGGAGCGAAGCGATGCTGGGGAACTGCGCGCGGTGGGTGCTTCTCACCTGTCTCGCCCGGGGGTTGTGGCTGTCACGGGGGGGTCATACCCACTCTCGGCCGTTTCGCACGTGATGCGAGGAGGGGGGTTGCGCCGTACGGTGACGCAGTGAGGCCGACGAACCCCGACCTGCCGCCGGTCGCGCTCGCCGACCTGCCGCGCGCGATGCACTACGGCGAGTTCTACGGTCTGAAACCGATTCCCGACGAGAAGCCCCTGCTGGTGGTGCACGGCAACTGCCAGGCCGAGGCGATACGTCTGCTGCTCCAGGAGGCCGAGGACGCGCCGTGCGTCAGTGTGCGCGTGCCCGCCGTCCACGAGCTCACGCCAGACGAGATCCCCTTGCTGCAGCGGTTGTTGGGGCGCGCGGCCGTGGTGCTTACCCAGCCGGTCACCGACGGCTACCACGACCTGCCGCTCGGCGCGTCGGAGGTGCAGGAGGCGGCGCCCGAGGCCCGCGTCGTGCGTTGGCCCGTTGTCTGGTACGCCGGTCTGCTTCCCTGGCAGGTCGTGTTCACCCACCCGGAGGAGGGCGACCCTCCGGTCGTGCCCTACCACGACGTGCGCACCGTGATGCTCGCTCTCGGCGAGCCGGTGCCGACGGCAGGCCCGGAGGGCTTCCGGGCGGTCGCCCGCTCGTCCCTCGCGGAGCTTCGCGACCGCGAGGCTCGGGCGGGCGCGGTTCCGGTGAGCCAGCTCGTCGTCGACGCCGGTGCGCGCGCGACGAACACGGTCAACCATCCCGGTAACCCGGTCCTCGTCTCCTTGGCGCGCGCGCTCCAGGACCGGCTGGGCTGGCCGGTCACCGCCACCGACCCCGGAGACGAGCTGCTCGAGAGTGTTCAGACCCCGTGCGAGGGCAAGGTTCTCGCAGCGCTGGGTATCGAGCGGAGCAACGGTCGCGACGTGTCCGAGGAGAGCTGGGTCGTGGGCGGCCGGGAGGTGCCGGACGCCGAGGTGGTCGAGGCCCAGCTCGACTGGTACCGGCAGCATCCCGAGGTACTCGCCGCCGTGGCGACCCGTAGCGCCGAGCGATGGTGCCTGCTCGGGACGACGGGCGCATGACGGTGCGCTACGTGGTGGCCGGTCCCGCCCGTCACGGCGTCGTGCGGCACGCGTTGCGGTTGGGCGAGTCCGAGCCGTTCCTCTCGCAAGCCCTGGTCCGGGTGTCATCGGAGGTCAGCGGCCGGGAGCCGCCGGGACTTCGCGATGCGGTTCCGCGGGGGTCGACCGCCTTCCTCCACGTCACGGACCGGCTCTTCGGGGCCAGCCCCGAGGACGCGGCCGCCACGATCCGCGCTGTCGCCGCCGGAAGCACGCTCGCGCTCTCGCTGCACGATGTCCCCCAGGTCTCCGAGGGGGAGGAGTGGTTCCGACGGCGGCGCGGCGCATACGCCGAGTTTGCTTCGGTAGCAACGCAGATCGTCGTCGCGAGCGAGTTCGAGAAGGCCCTGCTCGTTGCGTGCGTGGACGACCCCGAGAGCGTCGCCGCGGTCAGGCGGAAGACCACGGTGGTGCCCCTACCGCTCGAGAGGGGCGGCTATCGCGGTCCCGCTCCGGACGGCGAGTCGGCGGAGATCGCGGTGCTGGGCTATCTCTACCCCGGCAAGGGGGTGGAGGACGTCATCGACGCCGCGGCAACGATGGCCGCGGACGGTCACGTCGTGTCGGTGGTGAACTACGGCGCCGCCGCGGAGGGCCACGAGGACCTCGTGGGCCAGCTGCAGGACCGCGCGGGCCGGGCCGGGGTCCGTTTCCGGGTCACCGGGTACCTCGGGGACGACGAGCTCGCTACGGCACTGGCCGGAGCCGGAGTCCCGGTCGCCCCCCACCGGCACATCTCCGCCTCGGGTTCGGTGAACAGCTGGATCGCCGCCGGACGGCGTCCGATCGTGCGCCGCGGCGGATACAGCGTCGAGGTCGCCGACCGGCTGCCGGGCGCGCTCGTGCTGGCCGACTCCCTCCACGACGCCATCACCGCCGCTGTGGACGACCCCGGCTCGACTCGTCTGGACCCCGCCACCCGGGTGGGACCGACCTGGGCGAAGGCCGCGACGATGCACGCCGTCATCCTGCGGGGCCTGTCGTGACGACGGGCCTCCTCGTCAGCGTCGTCGTGCCGTACTACCAACGTCAGGACCAGCTGGACCGGCTGCTCGCCGGCCTGGACTCCCAGGAGCTGCCGGCCGGCGCGTTCGAGGTCGTCGTCGCCGACGACGGATCGAGGGTCGGTCCGACCCTGGGCCGGCACGACTTCCGCGTCGTCGTGGTCCGTCAGGAGGACGCCGGCTTCCGGTTGTCCGCGGCCCGCAACCTCGGCGCCGCGGCGGCCTCGGCTCCCGTCCTCGCCTTCCTCGACCAGGACTGCATCCCCACGCCCGGCTACCTGGCCGAGATGGTCCGGGCGGCGGACTCGCCGTGGGCGTTGGTCCTCGGCCACCGGCGGCACGCCGAGCTGGGAGGGTGGTCGGCCGCCATGGTGCTGGACTGGCTCTCGCACGGCGGCCCGGGGCCGGCCGAGCTGCCGGAGCCCGGTTGGCTCCTCGACGGGTATGCGCGGACCGCCGACCTCACCGCACCGGACCCCCGCGGATACCAGCTCGTCATCGGCGCGGCCATGACCCTGCACGCGGAGCTGTTCGCGCGACTCGGCGGCTTCGACGAGTCGTTCCGGTCGTACGGCGGCGAGGACTGGGAGCTGGGCCATCGAGCGCTCGTCGCGGGTGCCGACACCCGGTGGCTTCGCGACGCGGTCGTCTGGCACGACGGCCCCGACCTCGCCGGTCGCGGAGCCGACCTCGTGTCGATGAAGAACGCCGAGACCCTCGCGCTCGCCTCCCGCATTCCGGACCGCGACCTCCGCGGCGAGAACCTCGTCTGGACGGTTCCGGACATCGTCGTCCGGCTGCGGTCGTCGGGCGCCGGCGCCGCCGTCCTGCTGGCCAGCATCGAAAGTCTCCTGGCCGGCTCGGACGCGCACGTGTGGATCGATGACGGCGAGGCGGCCGCGGCGGTCCTCTCGGTGGTCAACGACGCGCGGATCCACGGCGGACAACCTCCGTCCCGGATCCTCGACCGGGCTCGCTACCGCGTAACGGCTGATCCGGTGCTGCTGAGCGGGACGACCCTGAGGACGCTGTCCGGTCAGGCGCCGACAGCGACGGACGGACTGCAGGTCTCGGCCACGCGGGACGTCAACCGCGCTGCCCGTGGGCTGCCGTCCCCGGGGGGTACGCCCTGGCCCACGGAGGCCGTGGTCGAGCGCCTCCGGGACGAGCCGCTCCTCGAGCGACTGTGGCAGGGCCGGGCGGTCTAGGGTCATCGCCCATGAAGCTGCGGGAGGACGAGGTGCGGATCGCCGCGCCGGACTGTGAGATCCGTTCGATCCTCATCCGCCCGGTCGGCGATGGCCCGTGGCCGGGCGTGCTGTTCTACAGCGACATCTTCCAGCTCACCGAGTCCACGCTCCGCACCGCTCGACGGCTGGCGTCGCAGGGGTTCGCCGTCTGCGCCCCGGAGATCTACCCGCGCGACCTGGCCGGGAGGGCCCTCGAGTTCGACGACGCCGGCAAGGCGTCCGGGCTGGCCGGGGCCGCGGCGACCTCGACAGCGCAGTTCGACTCCGACCGCGTCGCGGTGCTGGCCCACCTTGCCGGTCGACCGGACATCACCGAGGTCTCCTGCGTCGGGTTCTGCATCGGCGGGCACCTCGCGTTCCGGGCGGCGTTCGACGAGCGGGTGGCCGCGACGGTCTGCTTCTACCCCACCGGCCTGCACGACGGGAAGCTCGGCGGGGACGCCGACAGCGGGACCCTGTCGCGGGCCGCAGACGTCGCCGGCCGGATGATGGTCGTCTTCGGCTCGAACGACCCGCACGTCCCGGCTGACGCGCGGCTCCAGATCCTGTCGACCCTGTACGCGGTCGGCGCGGAACACTTGGAGCTGCACATCTACGCCGGTGGCGAGCACGCCTTCATGCGCGACATCGGCCCGCGCCACGACCCGGACATCACCGACGCGGCACTGGCCGAGGCCGTCTCCTTCCTCACCCGGCGCTGACAACCGGTCCAACATCGAACTGGTGTTCGATATCCTCACCGAGGTGACCGACGTACCGAGACGCGCACCACGACAGCCTCGGTCCCTGACCTCGGAGCAGCTGACCCACTCCAGCACCACCTCCGCGGGCGACCCGGTGCGCGTCACCGCCTGGATCCTCTGGGAGGACGGCGTCGAGGAGCTCGTCGTCGGCCATGCGGTCGCCTGGACTCCCCGCGCTGTCCAGGTCCGGTTCGGCGTCCCGCCGCACCAGCACGAGACCTGGGTCTGGGCGGGAGCCGTGAGCCGCGCCTGATCACTCCGTCGCCGCATCCCTCGCCGATGTGGCTCAGAGCCGTCAGGCCCGGCGTCCGACCTGACCCGGTCTAGCGCGGCGGGTGAGTCCGGATCCAGTCTCGACGGGGGCCTATGCCCAGGGCTCACGCCAGCCGCCGACGCCCTCCGCCAGGCGATCCGCGTCCGTCGGACCCCAGCTGCCCTGCGCATACGGCTCGGGAGCCGAGGGCAGGTCGAGGAGCGGGGTGAGCACGCGCCAGGTCTCCTCGACGACGTCCTCGCGGGTGAACAGCGTTGCGTCGCCGACGATCGCGGCGTGCAGCAGCTCCTCGTAGGGCGTGGGCACGTTCGGTCCGCCGAGGTCGACGTCGAGGTCGACAGCGCGGACCGAGGTGGAGGCCTGGCTCTGCGCCTGCAGGACGAGCCGAGCACCGGCAGCCGGGTCGACGCGCAGGACGAGCTGGTTGGGCTCCTGCACCCCGTCGTCGTCGTCGAAACCCAGGGGCGGCGGCGCCTGGAACACGATGCGCACCTCGGTGGTCCGCACGGGCAGGGACTTCCCGGCGCGGATGAGGAAGGGGACACCCGACCACCGCCAGTTGTCGATCCAGAGCCGCAACGCCGCATACGTCTCGGTCGTCGACCCGGCGGCAACCCCGTCGACCGACTGGTACCCCTCGTACTGGCCGCGGACGTAGCCAGCGGGGTCGGCCGCCGGCATGGCCGCGAAGACGTCCCGCTTGCGGTCGGAGAGCGCGTCGAGACCGCCGAGGGCCGGTGGCTCCATGGCGACCATGGCGAGGACCTGCATCAGGTGGTTCTGCACCACGTCGCGCAGTGCCCCGACCTTGTCGTAGAAGCCGCCGCGGTCCGAGACATCGAAGTTCTCGGCCATGGTGATCTGGACCGACTGGACGTAGCGGCGGTTCCACACCGGTTCGAGCACGGTGTTGGCGAACCGCAGCCGCAGGATCTGCTGCACCGACATCTTCCCGAGGAAGTGGTCGATCCGGTACAGCTGCGACTCGCGCAGCATCGCGCGAAGCGAGGCACTCAACGCCTGGGCGGACGGGAGGTCGTGACCGAACGGCTTCTCGACCACGACCCGGGCCTGGCCGATGAGGTTCGCGCCGGCGAGGCCCTTGACCGCCATCTCGAACAGTGAGGGCGGGATCTCGAGATAGAAGACCGGGACCTTGGCTTCGCCCAGTGCCTCGGCGAGCTTGGTGTAGGTCGCCGGGTCGGCGAAGTCGCCTCCCACGTAACGCATCCGAGCGACCAGTCGCTCCAGGACGGCGTCGTCGACGGTGTCGTCCGCACCCAGCGCGGTGTGCACCGACTCGCACACATGGTCCCGCAGCTGATCGTCGGTCCAGTCGTTGACCGCCACGCCGAAGACCGGCACGTCCAGTCGGCCGGCCCGCTCGAGCCGGTACAGGGCGACGAAGGTCATCTTCTTGGCCAGGTCCCCGGTGACACCGAACGAGACAAACGCGTCCGCGGGCTGCTGGTCCTGGGCGTGCTCCTGGATGGCCACCACGTCGTGCACCCTAGCGGGCCGACCTCGGGCCGACCTCGGGCCGACCTCGGCGCGACCTGCGGTCGCGTCCCCCTCGTTTCACGCGCGCAACACGGAGGACACACGCCGGGAGGACGCTGTCAGGGTGACCACGCTCTCGGAGCTCCAGGTGCCACGCCTCGGCGAGTGCCGGTTCGACTCTCCGCTGGGGAAGTACGTCGCGGGACGCCGCACCAACGAGCACTACGTCGACGAGGACGACCGGGTGCTCTTCGACGACACGGTGGAGCTGCTGCGGGCGCGGCAGCTCCCCCTCGACGAGCTCCCGACGTTCGAGCCGGGCGGCCCCCGCCGCCGGATCTTCTTCGAGCCCGGTGCCACGCGCGTCGGCATCGTCACCTGCGGCGGCCTCTGCCCCGGCCTCAACGACGTCATCCGCGGCCTCGTCCTCGAGCTCCACGCGCACTACGCGGTCGACGACGTCGTCGGGTTCCGGCACGGCTTCGCCGGTCTCGTCCCCGGTCTGGCGCCGGCGCCCGTCGCGCTCACCCCCGACACGGTCGCGACGATCAACGAGCAGGGCGGCACCATCCTCGGCAGCTCGCGGGGCGCCCAGGATCCCGAGGTGATGGCCGACTGCCTCGTCGACCTCGGCATCGACATCCTGTTCGTCATCGGCGGCGACGGGTCGATGCGCGGCGCGGCCGGCCTCGCCGACGTCCTGCTGTCGCGCGGTCTTGACGTCGCCGTCGTCGGTATCCCGAAGACCATCGACAACGACATCCCGTTCATCGGTCAGAGCTTCGGCTTCCAGACCGCGTACACGACCGCGGCGCAGGCGATCCAGGCCGCACGGGTCGAGGCCCAGTCCGCGATGAACGGCGTCGGCCTGGTGCGGGTCATGGGCCGGCACAGCGGCTTCATCGCTTGCTACGCCTCGCTGTCCGTGCACCACGCCGACTTCGTGCTCGTCCCGGAGGTGCCGTTCGCCCTCGAGGGACCAGGCGGGTTCCTCGCGTGCCTGCATCGGGCGGTGATCGAGAACGGGTGCGCCGTCGTCGTCGTTGCGGAGGGCGCCGGACAGGACTTCCTGTACGCGGAGGGTTCCGACCCGAGCGGCAACCCGGCCCTGGGGGACATCGGGCGCCACCTCAGGCGGGCGATCACGGACCACTTCGCAGCGGCCGGGACCGGGCTGACCCTCAAGTACATCGATCCCGGCTACACGATCCGTTCCGTACCGGCCAGCGCCCACGACTCGGTTTACTGCGTACGGCTCGCCCAGGCAGCGGTCCACGCCGGGATGGCCGGGCGCACCAAGCTGGTCGTCGGTCGACGACACAACCGCTTCATCCACGTACCGATCGCCCAGGCGGTGTCCTACCGGAACCAGGTCGCGCCCGACGGCGACCTGTGGCTGTCGGTCCTGGAGTCGACCGCCCAGCCCGCCGAGATGCGCTGAACCCCTCGAAACCTGACACCCGTCGTCAGACCAGGGCGATCGCCGGCGCGACCTCGCGAACGAAGTCGGACGGGACGACGACCTCGTCGACGCCGAACCGCTCGGCGTGCTCACGGGCCTGGTCGGCGATCGCGGCCGGGTCGCCCGGCAGCATGACGACCGAGCCCGCCTCCCGAAGGGCGCTGCCGGAGAAGCCCTGCCGCGCGAGGTACTCGGGGACGCGATCTCCGACGCCGAAGGCCTGGAGGCTCAGCGACACGTCGGGCGCGGACTCGCGGACCCGGGACACCCCGGCCTCGAGGTCGGCCAGGCTCGCTTCGGCGCCGAGGGCCACCGCGACCCGGTCGGCGACGCGGCCGGCCACGGAAAGCGACTTCGCCCCGCTCGCGGCCATGACCACGGGCGGTCGCGGCTCGACCTCCTCGCGCACGGCGGTCACCACCGCCTCGAGCTGGGCGACCCGCTCGGAGGCACTTCCCCACGTCATACCCAGCCGCGCCGCCTCGTCGGCGGCGCCGGGGCGGCCGGTGCCGATGCCCAGCTCGAACCGTCCGTCACTCAGCTGCTGCAGCGCCTTGGCCTCGCGAACCACGGCCGCCGGACTGCGCATCGGTGCCGCGAGGACCCAGGTGCGCAACCGGATCCGCGGCGCCGCCACCGCTGCGGCGGCGAGCGCCGGGAACGGCGACACCGTCCACAGGGTGTCGGGAACCAGCACGGAGGCATACCCGAGGTCCTCGAGCATTCGTACCTGCTCGACCCAGGACTGCTGGGTCGGTCCGGGGGTGGCGACGACGGCAAAGGTGACGGTCATCCCTCCACGTTAGGTCGGTCGTCCGTCGCGAGAGATCAGGGAACACCCCGGAAAACCCAATCCGGCTCCCATCATCGCCCCGAAGCCCCCTGTGGAGACGACATCGGCGCTCGAGCCGACGGGCGCGTAACAGTCACCCGGACGGTCATACCGCCTCTCACGAAAGGCTCATTCAGCCATGCGCACAACCAGGAAAATCGCCGCCGCGACCTTCGGCGCCGCCATGCTCACGCTCGCCGCCGGCCCCGCCATCGCCGATGGTTCGGTCAACGCCAACCTCCAGCCGGTCCCCGGCAGCGAGGTCAGCGGGAGCGGAACCGCCATGGTCAGCGTCACCGGCGACACCATCACCGTCACCATGGCCGCCATGGGTCTGCTGCCGGACAACCCGCACGCCGCGCACATCCACTTCGCTGCCGAGGCCCGGCACGAGTGCCCGGTGATCGGCGACGACACCAACAAGGACGGCCACCTCAACACGACCGAGGGCGGCCCGGCGTACGGCGCCATCGTCGTGTCGCTGACCAAGACCGGCGACACCAGCGCCGCGTCCGGCCTGGCCGTCGACCGGTTCGACACCGCTCAGGGCGGCAAGATCTCGTACGAGCGCGGCAGCATCCAGGTCGCGCCCGAGGTCGCCAAGGCGATCACGGACGGGCAGTCGGTCGTCGTGATCCACGGTGTGGACCACAACCACGACGGCAAGTACAGCGGCGACACCAAGAGCGACCTCGACCCGTCGCTCCCGACCGAGGCCACGGACCCGGCCCTGTGCGGCGCCCTGCGCGCCGCGCCGACCGGTGGCATGGCCACCGGTGACGGTGGAGCCGCCGGTGGCAGCAACGCCGCACTGATCGCCGTCGGCGCCACGGCGCTCCTCGGGGCCGCAGGGACTGGCGTCGTGGCAGCGCGCCGCCGTCGCGTCGAGGCCTGACGGTCTTGATGCGTCCTCAGGGTGGCCGTCGCGGCGTTCTCGCCGCGGCGGCCACCGCCGTGCTCGCCGTGGTCGGGGTGCTCGCTCTGGTCCTCGGACTACGAGGTCAGGACGGCCCGCCCCAGCCGTCGGCCGCTGCGCCCCCGAGCACTACGACCAGCGCGCCCGCCACGGTCGCGCCGACCACGGCGCCCGGGCCGACACCCTCGGCACCGACAACCTCGGCGCCGACACTCTCGGCGCCGACAACCCCAGATCCCCCTGCCACCAACCGGATCGGTCCGTTCCTGCCGGCGTCCACCCCGAACCGCATCGAGATCCCCTCGATCGGCGTGGCGTCGACCAGCTTCGTCGACCTGGGCATCGCCGCCGACGGGAGCATCACCGTCCCGGGGTCGGCCGACGAGGTCGGCTTCTATACCGGCGGTCCGACTCCGGGCCAGCTCGGCCCGGCGGTGCTGGCGGCCCACGTCGACAGCAAGCAGGGGCCCGGCATCTTCTACCGGCTCGGCGCGGTCAAGGTCGGTGACGTGGT
Source organism: Lapillicoccus sp. (assembly GCF_036559105.1). Lineage (GTDB taxonomy): Bacteria > Actinomycetota > Actinomycetes > Actinomycetales > Dermatophilaceae > Lapillicoccus. The sequence continues at coordinate 654 of NZ_DATBTV010000078.1, read as the reverse complement.
CAAGGTCGGTCGCGCCGACGGGTCGACCACGACGTTCCGCGTCGACCAGGTCGCGACGTACCCGAAGGACCAGTTCCCCACCGAGGAGGTCTACCGGGGCGACTTCACCCGCTCGGAGATCCGGCTGGTGACGTGTGGCGGCCCGTTCGACAAGGTCAAGCACTACCTCGACAACGTGGTGGTATTCGCCCACCTCGAGTCCGAGGCCTGAGCGCCTCAGCGCGTCAGCCGAACGACCGCAGTACGCGCGCGGTCGCCGCGTCCGCCGGGTAGAACGTCTCGATCGCGATCTCCGACACGGTGACCTCGTGCGGTGTACCGAAAACCGTCGTCATGCTGACGAGGGAGAGCACGTCGTCACCCGCGCGAAGGCGCAGCGGGACGACCAACCCTGCCCTGGCTTCGGCCGGTTCGCCGGCCCCGACGGGGTAGGCGGCGACCTCCTCCCGCAGCGTGGCGAGCTCCTCGTCGGCCGACGACGCATACTCCCGACCGAGCCGGTCGAGCAGGTGGGCGCGCCACTCGGAGAGGTTGACGATCCGAGGCGCGAGCCCGTCCGGGTGCAGCGTGAGTCGGATGACGTTGACCGGTGGCTCCAGCAGCGCCGGCGACGCGCCGGACACGAGCCGGTAGACCGCCGCGTTGGCCGCCACG
>NZ_DATBTV010000077.1:0-89924 GCF_036559105.1 Lapillicoccus sp. | reverse complement strand
GAGGTTGACCGGGGCCCCGTTGAACCGCCGGGCCTTGAGCCGCTCCGCCTGGGTCGCGGGCTGCAGCAGGCGGCCCTCGGCGATCTCCCGGCCCCAGACCTTGAGGTCGTCGAGGGACGAGATGATCGACCCCGCGCCGGCGGCGAGCGCCGGGTTGACGGCATTGACGACCTTCGGCGGAGGCGCTGCGTTGTGGAACGCCTGGTTCGGCTTCGCGGGGTCAAGTCCTTGCGGGACATATCCTTGCGGGACATAGCCGTTCGGGTGCGGGGCAGGGGTCGCGCTGTCGGCGGCCCAGAGAGTATGCGTGAGGCCGAGCTTCGCGGCGATCGAGTCGACGATGACGGCTCGGGCCGGCTTGCCGGTGACCATCTGGAGGATCTCGCCGAGGATCGAGTAGTTCGAGTCGCAGTAGGCGATGTTCGTCCCGGGCGAGAACAACGGCGCGTTGGCCTTGATGATCGCCAGCGTGTCGGCGAAGGACCAGGGCATGTCCGGGTCGGCGTCGAACGTGGCGTTGAACGCGGCGTTGGAGGTGACGTCGTAGTTCCCCGACGTCATGCCGAGCAAGTTGCGCATCGTGATGGTCGGGCCCGTTGGCGGTCCCCGGTACGAAGTTCTCGAGGACGTCGTCGAGCTTCGCCGCTCGGGCGTCGACGAGCTGCAGGACCGCGGTGGCCACGAACGACGTGGTGACGCTGGCGATCCGCACGTTTGTCCGCCGGGTCGTAGGGAGTTTTCTGCTCGAGGTTCGCGTACCCGCCCGCCCGCTTCCACAGCTTGTCGCCCATCCACACCGCTCCGGCATGCCGGCGATGCCGGTGGCCGTCATCACCTGGTCGAACAGCGCGTCGAGCTTCGGCGTGGTCGTGGCGTCGAGGGCGAACGGTGTCGCCGGGACCCCACCCGTGCCGGTCGGGCCCGAGGTCGCAGAGCAAGCGGACGGCGGAGCCGGGGAGGCGCAGGCCGCCAGGAGGCCGCCGACGCCGCCCAGCGCGCCCGCGCCGAGCACGGTGCGCCGGGTGGGCGCCCACCCGGACAGTGGACGATCAGCGGGCGTCCCCTGAGCCGGACTCATCCCCCGACGGTAGCGCCGGGCCGGCGGCGGCCCGGTCACGACTGCGCCACCTCGTGACCGTTCGCCTAGACGATCAGGAGAGCGCAGCGCAGATGTCGACCGACCGTCCGGCCACCGACCTGAGGGTGAAGACGCCGTTCGGATCGACGTCCACGACGACCCGACCGACCTGCAGCGTCGTGGACTTCCAATCCTGCCGTCCCACAGGGGCATTCGCATGTCACGACCCGCCCTGCAGCCTCACCAATCGGTGAATTCAGGGCGAGTTGGCCATTTGAACGAATGGTCGCCAGCGCTATGGCGGCTCCAGTAGTTTCACGGAAGGCGCGCGTTGGAGGACGATCGTGACTCCGACGCTGCGTCTTGGCCCAGGCGGTTTGGGCCATGATCGCGTCGAAATCCGGTGGCGATCGGCGACCTTCGGGGCAGGTCCCGCAATCATCACAATCGCCGCGAACGAAGGGGCGATCGCCACTACCATGTGCGCGTGTGGTGGTGGGGGCGTGCGTGCTCGACGATCGCCGCAGCCTCAGTGCTGATCCTCGCGGCCTGCGGGTCAGGCGGCGAGGATGGCGCCGTCGAGTCCGTGGGCGTTTCGTCCCTCGACGTCGCCGGTGGACGGCTGAACGCCCTGCCAAGCGGGCCGTTGTTCATGAGGATCAACCACTTCACCCAAGCCGCGGCTGCCCAGATTGGTTCTAAGAAGCACCAGCCCGGGTTCGTGTACCAGATCGCCGGTAGTCAGATGATGATCATCGGTGCCGACAGTGCCACGGTGAGCGCCGGCGAGGGGTACTTCGTTCCGGGCATCGAGCACACGCATACCAACTCCGGCTCAACGTCCAACGACTGGCTGTTCGTGGCGCTGTGGCCGACGGACATCCGTACCCAGCCAAATGTCAGTACAGCTCAGGTGGTGTTCGAGAGTGAGGACATCGCGCCGTCGACGCTGCAGGCAGGCGCGTACGCCGAGACGCTGCAGGTGGTGACTATCCAGCCCGGCGGCCATACCAACGTTCGGACACGGTCGGGACTTCAGGTGCTGTTCGTCCTTGATGGTTCGCTGCGTGCCCGAACGGACAACGCCACAACCGTGCTCGGGTCCAACTCCGGCACCTACCTCGCGCCGAATACGCGTTACCAGGAAATTGCTGCCGACCAGAAGCCCGTGAAACTGCTGGACTTCATCGTCACTCCTGTCGGTCAACCGTTCGAACAGGTCGCTCCGGCGTTCTGAGAGCCACCTCGGAGATGATCAGCGGAGGATCCGGACGAGGTTGTTCACCGTGTCCGCGATGTAGACGCGGCCCGAGGCGTCGATCGCCACCCCCAACGGCAGGTTGAGCTCCGATGCCAGCGCCGACGTCCCGCTCCCGGCGTACCCCACGGCACCGGTGCCCGCAACCGTTGAGATCACACCGGACAGGTCGACGACCCGGATTCGATTGTTCAGCCCGTCGACGAGGTAGAGGCGGCCGGCGTCATCGACGGCGATCGCCCCGCCGGTACCCGGGCCGGCCGCCAGGTTCAGGCTGGCGAGGCGAGCGGTCGCCCCGTCTCCCCGGAAGTCACGGTGTCCGTCTCCGGCGATCGTGGTGATGGTCCCGGACGGGTCGACCTGCCGGATCCGGTCGTTGATCGAGTCGGCGATGAACAGGTTGCCCTCGTGGTCGAACGCCAACCCCTGGGGCCCGTTGAGCAGGGCCGCTGTTGCCTTGCTGCCATCGCCGGCGTAGGCCGGATCGCCCACGCCGGCGATCGTCCGGAGGGTGCCATCGGTGTTGAGATAGCGCACGCGGTTGTTGCCGCTGTCGGCGACATAGAGGGTGCGCCCGAAGCCGATCGCGAGTCCGGCAGGCGCGTTGAGGCTCGCGGCCACTGCTGGCCCGTCTTCGCCGGAGAACGCGACGGTTCCGTTCCCGGCTACGGTCGAGATGGTCCCGTCGGGGGTCACCCGACGAACGCGGTTGTTGCCGGTGTCGGCGATGTAGACGTTCCCGAGGTCGTCGACGGCGAGCGCTTGGGGGCCGTTGAGGTGTGCCCGTGTCGCCGCCGCGCCGTCGCCGGCGTAGCCCGCCGTTGCCCCGCCCGCGAACGCGGTGATGGCTCCTGATGGGTCAATGGAGACGACTTGGTTGTGCTCCGCAACGTACACAATGCCACCCGGCCCGATCGCCACCGCGACCGGTCGGTCGAGCGCTCCGCCGGCTGTGGTCAGGTCCGTGATGGTGCGACCGCTTTCACCGCCGCCGCGCAGAATGAGGACCAGCACGGCCACCACTAGGACCGCGGCGACGCCGACGGCGGACGGGATCAGCCACCGCCCACTCCGACCGGCGACACTCTGGGTGCTGGCCGAGGGCTCCTGCTCGGCCGTCAGCGCCCTTGGCCTCTCGTGAAGCGCGACCCACCGCGAGATTTGCACCCGGTTGCTCAGCCCGAGCTTGGTGCGGATCTGTTCGAGGTGGCCCTCGACCGTCCGCTCAGACAGAAACAGGCGGTTGGCGATGTCCTTGTTCGTCAAGCCCTCGCCGACGAGGGCCGCGACCTGAAGCTGCCGGGGAGTCAATCGCTCGGCGGACCCACCGCCCTTCACGTGCCCAGCGTAGCGCCGCGAGAACCCCTGAAATGGGGCCTTCAGGTATTTCTACGTGCCTCGAACTGGCTCGAAAGGGGTACTTTCCTCGTTCTCCCGCTGTCCCGTGGATTACTAGCGTCGGTGTCGGAACAACCAAGGACCGGGTGCCCCACCTGGCGAATCCACAAGGGACTGGAGAACCAATGAACAAGAAGACTGTCCTCGGGCTCATCGCCGTGACCATCGCCGGTCCGGCGCCGCGCGCGGACTTGGACCCGACCCGGTTTGTGCAGGCTGTCACGTCCGGAGAGGCCAACTGATGCGAACGCGAACCGTGCTCCTCGGTGTCGCCCTGGTCGGGATTCTCGGTGCCTCCGTGTACGGCGGATCTGCCGGCGCCACACCGGCGAGCGGCCAGACAACCACGCCAATCGCGACGAAGATCTCCTTCGAGCCCATGGACGTGAAGACGCACGCGAAACCGGCGTCGCTCTGGGGGGTCCAGCTGAAGACCCGTGGGTCGACCGACGCCTTCGTCGTCGACAACAAGTTCGCCGCCATCAACCACGCCACCGGTGCGGTGGCGTCGACGGGATGGCACTACCACCCGGGACCCAGCTTCATCATGGTGATCGCCGGCACGGTCACCGACTACGAAGCCGATGACCCCACCTGCACGGGCCACCCCTACCACGCGGGTCAGGGATTTATAGACTCGGGCGAAGGCGCGCACATCCTGCGTAACGAAGGGGATGTCGCGGCGGAGACGGTCGCCATGCAGCTGGTACCAGAGAACGCTGCCCGCCGGATCGATCTGCCGGAGGCGCCCGGCAACTGCCCCTTCTGAGCTCAGACTCAGTACCCGCCGGGCCCAGCACCACAGCCCCATCTGCCAGTGCACACACGTCCTGCAACAGCACGGACTTCCCTACCCCAGCGGGACCGACCAAGACCACCGCCCCGCTCCGCCCCCCGTTGGCCCCCGCAACCAGCGTTCGCAATGCAGCCCGCTCCTGTTCCCGTCCCCAGAGCACCCGCCGAGCGTACGTCCAGGCACCCCCGCTCGCACTAATCGCACCACCGGCCATCAACGACCGAGCGTCGACGTTGCCCCAGCACCTAACCAACACCGCAAGGAGTGGGGACTTTCAGCTGGCCACCAGTGGGGACATCCACTTGGCCATTGACAGTCCCAGCGAACGAAAGCCCCCCCGACAACTTGAGTCTTTCCGCCGCCAGTGGGTCGCATTGGCGTTTAGCGGTTTGCCGGAGCAGTAGAGAGCGAGGCTGCTGGAGACACCGCGAGGGACCATGAGTCGCTTCGGTCGTCTGGTCACGGGTCAGGGTCAGCGACGGATCGTGCGGATGGTCGCAGCCGGGTGCGCAAGGGTGCCACCGATCAGACCGCAGAATGCCCCCACCAGGGCAACAAGCAAGGCGAAGCCCACGCCGAAGCCCAGCCAGGTCATCGAGTTCACGGCAGACTCGGTCGCAGCCAGATAGAGCGCCGCGGATGTCACGAAGGTCTCGTACCCGACCAGCGCCGTGACCGCGCCGACCAGCACGGCGATCTCGATGCTCGAGCGGCGAGCCCACCACAGCCCGACCACCACGTAGTACGGCGACAGCGCCATGGCGGCGAGCACCGGGACGGGAGCATCGGCGTCGCGGTACCCGTAGCTCCCCACCGCCATCAGCATGCCGACCACCAAGGCGGGAAGGTAGACGCGCAATCCTCCGAGTCCGCCGGCCGAGCCGACCCACCGCAGCCGAGTCGCCCACCTGCGTCCCGTGGTCATCAGCCGCTGGCGGGTGAGCAGTCCCACTCCGCCAAGCGCCCACACCAGCCGCGACCGTCCCGATCCGATCTGGCCCATCTCCGCGGTCAACGCATCGATCCACGGCAGCGATGAGGAGTCTCCTCGGGCGGTCAGCAACCGAAGTACCCAGTCGGCCGCCGATCCGGCTGCACGGTCCACGACATCGCGTACCCGCCTCACGACGGGGCCACCTGGAGGCGCGGCCGCCGGGCCCTGGACTCGTCGGCGCGCCGGGCTTCGGCCACGACCACGGCCGCGGACCTCCCCTCCGCCGTGAGCCGATACAGGTGCCGCGGCGGCCTTCCGGCTCGCTCCGGTTCCGCCCAACGCGCCTCAAGCCATCCCCGCTCAGTCAGCCGGATCAGGATCGGGTACAACGTGCCTGATCTCAGACCGGTGTTTCGGCTCAGGTCGTAGCCGTAGCTCCATTCCTCCGACCCCTGCAACAGCTGCTCCAGCACCGCGAGGGTCTGCCGAGAGACGGCCGGTGGACGTGGCACCTGCTAACTCTACATATGTCGAATCGATGCGGACAGCATTCCGACCGCTTCCCATGACGAGGCAGTCCGAGAGGCGTCACCGTGACCAAGCCCCCAATGACCATCTGTCCTCCGGATTCGGCCAGGGCTCACCTCTTACCAGGGTGGCGAACCGGTCGAGGGTGTTGCGGTAGAACAGATCCCACGCGTCCACCCCGTCGGCGCGGCTGGAACGCACCACGCCGACGGGGATCCGCTCGAACTGCTCGGAACCGCGAACCCAGCCGGGCACGGACAACTCAGCGGAGAGGACGCCGACGAGGTCGTCGCTGATCTCTCGGGACGGGAGGTCGTAGGTCACCAGGAGGCGGCCCTCGGACCGCGCCACGGGGCAGTGCCGCCTGCGGACCTCGCCGAAAACTCGGGAGGACAGGTGGGAGATCCCGTTCCGGGCGCGGGGCGTGACGACGACGAGGTCGTCCTCGTAGCGCCCGTCGACGAGGTCGCTCAGGGGATCGTGGGGACGCGACTTCCGTCCTCAAGGTCCCCCTCAGCTCACCCCGACGGGTCCAGGATCCGAGCCCCGAACGGGCCCCGACGCCAGGAGCGCAGCACCCGGACGTCCGAGTGCTGCGCTCCAGCAGAGTGGAACCAGGTCCGCGGGGTCGTCAGGACCCGACGCGGAACCGGGCGAACGCCTGGGCCTCGGCCTTGGCGTCCTTGAGGACCTGACCGACGGTCTTCTTCTGGTCCCTGGCGAACGCCTGCTCGATGAGCACGTTGTCCTTGAAGAACCCGTTGACCCGGCCCTCGACGATGCGCGACAGCGCGGCCTCGGGCTTGCCCTCCTCCCGGGCGGTCGCCTCGGCGACCCGGCGCTCGTTCTCGACCGTCTCTGCCGGGATGTCGTCCCGGGTCAGGGCAGTCGGCGGGAGCGCCGCGGCGTGCATGGCGATGTCGCGGGCGACTTGGTCGTCGCCGCCGGCGATGGCCACGAGGACACCGATCTGCGCCGGCAGGTCGGGGCTGGTCTTGTGCAGGTAGGCGGCGACGCGCTCACCCTCCACGCGGGCCACCCGCTTCACCTCGATCTTCTCGCCGATCACGGCGTTGGACTGGTCGACCAGCTCCTGGACGGTACGCCCGTCGCCGAGCGTGCTCTTCAGCAGCTCGTCGGCGTCGGCGGCGCCGACCGCGATGGCCTGGTCGAGGATCTGCTCGGCCAGCGCGATGAACACCTCGCTCTTGGCGACGAAGTCGGTCTCGCAGAGAACCTCGACGAGGGTGCCGACGCCGTCCTCGGCCTTGGCGGCAACGAGCCCGTTCGAGGTGGTGCGCCCCTCGCGCTTGGTCACACCCTTCTGGCCCTTGACGCGCAGGATCTCAGCAGCCTTGCCGTGGTCGCCGTCGGCCTCGTCGAGGGCCTTCTTGACGTCGAGCATGCCGGCGCCGGTCTGCTCGCGCAGGATCTTGATGTCAGCGGCGGTGAAGTTCGCCATGGTGGTACTCACTCTTTTCCTCGGGGTTGAGAGGGGGGAGAGAAGGTGGTCCGTCGGGGATGGGCCGGTCAGGCCGTCGCGTCGGTGGTCTCCACCTCAGGGTCGACCGGCTGGTTGTCGTCGTCGGCCTGCGGAACCGTCATCGGCTCGGCGCCGGTCGCCCCCTCGGGCGCCGGGTCCGCGGCGGCCTCGGCCACCTCGGGCTCGGGCGTCACGGCGGGGGCAGCCTGGTCGGTCGCCTCGGCGGCGGCGGCCTCCCGGTAGAGCTCGCGCTCCCACTCGGCCAGCGGCTCCTCGGCGGCAACCTGCTCGTCACCGGCGGCGCGACCGCCACCGGCCCGCGCCACGATGCCCTCGGCGACCGCATCGGCGATGACCCGGGTGAGCAGGGTGACCGAGCGGATCGCGTCGTCGTTGCCCGGGATCTTGTAGTCGACCTCGTCCGGGTCGCAGTTGGTGTCGAGGATGGCGATGACCGGAAGCCCGAGCTTGCGGGCCTCGTCGACGGCGAGGTGCTCCTTCTTCGTGTCAACGATCCAGACCGCCGACGGGACGCGCTGCATCGAGCGGATACCGCCCAGCGTCTTCTCCAGCTTGATCTTCTCGCGCTGGAGGATGAGGAGCTCCTTCTTCGTGCGGCCCGAGCCGGCCACGTCGTCGAAGTCGATCTCCTCGAGCTCCTTCAGGCGGGTGAGCCGCTTGGAGATCGTGTTGAAGTTGGTGAGCATGCCGCCCAGCCAGCGGTGGTTGACGTAGGGCATGCCGACGCGCGTCGCCTGGTCGGCGATCGGCTCCTGGGCCTGCTTCTTGGTCCCCACGAAGAGGACCGAGCCGCCGTGGGCGACCGTCTCCCGCACGAACTCGTAGGCGTCGTTGATGTACGTCAGCGACTGCTGCAGGTCGATGATGTAGATCCCGTTGCGCTCCGTCATGATGAAGCGCTTCATCTTGGGGTTCCAGCGTCGGGTCTGGTGCCCGAAGTGGACGCCGCTCTCGAGGAGCTGGCGCATGGTGACAACGGCCATGCCGTGTCCTCCTGGGGTGTCGTTGGTCGGTTCCGTCGGCGGCGCACGGGTGTGGCCACCTGCCTGGCGCCTGACCCGCACCCCACCGGACGCCGTGCAGCGGAGGCCGCTGCGTGGCATACCGGACCAAACCGGGTGCGCGTCCCCGTTTCGCTGGACAACAGGTCAACGGGCGAAGGCGCGCGAATTCGGCCATCGCGGACGACGGCCGTACCTCCATGGTATGCCGCAACCAGTTGGGGAGGAAATCGGCCCGGATCGACCCCGTAGGGTGCCACCCGTGAGCGAGTGGCTGCCGGTGCTGCCACCGCTCGTCCTCTGCGTGGCGATCGTGCTCGTCCCCGGGGCGGGGATCGCGTATGCGGTCGGGCTCCGCGGGATCGCCGCGTGGGGCGTGGCCCCGAGCCTCGGGACGACCCTGCTCGCCGGGGCCGCGGTGCTGGCCCCGTTCATGCACCTGCCGTGGCAGCCGTGGCTTCTCGCCGCCGCCGCCGCGCTGGCCGTGCTGCTGGCGTACCTCGTCGGGTTCGCCGTCCGGCCGCGCGGGAAGGTGCCGACGGGGTATGCGGCCCGCGACCTCGAGCGCACCTCGTGGTTCGCGCTGGCCGGGGTCGGCCTCGGGGTCCTGCTGGTCCTCGCCGCGGTCCTGCCGGGGATCCAGCGGCCCGGCGAGATGGTCCAGAGCACGGACGCGGTGGCGCACCTCAACCGGCTCCGGCAGTTCCTCGAGACCGACGTGTTCTCCTCGCTGGGCTCACCCGGGCACCCCGCCTACCCGAGCGCGTTCCACGACGTCGCCGGCACGCTCGCGCAGGTCGTGCCGGCGCTCGCCGACGGCACCGGCATCCTCGTCGCGGCGAACCTCACCGCGGTCGCGGCGGCGGCGGTGTTCTGGCCGCTGGGGATGGTCGCGCTCGTGCGGGTCACTCTCGGGCGGTCGGCGGTCCTGCTCCTTGCGGCTGGGTTGGTGGCGGCGGCGTTCACGGCGTTCCCCTACATCCTCATGGGCTGGGGGGTGCTGTGGCCCAACCTGCTCGGGACCGCTCTCCTGCCCGGGCTGCTCGGTCCGGCGCTGGTCGCCTTCGGGTGCGTGGCGCCGGTCCCCGGTCTGCCGCGGCGGCTGGCGGTGGTCGCCACCGCCGGTGCCGTCCCCGGACTGGCCCTGGCGCATCCCAACGCCCTGGTCTCGCTGGTGCTGTTCGTGGTTCTCGCAGTCGGGACCCGGTTCGCCCTGCAGTGGCGGCGCGTCGGCGGGGAGGAGGGCCGCCGGGCGGCGGTCAAGCTCCTCGTGCTCGCCCTGGTCGTCGTCCTCGGCCTGCTCGTGGTTCCCCAGGTGTCCAGACAGGTGGCGGACACGGCGAGCTACGACTGGGGCGCCGAGGGGAAGCTGGGACCCACGCTGCGGGACAGTGCGCTCCTCGGCCTCCAGATCGGACCGTTGCCGTGGGGGCTGCTCGCCGTGATGGCGATCGGGCTGGTCGTCTGCGTGCGGCGCGTACGCCTGCGGTGGGTGGTCGTGACGTGGGCGGCGTGCATCCTGCTGTTCGTCATCGCGTCGACCGGGCGCCCCGGCTGGGGGTCGCTGCTGACCGGGTACTGGTACAACGACAAGGTCCGGATCGGGGCCCTGGTCACCGTGCCGGCGGTGCTCATGGCGGTCGTCGGCACGCATACGGTGGCCCGGTGGCTGTCGCGGCTGCTGGCGGCGTTCACCCCGCCCATGACCGACCGGACACGGCGGCCGTGGGCCCTCGCCGCCGTCTCCGGAGGCGGTGCGCTCGCGCTCGTCGCGATGGTCACCGGCGGCGCGTCGCACCAGCAGGCCGGTGACATCGTCGACCGCTACTACCACCCGGGCCAGCCCTACCAGGTGCTCCTCTCCCCCGCGGACAACCAGGCGCTCGCCCAGCTCGCGCGACGGATCCCCCCGGGCGTGGTGACGGCCAACGTGCCGGCCAACGGGTCGGCCTTCCTTTATGCCTTCCACAACCGGCCGGTCCTCTTCGAGTCGCTGCTGCTCGACCCCGACCCCGACCACGCGCTGATCGGCGAGCACCTGCGCGAGGCCGCGACGCGGGCCGACGTGTGCGACGCGTTGCGGCGGGAGGGCGTCGAGTACGCGATCACCGGGCCGGAGCGGTACTGGCTGAACCTCTACACGCGGACCGCCGGGATCACGAAGCTCGAGGAGGCGCCCGGATTCCAGCAGATCGGGACCGCCGGTCGCTACAAGCTGTTCCGGATCCAGGCCTGCGGGTTCGACCCGGGGTGGCTGCCGCCCGACGCGTAGGCCCGGGCGGGGCGGCGCGGCATACGCTGCTGGTCATGCCTGTCGGTCTTTCTCCGGCCACCCCGCTGGTCGAGCGTATGCGGGGCTTCGGGACGACCATCTTCGCCGAGATGTCGGCGCTCGCCTCTCAGACGGGCGCCATCAACCTGGGCCAGGGCTTTCCCGACACCGACGGGCCGTCGTCGATGTTGTCGGCTGCGGTGGCGGCGATCGAGGGTGGGCGGAACCAGTACCCGCCAGGGCCGGGGGTGCCGGAGCTGCTGTCGGCGGTCGCGGACCACCAGCGGCGGTTCTACGGGCTGCCGGTCGACCCTGCCTCCCAGGTGCTCGTCACCGCGGGCGCCACCGAGGGGATCGCGTCGGTGGTGCTCGCGCTGTGCGAGCCCGGCGACGAGGTGGTGACCTTCGAGCCCTACTACGACTCGTATGCGGCGACGATCGCTCTCGCGGGGGCCGTGCGGCGGACGTCGGTGCTGCGGTTCCCGTCGTTCGAGGTGGACGAGGCCTCGCTGCGGGCGGCGTTCTCCGCGCGAACTCGGTTGGTACTGCTCAACTCGCCGCACAACCCGACCGGGAAGGTGTTCTCTCGGGCCGAGCTGGAGCTGGTGTGCGCGCTGGCGCGGGAGTACGACGCGTGGGTGGTCACGGACGAGGTCTACGAGCACCTGACCTTCGACGGGGTCGAGCACGTCCCCGTGGCGACGCTGCCCGGAATGTGGGAGCGGACGATCTCGATCTCGTCGTCGGGAAAGACGTTCTCGGCCACCGGGTGGAAGGTCGGATGGGTGACCGGTCCGGCCCCGGCGGTGGCGGCGGCGCGGACGGTGAAGCAGTTCCTCACCTACGTCGCGTCCGGACCGTTCCAGCCGGCCGTGGCGCTGGCGCTCGGGCTCGACGACTCGGTCTACACCGGGCTGGCCCGCTCACTGGAGCGCAAGCGGGACCTGCTGTGTGCCGGCTTGGCGGAGGCGGGAATGGCGGTGTCGCGGCCGTCCGGGACGTATTTCGTCGTGGCCGACGCGGCCGCGCTGGGCGCGTCGGACGGGCTGGCGTTCTGTCGCGAGCTGCCGGCGCTGTGCGGAGTGGTCGGGGTACCGGTCTCGGTGTTCCACGACGACGTGCAGGCGGCTCGAACGTTGGTCCGGTTCGCGTTCTGCAAGAAGGACGAGGTGCTGACCGAGGCCGCGTCCCGGCTGGCGACGTTGAAGGGCCGCGAGGTCGGGGCGGTCTGACTCCTCGCAGTCCGTTCCTCCCCGGGCTGAGCCGGATCGGGTCGGTCGTCGTCCAGTCCGGTCAGGTCGGCGTCCACAGGGCCTGACCGGTTCGTCCCATGGTCCACAGGCGTGCGGCGGCTCCTCGACGGGCGGTGGCCCGGCCTCGACGCTGTGGGGATGACGTGGTCGGCGAGGTTCGGGCGGCGAGTGGCAGCCGTGGCGCTCCTCGTCGCGCTCACCGTCGTCGTCACCGGAACCGACTCGGCGGCGGTCGTGGCTCCGGACTGGACGTCGGGCGCAGCGGCCCCTCAGGTCGTGCCGGCGCTGATGGCCCGTTCGAGCGACGCGGACAGCCCGGAGGCGATGGCGCCCCGAGGTCGTTGGACGTGGCCACTCCTCCCGCGCCCTCCGGTGCTCGCGCGGTTCGACCCGCCGGACGTGCGCTGGGGTTCGGGCCACCGTGGTGTCGACCTGGGTGCCGCCGTCAGCCATGAGGTGCTGGCTCCGACCGACGGCGTCGTGGCGTTCCGCGGGGTGGTCGTAGACCGCGGCGTCCTCGTCATCGAGACCGCCGGCGGCCTGCGGACGACCTTCGAGCCGGTGGAGTCGTCAATGACCGTCGGGACCGCCGTCGCCCAGGGCCAGGCCGTGGCCACGGTGGCGGCCACTCCCGGTCACTGCGCTCCGGCGACCTGCCTGCACTGGGGCGTCCTGCACGATGAGACCTATCTCGACCCTCTGGTTCTGGTCGGCGCCGTGCGGGTGATCCTCCTCCCGCTCCGCCCTCCGTGACCGGTTCACGCCATGAAGCCGATCGACGCCGCCGCCCAGCCGACGCCGCCCCACACCTGTGCCGAGTGATGCGGTCAGGGGCTCGTGGGCCAGGGCCATGCGGTGCAGCCCTCGAGGTCCTTGGTCTGCTGAACCATCACCGGCGACGGTTGACCGGGGCCTGGACAGTTGACGTGCCCATGGCCGAGCCCGTGGCCCACCTCGTGGCTGACGAGGTAGTCACGGTATGACGCGAGGTCGTCGCCGTAGGTGCTGGCCCCGCGGACCCACCGCGTCAGGTTGAGCACCGCCCGCATGCCGTTCCAGCACGACACCTGCTCGGTCGAGGTGTTGAGCGGCGCGCAGAGCGACGCCGTCAGCGTGGGGCTGGCCAGGGTGACGCGGATGTCGACGTGCGCACCGGCTGCTCGTTCCGCGGGGCTCACGGGAACGAACCGGACGGCATCCTTGGTCTGCCAGCCGCGGTCGTCGACGAGCACCGTGTGGACGACCGCCGCGAAGTCGGCAGCCGAGACGGGGAGGCCGTCCTCGATGTCGATGCCGTAAGCGACAGTTCGGCCGGTCGCCTTGACGGCACCACCCGGGATCTCGACAGCGCTGATGCTCCCCGCGCCGGAGCTCGGAACCGGCTGCTGCGAAGCCACCGGCGCCGGCTCGGCGGGGGCGTCCTCCTCCGCGTGCGCCGCGGCCGACGAGTCCGGGGCGCCGGACGCGGAGCCATCCGCGGCGGTGGCTGGTCCCGCCGGCGCGTCGGGTACGCCGGCTCCGGCGGCCGCGTCCCCGGCGGGCGAGGCAATGACTGCGCCCACCGGGCGCAGGCCACTGGCCAGCACCGTTCCGGGATCTTCGCGCCACCGGGCGAACACGGCGCCGGCGACGAGGACCACTAGGGCGAGGAGGACGGTCCGGCGGAGGCGAGCCTCTCGGCGGCGCTGTCGCCGGAGCCAGTCCGGAACCTCCTTGACGACGGTGCTCTCGTCCGGGGCATCGTCAACCGTTCCGCGCCGAGCGCGGGAGCCTGGCTGCTCCACCGTGGTCATGGTCTCCGGTCGTCGTAGGTCCCCGTCGGCCTCCGGGTCGAGTATCTCTCGTCGCGAGGTCTCGTGGGCGCCAGGCGGATCCCGTGCGTGTCACGTGGCTGCCGAGAGGCTGCACGACGGGGCTGGTCGACGGGGCTGGTCGACGGGGCTGGTCGACGGGGCTGCACGACTACGCGAGACCTGTCGCCAGGGGTGCCCGACGTCGTCCAGGAAGGGTCCGATCGCTCGGCAGGGTCATCGTGCCGCCGTCATGCGCGAGGGTGGGCCTGTTCGTAGGACCGGCGCAAACGCTCCACGGACACGTGGGTGTAGAGCTGCGTCGTCGCGAGGCTCGCGTGTCCTAACAGCTCTTGGACGACGCGCAGGTCGGCACCCCCTTCGAGGAGGTGGGTCGCCGCGCTGTGCCGCAGTCCGTGCGGCCCGAGATCCGGAGCGTCCGGGAGATGGGCCAGCAACGTGTGCACGACCTCACGAACCTGGCGCGGGTCCATTCGTTTGCCGCGTCGTCCGAGGAACAGGGCCGAGCCCGTCTGGGGAATGGCGATCCGCGGGCGGGCCGTCAGCCACGACTCCATGGCCCGTCGGGCCGGGATGCCGAACGGCACCACCCGCTCCTTCGCCCCCTTGCCGGTGACCCGAACGACGTCAGTGCCGAGGTCCAGGTCGTCGACGTCGATGGCGACCAGCTCACCCACGCGAATCCCGCTCGCGTACAACAGCTCGAGAATGGCTCGGTTGCGGATGTGGATCGGGTCCTCGTCGTCGGCAGCCACTGCGGCGATGTCGAGAAGCGTGGTCGCCTCCGCCTGACGCAGGACCGCCGGCAGACGCCCTCCTCGACGTGGGGCCACCAGCCGCAGCGACGGGTCGGCGGCGACACGTCCGGTCCGCGCCGCCCAGCGATAGAACGTCCGGGCGGCCGCCGCGCGGCGGGCGATGGTCGCTCGCGCCGCGCCCGCCTGCGACTGCCCGGACAGCCAGGACCGAAGGTCGGCCAGCGTCGCAGTCGCCAGCGCGTCGTCCAGCCCCTCCCTGCCCGAAGCCTCGGCTCGCAGAGACTCGGCTCCCGAGGACTCGGCTCCCGAGACGGGCCTCTCCGAGAGGTCGCCCTCCGAGCACGCGACCAGGTGACGGCCCAAGTGGGCGACGTCCGACGCGTACGCGCGGATCGTATGCTCCGACCGGCTGCGTTCGGACCGCAGGTACCGGACGAATTCGCCCACGAGTCCGAACCCACGATCGGCCGCAGGCGGGCGGGCGTCGGTCGCGGCGGACTCGGCCGGGCAGGCGTCGGTCCCGTCGGACTCGGCGGCAGGCGGGCGGGCGTCGGTCGCGTCGGTCTCGGCCGCGTCGTACTCCGTCGAGCGCTGCGCGTCGTCCTCGGTCACGTCGGTCCCGGTCGCGGAAGCGCGTCTCGCCGCTGCTGCCGAAACCATCACCTGGTCACGGTGACAAACCGAAGGGGTGCGCACAACGACCGCGTCCGCGCGCCGCGGAATCCCTCGCCGTCGGTCGCGCCCGCCGGAGTCAGCCGGCCCTCACCACCGCCTTGCGCCAGCCGTCGCCATCACGGCGCACGAAGCCCTGCAGTTCGAGTCGTCCCAGCGCGGCGCCGGCCACAGCGACCGGAACCGCGGCCGTCAGCGCGATGTCCAACGCGCTCTCGGCCCGCCGCACCGGTACCGACGCGAGGACGCGGGCGTCGGACGGGTCGAGAAGGTCGGCGAGGAGCGGCTCCGCGCTGCGACGCGGGGCGGCGTCGACACCGAAGTCGCCGACAAGGTCGATGACCTCGTCCACGTCGGTGACGATCTCCGCCAACCCGTCCCGCCGCGCCTGATGGCACCCGGACGACATCATCGACGTCACCGGCCCCGGCACCACGCCGACCGGACGACCGATCTCAGCGGCCGTGCGAGCCGTGTTCAGGGAACCTGATCGAAGCGCGGCCTCGACCACGACGACGCCGCGCGACACGGCCGCGATGATCCGGTTGCGCAGCAGAAACCGGGGCCTGGTCGGTGCCATCCCGGGCGCCACCTCGGCGACCACCGCTCCCACCTCCGCGATCCGGGCGAGGAGCGCGGTGTGCGCCAACGGGTAGGGCCGGTCGACACCGCCGGCCACGATGGCGACCGTGGCCCCGTCGACCGACAGGGCGCCCCGATGCGCGGCCGCGTCGATTCCGAACGCCGCACCCGACACCACGGTCCATCCGCGTTCCGCCAGCCCCGAACCCAGACCGCTGGCGACGGTGTCTCCGTAGCTGGTGCTGCTGCGCGCGCCCACGACCGACACCGACCGCTCGGCCAGCCTCGCGAGGTCGGAGCTACCGAGCACCCAGAGGCACAACGGCGGCACCGGGTGGTCGTCCAGCCGGAGCGGCCACTCCGGGTCGCCCGGGCAGAGGACGGTCGCGCCGAGCGTCCGGGCGGCGGCGAGCTGCGAGCCCGGGTCCGAGTCGACTCGGTACCGGTCGGCCCGCATACGGAACACCTCGGGTACCCCGTCGTCGGCCGACAGCACCAGCCGGAGAGCGTCGACCGCTCCGTGCTCGGCGACCAAGGCCAGGGCGCGCTCGTCCGCGGGTTCGGCGATCCGCGACCAGACGGCCCGGGCTCCGCGCTCGGCCCGCGGGACGCCGGCAGGCTCGGAGAACGCCGAGGCGGTCATGCGGCGACCTGCTCGTCCGGGAGGCGCAGGGCGAGCGCCCGACCGACGTCGTCCGCGTCGGGGCGGTCCGCGCCGCGAAGGTCGCAGAGCGTCCAGGCCAACCGGAGACACCGGTCATAGCCGCGCATCGTCAGCAGGCTTCGGTCGAGCGCGGTGTCGACCGCCGAGGTGACCGGATAGGGCAGCCGGAACCGGCCGCCGCGGAGCATCGGCCCGGGCACGTGGCCGTTGAGCCGCCACGACGTACCGGCCCACCGGTCGCCCTGACGCCGCCGCGCCGCGACGACCCGCGCAGCGACCTCGGCACTCGACTCCCCGACCGCGCCCAGGAGCGCCGCCTTGGATGGCGCCGGGACGAAGACCTGGATGTCGACGCGATCGAGCACCGGCCCTCTGAGCCGGTTCTGGTAGCGGGACAGCCGAATCGACGAGCATCGACACCGGACCCCCTTGCCGTAGCCGAACCCGCAGGGACACGGGTTGGCCGCCAGGACCAGCTGGAACCGGCAGGGAAACCGGTGCCGCCCGGCCGCGCGAGACACGACCACCTCCCCCGACTCGATCGGCTGACGCAGTGCCTGGATGACCGACGTGTGGAACTCTGGCGCCTCGTCGAGGAACAGCACGCCGTGGTGCGCCTGAGTGACCGCCCCGGGCAGCACGCGGCTCGAACCGCCACCGATCACCGCGACCGGTGACGCTCCGTGGTGGGGTGCGACGAACGGGGGCCGTCGCTCGAGCGCCGCCTGCGAGCCTATCCGTCCGAGGACCGACGCGACGGCGGTGACCTCCATGGCCTGGGCGTCGTCCAGCTCGGGCAGCAGTCCGGGCAGCCGCTCCGCAAGCATCGTCTTCCCGCCGCCCGGTGGCCCGACGAGGTAGAGGTGATGGCCGCCCGCGGCCGCGACCTCGAGGGCGCGCCGGGCCTCGTGCTGGCCGACGACCTCGGCGAGGTCCGGCGACGGTGCCGCCACGACGGGTGCGGGAGGCGGTTCCGGTACCGGCGAGGGGATGAGTCCTTGGTGCAGCGCGGCATACCGGGTGACGAGCTCGTCGAGGGTGGCGACCGCGTGGACCTGGACGCCGGGGACGAGCCGGGCCTCGGCCGCGTTGGCGACCGGGACGACGACGTGGCGTACTCCCTTCCGGGCGGCGGCGAGGACGAGTGGAAGAACGCCGGGGATCGGTCGCACGGTCCCGTCGAGCCCGAGCTCGCCGATGTGGACGACCTCTCGGACGACCTGCGCAGGGATCGCCTCACTCGCGACGAGTGCCGCGACGCAGATGGCGAGGTCGAAGCCGGAGCCGACCTTCGGGATCGACGCCGGCGAGAGGTTGACGATGACGCGGCGCAGGGGAATCGGATGACCGGAGTTCGCCGCTGCCGCCTTGACCCGGTCGGGAGCCTGGGCGCAGGCGCCGTCGGGGCAGCCGCCCACGCTGAACAGCGGCAGGCCGGAGGCGACGTCCACCTCGACGTCGACGAGGAAGCCGACGATCCCACGCAGCCCCACCGCGCGCGTACGGCCGAGAGTCACGAGACCGCTCCGACGACGTGCTCGATCCGGCACGGTCCGCGGCGGGGCCGCAGGACGCCGACGACGTCCACCCGGATTCCGGCGACGCCTGTGAGCGCTGCTCCAGTCGCCCGGCGGTCGGCGATCCAGGCGGCCGAGAGCCGTCGGAGCCGGGCGAGCTTGCGGTGGTCGACCGCCTCGATGGGCTGGCCGAAGGTCGTGCTCCGCCGCGTCTTGACCTCGCAGACGACCAGACAGGCGCCGTCACGGGCGACGATGTCGATCTCGCCGAGGTCACAGCGCCAGTTGCGGTCGAGGACCTCGAGGCCCCTGTCGGTGAGGTAGCGCACCGCCATCCGCTCGCCGTAGCTGCCGAGCCCACGCGCGGTGTGCCACGGCATCCCCGTGGCGACGGCCCCCGATGTGTCCATGCGACAACGGTGCCCGCGGGTATGCGCCCTCGCACCACCCCGCCTGCCGGCTGTGGACCGTGGGACGAAACGCACAGAGCATGTGGACGAGCGGACGTCCCCCCACTATGACCGGGGGACGCTAGCAGCGGCTACCGACACGGGTCGCCGACCGCCAGGCTTGCGGGGAGCGGTGGCCCCAGCCCGGTGCGGCCGACGCTCCCGACCAGCGGTGAGCCGCCGGCAGCAAACGCGCCCCGGGGGGCCACGGCTCCTGGCAACCAGCACCCTCCTACGAGGGCAGCTCCAGGTCGGACTTGGGGAGCTCCTCGATGTTGACGTCCTTGAACGTCACCACGCGCACGGTCTTGACGAACCGGGCCGGCCGGTAGATGTCCCACACCCACGCGTCGTGCATCGTCACGTCGAAGAACACCTCGCCGCCGTCGCCGCGGACCTTCATGTCGACCTGGTTGCACAGGTAGAAGCGGCGTTCGGTCTCCACGACGTGCGTGAAGAGGGAGACGACGTCCCGGTACTCCCGATAGAGCTGGAGCTCCATCTCGGTCTCGTACTTCTCGAGATCCTCAGAACTCATCCCGTCGACTCCTCGGACCCATGTTCACGAACGTCCAGCGCGCTCAGTTCTACCACCCCGTCCTCCAGCAGCTCCTCGAGGCTGGGCATGCCGGGCAGCCGCCACGACCGGCGGTGCTGAACGCAAGGACCGTGGGCCTCGAGAGCGAGCATGTGCTC
This sequence comes from Lapillicoccus sp., assembly GCF_036559105.1. Lineage (GTDB taxonomy): Bacteria > Actinomycetota > Actinomycetes > Actinomycetales > Dermatophilaceae > Lapillicoccus. The sequence goes on along the minus strand of NZ_DATBTV010000077.1, from coordinate 70,753 downwards.
GGGGGCGGCGTACCCCTTGTTGACCGCCCAGCCGTACACCGGGTGGTCGGTGTCCATCGCCACCATGAGCCCGTCCCGCTCGACCTTGGCGATCACCGAGGCCGCGGCCACCGACGAGCACTTCATGTCGGCCTTGATCATCGTCGTCACCGGCGGCACCGACGGCGCTCCCTCGTGGGCGAAGGCCAACAGTCCCAGCTCGTCCGGTGGCGTGAGCCAGTCGTGGTTCCCGTCGAGGATGACGAGGTCAGGAACCACCCCCGCTGCCGCGATGGAGGCGAGCGCGCGCATACCGGCCAGCCGCAGGCCGCCCATGATCCCGATCTCGTCGATCTCCGCGGGCGAGGAGTGGCCGACGGCGTAGGACCGCGCCCACCGCTGGATCGGACGAACCATCCGCCTCCGCGCCAGCGGCGTGAGGAGCTTGGAGTCCTTCACCCCGACCGGAGCCGACCGGCAGGTCTCGTCGATGACGACGACCCCGACCGACACCGGACCGGCGAGCGCGCCGCGGCCCACCTCGTCCATCCCGGCCAGCACCCGATGCCCGTCCCGCTGCAACGCGCGCTCGACGCGCAGCGAGGGCTTCCTGCTGCGGGTGACGACCACTCAGCCGGTGGCGCCCGTGGACGCCGGGGTCGGGGCCGGTTGGCCGGAGGCAGGAGGCACGTCGGAGTAGACCCGTTCGGGTACTGAGAGCCACGTCACGTGGTCGATGGGCCAGACGATCATCACCGACCGACCGGTGATGTCCTCGATGGGGACGGACCCGGTCGCCCCGGTGCCGTCGTCGTGGAACCGGGAGTCGCTGGAGTCGCTGCGGTGGTCGCCCATGACCCACACCTTCCCCGGCGGGACCGTGATGTCGAAAGGGGCCTTGCCGCCCCCGGGGGTGTCCCCGGGCTTGATGTACGGCTCGGCGACCGAGACGCCGTTGATCGTCAGCTGGCCGTTCTTGTCGCAACAGACCACGTGGTCGCCGGGCAGGCCGATCACTCGCTTGATGAGGTGGTCGTCCGAGTCGTCCGGGACCAGGCCGACGAACTGGAGCACGCGGCGGACCGACTCGCGGGTGCCGCCCTCGCTGGTCGTGGGGACCGTGCCGAGCCAGTTCCCGGGGTCCTTGAAGACGACGATGTCGCCGCGGTTGAGGTCGAACGGACCGGGCGTCAGCTTGCTGACGATGACGCGGTCGTCGCGGACCAGGGTGTTCTCCATGGATCCGGACGGGATGTAGAACGCCTGAATCAGCCAGGTCTTGACGATGAATGACAGCACCAGCGCCATGACGGCGATGATGAGGATCTCCTTGATGCCGCCCCAGACGTTCTGCAGGAACGACCCGGAGTCGTCGTAGTCCTCGTCGTCGTCGTCATCGACGTAGCCGGCCGCCCGGTCGGGGTCGACGTCCTCGACGGGGCCCCCGTTACGTGGGTCCGCGGGCTGGCGAGCCTGCGCGGTCTCGGTGCCCCCCGTTGTGGCGATGCGACGGAGCCGTTGTTCGGCGGTCTCGTCGGTCATGCCTGGCCCAACGGATCGGCGGGAGCGTGGGCGGTGAGCGCCACGGGCGTTGTGGGTGAGGTCACTGACCAGCTCCGGCAGGCGATGGGACGGTGGACAGCGGACCGGGACCCCCGAGAGAGCCAAGTCGGCCGGGCGGCCAGTATCGCACCGTCGCCTGACCGATCACCTCACCGACCGGGACCATGCCCCCGCCGGGGCGTCCGAGGTAGGAGCGGGAGTCGCCGCTGGCGCTGCGATGGTCGCCCATGACCCACAGGTGACCCGCCGGGACGAGCACGTCGAAGGTCAGGTCGCTCGGCGTGTCGCCGGGCATGAGGTACGGCTCGTCGACGCCGACCCCGTTGACCTGGAGGTGCCCGGAGGCGTCGCAGCAGGTCACCCGGTCGCCGGGCAGGCCGATGACTCGTTTGACGTAGTCGGTGCCGGTGTCGAGGGTGAGCGCTCCGGCCAGTCTCCGACCCAGGGTCGCGAGCGCCCCCGACGAGGGTTCGTCGCCGCTCACCGGGAAGGCGCGGGTGCCGTCGAAGACGACGATGTCGCCGCGGTGCACGTCGTCACCGCGCACCATCCGGTTCGCGAGGATCCGGTCACCCGGCTCGATGGTCGGCTCCATGGAACCGCTGGGGACCGAGAACGACTGCACGACGAACGCGCGCAGCAGGACCACGAGGACCACCGCGAGGACGGCGTAGGGCCACCACCTGGCGCGGGACCGGTCGTCGGTATGCGGATCCCGACGGTCCTCGGGGGCCGTGGGGACCGAGGAGCCCGGCACCGGGTCGGTGCCGGGCTCGCTGGACGTCACTCCGACGTCGAGGCGGAGGTCGCTCCGGCCGGCGTGGCCTGCGGGGCTGCGGCGTGGGCCCTGCCCTTGCCCTTGACGGGAACCGTGTCCCGCTTCTCCTTGATCTTGGCCGCCTTGCCGCGCAGGTCGCGCAGGTAGTACAGCTTCGCGCGGCGCACGTCACCACGGGTGACGACCTCGATCTTGTCGATGATCGGGGTGTGCAGCGGGAAGGTCCGCTCGACACCCACACCGAAGGAGACCTTGCGGACGGTGAACGTCTCGCCGACTCCGCCGCCGTGGCGGCGGATCACGACGCCCTGGAAGACCTGGATACGGGAGCGGGTTCCCTCCACGACCTTGACGTGCACCTTGACGTTGTCGCCGGCGCGGAACGCCGGGATGTCGGAGCGGAGGGAGGCCTGGTCGAGCGCGTCGAGCTTGTGCATGGCGGTGTCGCTTTCTCGGGTGCCACAGGTCACCGCGGGTAGTTCAGTGTCGTCGGACGACGAACGAAGGGTATGCGTACCGGCCGGCCTCGTCACCCGCATACGTGCTCGCGGGCGACTCCCCCTGTGGCAGGGGCGCGTCTGGTGCCGGACGCAACCACTGATTCTGCCAGAGCCGGAGTCGACTCACGAAATCGCGTCGGCCCCCGGAACGTCCTTGACGAGGTCGACGGTCCCGGCGAACCGTCCCTCGCCCGGCCGCGTCCGGTACCCGGCCCGGCGGTAGCGGCGCAGGTTCGCCGCGCTGCGGGATCCGGTGTTGATCCAGAGCCGGCGCGTCCCGGCCGGGGCGGCGGCTTCCGCATACGCCAGCAGTGCCCGCCCGATGCCGCGGCCCTGGAGGTCCGGGGCCACCATCAGCCGGCCGATCTCCCACTGTCCGGGGGTCTCCGTCGACGAGCGGGCGCGCACGGAGCCGACCAGCCGGCCCCCGCTCCGGACCACCCAGGTCTGCCACTGCGCGAACCCGGTGCGGACCTCGTCGGCGTCCTCGCTGAGGGCCGGGATGTCGAGCGTCGAGTTCGCGACGGCCTCGGACAGCCAGCAGGCCCGCTGGAGCACGGCCACCTCCTCGGCATCCGCCGGCTGGGCGGGGCGTACGTCCAGGCGGCCGGCGTCGAGAGCGGCCGCGAGGTGCCGCAGATCCGGGCGTCGCTCGGCGGTACGAGCCAGGCGCTGCGCGTGCCGCCACGCCGCGATGGCGCCGTGGTCGCCGGAGAGCAGCACCGGCGGTACCGGGCGGTCCCGCCAGACCGGCGGCTTCGTGTAGACGGGGTACTCGAGCAGGCCGTCCTCGTGCGACTCCTCGACGAGTGACTCGGCGTTGCCGATGACCCCGGGAAGCAGCCGGGCGACGGCCTCGACGATCGCCAACACGGCGACCTCTCCCCCGTTGAGGACGTAGTCGCCGAGCGAGACGACGGACACCGGCATCCGGGCCGCGGCGTCCTCGACCACGCGCTCGTCGATGCCCTCGTAGCGGCCGCAGGCGAACGCCAGCCACCTCTTGGCGGCCAGGTCCCGGGCCATCTGCTGCGTGAACGGCTTCCCGGCCGGCCCGGGGACGACCAGGTGCGGGACGCCCTCTCCGGACGCGGCGACCGCGTCGAGCGCCTCGCCCCACGGCTCGGGTCGCATGACCATCCCGGCGCCGCCGCCGTAGGGGCTGTCGTCCACCGTGCGGTGCCGGTCGTGCGTGAAGTCGCGCAGGTCGTGGACCCGCACGTCGAGCAGGCCCTCGCGGCGAGCCTTGCCGATGAGGGACAGGTCCAGGGGCGCCAGGTAGTCCGGGAAGATCGACACGACGTCGACCCGCATACCGGTCACGCGTTGAGCTCCAGCAGGCCCTCCGGCGGGTCCACGACCACCCGGCCGCCCGCGACGTCGACCTCGGGGACGATCGCCTCGACGAACGGCAGGTACGCGTCGCCGCCGGCGTCGAGGGCGACCACCAGCAGGTCCTGGGCCGGGCCCATCTCCAGTCGGGTGACCTCACCGATCCGGGCTCCGTCGGAGGTGTGGACGGCGAGACCGCGCAGCTCGTCCTCGTACCAGCCGTCATCGCCGCCGGGCTGGAGGTCCGCGGCGTCGATGACCAGCCGAGCGCCCCGCAGCGACTCGGCGCCGGTGCGGTCGGGGATCTGCTCGAAGCCGAGCAGCCAGACGCCCTGGTGGACACGGGTCGACCGGATGGTCAGCGTCCGGGGCACGCCGGTGCCGGCGTCCGCCTGGGTCGCGATGGTGGATCCGACGGCGAACCGCGCCTCGGGGTCGTCGGTGTGGAGCTGGACGGTCACCTCGCCGCGCAGCCCGTGCGGCTTGCCGATGCGGGCGACGACGACCTCGTCACCGTCTCCAGGGTCGCTCACGGCATCGATCCTCTCAGCCGGCGTCGCGCTTCCAAACCGTCGTTGTTGCCGGTTCCGGCGGTCTCAGCCGCCGGAAACCGGCAACAACGGACGTCTGGAAGCGGGGAGTCAGCGGTCGCGGTCGGTGTCGACGATGTCGATCCGGACCTGGCCGCCGCCGGCGAGAGCGCCCACCACCGTACGCAGGGCGCTCGCCGTGCGACCGGAACGGCCGATGACACGGCCGAGGTCGTCGGGGTGCACCCGGACCTCGAGCAGCTCGCCGCGACGCAGCTCCTTGCGCCGGACGACGACGTCGTCGGAGTGGTCGACGATGCCCTTGACCAGGTGTTCGAGGGCTTCCTCGAGCACGATCAGGACTCGGACTTATCGGCGTCGGCCGTGGTCGCCGCCGGGTCGTCGCTGGAGTCGGTGCTCTCGGCCGCCGCGGCACCGGAGTCGGTGTCGGCGGCGACCGGGGCCGGCTCGGCCGGGGTCTCGGCCGGGGTCCCGCCCGCCGTCTCGGCCGCGGTCTCGGCCGGGGTCTCGGGAGCGGGAGCCTCCGCAGCCGGAGCCTCCGCAGCCGGAGCCTGGGCAGCCGGAGCCTCCACAGCCGGAGCCGGAGCCTCAGCAGCCGGAGCCTCGGCCGTCTTGGCCGGAGCGGCGGCTTTGGCGGGAGCGGCCTTCTTGCGGGCCGGGGTGTCCTTGACGTCCAGGCTGGAGCCACCGGCGGCGGCGACCGCCGACTCGTAGAGCTCCTTCTTGCTCTTCTTCGGCTCGGCCACCCGCAGGGTGCCCTCGGTACCGGGGAGGCCCTTGAACTTCTGCCAGTCGCCGGTGACCTTCAGCAGCGCCGCGACGGCCTCGGTCGGCTGGGCGCCGGAGCTCAGCCAGTGCTGCGCGCGGTCGGAGTCGATCTCGATGACCGACGGCTCGGCGGTGGGGTGGTACTTGCCGATCTCCTCGATCGCCCGGCCATCGCGCTTGGTGCGCGAGTCCATGACGACGACACGGTAGAACGGAGCGCGGATCTTGCCCATGCGCTTCAGACGGATCTTGACGGCCACGTCGGTGGTCTCTTTCTCTCACGTGAACGCGGCGAGACCGCACAGGATCGCGCGGGGAGCCGACGCTCGAGGGGTAGGCGTCCCAGGCGCGGCTTGTCGCCAGACAGGCCCACCCGGACGGGTACAGCCGACCATTCTGCCAGAACCGCGGGCCGGCCCCGACCACTCAGCGGCTGCGCCAGGCGTCCGGGGCGGCGGCGAGCTCGACGACGTGCTCGGGGAGCCTCCCGTCGAGGACGTCGGCGAGCGAGCACTCGTCGAGGACCCGCCGCAGGCTGGCGCGCACCGCGACCCACACCACGGGGAGGTGCTCCGCCGCCCCCGTGTACGCGGTCTCGTGCGGCCGCAGCCCGCGTACCTCCGCGAGCGGCCCGTCGACGGTCCGGAACACGTCGCCGAGGAAGATCCGGTCGGCCGACCGGGCCAGGGCGTACCCACCACCCGGGCCGCGGCGGCTGGTCACGAGCCCGCCGCGGCGAAGGTCGGCGAGGATCGCCTCGAGGAACTTACGCGGCAGCCCCTGCTCGCGGACCAGGACGTCCACGGAGACGGCAGCGGTATGCGGGGTGTCGGTCGACAGCTCGCGCTCCCGCTGCGCAGCGGCCAGGGTCAGCAGGGCGCGGACCGCGTAGTCCGTCCGTGCCGAGATGTCCACAGGGTCATTCTGACCGCTGGCGTGACCCGCGCCGCCCGCGTCGGGTCGGGTGGACGGTCAGGTGGGCCAACGCCTCAGGCGAAGGCCGCCCGGACCGCCAGTGCGAGCCGCCCTACGTCCTGGTCGCGGAGGGACCGGGTCGTGTCGACGGTGAACAGCGGTCCCATCTGCTGAGGCCGCGCGGAGCGAGCCAGCTCGGCCCACATCGCCTCGAGTCCTACCTGCTCGCCGTGCACCGCGTGCCGCTCCCCGCGCTCGGCCCGCGCCTCGAACCGTTCACGTGCGAGTGACAGCGGCACCTCGCACCACACCTCAGGAACCCGTTCCGCTTCCATGCCGGCTCGGGCCAGACCGCGGCGCACGTACTGACCGTCGTCGGGATAGAACCAGCTGTCGACCACGCCCCCGACCGCGCTCTCGCCCAGCTGATTCCACAGCGACTCCGTGGCTGCGGCCCCCAGCCGGGACCGCCCCGCACCGTGCTGCTTCACGAACTCCGGTGGGAGGAGGTCGGCCATCGCCTCCTTGACGGTGTCCTTGGCGAAGAGCGGCACCCCGAGCTCCGCTGCCAGCCGGCGCGCCAACGTCGTCTTCCCCGAACCCGGAATGCCGTTGACCAGCACCACGGTTCGGGGTGCCGCGGACGGCGGCCACCGGTCTGCGGGCCACTCGGCGCGCGTCACCGCATACCGGTCGTGGTCCCGCCACTCGTCCGAGCCGCGGCTGGTGGGCATGAGCAGGTAGGACGGCGAGAACCCCTCTCGCCGGAACCCAATCCCCCGCAGCACACCGGCGGAGCGCACGTTGGCCGGCTGGACGTTGGCCTCGAGCCGGTGCAGGCCCATCCCACGCGGCTCCTGGGTGAACGCGACGTCGACGACCAGGCGCAGCCCTTCGGCGAACAGCCCGCGACCGGCATACGGGTCGAAGGCGTCGTAACCGAGCGTCCCACTGAGTGCCCGGCCGCGAACGACGTTGGTGACGTTGACCTTTCCGACCAGGTCGTGATCGCCCTCCGAATGCCGGGCGTGGATGAGCAGGGTGCGGTGGTAGCCGGAGGCCACGCGGAGCAGGGACGGCAGTCCGTAGGGGTCCACCGGGTTCCACTCCCGGAGCCGGCGGGACGACTGCAGCGTGGCGCGGATGTAGGGGTCGACGTCCGCCTCGGTCGCGCTGGCCACCCACACGCGCTCCCCGTCGGCGCGCAGCGGCCGCGGTTCGGTCACACCGTCTGCCCTCGCAGGACGACGGCCAGCGGCGCGGCGAGAACTCGGATGTCGGCTCGCGGATCGGTTTCGTACACCACGAGATCCGCCGAGGCGCCCTCCTCGATTCCGGGCCGACCGAGCCACTCGCGCGCCGCCCACGTCCCGGCGGACAGGGCTTCGACGGTCGACAGCCCGGCGGCCACGAGATCGGCGGCCTCGTCGGCGACCAGCCCGTGCGGGAGGCTGCTGCCCGCGTCGGTGCCGAGGTAGATGGGCACGCCCGCGTCGTGGGCCGCGGCCACCGTGGCGTGGCGCCGGCGGTGGAGGTCCATCATGTGTGCGAAGTACGCCGGGAACTTGTCCCTGCCCGGCGCGGCCATCTCCGGCAGCCTCGCGATGTTGATGAGGGTAGGGACGATGGCGATCCCCTGTGCCGCGAACTGCTCGATCGACTCCGGCTCGAGGCCGCAGGCGTGCTCGATGCAGTCGGTCCCGGCCGCGGCGAAGTCGTAGAGCGACTCCTCGCCGAAACAGTGCGCCGTCGTCCGGGCGCCCTCCTCGTGGGCCGCGGCCACGGCGGCGACGACGGTCTCGCGCGGGAACGACGGGGACAGGTCGCCGGTGTCGCGGTCGATCCAGTCGCCGACCAGCTTGACCCAGCCGTCGCCGCGCCGGGCCTCCTGGCGCACGTAGGCGACGACGTCGTCCGGCTCGACCTCGTGGGCGAACCCGCGCAGGTAGCGGCGGCTCCGGGCGATGTGCCTGCCGGCCCGGATGATGCGCGGCAGGTCGTCGCGCCCGTCGACCCAGTGCGTGTCCACCGGGGTGCCGGCGTCGCGGATGAGCAGCGTTCCGGCGTCGCGGTCGGCGAGCGCCTGCTCCTCGGAGGTCGCCTCGTCGACGGCTCCGTCCGGGCCGAGACCGACGTGACAGTGCGCGTCGACAAGACCGGGCAGCACCCATCCGGCCACGGTCTGTGCGGCGGCCGCTGGTCGGGTGAAGGTGACCCGGCCGTCGACGACCCAGACCTCGGGTCGGACGTCGTCGGGCCCGACGAGGACCGGCCCGGTGAGGTGGAGGACGTCGGCCATGGAGGCAACCTACGGGACCGGGTTCGGGCTGGCATACGCTCGCTGACCGCCATGGCTGACGCGCATCCCGAGCTGCCTCTCGACCCCGACCGGCCGTCGCCGCACCTGACGGTAGCGGGGGTGGGGATGGTCTTCGTCGGGGGCGTGCTCGGAACGGCGGCCCGCTACGGCGCCGGCGAGGCGGTCGGGCCGTGGGGGCCGTGGCCGGCGGTGACGTTTGGCGTCAACGTCGTCGGGGCGTTCCTTCTCGGGGTGCTGTTGGAGGCCCTGGCGCGTCGCGGGCCGGATGTCGGTGTGCGGCAACGACTTCGGCTGCTGGTGGGGACCGGGTTCCTCGGTGCGTTCACGACGTACAGCACGCTCGCGGTCGACACCGGTCTCCTGCTGCGGGACGAGTATGCGTCGGCGGCGGTCGGGTACGCCGTGGGCACCGTCGTGGTCGGCTTCATCGCCACGTGGCTCGGGATCTGGGCGGCGGCGGGGCGCCACAAGGGGGTGTCGCGGTGATCGTGCTCTGGGTGGCGCTCGCCGGTGGCGTCGGCGCGGTGGCGCGGTTCGTGCTGGACGGGTCGGTTCGGTCCCGGGTGGCGTCCTTCCCGGTCGGGACGATGGTCGTCAACGTGACGGGGTCGTTTGTGCTGGGCGTCGTCACCGGGCTGACCCTGGCCCACGTGGTGCCCGAGGAGCTGCGGCTCGTGGTGGGAACCGGGTTCTGCGGCGGGTACACGACGTTCAGCACGGCCTCGTTCGAGACGGTCCGGCTGGTCGAGCAGCGGCGCGTGGGCGCGGCCCTGCTCAACGGCATCGGAACGCTCGTCGTGACGGTATGCGTGGCCGGCCTCGGCCTGTGGCTCGGCCTCCGCGTCTGACCGGTTCGACGGAGCGCAAGCCATACGCGGTGAGGCAGCCACGGGTCAGGTCACGGGTCAGGTCACGGGTCAGGTCACGGGTCAGGTCACGGCTCGGGTTCACGGGGCACATGTCACCGGTCATGTCGCGCGTCATGTCGCAGTACCCGTCGTGATCACGACACCTCGCGCGACATGACCCGCGATGTGATCCCCGCAGCACCCGGACCGTCGCCCAGCGTCCCCGTAGTGTCCCGGCCGTTCCCAGGCCCCCCTTGGCTCCCGGAGGCTCTCGCGCTGAGCAGCCGGCCGATCGAGACAACCCGTGGCGTGGCCACCACGTCGGCGCGGCGACCGGCCGCAGCGCCGTGGCGTAGGCCCGTTCGATGCGGTCGAGCACCCTGGCCGGATCTCGGGCGATGGCGCCGGGCGTGACACCGACGACGACGACCCCACAGGCCGACAGGTCCGAGTCGCGTTCGACCGTGGACTCCCAGTCGATGACCCCACTGTGGAACTCCCGGCTGTGCACCATCACCGCCATCGCGACATCGTCCAACCAGAGATCCGGCGTGGTCAGCCGGCCGCCGTCGGCGTCTCGAAGCTCCGGGTTGAGCCACGGCTCCGGCACCACCGATGACCTCGACAACAGCCGGGCGAGGTCCGCTTCGGGAAGGGACCACGCCCCGGCCGCCGCCTCCGCCAGCGCCCGACGAAGGACGACCCGACCGTTGGGTCGCCGGGCGTCGATCCAGTGGCTGAGGTCGTCGAGGCGGGCCAGCCGTCGCTGGACGACGTCGATGATCAACGCCCGCGCCTCATCGGGCGGCATCCCGGCCGCACGGTCGACGACCGCTCTCGGCAGGCACGAGTAGCGGAGTGCTCCGTTGGTCACGACTCGTTTGGCCACGACGTGCGTGCGCCGGATAGACAGCCACCCGACGTCCCTCGGGCGGGCCAGGGGCGGCCACCAGCACGTGCGCCTGAGCCCGCGGCGTCGGCGCCAGCACCCGGTGCAACACCCCAGCACTGGGTCCGGAGAGCCAGGACCGTGGTCCGGCGTAGAGGAGAGCAGCGATGCCGCGCTGCAGGTCACTCGGCAATGCCCAGTCGCGGAGGACCACGCCGGGCAACACCAAGCGCCAGGAGCGACCGAGGCGCCACCGGACCTGCGCAGGGGAGATCCCGAGCTGGGTCAGCTGTCGTCTGGTGAGGACGCCCCGCTGACGCCGGGCGAGGTCAAGAACGGGTGGTGGCAGGTCCATCACTGCAGCATCGCCAGGCCGGATTAACGACCGCGAGTGCGACCGGTGACCCTGTGCACGACGTGACGTGGTGAGCAAGCCGTGTGGACAGCCGTCATGTCGCCCGTCATGTCGCCCGTCATGTCGCCCGTCATGTCGCCCGTCATGTCGCGGATCTGGTCGTGATCACAGTTTCCGGCGCGACATGACCTGCGACCTGACGGGACGATGAGGCGGTGTGCCCGCGACAGCTGACGCACCGCATTCCGCTCTCAGATCCATCGACGGGTGCGTCGACGGGGCACCGGGCGGCTTCCGCGGTCTGGCGCGAGGGGCGCCGTGATGTCAGCGGCCGCCCAGGAACTTCTCGAAGCCGGCCGGCAGGTTGGCGGGGTCCAGCGGGGAACCGCTGTCGCGGGCGCCCTCCGCACCGCCCGGGATCCCGAACGCCGAACCGGCCGCCGCCGAGCGCGCCGCCGCGGACTTCTCGGCCGCCTCGCGCTCCTCGGCGGCCCGCCTGGCCGGGTTGCCGCTCTTGGACTTGCGGCGCTGCGGAGGCGGAGCGCCCCGCCCGCCGCCCTTCCGGGCGCCACCCGGGATCCCCGGCATACCCGGGAGGCCGCCGCCACCACCGCGGGCCAGCGACTTCATCATCTTCTGGGCCTCACGGAACCGCTCCAGCAGCTGGTTCACCTCGGACACGGTCACGCCAGAGCCCCGGGCGATCCGGGCCCGGCGCGAGCCGTCGATCTGCTTGGGGTGGGTGCGCTCGAACGGGGTCATCGACCGGACCATCGCCTCGACGCGGTCGAACTCGCGCTCGTCGAGGGAGTCCAGCTGGTCCCGCATCCCCTGCATACCCGGCATCATCTTGAGCATCGCCTTGAGCGAGCCCATCTTCTTGATGGCCGACATCTGCTGCAGGAAGTCGTCGAAGGTGAAGTCCTCCTCGGCGAGGAACTTCCGCGCCATCTCGTCGGCCTGGCTGCGGTCGAACGCCTTCTCGGCCTGCTCGATGAGCGTCAGGACGTCGCCCATGTCGAGGATCCGCCCGGCCATCCGGTCGGGGTGGAACACCTCGAAGTCCTTCACCCCCTCGCCGATCGACGAGTACATGACCGGGCGGCCCGTCACGGACGCGACCGACAGGGCCGCGCCACCGCGGGCGTCGCCGTCGAGCTTGGACAGGACGACGCCGGTGAAGTCGACGCCCTCCTGGAACGCCAGCGCCGTCTCGACCGCCGCCTGCCCGATCATCGCGTCGATGACGAACAGGACCTCGTCCGGCTGGATGGCGGCACGGATGTCCGCCGCCTCGGCCATCAGCGCCTCGTCGACGGCCAACCGACCGGCGGTGTCGACGATCACCACGTCGTACTGACGGTTGCGCGCCTCCGCGATCCCAGCGCGCGCCACCGAGATGGGGTTACCGAACGACCGCGTGCCCTCACCGGACCCGAGCACGGCGTCGTGGCCGCCGACGTTGCCCTGCTCCGGGGCATACACGGGGACTCCGGCCCGCTCGCCGACGACGACCAGCTGCGTGACCGCGTTGGGTCGCTGGAGGTCCGCGGCGACGAGCAGCGGGGTATGCCCCTGGCCCTTCAGCCAGTAGCCCAGCTTCCCGGCCAGCGTCGTCTTGCCGGAGCCCTGGAGGCCGGCCAGCATGATCACGGTCGGCGGCGTCTTGGCGAACCGCAGCGTCCGCGTCTCACCGCCCAGGATCCCGACGAGCTCCTCGTTGACGATCTTGACGACCTGCTGGGCCGGGTTCAGCGCCTGGCTGACCTCCTCGCCCAGCGCCCGCTCGCGAACCGACGAGACGAACTGCTTGACGACCGGCAGCGCGACGTCGGCGTCGAGGAGGGCCATGCGGATGTCGCGCAGCGCCACGTTGACGTCGTGCTCGGAGAGCCGACCCTTGCCGCGCAGGCCCTTGAAGGTCGCGGTCAGCCGGTCGGACAGGGAGTTGAACACCAGGAAAGCCTAACCGCGCGAGTATGCGGGTGCCGCCACGTCGCCGACGCCTACAAACGCCTACTCGCCGTCGCAGGTGTCGATGATCATCGAGACCGCCTGGGCCACCCGGGCGGGCGGCAGCGGACGTCCGCCGAACTCGGTGACGTAGAAGGTGTCCAGCGCCTGGCCGGCGTACGTCGCGATGTGCGCGCTCCGGACGCTGAGTGAGGCTCGCGACAGGGTGATGCCGATGTCGTGGAGCAGCCCGGGCCGGTCGGTCGCCCGCACCTCGATGACCGTCGCCGAGTCGGACGCGTGCGAGATCACCATCGCGCGGGTCTGTCCGGGCGAACCGGAGGTCGCCCGCGACGAGTCCGACGCCGTGGCGCGGCGGCGGCGGGACAGCATGGCCAGTGGCTCGCGGTCCCCGCCGGCCAACCGGGTCAGCCCCCGGACCAGAGGGCCCTCCTCGGGCGCCCCGCCGCCCGGGGTCTCGACGTGCCACTCGTTCGCGGCGATGCCGTCGAGGGTCCGGACCACGGCGGACCGGACGATGTGGCCCTGGGCGGCGAGGAGCCCCGCCGTGTCGGCGAACAGGCCCAGCCGGTCGCGGTCGTAGACGTCGACGCGGTGCGCCCCGCCGAGGGGAGTGATGACCACCACCGGCTGACCGACGGCGATGCGCGACAGGACGTCGGGCGAGACCGGGTCGGCCTCGCGGAACGAGTCCGGCGCCGGCGCGCCCTCGGCGAGGGCGGCGCGCGCCGTGGTGACGAGCTTGTCGAGCAGCGACGCCCGCCAGTCGGTCCACGCTGCCGGCCCGGCCGCGCTGGCGTCGGCCTCGGTGAGGGCGCGCAGCAGGTCGAGGTTGTCCAGGCTGCCGCCCACGGCGCGCGACACCATCGCGATGGTCTGCGGGTCGTCACCGTCACGCCGGGTGGCCAGGTCGATGAGGGTGAGGTGCTCGCGGACCAGCTGGACGACCAGCGCACGGTCCTCGTCGCCCACCCCCAACCGCTGGAGCACGCGGTCGGCGATCGGTGCACCGGTCTCCGAGTGGTCGCGAGAGCCCGGCACCTTGCCGATGTCGTGCAGCAGCGCGGCCAGCAGCAGCAGGTCGGGACGGTTGACCTCGCGCAGCAACCCGCTGGCGCGGACCACGGTCTCGATGAGGTGGCGGTCGACGGTGTGGCGGTGGACGGCGTTGCGCTGCGGGCGGCTCCGGACCGCCGCCCACTCCGGGATCCACTTCTCTACCACCCCGGCGAGGTCGAGTCCCTCCCAGACCGAGACCAGTCCGGGCCCGGTCGCCAGCAGGTCGCCGAACACCGCGAGCGCCGCCGGCGGCCACGGCGTCGGAATCGGCGGGCAGTTCTTCGCGAGGTTCTGCAGGGTCGTCGGCGCGATGCTGACGTTGTTGCGGGCGGCGACCAGTGCGGCCCGCAGGATGAGCAGCGGGTTGCCGGCCGGCTCGACGCCCGGGCCGAGGACCGCCTCGCCGTCCGAGAGGAACAGGCCGTAGCCCAGCGGCGTCATCCGCGGGCGCCGCGGGCCGACGCGCAGGGTCCGGGCCCGTTGGGCCTGGGCCGCTCGGCGCAAGGTCCCGTCCAGCGAGTAGGCGATGAGCCGGGCCGAGGTCGACACGTCGGTCAGCAGCTGGTCGGCGTCGTGGTAGCCGAGCAGCGCGGCCGCGGCGTCGTGGTCCTCGCGCGCCAGCCGGTCGCGGCCGCGGCCGGTGACGACGTGGACGGCGTCGCGGACGTCGAGCAGCTTCTCGTACGCGGCGTCGACCGCTCCGTGGGGTCGGTCGGCCAGCCAGGCGGCGGCGAGGGCGCGCAGCACCGTCATGTCGCGCAGGCCACCGCGGGCCTCCTTGAGGTCCGGCTCGAGCAGGTGGGCCAGGTCGCCCTGACGGGAGTGCCGTTGAGCGATCTGCTCCTGCAGCTGCGGCAGCCGGGTGCGCGCGTTGCCGCGCCAGTCGTGGGCGACCGTGGACTTCGCCGCGTTGACGACGTCCTCCTCGCCCGCGACGAAGGTGATGTCGAGGAGGCCGACGGCGGCCGACAGGTCCGCCCCGGCCACCGTCCGGCACTGGTTGACGGTCCGGACGCTGTGGTCCAGCTTCACGCCCTGGTCCCAGATCGGGTACCAGAGCCGGTCGGCCAGGGCGGTGAGGTCGGCCGCGCCGAGGGCCCGGGTCTGGTGCAGCAGGACGAGGTCGAAGTCGCTGAGCGGACCCCCGTCACGGCGGGCCAGGCTGCCCACGGCGGCCAGGGCCACTCCGGGAAGCCGGCGCCCCGCGGAGGCCTCCTCCCAGAGCTCGGTGAGCCACTGCATACCGAACTGGGCGAGAGCGGCCCGTCTCGCGGGACCGGCACCGGGAGCCGAGAAGCTCCGGGTGCCGGCCAGGTCGAGGCGCCGCGAGGTGACGTCGGTCGGGCTGGTCACAGGATCGGGCCCTTCCACTCGTGCACGAGGCGGGTCGGATGGGATGCGCTACGGACCGGCCGAGGCGGGGGTCGCCGGTCGACCGGTCCGTAGCGTCATGAGGTGCTCAGAGCGCGTCGTGGCCGCGCTCACCGGTGCGGACCCGCACCACGTCGTCGACGGGGATCGACCAGATCTTCCCATCGCCGATGCGGCCGGTCTGCGCGGCCTTGAGGACGACGTCGATGACGCTCCCGGCGTCGAGGTCGTCGATGAGGACCTCGACACGGACCTTCGGGACGAAGTCCACGGTGTACTCCGCGCCGCGGTAGACCTCGCTGTGTCCCCGCTGCCGGCCGTAGCCGCTCGCCTCGCTGATGGTCATGCCCGAGATGCCGTAGGCCTCGAGGGCCTCCTTCACCTCGTCGAGCTGGTGCGGCTTGATGATCGCCGTGATGAGCTTCATGCCGAGGCTCCTTCCTTGGTGGCGGGCTCCGAGTCACCCGACTCCAGCGGGGCGGTGCGGGCCGCGATGACGCTGCGGGCGCTCCCCCCACCGAAGCTGGTGAGCTCGTAGGCCGACTCCGCGTGCTCGAGGAGGTCGATGCCCTCGACCTCGTCCTCGGGCTTGATCGTGAAGCCGATCGTGCGGTCGAGGGCGAAGCCGATGATCGAGGTGACGATGAACGAGTAGATCAGGACCGCTGCCGCACCCTCGGCCTGGGCGCCGAGCTGGCCGAACCCGCCGCCAAGGAACAGACCGTCGTTCTGGGTGAGACCGGCGGCCGCGGTGGGGCTGTTCGTGGCGTCCGCGAGGAAGCCGATGAGCAGCGTGCCGATGAGTCCGCCCACGAGGTGGACGCCGACGACGTCGAGGCTGTCGTCGAAGCCCAGCTTGAACTTCAGGCCCACGGCCAGTGCACAGCCCACCCCGGCGATGACACCGACGACCAGGGCGCCCGGGGCCGAGACCGTCGCACAGGCGGGGGTGATGGCGACCAGGCCCGCGACGACACCGGAGGCGGCGCCGAGGGACGTCGGGTGGCCGTCGCGGATCTTCTCCACGATGAGCCAGCCGAGCATGGCCGTGCAGGTGGCGCCGAGGGTGTTGACCCAGACGCCGGCCGCCTGGGGCCCGGCTCCGAGCGCCGACCCCGCGTTGAATCCGAACCAGCCGAACCAGAGGATGCCGGCGCCGATCATGACGAGGGTGAGGTTGTGGGGGCGCATGGGCTCCTTGCCCCAGCCCACGCGGTTACGGATGAGGATCGCCAGCGCGAGTCCCGCGACGCCGGCGTTGATGTGGATGGCGGTACCGCCGGCGAAGTCGTAGGCGCCGACGCCGCCGAGGAAGAGGCCCTCGGCCTTGTTGGCGATCCAGCCGCCGGTCTCGGCCGCGTACCCGCTGAAGGCGAACACCCAGTGGGCAATGGGGAAGTAGACGAGGGTCGCCCAGATAAGGGTGAAGGCCGTCCAGGCGCCGAACTTGACGCGGTCGGCGACCGCGCCGGAGACCAGGGCCACCGCGATGATCGCGAAGACGACCTGGAAGGCGACGAAGGCGGCGGCGGGGATTCCACCGCTGGCCGCGGCGCCGGTGTCGGCGTTCGCCGGGACGTACCCGACGATCTCCGAGAAGACCCCGGTCAGTCCGAACTTGTCGAAGGGGTTCCCCACGAGCCCCAGACCGGCGTCGGCGCCGAATGCCTCGCTGTACCCCCACAGGATCCATGCGGTGCCGACGGTCCCCATCGTGATGAACGACATCATCATCATGTTGAGGACGCTCTTGGTGCGGACCATGCCGCCGTAGAAGAAGGCCAGACCGGGCGTCATGAAGAGGACGAGGGCCGCGGCCGCGAGGACCCAGGCTGTGTTCCCGCTGTCGATGAACGGCCCGTCAGCCGTCACGATTGAAAGTGCGCTCATGGACCGAAACTGTGAGGGAACCGCGTTTCGCGGCGTCGCGACGACTGTTACGGACGTGTAAGCAATCCGCGCCACGTGTTATCGCTGTGTTTCGTGGGCGGCCGCGCTCCGCCTGACCCCGCCTCGCGGCTATGGCGGTCTCCGGGTGAGGATGAGGGGTGAGCATTCCCTCCACCCGCCGCTGGCTGGCGAACTCGTTGCGCGACAAGGTGGTCGGTGAGGGGGCCGAGGACAAGGCCCGCGCGATCTGGCTGGCCGAGGGTCCGCGGTCGTTCAGCGAGACCGACGCCGTCTGGCGGGTCCACGACGACGCCTCGATGTTCGTCGGCGGGATCCGCGCGCTGCTGCTGCAGTCGCTGCATCCGCTGGCCATGGCCGGGGTGGCCGGGCACTCGGGTTACCGGTCGGATCCGTGGGGCCGGCTGCAGCGGACCTCGGCATTCCTGGCGCGGACCACGTTCGGCACCGCTGAGGACGCCGAGGCAGCGGTCGAGATGGTGCGCGGCATCCACGAGCGGGTACGCGGGCGGGCGCCGGACGGACGCGGGTATGCGGCGTCGGACCCTCACCTGCTCGGCTGGGTCCACGCGGCCGAGGCGGACAGCTTCCTCGCCGCATACCGGCGGTTCGGCTCGTCCGTGCTGTCGGCGGCCGACGAGGACGAGTACGTCGCGCAGTCCGGGTCCATCGCGGCCCGCCTCGGCGTCGTCGACCCGCCGCGGACGGTCGCCGAGCTCGAGACGACGCTGGACGTCTACCGGCCGGAGCTGGCGGGTACGCCGGCAGCGCACGACGCGGCACGGTTCCTGCTCCTCCACCCGCCGCTCCGCTGGGTGGAACGACCCGGGTATGCGTGTCTGGCGGCCGGCGCGGTGGCGCTGCTGCCGGTGTGGGTCAAGGAGATGCTGCGGCTGCCCGTCCTGCCGGTCACCGAGCGGACGGTCACGCTGCCGGCCGGCGCGCTGGCCGTGAACACCGTGCGGTGGGCGCTGACCGACCCGCGCCACCCGCGCGAGGACCTGCGCAAGGAATGGCGCCGACTGAACCCGATCTAGGGTCTCTCAGCCGACGATCGCGTCGACGAACGCCTCGGCGTCGAACGGCGCCAGGTCGTCGGGGCCCTCGCCCAGGCCGACCAGCTTGACCGGCACGCCGAGCTGACGCTGCACGGCGACGACGATGCCGCCCTTGGCGGTGCCGTCCAGCTTGGTCAGGACGATCCCGGTGACCTTGACCGCCTCGGAGAACACCTCGGCCTGTCGCAGCCCGTTCTGGCCGGTGGTGGCGTCGAGCACGAGGAGGACCTCGTCGATCGGGCTCTGCTTCTCGATGACCCGCTTCACCTTGCCCAGCTCGTCCATGAGGCCCACCTTGTTGTGCAGGCGGCCGGCGGTGTCGATGATGACGACGTCCGCCTCGATCTCGCCGGCGGCCTTGACCGCGTCGAACGCGACCGCGGCCGGGTCGGCGCCCTCCTTCTCCGAGCGGATCGTGGGTACCCCCACCCGCGCGCCCCACGTCTCGAGCTGGTCGGCTGCGGCGGCGCGGAACGTGTCGGCCGCCCCGAGGATGACGTCGCGGTCCTCCGAGACGAGGACTCGCGCGAGCTTGCCGACGGTGGTCGTCTTGCCGGTCCCGTTGACGCCGACGACGAGGATGACGGCGGGACGGCCGTCGATGCGCGACGAGGCGATCCGACGGTCCATGTCCGGGTCGACGAGGGCCAGCAGGTCGGCCTTGAGCCAGGCCTTGACCTCGGCCTCGCTGGTCGCGCCGGAGCCGTCGACCTTGACCTTGGTGCGCAGCTTGTCGACGAGCTCGGTAGTGGCGTCGACACCGAGGTCGGCCCGGATCAGGGTGTCCTCGACCTCCTCCCACGCCTCCTCGTCGAGGCCGCCGCGGGAAAGCAGGACGAGCAGCGCGTTGCCGATGGCCGAGTTGCTGCGGGCCAGGCGGGCGCGGAGGCGAGCCAGGCGGCCACGGGCCGAGGCCGGCCGCTCGAGGGTCGGCAGCTCCTCGACGAGGACGACGTCGTCGTCCACCTCGGGCTCGGCCGGGCGGGTCGGCGTGGGCGCCGGAAGGGTGTCGACACCCCTACCGTCGGCGTCGCTGTCGAGGTCGGTCGGCGGGGCGGTCGGCGTCGAGGGCTTGGGCGGTGGTGGCGGCGGCGTCAGCTCCTTCTGGCGCGACGACCGCCCGCGAACCAGCCCGACGACGCCCGCCACGAGGACGATGGCGACGATGGCGCAGACGGCAACGATCTCCCAGACCTGGTCGAGCACGGCGCCCATCCTTGCACGGTCCGCGGGACCGACCGGACGCCCGTTCGGGCTCTGAACCCCCGCGAAATCCGGACGTCAGCCGCAGACTCGCCGCACGACTCGACGCACGCCTCGACGCAGTGGCGAGCCGCGTCGCGGCCGGGCGTCAGCGTTTGGTGTGCACCCGCCCGACGACCTCTTCGCCACGGGCCGTCAGCAGCTCGCGACCGTCCTTTCGGGCCTGTGCCGCCACGACACCGACGACCACCATGCCTCCGACGAGGCAGACCAACATGCCGAAGACCAGGGCGAACATGTGACCAGTGTGACGGATGTGACCACGCCGCGAGGCCGCGCCACGCATACCGGACCGGCTGTGACCGAACTGTCACCCACCACCTCAAACCCCACCGGGTCTCAGGTCGGCAACGGGCCGCCGTCGTGCGGTGTTCCCTCAGGCGGAGCGCGCCCCGGCGACCTCGGACATCCGCTGGGACACCACCGTGGTGACACCGTCGCCGCGCATTGTCACGCCGTAGAGCGCGTCGGCGATCTCCATCGTGCGCTTCTGGTGGGTGATGACGATCAGCTGGCTGGAGTCGCGCAGCTCCTCCAGGAGCAGGATCAGCCGGCCGAGGTTGGCGTCGTCCAGCGCGGCCTCCACCTCGTCGAGGATGTAGAACGGCGACGGCCGGGCCGTGAAGATCGAGACCAGCAGGGCCACGGCCACCAGGGACCGCTCGCCACCGGAGAGCAACGAGAGCCGCTTGATCTTCTTGCCCGGCGGCCGCGCCTCGACGTCGAGCCCGGTGGTGAGCATGTTGTCCGGGTCGGTGAGGATCAACCGACCCTCCCCGCCCGGGAACAGCCGGCTGAACACGCGCTCGAACTGCACCGCGACATCGTGGTAGGCCTCGGTGAACACCCGCTCGATCCGCTCGTCGACCTCGCGGATGATGTCGAGCAGGTCGCGCTTGGACCGCTTGAGGTCCTCCAGCTGCGTGGTGAGGAACGTGTGGCGCTCCTCCAGCGCGGTGAACTCCTCCAGCGCGAGGGGGTTGACCCGCCCCAGCGCCGCGAGCCGCCGCTCGCCGCTGCGTAGCCGTTTCTCCTGGGTCTCGCGCACGTAGGCCTGTGGCTCGCCGGGTTCGTCGCTCCCCTCGGCGGGGGCCATGGGCACCAGCTGGTGGGGACCGAACTCCTCGACGAGGGTGGCCGGGTCGACCCCCAGCTCCTCCACGGCCCGCGTCTCCAGCTGCTCGATGCGCAGCCGCTGCTGGGTCCGCGCCACCTCGTCGCGGTGGACGGAGTCGGTCAGCTCGCGCAGCTCGTCCTGGAGCGTGGCGACGTCGCGGCGCAGCACGCCGAGCTCGGCGTCACGCGCGGTGCGGGCCTCCTCGGCGCGGCGGCGGAGGGCATCGGCCCGCTCCGCGGCGCGGGTGACGACTCCGGCGGCGTAGGCGGCGCCCACGCGGACCGCCTCGGCCACCTCCGCCTCCCGCAGGCGGCGCTGCCGCCGGGCCTGGTGCCGGGCCCGGGCCTCGATCTCGGCCACGGCCGCCGCCTCGAGGGCAGTCGCGCGGTCGTGCAGGGCACGGCCGCGCTCCTCGCGGGTGCGCAGTGCGAGACGCAGCTCGGTCTCGTGCGCGCGAGCGGCGGTCGCGGCGGCGTCGAGCCGGTCGCGCTCGTCGGTGCCCACGTCCGCATCGGTGGTGTCCGGCGGCACGCCGGCGGCCTCGTAGCGTTCCGCGAGCGCCGCGTGCTCGGTCCGGTCGCTGTCGAGCGCCGCCTCGGCGGCAGCGATGGCCCGCTCCGTGCGCTCGGCCTCGGACCGCGCGCTGCGTACCGCCACGCCGAGGGCCCCGAGCTTCTCGGCGACCGCCGACATCTTCGCGTCGGAGTCGTGCAGCTGGTCCAGGGCGCCCTCGACGGCGTCGGACGCCTCGGCCACCCGGGTCCGCAGCGAGGCCATGGCGAACCGGGCGCGCTCGCCCCGGCCGGCCGCCTCGGTGACCCGGTCGCGGGCCTCGTCGACGGCGGCCTGGATCTCGATGAGGCTCGGGGCGGCAGCGCTCCCGCCGCGAACCCAGCCGGGCCCGAACACGTCGCCGTCGGGCGTCACCGCGGTCGCCCCGTCGCGAACCAGCCCCGCGACGGCGTCGGCGCTGTCGACGAGGGCCACCCGCTCGAGGAGCCGGTCGACCGCCGGGCGGAGCCGGTCGGAGCACGACACGACGTCGACCGCCCACCGCGCCCCGCGCGGGAGCGACGACCACCCGGACCGCTCCACCGAGCCGGCGGTCTCGGCGACGAGCAGCCCGGCGCGCCCGGCGTCGTCGGAGCGCAGCCGGTCCACCGCCGCGGCGGCGCCGGCCAGCGTGTCGACGGCGAGCGCGTCGCCGGCCCAGCCCAGGGCGGCGGCGACCGCGACCTCGTGGCCGGCCTCGACCTGCACGAGCGAGGCGACCGAACCGGCGATCGTATGCGTGTCGTCCCCGGCCGCCAGCAACGCGGCCGCCCCGTCCTTGCGACGCAGGCTCATGTCGAGCGCGTCCACGCGGGCCGTGAAGGACTGACGGTCGCGTTCCGCGGACCGCTCGGCCTCCTGGAGCTCCTCGAGCTCGGCCTGGAGCCGGTCGAGGTGGGCGGCGGCGTGCTCGTAGCCCGCGTCGAGGTCCTCCTCGCCGGCCTCCTCGGCGGCGATCGACGACTCCAGCGCGGCGAACTCGCGCTCGGCCTGGGCGGCCCGGGCTCGCGCGGCGGCGACCGTCTCGCGCATCCGGCCGATCTCCCCCTCCGCGGCCTCGATGCGGGAGGCCTTGGCGGCGACCTGGCCGGCGAGCCGGGCCAGGCCCTCGCGACGGTCGGCGACGGCGCGGGCGACGAGGGCGAGGCGCTGCTGCTCCGCCGCGTAGGCCTGCTCGACGTCCGCGCGCTCGGCGACGGCGGCCTCGAGCGCGGCGGTCGCGTCGGCGATCTCGACCACCAGCGCCTCGTGCTGGTGCAGCAGCTCCGCCGCCTGGCGACGCAGCTCCTCGGGGTCGCGGCTGGACGCGCCGGACCCGGCGTCGCGGGCCTCGTCGGCGAGGTCCTGGCGCAGCAGGCGAACCCGCTCGGTGGCCAGCGACCCCGTGGCGGTGAGCCGCTCGGTGAGGCGGGCGAGCGCATACCAGCGGTCCTGGGCCTGGGAGATCTCGGGGCGGGCGGCCTCGGCTGCCGACTCGAGCTCGGCGACCCGTGACCCGAGCCCGGTGAGGCCGTCCTCGACCTCGGTGCGCCGCGCGATGAGGGCGGTCTCGTCGGCGACCTCCTGCTCGAGCGTGGAGGTGAGCTGGACCAGGTCGTCGGCGAGGACCCGCAGGCGGGCGTCGCGGACCTCGGCCTGGATGACGGCGGCTTTGCGAGCCGTCTCGGCCTGGCGCCCGAGCGGGCCGAGCTGGCGGCGGATCTCGCCGGTGAGGTCGGTGATCCGGGTGAGGTTGGCCTCCATCGACTCCAGCTTGCGCAGCGCGCGTTCCTTGCGCTTGCGGTGCTTGAGCACGCCGGCGGCCTCCTCGATGAAGCCGCGGCGCTCCTCGGGCGTCGCGCGGAGCACCGCGTCGAGCTGGCCCTGGCCGACGATGACGTGCATCTCGCGGCCGATCCCACTGTCGGAGAGCAGCTCCTGGATGTCGAGCAGGCGGCACGAGGTGCCGTTGATGGCGTACTCCGAGCCACCGCTGCGGAACATCGTCCGCGAGATGGTCACCTCGGTGTAGTCGATCGGCAGGGCGCCGTCGGTGTTGTCGATGGTGAGGGCGACCTCGGCCCGGCCCAGTGGCGGCCGTCCGGCGGTGCCCGCGAAGATGACGTCCTCCATCGAGCCGCCCCGGAGCGACTTGGCACCCTGCTCCCCCATGACCCAGGCGAGCGCGTCGACGACGTTGGACTTGCCGGACCCGTTGGGGCCGACGATGCACGTGATGCCGGGTTCGAGGCGCAGGTGCGTGGCGGACGCGAAGGACTTGAAGCCCTTCATCGTCAGGCTCTTGACGTACACGGGTGCGGGCTCTCCTCGGGTCATGCTCGGGGTCCCGTCACCCTACAAGCGGGGACGCGGAGGCCCGCGGACGTCGCGGGCTCGGTGGTTCGAGGGGCTGATGGGGCAGGTGTGACTGCCTGGTCAGTCCTGACCGGCCTCGGCGATCTGTTCGTGGTGGTGGATGACCTCGGCGATGACGAAGGCGAGGAACTTCTCGGCAAACACCGGGTCCAGCCCGGACTCCTCGGCGAGGGTCCGCAGGCGCGCGACCTGCCGCTCCTCACGGCCGGGGTCGGCGGGCGGCATCCGGAGCCGGGCCTTGAGCTCGCCCACCGTCTGGGTGGCCTTGAACCGCTCGGCCAGCAGGTGGATCAGCGCCGCGTCGATGTTGTCGATGCTGCGACGCAGCTCGACCAGCTCCGGCGGGACCTCGCTCACGCAGGCAGGCTATCGACTACCGCGCGTCGAACGACCCGACGCCCGGCAGGGCGCGCCCCCACTGGGTGACGACCCCGGTCACGGCGCCGGGACGTCCGGACGCCGACGGCTCCTCCTGGAGCAGCGCCATGAGGCGGTCCAGGGCGTCCCCGTCCCCCTGCGCGACCACCTCCACCCGGCCGTCGGGGAGGTTCTTCGCATGGCCCACCAGGCCGAGCTCCCGGGCGCGGGCCCGGGTCCAGAACCGGAACCCCACGCCCTGCACGTCGCCCCGGACGTAGACGGTCACCCGCTCCGTACCCTCCGCCACCGGACCACCCTACGAGGCCGTCCGTAGTGGCGACCGCGTGGCGCCACCGTCCTCCGTCCGGCCCGTCCTACGCTCGCGCGCAGGGGGTCGGACGGGTGAGGAGGCGGTCGCACGGTGTCGACGCTGGAGCGCCCCGCCCGGAGCACGACCACCCCCACGTATGGCGGCACGCCCCCCGCGGCGACGACCCATCTCGACGGCCTCGACGGGCTCCGCGCCCTGGCCATCGGTGCGGTGCTCGTCTACCACCTCGACCCCTCGTGGCTGCCCGGCGGCTTCCTCGGCGTGGACGTCTTCTTCGTCGTCTCCGGGTTCCTCATCACCACCCTGCTCCAGCGCGAGGCTCTCGCTCACGGCCGGATCGCGTTCGGCCGGTTCTGGACCCGGCGAGCCCGGCGCCTGATCCCCGCTCTCGTCGTCTGCGTCGTGCTCAGCACCCTCGCCGCGAGGGTGGCGCACCACGACCTGGTCGTGCACATCGGGCGGCAGATCCTCGGCGCCCTGACCTTCTCGACCAACTGGGTCGAGACGGCAGCCGGGTCGAGCTACTTCGACCAGACCGCGCCGCAGCTGTTCATGAACTTCTGGTCGCTGGCCGTGGAGGAGCAGTTCTACCTCCTCTGGCCCCTGGTCGTGGCGGCGGTCATGACGGCGACGCTGCTACGCGGTCGGCGCGTGGCGGTCGGCCTGGGCGTGTCGCTCGGCGTCGCCCTGCTGTCCACCGCGCTGATGGCCCTCCTGTACGTCCCCGGCGAGGACGCCACCCGGGTCTACTACGGCACCGACACGCACGTCATGGGGCTGATGCTCGGTGCGGCGCTCGCGTTCGTCTGGTCCTCCTCCTGGCGGACCCGGTATGCGTCGGTCTGGCTCGCGGTGCGCCGGCCGGTCCTCGGGGTGGCACTGGTCACGCTGGCCGCGCTGCTGTGGCTGCTCCGCGAGGACTCGCCACTGACCTACCGCGGCGGCCTGGTGCTCGGCTGCGTCGCCACGGTCGTGCTCGTCGCGGCGCTGCTGCCCGTCCGGGCCGCGACCGGAGCCTCCTCGCCGAGCGACCCGCATACCGAGTCCTCCGATTCGTCCGAGCCGGAGTCTCGGTGGCGCACCCTGATGAGCGCCGAGCCCGTGACGTGGATCGGACGTCGGTCCTACGGCATCTACCTCTGGCACTGGCCGGTCATCGTCATCATCGGGCAGGAGATGCGGACGGAGCCCGGCACGTTCCAGTACGTCGTCAGCGCGATCTGGTGCGTCATCGTCACGATCGCGCTCGCCGATCTGTCGTACCGGTTCGTCGAGGCACCGATCCGGGTGTGGGGCTTCCGGGACTGTGGGCGGATGGTCTGGAGCGCGGTGCGGTTCGACACGTCATGGGTGCCGCGGGTCGCGGTCGGAGCGGCGGTCGCGCTCGTCGTGACGAGTCTGGTCGTCGTCGCGACGGCTCCCACCCGCAGCGACACGGAGCAGCTCATCGCCGACAACGCCGCGGGTCCGGCCGCCGCTCCGGCCCCCGCCCCCGCAGCGTCGGCGGCCCCCGCGCCCGCCGGACCCGCGCAGGACTGGTCCATGCCCGCCGGCGACCAGATCGACGTCTTCGGCGACTCCCTCATCGCGACGACCCGTGGCGCCATCGACTACTACTTTCCCGGTGTCCGGCAGGACGCGAAGTCCAACCGGCGGTGGAGCGACGGGCTCGCGGCGGTCACGGCCCGCGGCGTCGACACCCGGCGCGCGGTGGTGCTCGCGTTCGGGACCAACGCCGGCGTCACCGAGGCCACCGTGGTGCAGACCCTCGACGCCCTCGGTCCGGACCGGATGGTCGTCCTGGTCAACCTCTACGACCCGCACTCGACGTTCATCGACGAGTCCAACGCCACCCTCGGCCGGGTCGCCTCGACCCGGCCGAACGTCATCGTCGCCGACTGGAACACCGCGATCCGGGCGAACCTCGGTCTGCTGCAGGCCGACAAGGTCCACCCCGGCATCCCCGGCGCACACCTGTTCGCCAAGACGGTCCGCGCCGCACTGGCCGAGCTGAGCACGCGCCACACCGGCCAACCCGTCGTCCTCAAGGAGCTGAAGGGCCCGTGACGGCCCGCCCGTGTATCGGCACCGACCGCTTCGGGCTCCTCCCCGCATGAACCTCGACGTGATCCAGGACCTGCCGGCTGCCCGGCCCGAGGCATACCGCGAGCACGTGCAGTGGCTCACCTGCACGTCGTGCGCCGTCGCGTGGATCGGGATGTGGTCGCAGGAGGCGTGCTGGTGCTGCGAGCGCGCCGACGACGTGCGGCTGCGCTGGGCGGCCTAGTCTCCCCGACCGGGGCCGGCTACTCCGCCAACCAGGCCGCGTACGCGTCGAACGTGTAGGGCCGGCCGAGGAAGTCGGCGACGAGGTCGGCGGCGTCGCGCTGCCCACCCTGGGCGAGCAGTCGGTCGCGGTAGCGGCCGGCGACCTCGGGGTCGAACATGTTGTCGCGGTCGAACGCGCTGAACATGTCCTTGGCGATGACCAGCGACCACATGTACGTGTAGTAGCCCGAGCCGTAGCCCTCGAGGTGGCCGAACGAGGCCGGCATGTGGGTCCCCTCGATGTAGGGGAACAGGCTGTAGCGGCTCTGCAGCTCCCGCGTCCGCTCGGTGAGGTCGTCCGGGATGTCGACGTGGAACCAGTACGACATCGACGCGTAGAACATCTGGGTGCGCGCGTTGTAGCCCTTGCCGAAGTCGTCGGCCCGACGCATCCGGGCGACGAGGGCGTCGGGGATCTCCTCGCCGGCCGCGTTGCGCGCGAAGGTGCGGAGCACGTCGGCGTCCCACGCCCACTCCTCGAGCATCTGGCTCGGCGCCTCGACGAAGTCCCACTCGGTCGCGACGCCGGAGAAGCGCACCCACTCGCCGCGACCGGCGAGCACGTGGTGGACCAGGTGGCCGAACTCGTGGAACAGCGTCGTGACGTCCGAGTGCTCCATCAGGCCGCGCGGGAAGTTGCAGACGAGGGTGCCCTCGGCGAGCTGCCGACCGGCCAGTCCCCGCACCAGGTCGAACTGCGCCGCGTGCTTGAACTTTCCCTCGCGGGGGTGGAGGTCGAGGTAGATCCGGCCGAGGTGCTCGTTGGTGTCGGTGAGGAACACGTCGTACGCGGCGACCGCCTCGTCCCAGACCACGGCGTCCTCGGCGGGACGGTAGGTCAGCCCGAACAGCCGGCCCGTGACGTCGAGGAGGCCGCGGCGTACCGCCGTGAAGTCGAAGTAGGTGCGCACCTGCTGGGCGTCGACGTCGAGCTGCTCTCGCCGGACCGCCTCGGCGTAGAACGCCAGGTCCGACGCGTCGATCGTCTCGGCGTCGGGGTAGTCCTGCCGCATCCGGTCGAGGACCACGTTCCGGTCGCGCTCCCCGGACTCGAGCGCGGCGACGGCGATCCGGTCGATGAACTCCGGGATCGCCGCGCCCTCCTTGATCATCTTGACCTCGGCGTCGTAGTCCGCCCAGTCGCGGTAGCCGAGGAGGTGCGCGTGCTCGCGGCGGATCTCGAAGAGCTCCGTGAGCAGTGCGTCGTTGGCCGGCCACGCACGGTTCAGGAACTCCATCCGCAGCGCCCGCCGGGTGTCGCGGTCGCGCCCGTAGGTCGAGAACGGGACGACGTCGGGGTAGTCGGTGGTCAGGGTGACGAAGCCGTCCTCGTCGACGACGTGCGCGTCGATCCAGTCCTGCGGCATCCCGTCGAGCTTGTCGGGCGTGACCTTGATGCTGCGGACGTCGTCGCGGATGTTCTTGCTGAACTCCTGGCCGACGAGGATCGCCCGCTCCGACAGCTCCTTGACCCGGGTGCGGGTGGCGTCGTCCTTGTCGACGCCACCACGGTGGAAGTCGAGCAGCGTCTTGTCGAGCAGCCGCTGCGCCGTCGCGTCCAGACCGGAACCGTCGACCGCCGCGAACACCTCGTAGAGGTCGCGGTCCAGGCTCAGGTCGGTGTCGAGCTTCTGGACCTCCTGCATCGCCGACTCGCCCCGCGATCGGACGGTCTCGAGGGGGTGGACCTCGCTGAACAGGGACGCCACGGACGCGACATTGCCGATCGCGACGCTGACGTCGTTCCACCGGTTGAGCAGGTCGGTCGCGTCGGCGGGCCGATCGGCCTTGATGCCGGCGACCAGCTCCCGGGCGCGGTCGAGGTCGGCGCGAGCCCGAGAGTCCAGCCACTCCTCGGCGTCGGCGGGGGCGGGCAGGGTCAGGGGGTTCAGCGGCTCCGTCACGCAGAGGATGCTAACCGCCGGGTACGCCCTGGGGTTCCGGTCGCTCCTAGGCTGGCGGTATGCGGACGATCACGGTCGTGGAGAACCTCTCGTTGGACGGGGTCATGCAGGCCCCCGGCCGAGAGGACGAGGACGAGCGCGGCGGGTTCACCTACGGAGGCTGGGCGTCCCGGATGCTGGCCGACCACCCCGAGGTGGTCCAGGCGAGCCTGGGCGACAGCGCGTCCGGCACGGAGATGCTCTTCGGCCGGCGCACCTACCTCGATCTGGTCGGCCACTGGCTGTCGACGCCGGACCCCAACCCGTTCACCGAGATCCTGCGCAGCACCAGGAAGTACGTCGCCTCGCGCTCGCTGACCGAGCCGCTCCCGCATCCCACGTCGACGCTGCTGGCCGGCGACGCCGTCGCCGCAGTACGGACGCTTCGCGCCGACGGCGAGGGGCAGCTGGTGGTCCTGGGCAGTGGCGACCTGGTGCGCCAGCTGGCCGCGGCGGGACTCGTGGACGAGTACCAGCTGACCATCCTTCCCGTTGTCCTCGGCGTCGGTACGCGGCTGTTCGGCGACACGCACACCGAGCTCGAACCCATCCGCACCCAGGCCTTCGAGAGCGGCGCGGTCGTCGCCCGCTACCGCGTCGCCGGACGGGGCCGTTGATGACGGGCGTCGTCGACCTGCACGAGCGGCTGTCGCTGTTCTCGGAGCACTGGAGCCCCAAGGTGGTGGCCCGCCTCAACGACTACGCCGTCAAGGTGGTCAAGCTCAAGGGGGAGTTCGTCTGGCACTGCCATCCGGAGACCGACGAGCTGTTCCTGGTCGTCGAGGGGACACTGGTCATCCAGCTGCGCGACGGCAGTGGAGAGCGGCACGTCACGCTCGGCCCCGGACAGCTCTACGTCGTCCCCCAGGGCGTGGAGCACCGTCCGGTCGCCGACGGCGATGTGAGCGTCGTGCTGGTGGAGCCGGAGAACACCGTGAACACCGGAGACGCCGGCGGGCCGCTCACCGCCGTGCCGGAGGACCTGACGAGGTGAGCGCCGTTTTCGACAGTGGTGCCCTGGCGCCCAGGGAAGGGGGCGCTGTACCGCCCGTGCTGAGTCAGAGCCGGCCCGTCCGTGGGCGCGGCTGACATCGGGGGCAGGAGTAGGACGAGCGGTTCATGAACGCCTCGCGCCGGATCGGCGTCCCGCAGCGGCGGCACGGCCGGCCCTCCTGACCATAGGCGTCGAGCGACCGGTCGAAGTAGCCCGAGGACCCGTTGACGTTGACGTAGAGCGCGTCGAAGCTGGTCCCCCCCTGGCCGAGGGCCTCGACCATGACCTCGCGGGCGTGGCCCAGCAGCCGGTGGAGCGCGGGCTTGGTGAGCCGGTCGGCGGGGCGCTCACCGTGGATCGCGGCCCGCCACAGGGCCTCGTCGGCGTAGATGTTGCCGATGCCGCTGACCAGCGACTGGTCGAGGAGACAGCGCTTGACCCCGCTGCTGCGGGCCTTCATCCGGGCCACGACCGCGGGCTCGTCCCACGCGGCCTCGAGCGGGTCGGGGGCGATGTGGGCGATCGGCTCCGGGATGCCGTCACCCGTCGACCAGTCGAGCTCCGCGAGGGCCACGCCGCCGAAGGTCCGCTGGTCGACGAACCGCAGCTCGGTCTCCCGGTCCTCGAACCGGAACCGGGCGTGGAGGTGCTTCTCGTCGGGGGCGTCCGGCGGCTGTACGAGCAGCTGGCCACTCATGCCCAGGTGCATCAGCAGACCCATGTCGTGTTCGTCCGGGGCCTCGAGGACCAGCCAGAGGTACTTGCCGCGCCGACGGGCCTGGACAACGAGCGACCCCTCGACCCGAGCGGCGAGATCGGCGGCTCCGGGCAGGTGCCGTCGCACCACGCGGGCCCCCTGGAACTCCGCTGACGTGATCCGTCGCCCGACGACGTAGGCGTCGAGGCCGCGACGGACCGTCTCGACCTCGGGGAGCTCAGGCATACCGGAGCTCGGCGGGACCGGGCATCCGCACCGGTCGGTACGTCACGTGACCTTGGGCTCGAGGGCCGGGATGGGGCGGCGGCGCTCGTCGAGGGCGGCCCAGGCCTGCTCGGCGGCGCGCTGCTCGGCCTCCTTCTTGCTCCGGCCGGTGCCGCGTCCCAGGACCTCGGCGCCGACGACCGCGCTGGCCACGAACTCCTTCTCGTGGTCCGGTCCGGACTCGTCGACGCGGTACTCGGGCGTGCCGAGGGCGGCCTGTGCCGCCAGCTCCTGGAGGCTGGTCTTCCAGTCGAGGCCGGCCCCGAGGGACGCCGACTGGGTCATCAGCGGGTCGAAGAGGTGGTGGACGAACACGCCCGCCGCGGTGATCCCGCCCGAGAGGTGGATCGTCCCGATCAGCGCCTCCATCGTGTCCGCAAGGATCGAGGCCTTGTTGCGGCCGCCCGTCGCCTCCTCGCCGCGTCCGAGGAAGACGTACTCACCGAGCCCGATGGTGCGGGCGACCTCCGCGAGGGCGCGCATGTTGACCACGGCCGCGCGCAGCTTGGCCAGCTGGCCCTCGGGAAGGTCCGGGTGCGTCCGGTACAGCGTGTCGGTGACGACGAGGCCGAGCACCGAGTCGCCGAGGAACTCGAGGCGCTCGTTGTTGGGCAGACCGCCGTGCTCGTACGCGTACGAGCGGTGCGTGAGGGCGCGCACGAGCAGCGCCTCGTCGACCTGCTCACCGACCACCTCGGCGAGGTAGTCGACCAGCGCGCCGACGGGGCGCGGGAACGTGCTGCTCGGAGCCGGCGACGTCACGAGGTCACCTGAGTGACGCCAGTCAGCCCTGGTGCTCGGTGCGCTCGGCGGTGGCGTAGTGACGACCCTGGTACGTGCCGCACGACGGGCACGCCACGTGCGGCTGCGTCGGGTTGCCGCACTGGGGGCAGGTCGTCAGGGCGACCGGAGCCGCCTTCCAGTTCGCTCGACGCGAACGGGTGTTGGAACGCGAGGTCTTCCGCTTCGGGACGGCCACGTCATGTCCTCTTCTCTGGGTTCATCTCTGGTGTCGTACCGGGCTGCTCGGTGAACACGCCGGTCAGGGCGGCCCACCGCGGGTCGATCGTGTCGTGGTGATGGTCGGGGTCCTCCGCGAGCAGGGCTCCACACTCGGAGCACAGCCCGGGGCAGTCGTCCCGGCACACCGGTTGGAACGGCAGTGATGGCACCACTGCATCCCGGATCACGGGCTCGAGGTCGATCAGATCTCCCTCGAGCACGCGCACGACGTCCTCGTCGGCCCCGTTCGCGTCGGCACCCACCTCGTGGTGGTGTGCCGCCCGATCGGCGTAAGCGAACAGCTCCTGGAAGGACGCGTCCACCGGGTAGGTGGCCGGCTCCAGGCACCGCACGCAAGCCCCGGTCGCCGTGGCTCGGACCGAACCGCTCACGAGGATCCCTTCGACCACCGACTCCAGACGGATCTCCAGGTCCAGCGGGTCTCCCGCGGGGATGGCGATGACGTCGGTCCCGATGGTCTCGGGAGCCTCCACTCTCCGGGTGAGCTCCTGCATGGTGCCCGGCCGCCGATTGAGCTCCCGAGTGTCGAGGACCATCGGGTTCTGGGCGTTGAGGCGCGGCATGAGTTTTCTCGGAGAGGTCGAAGGTTCGGTCGTCGTCCACGCACGGACGAAGACCGACTGACCAGATTACCGGAGCCGCAGGTCAGGGCCCAAATTGGCGGGTCATCGCGGCGAGGACGGCGTCCGGGACGAGGCCCGTGACGTCGCCGCCGTACCTCGCGACCTCCTTGACCAGTGAGCTCGACACGTGGTCGAACCGGGGGTCGCCGGGCAGGAACACCGTCTCGATGCCGGTCAGGTGCTTGTTCATCCGGGCCATCGGCAGCTCGTAGGCGAAGTCGGTGCCGCCCCTGAGGCCCTTGACGACGGCCGACGCGCCGAGCTCGCGGCAGACGTCGACGAGCAGCCGGTCCGCGAAGGCCTCGACGCGCAGGTTCGGGACGTCGGTGAGCGACTCCTCCAGGAGGCTCAGGCGTTCCTCGATCGCGAACGTCCCCCGCTTGGCCGGGTTGTAGAGCACGGCGACGACGATCTCGTCGAAGAGCGTGGCGGCGCGGGCGACGACGTCGACGTGCCCGTTGGTCACGGGGTCGTACGACCCGGGGCAGACCGCCCGACGCACCTCGCTGGCCACCCGCGAACGGTACCAACGGCGCCACACCTGGTGCCGCCCCGCCGTCCACCCCACTCCCGCCGAGAGGTCGACTTCGGCCGCTCAGAAGGCGCCGATAACCGCCGAAGCTGGCCTCTCGGCGGGACCGGAGCACGGGAAAGTCGCAGCGGTATGCGCCGGGTCAGGCCACCGCGTCGGGGCCGGCGGCGTCGGCGAACCACATCCGGGTCTCGCCGTAGCGACGCTCCCCGGCCGGTGCGAGACCCTCGGACCACCGGGGCTCCGGACTGCGCGAGGACCGCTCGACGACGACCAGCGCCTCGCTCGCGAGCCACCCGTGGCCGACCAGCAGCGCCAGCACATCGCCGAGGGCGTCCTCGGACAGGTCGTAGGGCGGGTCCAGGAGGACGAGGTCCACCCGGCCCCCGCCGCCGGGGCCGGCCAGGAGGACCCGCTCCACGGTGTCCTCGCGCACGACGACGCCGGGCAGTCCCACGACCGCCGCGTTCCCCCGAGCGACCTTGGCCGCGTTCCGGTCGGCGTCCACGAGGAGCACCGACCGGGCGCCCCGGCTGGCCGCCTCGAGACCGAGAGCCCCCGAACCCGCGTACAGGTCGAGCACCCGCGCGCCCGACAGGACATCCAAGTGCTCGAGCCGCGAGAACAGGGCCTCACGGACACGGTCGGAGGTGGGCCGGGTCCGCGGGCCGGCCGGCGTCTGCAGGCGACGGCCGCCCGCCACTCCGCTGATGATCCGGGTCACCGTGGGGTCACCGCCGTCAGCCCCGCTCCAGGTAGGCCGCCTGCTCCTCGTCCAGCCGGGCCGCCACGCGAGCCGCCAGGTCGGGGTGGCCGGCCAGGGTCGGGTCGAGGTCCACGACCGCCGTGGCGTCCTCGCGGGCGTCGGCGATGATCTGCGCGTCGTGCGGGTTCCCCATCCGCAGGAACCGCACCGACGAGGCCCGCCCGCTCTGCCGCGCGCCGAGCACGTCTCCCTCCCGGCGCAGCTCGAGGTCGCGTCGGGCCAGCTCAAACCCGTCCGTCGTCCCCGCCACCGCGTCGAGCCGCTCCCGCGCCGGCGTCCCCTCGGGGGCCTCGGTGAGCAGCAGACAGAGCCCGGGGACCCCACCACGGCCGACCCGCCCGCGCAGCTGGTGCAGCTGGGAGATCCCGAACCGGTCCGCGTCCATGACCACCATGACCGAGGCGTTCGCGACGTCGACGCCGACCTCGATCACCGTGGTCGAGACGAGGACGTCGATCTCCCCCGCCGCGAAGGCCCGCATGGTCCGGTCCTTGACATCGGGGTCGAGCCGGCCGTGCAGCACCTCGATCCGCAGTCCCGTGAGCGACGGGACCGCGCGCAGCCGCTCGGCCATGTCGTACACCCCGGTCAGCTCGCGGGACGCGACCTCTCCGGCCGCGCCGGAGGCCCCGTCGTCGTCGGGCGGCGGTTCGACCTCGACGTCATCCGCGGCCGAGGGATCGGCCGGATCGCCGATCTTGGGGCACACGACGTAGGCCTGGTGCCCCTTGCCGACCTCCTCGGCGATCCGCTGCCAGGTCCGCTCCACCCACGCGGGCTTCGACGTCTCCACGACGTGCGTCTGGATCGGCGAGCGCCCCGCCGGAAGCTCACGCAGCGTCGACGTCTCCATGTCGCCGAACACCGTCATCGCCACCGTCCGCGGGATCGGCGTGGCGGTCATGACCAGCAGGTGCGGAGGGGTGCGGCCCTTCTCCCGCAGCGCATCCCGCTGCTCCACCCCGAACCGGTGCTGCTCGTCGACCACCACCAGAGCGAGGTCGTGGAACGCCACGTGCTCCTGGATCAGCGCGTGCGTCCCGACCACGATGCCCGCATCACCGGTCACGGCGTCGTTGAGCGCCGACCGCCGCACCGCCGTCGGCTGAGAGCCGGTCAGCAGCACGACGCGGGTTCCGATGTCGGCGCCGCCGAGCTGACCACCCATCGCCAGGTCGCCGAGCATCGCCGAGATCGAGCGCTGGTGCTGCATGGCGAGCACCTCGGTCGGCGCGAGCAGGGCCGCCTGGCCGCCCGCGTCGATGACCGCCAGCATCGCCCGCAGCGCCACGACAGTCTTGCCCGAACCGACCTCGCCCTGAAGGAGGCGGTGCATCGGTCGGCTGCGGGCCAGCTCCTCGGTCAACGTCTCGCCGATGGCCCGCTGCCCCGCGGTCAGCTCGAACGGCAGCCGAGCGTCGAACGACGCGAGCAGGCCGCCGGCACGAGGCATACGCGCCGTGGCCTCCATCGCCTCGATGCTCTTGCGCCGCTGGGCGAGGATCGCCTGGAGCACGAACGCCTCGTCGTAGCGCAGCCGCTCCACCCCCACCTCGGTGTCGTCCTCCAGCCGCGGCCGGTGCACGAGCTCCAGTGCCGCGCGCCGCCCGAGCAGCCCCCGGCGCTCGCGGACGTCGTCCGGCAGCGGTTCGCGGACGGTCTCCACCGAGTCGAAGGCCAGCTCGACCATGGTCCGGATCTTCAGCGAGCTGACGTTCCCGGTCTCGGAGTAGACCGGGATGCGGTGTTCGCGGTAGTGGTCGAGCCGGCTGACCGTGTCGAGGCGGCCCTCCGGGCCGACGTCCCACCCGTCCAGGTCGGAGCCGAGGATCTCGTACTCCGGATGCGTGAGCTGCCAGCGGCCGTTGAACCGGGACACCGCCCCGACGAAGATCCCGACCACGCCGGGCACGAGCTTCGCCTGGTGGCCCCACGCCTTGAAGAAGGTGAGGTCGATCTGGTTCTGCCCGTCCGTCAGCGTGGCGACGAGCATCTTCTGGCGAGGGCTGCGGCGCAGCGGCTTGGTGACCGCCTTGGCCACCTGCGCCACCACGAGGACGGTCTGGCCCTCGCGCAGCGTCGACATGTCGGTCAGCGTGTTGGTCGCGACGTAGGAGCGCGGCAGGTACTCGAAGAGGTCCCCGACCGTCCGGATCCCCTTGTTCTTCTCCAGGAGCACGGCCGCCTTGGGGCCCGCGACCTTGGCGACCGCCGAGTCCTCGGTGAGCAGCACGGTCACGTCACCGTCACTCGACACCGAGCAGCAGCGGGTAGACCGGCTGCCCGCCGTAGATCTGGGTGACCTCGAGGTCCCGGCGGTGGCGGCGTACGGCAGCGGCGACGTCCTCGCCCAGGGCCGGGGTCGCCTCCTCCCCGGACACGACGGTCAGCAGCTCGCCGCCGCTGGACAGCAGCCGCTCGACGACCTCCGCGCCGACGCGCGTCAGGTCGTCACCGACGATGACGATGTCGCCGTCGACGACGCCGAGGACGTCACCCGGCCGGCACGGACCGCCGGAGGTCAGCGCCTCCTTGGTGGCCACGGTGACGGCGCCGTTGCGGGTGGCGGCCGCCGCGCTGCTCATCGCGAGGACGTTGTCGGCGAACGGTTGCGCCGGGTCGTAGACCGCGAGCGCCGCGATGCCCTGGACCGCGGTCCGGGCGGCCACCACGCGCAGGTCGACGCCCTCCTCGGCGGCCACCTTGGCTGCGGCGTTCGCGGCGAGGAGGGTGTCGCCGTCGTTGGGCAGCAGGATCACGCGACCGGCTCCGGTCGAGCGCACCGCCTCGAGGAACTGGGCCGCGTTGGCCCGCCGCCGGGGCCCGCTCGGGACCACCACCGCCCCGGCCGACCGGAACGTCCCGGCCAGACCCTCGCCGGCCGCGCAGCTCACCACGGCCTGCGCGTCGGAGTCCGGCTGGCGGGTCAGCTGGTCG
The DNA here is from genome assembly GCF_036559105.1 of Lapillicoccus sp. Taxonomy (GTDB): domain Bacteria; phylum Actinomycetota; class Actinomycetes; order Actinomycetales; family Dermatophilaceae; genus Lapillicoccus. The sequence continues at coordinate 34,479 of NZ_DATBTV010000077.1, read as the reverse complement.
CGGAAGTGGGTCACCTTGATCCGGTGCGGCCGACCCGCGGCGATGCCGGCCTCGATGGCGGCACCGACGTCGTCGACGTGCACGTGCACGTTGTGCAGGTCGCCGGTCCCGACGACGAGGAGCGAGTCGCCGAGCCCGTCCAGCCGTTCCGTGAGGACCTCGACGGCGTCATCGGTCGTGTCGGAGAGCAGGTACATCACCTCGTATGCCGGTCCGCCGGGATCGAGATCGGTCCCCTGCCGCACGGGGGTCACCGGCTGGGTCCAGCCGGCGCGACGGCGCAACGGGTCGTCGCCCGCGAACGACTCGGCGCCCACGTCGCCGGTCACCACCCGCTCGAGGGACTCCAGCAGCAGCACGTAGCCGGCGCCGCCGGCGTCGACCACACCCGCCTGCGCGAGCCGCGGCAGCTGGTTCGGGGTCTCGGCCAGCGCCGACCGGGCCGCCTCGAGCGCAGCGGAGGAGACCGCGTACAGGTCCTCGCCGTGCTCCTGGACCGCCTGCGTCGCTGCACCGGCGGCCGCCCGCGAGACGCTGAGGATGGTGCCCTCGACGGGGTGGGCGACGCTCGACCAGGCCAGCTCGTCGGCCCGGGTCATCGCGCCGGCGAGTCCGAGGGCGCCGATGCCGGACACCCCCGTGGCCGCCGCCTCGTCGGCGAAGCCGCGGAAGATCTGGCTGAGGATGACGCCGGAGTTGCCTCGCGCGGTGAGCAGCAGGGCGCGGGCGAAGACGTCGGCCTCGGTGGCGAGGTCCTCGTCGTCCATCGGGTGACCCCGTCGGGCACGGTCCTCGTACTCGACGCGAGCGCTGTCGAGGGCCGCGTCGAAGGTGAGGTAGAGGTTCGTGCCGGTGTCGCCGTCCGGGACGGGGAAGACGTTGAGGGCGTCGATCTCGGCGCGGCGGGCGGCGAACGCGGCCCGGGTGACGACCGCCCAGCGGCGCGCTGCGGCGGTGTCGAGGAGCGTGAGGACGTCGCCTCGCACGTCACTGCCCGTCACCGCAGCCCTCGTCTCCTCGCCCCTCGGCCCTCCCGAGCTGGACCGCACGACCCTGGGACGGCAGGCTACTCGTCGGCACCCACCGGGGAGGTCCCAAACCTTCAGCCGGACGGCGGGGCTGTGCGCCGTTTTGGTCGCTCGTGCGCGCTCGGCTACTCTTGACAGGTTGCCCAGCGGCCACGTGCGTCGCGGGCCCCTTTCACTTCGTCTTTCGAGTTACCAGGAGATCCACCGTGGCTGCCAACTGCGATGTCTGCGGCAAGGGACCGTCCTTCGGTCACAACATCTCGCACTCGCACCGTCGTACCAAGCGTCGCTGGAACCCCAACATCCAGCGCGTCCGTACGCTGGTCAACGGCGTGACCCCGAAGCGGCTCAACGTCTGCACCTCGTGCCTCAAGGCCGGCAAGGTCGCGCGCAACGCCTGACCTGCCCTCACGGCATACCGAAGGCCGGCACCCTCACGGGGTGGCCGGCCTTCGTCGCGTCTCTCCCCCGGTTCGTGCTCTCAACCGTCGCGAATTCCGTACCCCAGGCGCACGAACCGCGATCGCTCAGCCGGCGAAGTGGTCCCAGCCGCGCGGCTGCTGCGGTATGCCGTCGAGCGCGACCCCGCTGCCGGCCCGTACGGCGCCGATGACCCGGAAGCCCTCCGGCACCGCCGAGCCGCTGGGGAACGTCGCCAGCAGCGAGTGCTCCTCACCACCGGAGAGCACGCACTCGCGGGCCAGCTCGGCTCCCACCGCAGGCTCGAGACGGGCGACGTCGGCGGCGAGCGAAGCCGAGGCCAGGTCGAGGCGTACCCCGCTCGCCGCCGCCACCCGGGCGGTGTCCCGCAACAGGCCGTCGGAGAGGTCGATCATCGACGTCGCTGCGGCATCGGCCGCAACCGTCCCGAGGCCGATCGGGGGGACCGGTCGGCGGTGCACCGCCACCGCCTGGGGGTCGGCGTCCGGGCGGCCGGTCTGGAGGAGGTGCAGCCCCGCCCCGGACAGCCCGAGCGAACCGGCGACCGTGACCACGTCGCCGATCTGAGCTCCGGAACGGAGCACCGGCCGTCGGCCGTCGAGGGAGCCGAGCGCCGTCACCGAGACGGTCAGCACACCCTCCGGCGCGGAGGACAGGTCGCCGCCCACGACGGGGCAGCCCGCCGGGCCGGTCACGGACGCGAGCCCACGGGCCAGGTCCAGCACCCACTCCACCGCGGTCGACGGGGCCATGACCAGCGTGACGAGCAGGGCGACCGGCCGGGCGCCCATGGCCGCGACGTCGGCGACGTTCTGCGCAGCAACCTTGGCGCCCACGTCCGCGCCCGTCGACCACTCGTCGCGCCAGTCGCGGCCGTGCACGACCGCGTCGGTCGTGGCGACCAGCCCGCCCGCCCCGAGCGCCAGCACCGCCGCGTCGTCGCCGGGCCCGACGGTGACGTCGACGGACCCACCCGCGGCGGCGAGGATCGGGAAGACCATGGCGAGCAGCTCGTCTTCGCCGACCTCGGCCACCGTCCGGCGTGCGTGTTGTCCTGGGCCCATTGAGCGCACGGTAGCGTCCTCCCTGGGCGCACCGCCGCGCCCCCATCGAGCAGCGGAAGAAGGTGTGTCAGGTGGTCCAGGCATACATCCTGATCCAGACCGAGGTCGGCAAGGCCGCGTCCGTCGCCGAGTCGATCGCCGGCATCTCCGGCGTCGCCCTCGCGGAGGACGTCACCGGTCCCTACGACGTCATCGCCCGCGTCGAGGCCAAGACCGTGGACGAGCTGGGCAAGCTCGTCATCGCCAAGATTCAAGACGTGCCGGGGATCACCCGGACCCTCACCTGCACGGTGGTGCACGTCTGAGGGCTGCGCTACTCCTCCTCGCCGGGATCGCGTTGCTCGGAGGCTGCTCCAGGGGCGTCCCGGTCACCGTGCCGGCCAAGGGCGCCGATCCGGTATGCGTCAAGTCCGCCGCCGCGTGGCCGGCCTCGGTGTCCGGCCGCGCGAGCGTCGCCACCGACCCGTCCGATCCCGCGGTCCACGCGTGGGGCGACCCGGCGATCGTCGCGCGGTGCGGCGTCGCGACGCCCGGACCGACCACCGACGACTGCCTGACCGTCAACGGTGTCGACTGGGTGGCGACTCCACTCAGTGATGGGACCCGGTTCGTGACCTACGGGAGGGACCCGGCGCTGGAGGTGCTTATCCCGAAGGGCGACGTCCCCGAGGGCTCACTGCTGCCGGCGTTCACCTCGGCCGCCCAGGCCCTGCCCGAGACCGGCCACCACTGCAGCTGACCATCCCGGCTGGCCCAGTTCGGGCCGCCGACGCACTCACCCCCTCTCGCGGAGCGGCCGGGGGCTTGGGCCAGGCTGGGCGTCAGCGGAGGCCGAGGGGGCGTTCGAGGGCCAGCTGGAGCAGCTCGTCGATGAGCTCGGGGTAGCTGAGGCCGCTGTGCTGCCACGCATACGGGTACATCGACGACGGCGTGAACCCCGGCATGGTGTTGATCTCGTTGAGAATCACCCGGCCGTCGTCGGCGTAGAAGAAGTCCACGCGGGCCAGGCCCTCGCACCCCGCCGCCTCGAACGCCCGAACCGCCAGGTCGGTCATCTCCGCTGCCACCTCGTCCGGCACGTCCGCCGGGCACACCAGCGACACGTCCTCCGCAAGGTACTTCGCCTCGAAGTCGTAGAACGCATGGCTCTGCTCGACGACGACAGCCTCCCCCAGCCGGCTCGGCCGGGGCGGACCGCCGTCGCGCCCACCGAGCACCGCGCACTCGATCTCACGACCGTGGACGCCGGCTTCGACGATCACCTTGGGATCGTGGGCCCGGGCCGCCTCGACCGCCTCCGCCAGCTCCCCGGCCGACGCCACCCGGGAGATTCCGATGCTCGACCCCGACCGCGCCGGCTTGACGAACACCGGGAACCCGAGTGCCGCCACGGCCACCTCGACCTCCACGCGCTCGCACCGCCACTGCCGGTCGGTCACGACCACGTGGTCGACGATCGGCAGCCCCGCCGCCGAGAACACCAGCTTCATGAACGCCTTGTCCATCATCACCGCCGACGACGTGACCCCGGACCCCACGTAGCGCACGTCGGCCAGCTCCAGCAGCCCCTGGATCGTCCCGTCCTCGCCGAATGGCCCGTGCAGCAACGGGAAGACGACGTCCACCTCGCCGAGCTCGCGCGGCGGCCGGCCCGGGTCGAGCACCGTCAACGAGCGCTGGGCCGACCCCAGGGGTACCAGCACGTCGCTGGTCCCGCTCACCTCCGGGACGTGGCCGGGGGCGAGCCGCAACGGCTCCGGGTCGTCGGCCACCAGCACCCACCGACCGTCGGGGGCGATCCCGATCGGCACTATGTCGTACGTGTCCCGGTCGATCGCGGCCAGGACGCTCGCCGCAGTCGAGCAGGACACGGCGTGTTCAGCGGAGCGCCCGCCGAAGACGATGGCGACACGAGTCTTCCGGGAGGAGCCGTCGGACTGGTCACTCACCGGCCAGACCCTATCCCGCCGGTAGCGTGTCGCCGGTGACCGGTAGCACCCCTGAACCCGAGGACGAGACGGCCCACCCCGCAGACCATCTCGCGGGCCTGGCCCCGGCGAGCCTCGTCGTCGCGGCCGGCCGGCCCCCACGCATACCCGGGGCGCCGGTCAACACCCCGGTCGAGCTCTCCGCGACGTATGCCGCGCCGCTCACCGGAACGGGGTACGGCCGCAACGGCAACGCCACCTGGACCGCGCTCGAGGAGGCGGTCGGTGTCCTGGAGCACGGCGACGCCCTCGTGTTCGCCTCAGGGATGGCCGCCGTCGCGGCGGCCATGGCGTTCGTCCCCGCCGGGGGCACGGTCGTGGCACCGCGCAACGCGTACAACATCACCACGGCCCTGCTCGCCGACTACGCGGCCGAGGGTCACACCGTCCGGCACGTCGAGATCGCCGACACCCCAGCGGTCCTCGCCGCCCTCGACGGGGCCGACGTGCTCTGGCTCGAGTCCCCCACCAACCCGACGCTCGAGGTGGCCGACCTCCCCGCTCTGGCCGCGGCGGCCCGTGAGCGCGGGGTTCTCTCCGTCTGCGACAACACCTTCGCGACGCCCCTGCTGCAGCAGCCGCTCGACCTGGGCGTCGACGTCGTCGTCCACTCGGTCACGAAGTACCTCTCCGGCCACTCCGACGTGCTCCTCGGCGTCGCCGTCACGCAGCGCGCGGACCTCTACACGGCGCTCCAGCGCCGCCGCCTGGTCCACGGTGGGATCGCTGGGCCGATGGAGGCATGGCTCGCGCTGCGCGGACTGCGCACCCTCCACGTGCGGTTCGAGCGCCAGTGCGCGAACGCCGTCGAGATCGCCCGCCGCGCCGCGGACCACCCGGCGGTCGACCGGGTTCGCTACCCGGGGTTCGGCGCGATGGTGTCGATCGAGGTTCGCGGTGGTGCGGCCGCCGCGGACGCCGCCGCCGCCGGCTGCCGCCTCTGGCTCGACGCGACCAGCCTCGGTGGTGTGGAGTCGCTGATCGAACGACGCCGCAAGTATGCGGCGGAGTCGCCGACGGTCCCGGAGGGCCTGCTGCGGATGTCGGTCGGCATCGAGGACGTCGACGACCTGTGGCGGGACCTCAGCCAGGCCCTCGACGCCGCATCGGCCTGAGCCGGGTCAGTCCCCCTCGGACTTCAGAGACCGCGTCATCAGCTCCTTGACCATCTGGCGCGGCGTCACCTCGCCCCGGACGACGCCCACGACCGCGCCGACGATCGGCATGTCCACGCCGTGGTCGATGCCGAGCTGGTGGATGGACTCGCAGGACTTCACGCCCTCGGCGGTCTGGCTCGTATGCGCCGCGACCTCGGCCACGCTCATGCCCTGGCCGAGCATCTCGCCGAAGGTCCGGTTGCGCGACAGGTGGGACATGCACGTGGCGATGAGGTCGCCGACGCCGGCCAGGCCCATGAACGTCGCCGGGTCGGCCCCCAGCGCAGACCCCAGGCGCGCCGTCTCGGCCAGCCCGCGGGTGATGAGCGACGCCTTGGAGTTGTCCCCCATCCCCATCCCGGCGGCCATGCCGACGGCCAGCGCCACGACGTTCTTCACCGCCCCGCCGAGCTCGATCCCGATGACGTCGGCGTTGGTGTAGGGCCGGAACCACGGGGTGACGCACGACGTGGCGACGCGTTCCGCGGTCGCCTCGTCCAGACAGGCGACGACGCTGGCCGCCGGCTGGTGCTCGGCGATCTCGCGGGCGAGGTTCGGTCCGGACACGACGACGATCCGATGAGCGTCGACCCGGCCAACCTCCGCGATGACCTCGCTCATCCGCTTCGTCGTGCCGAGCTCGATGCCCTTCATCAGCGAGACGACCGCAGCGTCGGGCGGGAGGAGCGGTGCCCAGCCCTCGAGGTTGCCCCGAAGAGTCTGCGACGGCACCGCGAGGACGACGACCTCGGCCCCGTCGAGCGCCTCCTCGGGGTCGACTGTTGCGCGAATCCCCTGTGGCAGCTCGATTCCCGGCAGGTAGGAGGCGTTGCTCCCGGCGTTGACCTGGTCGACGACCTCCTGGCGGCGGCCCCACATGTGCACCGTCGACCCGGAGTCGGCCATCGTGGCGGCGAAGGCGGTCCCCCAGCTGCCGGTCCCGAGTACCGCGGCTCGCGCGCTCATCGCTTGCCCTTCTTGAAGTTGCCGATGTCGGGCTCGCCCGCTTGTCGGGGGTCATGGCGGATCGCCGGCGCGTGCCCGCCACGGATCCCCTCGAGCAGGTCGGTGATCTCCACCATGATCCGTTCCGTGGCGACCTTGAGCGTGGCCGAGTCGATCGGGCGGTCGTAGAGGTCGCTGAGGTCGACGGCGGGACCGGCGGTCACCCGCATCGTGTGTCTCGGGACGAGGTGGATCCCCTTGCCGTAGGTGGGGATCACCTCCTGCGCGCCCCAGTGAGCGAGGGGGACGACCGGCCTGCGAGTCTGCAGCGCGATGCGGGCGGCGCCGGTCTTGCCGACCATCGGCCAGAGGTCGGGGTCGCGGGTCAGGGTGCCCTCGGGGAAGACGACGATGCACTTGCCCTGCTCGACACCCTCCACGGCGGCCCGGTATGCGTCCGCCGCCCGGCCCGTCTTGCGGTAGACCGGCACCTGGCCCGAGGCGAGGAGCAGCCGTCCGAACACGGGGATCCGGAACACCTCCTCCTTGCCGAGGAAGTACGGCTCACAGCCACTCGCATACAGGAAGTGAGAGACCGAGAAGGGGTCGAAGTAGGAGATGTGGTTCGGAGCGGCGACGAAGCCGCCTTCCGGGGGGAGGTTCTCCCACCCGCTCCACTCTTGCCTGGTCGTGGCCTTGACGAACGGGAGCACCATCGCGGCGGCCGTCCGGTAGGCCGGGTTCAGCCGGCCACGGTGTCGCGCTGGTTCCACAGGACCAGGGGCCTCTCTCTGTCGTGCGCCACGGCGTTCGAGCCGCGCGGGTGCGGTCATCCTCGCTGTCCATCCTCCCCCGTGTCGAGCAGCCTGCCGCGTGGCTGCAAAACTCGACGGCGATGAGCGACTGGATCAACGACCGTACGTCCCGCCTGCGGCCCCCGGCCCCACCGGGCACGTGGCACGTCGTCATCCCCGTCAAGGGCGGCCCTGATGCCAAGAGCCGGTTGCGGGCCCCTGACGGTGTCGACCGGCTGGTTCTGGCCCGCGCTCTGGCCATCGACACGGTCACCGCCGCAGCGGAGGCCGTCGGTCCGCACCACGTCGTCGTCGTGACCTCGGACGCCGAGGTGCTCGCGGCGGTCGCTCCCGTGGGCGTCGGCACCCTCGACGATCCGGGTCGCGGTCTCAACGAGGCCGTCCATGCCGCGCTGGGAGGCCTGCCGTCCGAGCAGCCGGCCGCCGTGCTGCTGGGCGACGTGCCGGCCCTGCGTGCGCCCGACCTCCGAGCGGCCCTGGTGGCGGGTGACGCCTGCGACCGCTGGTTCGTCCCCGATGCGGAGGGCACCGGCACCGTGTTGCTGGGGGCGCGGATGGCGGCCGCGATACGGCCGGTCTTCGGGTCCGGCTCGGCCACTCGGCACGAGTCCGGGGGGAGCACTCGTCTCGCGCTCGACCTCGAACGCCTGCGTCGGGACGTCGACGACGAAGCCTCTCTCGGCGAGGCGCTCCGGCTGGGTGTCGGCCCGAACACCGCCGCACTGCTCGCCCATCTCATCGGGCTCTGAGCCGCAACCGGACCGCTGCAGCCGACGACCCAGTGCAGCGGATCGTGGGAAGAAGTAGACCCTCTGAGGTCACCTTCTTCCCACGATCACACGAGGGCGACGGGCGCGGTACGCGCGGCGCCCGACGGGCCGGCCAGACGACGGTGACCCGGTTGACCGTCGGGGAGCTGCGGATCGCCACGCCCGCGTGAGCCGGTCCTCCGGCTAGGGTGGCCGGCGTGCAGGCGAGCGTCCACGGCTTCGACGAGCAGACGGGGTTCGGCAGCGTGCTGCTGGACGACGGCGTCGAGCGCTGGTTCGACAGCGAGGTGTTCTTCCGCAGCGGCCTACGGCACCTGCGAGTGGGCCAGCGCGTCAGCGTCGAGCTGGGCGGCGAGACGGTGACCCGCCTCTGGATCGTGGGGATCGGCGAGGGCCAGCCGATCCGCTGACGGCCCCGTCGCCCCTCGCGCACCACCTAGACACACGAACCGGGCGGACCCTGATGGGATCCGCCCGGTCGTCGCCGTCGTTGCGGGTCAGGCCTTCCTGGCCGCCCGGCGGGTCGTCGTCTTGGCCGGAGTGGCCTTTGTCGTCGCGGCCTTCCTGGCCGGAGCGGCCTTGGTGGCCGCGGCCTTCGTCGCGGTCGCCTTCTTCGCCGGAGCCGCCTTGGCCGTCTTGGTCGCAGCGGTCCTGGTCGCGGCCGCCTTCGTCGTCGTGGCCCGCTTGGCCGGCGTCGCCTTGGCCGGAGCGGCCTTGGCGGTCTTGGTCGCGGCCGCCTTCGTCGTCGACGTCGCCCGCTTGGCCGCGGTCTTGGTGGCACCCGCCGCGGCGGTGGTGGCCTTGACGGCCGCTCCCGCCGATGCGCGCCCACCGGCGGCCGCAGCCTTCGGGAGCTGGCGCGGGTCGGCGACGACCTTCTTGAACGCGGTGCCGGCGTTGAACTTCGGCACCGTCGTCTTCTTGATCTTCACCGTCTCGCCGGTGCGCGGGTTGCGGCCGGTGCGGGCCCCTCGCGCGACCTTCTGGAAGGTGCCGAACCCGGTGATGCCGACCTTCCCACCCTTGGCGACCTCGCGGATGATGACGTCGAGGACGGCCTCGAGCGCGTCGCTGGCGGCCTTCTTGCTGCCGAGCTTGGACTCGAGAGCACCGATGAGCTCTGCCTTGTTCACGTTTATCCTCCGAAAGCCTGCGGGTCGGGCAGCCGCCCGACGTTGACGCGGCCGGACCGATTCCGGCTCCCTGCAGACGTTAGGCGGTGTCAGCGCGTGAGTCCATCACCGAACGTCGTCATTCCGTTGTCTCGCAACAGATTCGGAGTCGAACGACAGGGTCGTCGCATCTCATGTGCCCCAGGAGTCACAAGCGATGGCCCCGACCCATCCACGTCCGCGGACGTGGCGATGCCGCCGGAAACCTCGAACCGGGTTGCGGCACAACGACTTCAGGCCTCAGTACCCGGCCGTCGAGAGGCTTCGCCCCCACCACGTGGCGGATTCCGATTCCTGGTGCGCCGATTGGCGACCCGGTCAGGACGAGGCGAAGGTACTCTCCGCCGCGACACGCCCATTCGGCGTGTCGACCGGCTCGGTCGTGGGTTTCCATACCGGCCGGCTCTGCTCGAACGTCGTGATGTCGGCCTCGTGACGCAGCGTCAGACCGATGTCGTCGAGTCCCTCGAGGAGTCGCCAGCGCGTGTAGTCGTCGATCTGGAACGGCGCGACGATCTCCCCGGCGGTCACCGTCCGTGACACCAGGTCGACGGTGACCTGCGCGCCCGGCTCGTTGTCGAGGTACTTCCAGATCAGCTCGACGTCGTCCTGGGCGACCTGGCCCGTGAGCAGCCCCGCCTTGCCGCTGTTGCCCCGGAAGATGTCGGCGAACCGCGACGAGATCACGACGCGGAAGCCGTAGTTCATCAACGCCCACACCGCGTGCTCGCGGCTGGACCCGGTGCCGAAGTCCGGCCCGGCGACGAGGACCGAGCCGTGCGCGTACCGAGGGTTGTTGAGGACGAACGACGGGTCGTTGCGCCAGGCACTGAACAAGCCGTCCTCGAACCCGGTGCGGGTCACCCGCTTGAGATAGACCGCCGGGATGATCTGGTCGGTGTCGACGTTGGTGCGCCGCAACGGAACCCCGATGCCGGTATGCGTCGTGAACTGCTCCATCTCAGGCCTCCACCAGGTCGGCCGGCGACGAAAGGGTGCCACGGACCGCCGTGGCGGCCGCGACCAGGGGGCTGACGAGGTGCGTCCGCCCGCCCTTGCCCTGCCGGCCCTCGAAGTTGCGGTTGGAGGTGGAGGCGCTCCGCTCCCCCGGCGCGAGCTGGTCGGGGTTCATGCCCAGGCACATCGAGCAGCCGGCGAGCCGCCATTCCGCCCCGGCCGCGGAGAAGACGTCGTCGAGGCCCTCGGCCTCGGCCTGCAGCCGGACCCGCGTCGAGCCGGGGACGACGAGCATCCGAACGCCGTCCGCGACCTGATGACCCCTGATGACGTCGGCGGCGGCGCGCAGGTCCTCGATCCGGCCGTTGGTGCAGGAACCCAGGAAGACGGTGTCGACGCGGATGTCGCGCAGCTTCGTCCCCGGCTCGAGGCCCATGTACGCGAGGGCGCGCTCGGCGGTCTGCCGGTCACCCTCGTCGGCGAACGACTCCGGGTCCGGCACGCTCTCCGACAGCGGCAGGCCCTGACCCGGGTTCGTCCCCCACGTGACGAACGGGGTGAGGGCGGACCCGTCGAGGTGGACCACGGTGTCGAACTCGGCGTCGTCGTCGCTGCGCAGCCGTCGCCACGACTCGACGGCGCGATCCCAGTCGTCGCCCTGCGGGGCGTGCTGACGGCCCTTCAGGTAGGCGAACGTGGTCTCGTCCGGAGCGATCATCCCGGCCCGGGCGCCGGCCTCGATCGACATGTTGCACACCGTCATCCGGGCCTCCATCGACAGCGTCTCGATGGCACTCCCGCGGAACTCGATGACGTGGCCCGAACCGCCGCCGGTGCCGATCTTGGCGATGACCGCCAGGACGATGTCCTTGGCGGTGACTCCGGGAGCCAGCTCGCCGTCGACGACGACGGCCATGGTGCGGAACGGCTTCAGCGGCAGGGTCTGGGTCGCGAGCACGTGCTCGACCTCGGACGTCCCGATCCCGAACGCCAGCGCCCCGAAGGCACCGTGGGTCGAGGTGTGGCTGTCGCCGCAGACCATGGTCAGCCCGGGCTGGGTGAGCCCGAGCTGCGGGCCGATGATGTGGACGATGCCCTGGTCGATGTCGCCCATGGGGAACAGCGGGACGCCGAACTCCGCGCAGTTGCGCCGGAGCGTCTCCACCTGGGTCTTGCTCACCGGGTCGAGGATGGGTCCGGGCGTCGTCGGGACGTTGTGGTCCTCGGTCGCGACCGTGAGGTCGGTCCGCCGGACCGTGCGACCGGCGAGCCGGAGGCCGTCGAAAGCCTGCGGACTGGTGACCTCGTGGAGGAGGTGCAGGTCGATGTACAACAGGTCGGGTTCACCTTCGGCCCGGCGCACCACGTGCGCCTCCCAGACCTTCTCGGCCAGCGTTCCCGCCATTGTCGAACCTCCACGAGTCTTCAGGCCTTCTCAGCGTGGCCCAACTCCGGCGCGCCGGAACTTGCGTCTCAGGCACTGAGACGGCAGTATCAGTACATGGACAACTCCAGTGGGGTCGGCGTCCTCGACAAGGCGGCCACCGTGTTGAGCGCCCTCGAGGCCGGTCCGGCCACTCTCGCCCAGCTCGTCGGCTCCACGGGACTCGCCCGCCCGACCGCGCACCGCCTGGCCGTCGCCCTCGAGCACCACCGCCTCGTGACCCGCGACATGCAGGGCCGCTTCGTCCTCGGCCCCCGGCTCGCCGAGCTCGCGTCCGCGGCGGGTGAGGACCGCCTGCTCGCCGCCGCCGGCCCGGTGCTCGGTGCGCTCCGCGACCACACCAACGAGAGCGCCCAGCTCTTCCGCCGCCAGGGCGACCAGCGCATCTGCGTGGCTGCCGCCGAGCGCCCGGTCGGCCTGCGCGACTCGATCCCGGTGGGGTCGAGCCTCACCATGCTGGCCGGCTCCGCCGCGCAGATTCTCCTGGCCTGGGAGGAGCCGGACCGGCTCCACCGCGGGCTGCAGGGCGCCAAGTTCAACGCGACAGCCCTCTCCGCGGTCCGCCGCCGCGGCTGGGCCCAGAGTGTCGGTGAGCGCGAGCCGGGAGTCGCCTCGGTCTCGGCGCCGGTCCGCGGGCCGTCCGGCCGCGTGGTCGCGGCGGTGTCGATCTCCGGGCCGATCGAGCGGCTCTCCCGCCAGCCCGGCCGCCTGCACGCGGCAACGGTCGTCGCCGGAGCCAACAAGCTCACCGAGGTGCTCCGCCGCGCGCAGAACACGCACCACGCCTGAGCCGTCACAGGGGCCGTCACAGGGGCCGTCACAGGGGCCGTCACACGGGTAGGTCACGATTTGTTCAAGGCGCGAGTCGAGGCATACCGCCGTTCGCGGCCGCAGCGTACGGTGAGGAGCCCTCACGCGTGCCTCTCGCGACTCGGACGGGGCAACCCCAAGCAGTGGGTATCTCGTAAACACCCGTAGGCCGGCACACCGGCACGGCCAGGCAGATCAGGGGAATGGCATGAGGGCAGGCGCAGGCCTGGTGACGGCTCTTGCGGCGGGAGCGCTGCTGTTGAGCGCGTGCGGTCCGACCGTCGGAGGGGCCGGAGCGATCGACACCCCGACGACGACGGCCACGACCGCCGCCTCGCCGACCACGGCGACACCGTCCACGACGACCGCGACGACCGCGACGACCGCGACGCCGACCACGACGGAGTCGGCTCCGAGCCTGACCTCCACCGCCACGGCGGCGCCGTCCCCGACGGCAGCCGCACCGGCATACCTCATGACCGGCGGCACCAAGGGCGACCAGGTCCGCGAGCTGCAGGCGCGCCTGAAGCAGCTGGAGTGGTACGACGGCAATGTCAGCGGCAGCTACGACGCCGTGACCACTGCCGGGGTTCGCGGCTTCCAGAGCAAGCGCGGTATGGCGGAGTCCGGCTCGGTCGACCAGGCCACCTGGGCCTCGCTCACCTCGATGACCCGGCAGCCGACCAAGGACGAGCTGAGCAACACCCTCACCCCCGGACCGGCGATCCTCAAGCAGGGGTCGACCGGTGCCAAGGTCCGCGACCTCCAGTCCCGCCTGAAGCAGATCGGCTGGTGGAGCGGTGACGTCGTCGACGCCTACGCAGCGACGACCGCCGCGGCCGTGAAGTCGTTCCAGGACAAGCGCCAGATCCCCGTCACCGGCGAGGTCGACCAGCGCACCCTCGACAAGCTCAGCGCGATGACCCGCAAGCCCACCGACGACGAGCTGAACAACGTCAAGCCGACGGCGGCTCCGGTCTCCGCGGCCGGCCTCGACCCGCGGTGCATGAGCGGGCGGGTCATCTGCATCAGCAAGTCGAGCCGGACGCTGACCTGGGTCATCGACGGGGCGCCGCAGATGAAGCTCGCGGTGCGTTTCGGGTCGGAGTACACCCCGACCCGGGAGGGCGTGTTCAGCGTCTTCCAGAAGAGCCAGGACTGGACCTCGACGCTCTACGGCTCGAAGATGCCGTACTCGATGTTCTTCAGTGGCGGCCAGGCCGTGCACTACTCGTCGGACTTCGCGGCCCGCGGGTATGCGGGTGCCTCCCACGGGTGCGTGAACGTGCGTGACCTCGCCGGGATCGCCTCGCTGTTCGGCCAGGTCAACCTCGGCGACAAGGTCGTCGTCTACTGATCCTCGGCGGAGGTCGCGGCCGCTTCCCGGAGGCGGGCGTAGCGCTTCCGGCTGGGCACCGGCACCGAGGACGTCGCCGCGGCCAGCCCTATGACCGGGGTCCCGTCATAGATGCTCTCGTGCGCGCCGGCCGGGACCGCGTAGGTCTCGTGCCAGATGCCCACGACGCCCTGGGCCTTGCGGGCGCGGACGTTGAACGCGGTCCAGGCCGGCCGGTGCTCGTGGTCCGGCGCGGACGCGTACCGGTAGAGGTCCTCCACGCTGCGCCAGTACTGCACCACCGTCACCCCCTTGCCGCCCAGGAGGGTGCGGGCGCCGAGGAACCCGAGGTCCTCGGCCTCACCGCGCGCCGCGGCCGCCCGGTTGCCGTAGAGCTCGGCCAGCATCCTCGGCATCGCCATGAAGACCGGCCCCCACTGGTCTGGTCGGTGCAGCCGGTTGAAGCGCATCCCGATGAGGAACACCCCGATGGCGCCGTCGTGCTCATGGGTCGTCTGGCCGGTCTGGATCTTCGCCACGTCGAGCTCCTTCGAGGGGAAGCGTCCAGTATGGATAGTGTTACTCTCCAATGTCAAGAGGAGGGTGTATGCGGTTCGCAGAGCTCTGCGCCGCGACCGACGTGCCGTCGGCGACGGTGAAGTACTACCTGCGGGAGGGCCTGCTCCCCGCAGGAGAGCGGGTGTCGGCGACGCGGGCACAGTACGGGCCGGAGCACGTCGAGCGGCTGCGGCTCATCCGCGCGCTGGTCGACGGGGCGCAGCTGAGCATCGACGGGGTACGCCGGATCGTCGAGGCCATCGAGCAGCCGCCGCCGTCGCAGCACGACATCTTCGGGGTCGCGCAACAGGCGATCAACGGTCCCCCGCCGGACGTCGAGATCGCCGAGGAGACGCACGCGGCGCTGCGGCGGCTGGGGTGGGGCGAGTGCGAGCCGCGGGCGCTGGCCCACCTCCAGGCCGCGTTGGACACCGCGGAGCGGGCCGGGTTCGCCGTGACCGGAGAGCGGCTGGTGGCCTACGGACAGGCGCTGGGCGAGGTCGCGCGGTACGACGTGGACGCGCTGTTGGCTGATCCCTCCGTACAGACGCCGAGCGGCGCGTTGCGGCACGTCGCGGTCGGGACCGTCGTCACTGACCCCGTTCTCGTGGCGCTGCGGCGACTGGCCCACGAGCAGGAGAGCGAGCGCCGCTTCCGCAACAGCTGACGAGACCGTCAGTAGTGGAGGCCGAACGCCCCGGATCGCCGCAACGACTGACGACGCCGTCAGTCGTTGCGTCGGCGGGATCGCGCGTCAGGCGGCGAGGGCGGCCGTGATGGCGTCGGCCAGGTCGCCGACCTGGTCGTCGGTCATGACGAACGCCGGCGACACCTGGATCCCGCCGGCGCCGACCGCGCGGGTCACCACCCCGAACGAGCGCAGCCGCTTGGCCAGCGCCATGGCCGTCGGCGGGTCGGCCAGCTGGACCGCGGCCAACGCTCCCGTCCCGCACCGAACCTCGACGACGCCCTCGAGCTCGGCCAGCGGGCCGAGCCGCGCAGCGAGCGTCGTCTCCAGCCGGGCCGCCTCGTCGAGCAGGCCCTCCCGCTCGATGACGTCGAGGTTGGCCAGCGCGACGGCCGAGGACGCCGCGTGGCCCGAGTAGGTGTACCCGTGGCGCCACCACACCCCCGGCTGCGGTCCGAAGAACGGCTCCCACACCCGCGGCGCCACGAGCACGGCGCCCATCGGCGCATACCCGGACGTCAGCCCCTTCGCGCAGGTGACGAGGTCCGGCTCCAGCCCGAACTTCGACGACGCGAACCACGCCCCGCCGATCCGCCCGAACCCGGTGATCACCTCGTCAGCCACGAACAGCACGTCCATCTCGGTGCACAGCTTGCGCACCCCCGCGAGGTAGTCCGGGGGCGGCGGGTACACGCCGCCGGCGCCGACCACCGGCTCGCAGAAGAAGGCCGCCACCCGCTCGGGACCGACCCGCTCGACGGTCGCGCGCAGGTCGTCGACGGAGTCCCACTCGACGGTCGCGGTGTCGGGCACCAGGACGCCGTACCCCTCGACGTTGCCCGGGATGCCGCCGAGCGCCGTTCCCGCGTAGTGCATCCCGTGGTACGCCTTCTGGCGACCAATGATCACCGTCTTCTCGGGATGTCCCGCCTCGACCCAGTAGCGGCGGGCCAGCTTGGCCGCGGTGTCGATCGAGTCGGAACCGCCGGACGTCAGGAACACCTTGCTACCGGGTACCGGCGCGATCCCCGCCAGCCGCTCGGCCAGCTCGACGGTCGGCGCCGTCACGTAGTCGCCGAACGTGCTGTAGGCGGCCACCTTCCGCATCTGCGCCGCCGCCGCGTCGGCCAGCTCCGAACGCCCGTGGCCGATGTTCGCGAACCACAGGCCGGCGGTCGCGTCGAGGTAACGGTTCCCGTCGGCGTCCCAGACGTAGGCCCCCTCACCGCGGTCGATGACCAGCTCACCGTCCCGCTCGACGACGGCCATGTCCGAGAACGGGTGCCACAGCGATCCCATGGCCCGGACGCTATCGCGAGCGCACATGGCCCCCAGGAGCAGGTCCAGACCCCCGGGCATACGCTCGCCGTATGGCGCTGAAGATCGGCTACAAAGCCTCCGCGGAGCAGTTCGGACCGCGCGAGCTGCTCGACTACTCGGTGCTCGCCGAGGAGGTCGGCCTCGACTCCGTGATGATCAGCGACCACTTCCAGCCGTGGCGTCACCACGGCGGGCACGCGCCGTTCTCGCTGTCCTGGCTGACCGCCGTGGGCGAGCGGACCAGCCGGGTCCAGCTGGGCACCTCGGTGATGACACCGACGTTCCGCTACAACCCCGCGGTGGTCGCGCAGGCGTTCGGAACGCTCGGTGCGCTCTACCCCGGCCGCGTGATGCTCGGCGTCGGCACCGGCGAGGCGCTGAACGAGGTCGTCGTGGGTTCCGTCGGCGCGCACGGCGAGGCCAAGGAGTGGCCGGAGTTCAAGGAGCGGTTCGCCCGGCTGCGCGAGTCGGTCACCCTGATGCGCAAGCTGTGGACCGAGGACCGCGTCACTTTCGAGGGCGACTACTACGAGACCCAGGACGCCACGGTCTACGACAAGCCGGAGACGCCGATCCCGGTCTACGTCGCCGCCGGCGGACCGCTCGTCGCCCGGTATGCGGGTCGCTCCGGCGACGGGTTCATCTGCACCTCGGGCAAGGGCGAGGATCTCTACGTCGACAAGCTGCTGCCCGCCGTCGACGAGGGTCTGGAGAAGTCCGGCCGGACCCGAGACGACATCGACCGGATGATCGAGATCAAGCTCTCCTGGGACCCCGACCACGACCAGGCCGTGGCCAACACCCGGTTCTGGGCGGCGCTCGCCCTCACCGCCGAGCAGAAGCACGGCACCAGCGACCCGCTCGAGATGGAGAAGCTCGGCGACGAGCTGTCCGACGAGCAGGTCGCGTCCCGCTGGATCGTCTCGGCCGACCCGGACGAGGTCGTCGCGAAGGTCAAGCAGTACGTCGACTGGGGGTTCGACCACCTGGTCTTCCACGGCCCGGGTCACGACCAGTCACGGTTCCTCACAACGTTCGCCGGGCAGGTGCTTCCGGGCCTGCGTGCCCTCGGCTGACCACGGCGCGGTCCGCCACCCGCAGCGCTACCGCGCCGCCCAGGCCGGCCACGACCGGGGCGCTGCCACAGGCGAGTAGCAGGACCCACAAGTCCAGGTCCGCCACCAGTCCGGCGAGCGCCGCTCCCAGCGCGCCGGCGGCCAACTTGAGGCCGGCGCCCAGGCTGAACACCTGAGCCAGCTGGTGCGGCGGCGACCGGCGTTGGCGGGTCAGCAACAACGCCCCGGTCGCGGGTCCGAGCGCCAACCCGGAGAGGGCGAGCAGCGCGGCGACCGCGACCAGGCCCGGCACCGCGGCGGCCGCGGCGATGGGCAGGCCGACGGCGAGCTGACCCCACGCGACCACTGCCGGCGAACGCCGCGCGCTCGCCGGTCGGAGGGTCCAGGCCAGCGACCCCACCAGCGCGCCGACCGGCAGCGCCGCGAGGACCAGCGCAGCGCTCTGGACCGAACCGGACCGGGCCGCCACCACGGCCACCACGACACCCAGGGCTCCGAGCCCCACCTGACCGACACAGCTGACAGCGGTCACCGCGCCCAGCACCGGGTCCCGCATCATCAGCGACCCGGCCCACCGCGGTCGGCCGGCCCTCCTCGCCTCGTCGCCCCGCCGCCGTGGACCCAGGGGCAGCCGGCCGACGACCAGCGCGCCGATGACGCCCCCGACCGCGAGCAGGAGCACCGGCGGCCCCGAGCCGCCGGGGGCGAGCAGGCCGACCAGGGCCGGCCCAGCGACACCGCAGACGTTGTAGACGATGGAGTCGACGCCGAACGCCCGCGGTGCCCGCGACGGGGTGACCAGCTCCCCGAGCCGGCTGCTGAGGCCACCGGTGACCGCCGGAGCCATCGACCCTGCCGCGACGAGCAGCACGAGGACCAGGCCGGGAGGAACGCGGCCCACAGCCGCGGCGGTGAGCCCCAGGCATACCGCGAAGCCGCCGAGGAGCAGCCCGAGCGTCCGGGCCGGGCGTGCGGCGCCGTCGACCGCCCGGCCGACCAGCGGGGCCGCCGCGACCTGGGGCACGAGCAGGGCGGCGACGAGGGCGCCTCCGAGGGAGGCGGAACCGGTCCGTTCGACCGCCAGCAGGACAAGACCCACGCGGGCACCCTCGTCGGCCGTGCGCGCCAACCCGGCGCCGACGACGTACCGCCACACCTGGATCACCTCCTCGACCGGTGACGCGTCCACCGTTGCCGATCGTTGCGTCACCTGTCAAGATGGTGACGTGGATTTCGAGTTCATCGCGGACCGGCCCGTGCTCGACTTCGTCGCCACGGTGGCCGAGCGCGGCACGTCCGACGTCGAGCACCTTCGCGTGCCCGCCGACCTCGCCGACTGGCTCGAGCAGTCCGGGCTCGTCGGCTCGCGGTCGACGGTCACGGCGTCCGACCTGGAGCGCGGCCGCGACGCCCGCGACGCGATGTTCCGGCTCCTGGCCGCCCGCATCGACGGAACCCGACCGGCAGCCCGGGACCGGGCGCTGGTCAACGAGCTCGCGACGCAGCCCGGCCGGCAGGTCTGCCTCGGCCGCGACGCGGCGGTCCGGTGGCGGGGAGACGTGCCGGCGGTGCTGGCGGACCTGGCCCGCGACTGTCTCGCGCTCTACGCGGATCGGGACGGCGAGTCCCTCACGTGGTGCGCAGACCCGCGCTGCACCCGGCCGTTCGTGGACCGCTCCCGCGGACACCGACGCCGGTGGTGCGGGATGCGGGGGTGCGGCGACCGGGCGAAGGCGGCCGCCTACCGGGCCCGCCGCCGCCGCTCGTCGACCTGAGCGCGAGACGCGGTCACGAGCTCGCGGCGATGGCCGCCCGCAACCGGTCCGCCGGGTCGAGCGCGTGGTAGACCCGCTCGGTCACCTCGATGTGGTCGAGGAACCGCTGGTACGTCGCGGCCGCCGTCAGCTGGGCCACCGGACCGAGCAGGTATGCGGCTCGCGCCGGGTCGCTGTCGGGTGCCTGCTCCGCCCACAGCTGGGTCCACAGGGCCGAGATGCGTTCCCGCAGCTCGGGATCGGCCAGTCGCTCGACAAAGGCGCGCTGGTCGACCATCGGGTTACCGACACCGACGTCGCCCCAGTCGAGCAGGGTCAACCGGTCACCGTCGCGCCGCCAGTTGCCGGGGTGCATATCGCCGTGCAGCACGGTGTCCGGTAACCCGCACGCGGCGATGTCGTCCAGGCGGCGCGGCAGCCCGTCGACCAGGGTCTCCACGGCCGCGAGGTCCCCCGCGCTGAGGGCCGTCCGCACCTCCCGCCGGCCCAGCAGCGCCTTCGCCTCCGCCACCAGGGCTCCGGAGCGACGGTCCCGGGCACCGACCGCCAGGACGTGCTCGATGTCGCCGAGGAGGGCACCCTGGACGGCCACCCATCGCCGCACCATGGCCTCCGCCACAGCGCCGTCGCTGAGCCCGAACTCGTCCTGCCCGGGGACGTGCTCCATGAGGATCGCCCGCCGTCCGGGGTCGTGCGCGAGGACCACCGGCACGAGCTCCGGGTCGACGGCCGCCACCCGCCGGATCACGCTCCCCTCGTCGGCGAGGAACGGCGGCGTCGCCTTGAACCACACCTCCCCCGCGTCGGTCGGCGCGGTGACGACGACCGAGAGGTTCCACGTCTTGCGCTGTCGGAGCACCCCGGTCCGGCGCCGGCCGTGGGCCCGCAACGCCGCGTCGACCCATGCGGGCAGGTGGTCGAGGCCTCCGGGCTCGGCCCACCACAGCCGGTTCGTGGCGTCGCTCTCGAGGGCGGCGGCGACCGGTCCGGCCGCCGGTGTCGTCGGGGTCGACGGCCCGGACCGGATCTGGGCGAGGTAGGTGACCTCGCCACCGGCATGGTCGGCGTCGGTCGTGAGCAGCCGCAGCACGGTGACGACGAGGCCGTAGCGCGCCTCCACCGCGGCCACCACGGCGTCCACCTCGGGCCACCACCGCGGGGTGACGACGACCGGTGACGGGAGCTGGCCGACGACCTGACCGTCGTCGGTGCACAGCACGACGGTGACCGACCGCTCGTCGGCGAGCGCGGGAGGCATACGCGGAGGCTAGCGAGCCCCTTTCGCTAAGGGTGGTCCATAGCTAACCTGGGTGGATGCCCACGGCGACCGCGGATCGCGGGGCCGCCCGGCCCTACCGCTCACGCATCAGGGCCGAGCAGGCCATGCGGACGCGATCCCGGATCCTCGGGGCCGCCCACCGGCTCTTCGTCGAGCACGGTTACCCGGCGACGACCATTCGCTCGATCGCCGACGGGGCGAGCGTCGCGGTGCCGACCGTCGAGCTGCTCTTCGGGACGAAGTCGCGACTCCTCACCGCGGTCATCGACGTGGCCATCGCCGGCGACGACGAGCCGGTCGCCGTCCTCGACCGGGACTGGGCGACCGTTGCGCGCCGGCAGACGAGCGCACGCGGACTGCTCCGCGTCACCGCCACCGTCCTGCGCGCCGCCCAGGAACGCTCGGCCGGCGTGATCCTGGCCGCGTACGAGGCGGCCGCGAGCGACCCGGTGGTGGCTCGGCTCGTCGACGACCAGGAACAGCGCCGCGCGATCACGGCGCGATGGATGGTCGACGGCGTCGCCGCGCTGTCGCCGCTGCGGCCCGGCCTCACGGCCGGCGACGCCACCGAGTCGGTCTGGCTGCTGATGGACCCGGCGGTGTTCGTCCGGCTGACCCGCCGGCGCGGCTGGCCGCCGGAGCGTTACGAGACCTGGTGGGCCGAAAGCGTGCTCCACCTGTTGACCGACAACACCACGGAGGAACGATGACCATCGTCCACGGCCAGGTCTGCTATCTGCAGGTCCCCACCACGGACCTCGCGGCGTCCGCCCGGTTCTACGCGGCCGTTCTGGGCTGGCAGACCGATGCCGGCGAGGCGGGGTTCGAGGCGCCGGGGGTGATCGGCCAGTTCGTCACCGACCGGCCGCCCGCACCGGACGCCGGCGTGGTCCTGTGGGTCGCGGTCGAGGACGTCGACGCGGCCCTCGGCGCGGCCGACGCCAACGGTGGCCGGGTGCTCGACGCCCCCTCGCCCGACGGCCCGACCCGCGTCCTCACGACGGTGGCCGACCCGTCCGGGAACCCCGTGGGCCTGGTCAGCCACGCGGGAGGCGTCCAGCAGTAGAAGCCGCCACCGAACTCAGAAGTTTGTCGGTCTGGAGCGGCTTCAGGCCGAAACCCGACAGACATCTGAGTTCAGTCGCCCGACAACGGAGCGGGCCCGGACCAGACGGTCCGGGCCTGCGGTCACCACGTGGGTAGCCCCGACGGGATTCGAACCCGCGCTACCGCCTTGAGAGGGCGGCGTGCTAGGCCGCTACACAACGGGGCCCTAGCTGGAACGAGACCCTACCCGGACAGCGTGGTCACGACCGAATCGGTCGGGCTTCCGAGAGAGCTCATCCACTCGCTGGGGTACCAGGACTCGAACCTAGAACAACTGAACCAGAATCAGCCGTGTTGCCAATTACACCATACCCCATGGGGGTATCGCCTTCGACGCGTCACAGGTGACGGCCACCGACGAGACCGAGGAGCGATGTTACCGGTCCTGCGCGCCCGCCCCCAAATCAGAGCGTGGCGCGCAGTGCGTGGATCCGTGCCAGGGTCGACGTCTTGCCCAGAATCTCCATCGACTCGAACAGCGGCGGAGACACCCGCTGGCCGGACACGGCGGTCCGCAGCGGCCCGAACGCGAACTTCGGCTTGATCCCCAGCTCGTCCACGACCGCCTCGCGCAGAACGCCCTCGATCGCCGCGGCCGACCACCCGCTCTCCGACCCGAGCAGCCCCCGCGGCTGGTCGTCGATGTCGCCCAGGACCCGCAGGGCGGCGTCGAGGACGGCCGCCGAGTCGCCGTTCAGCTGTGCGCGGGCGTCGTCCGCGATCTCGATCTGGTCGTCGCCGACGAAGAACGGCCGGACCAGTGGCGTGGCCTCGGACAGCTTCCCGATCCGGGTCTGGATGAGCTCGGCGACCGCCATCAGCCGGCCCAGCTCGCCCAGTGACGGCGAACCCGTCAGCACGCCGTCGGCCTCGAGGTAGGGCAGCAGCCGCGAGGTGAAGTCGCGCCCGTCGAGACCCCGGATGTAGACGCCGTTGAGCCAGTCGAGCTTGTCGAGGTTGAAGATCGCCCCGGCGCGGTTGACGTCCTCCCAGCGGAACCGCTCGGTGAACTCCGCGAACGAGAACACCTCGCGCTCCGTCCCGTCGGCCTCGACGATCGGCGGGTACCCCTGCAGCGCAAGGAAGTTGACCAGCGCTTCGGGCAGGTAGCCCTGTTCCTTGAACCAGGTCAGCCGGGCCCACGGGTTCTTCCGCTTCGAGATCTTGGCCTTCTTCTCGTCGCGCAGCAGCGGCATGTGCGCGAACTCCGGCGGCGTCAGCCCGAGCCACCGGTAGAGCAGGAGGTGCTTCGGGGTGGACGAGATCCACTCCTGGCCGCGGACGACGTGGGTGATCCCCATCTCGTGGTCGTCGACGACGACGGCGAGGTGGTAGGTCGGGAACCCGTCCGCCTTGAGGATCACCTGGTCGTCGGGGCGCGGGGCCCGGGTGCGCCCCATGATGAGGTCGTCGAACTCCAGCTCGACGTCATCGGGGACGAGCATCCGGACCACCGGCTCGGGGGAAAACCCCGGCATACCGGCGCGTTCCTCCCGGGTCAGCCCGAGACACAGCCGGTCGTACCCCGTCGGCAGCTTCGCGCGTTGCTGCTCCTCGCGCATCTGCGCGAGCCGCTCCGGTGAGCACCAGCAGTGGTAGGCCTTCCCCTGCTCGAGGAGACGGTCCGCATACGGCCGGTAGGTGTCGAGCCGCTCGGACTGACGGTAGGGGGCGTCCGGGCCGCCGAGGTCAGGGCCCTCGTCCCAGGTGAGCCCCAGCCAGTGCAGCGTGTCGTAGAGCTGCTGCTCGCTGGTCGGCGAGAACCGGGCCCGGTCGGTGTCCTCGATCCGCAGGATGAACCTTCCGCCCTGCTGGCGCGCGTACGCGAGGTCGAACATCGCCATGTAGGCGGTGCCGACGTGCGGGTCACCGGTCGGCGACGGCGCGACGCGGAGGCGGACGGGACGGGTCGACGTGGTGTGCGCGAACGGTGCGGCGGACTTGCTCATGGTTCTGCCAGCCTACGAGACGGACCGGTGCGCTCGGCTACTGTGGAAATCGTCCGGAGCCGCGTCGCTGTCCGAGGAGTGGGGTGTCCCAGGTCAGCACGTCGTCCGGGAGTAGCGAGAGGGAGTCGACCTCGTTCCTCCAGTCGCTGCGCCCCCTCCTCGACATCGCCAAGCGCGTTCCCTACACCGTGTCGATCGTGGTCGTCATGGTGGTCCTCGGCTTCGTGAGCCAGGCCTTCTGGAGACCGATCAGCGAGTCCGGCTGGTGGCCGCACGTCGCCTACGGGCTGCCGGCCCTGGAGGAAGGTCGCTGGTGGACCCCGATCTCCGGCGCCTTCTTCGCCCGGATCCCCGCGCAGTACATCCCGGTGCTCGGCGGCTACATCCTCATGGCCGGCTTCGCGGAGTGGCGGCTGGGCACCCGGTGGACGGTCATCACGACCGTGGCCGGTCAGCTGTTCGGCACCCTCGGCGCCGCCGCGCTGCTGGCCATCTTCCGCAACGGCGACTGGACCTGGGCCGTCGACACCGGACGCGCGCTCGACGTCGGGTTCTCCACGGGTGCGATCTGTGCCTTGGTCGTGGCGGCCATGACCCTGCGAGCACCGTGGCGGGCCCGCATCGTCGTCGCCGTCTTCGGCTACTGCCTGGTCAGCCTGGTCTGGGTGGGCCTGGTGTGGGACATCGAGCACATGCTCGCCGCGACCCTCGGCCTCGCGATCGGATGGCCTCGGGCGCGCAGCCTCTTCGAGGGTGACGGCCACCTGTCCCGCCACGAGGCCCGGGTCATCGCGACGGCGCTGATCGTCCTCATCGCGTTCGCGCAGATCCTCGCGATGGTCTTCCCGGAGGACGGGCCGCTCGGCCCCGAGGAGACCGTCGTCGGCCGCCCGCTCATCGTCCTCTTCGTCGTCGCGGAGCTGCTCGTGGCCGCCGGCCTGCACCGAGGCAGCCGCCTCGCGTGGAGTGCGGCCACGGCCTTGGCGATCACCGGGCTGCTCACCTCGACTGCGCTCCGCCCGGTGCCTCGCGGCGTCGCGGCGGCCGTCGTCTTCCTCCCGCTGCTGATCGTCCTGGTCCGGACCCGGCGGGCCTACACGGCCAAGGTCATCCCGCCGTCGTCGACCCGGATGACCCGCGACCTGGCCCTGCTCGGCATCGGGTTCATGCTCTACGTCGTCCTCGGGTTCATCGTCATCGAGGACTTCACCCCGCCGCCGGACTTCGTCATGGAGGCCCGCGAGCTCCTCGCCCGGCTGTTCTTCTCCAGCAGCGGGACGTTCCAGGCGACCGGCCGTCCTGGGAGGGTCTTCCTCGTGTCCCTGTCGCTGATCCCCATCATCGTCTTCTTCAGCGTGCTCCTGCTGCTGCTGATCCGGACCCGGAAGCCGGTCGCGACGGTCAACCGTGAGCGGACCATCGAGCTGTTGCACACCTACGGCGGCGGCAACCTCTCCTGGATGACCACCTGGCCGGACAACGCGCACTTCATCACGGCCGACGGCCAGGCGGCCATCGCCTACCAGGTCAAGAGCGGCACCGCGATCGCGCTCGGCGACCCCATCGGCGACTCGTCGTCGGTGTCCCACGCGGTCATCGAGTTCGTCCACTACTGCGAGACCCACGGCTGGATGCCGTCCTTCTTCTCGTCGACCCGCGTGGTGCTGCCCCAGGCCCAGAGCCTCGCCTACCGCTACGTCCAGGTGGCCGAGGACACGGTGATCGACCTGCCCGACCTGCAGTTCAAGGGCAAGGCCTGGCAGGACGTTCGCACCGCTCTGAACCGCGCGGCCAAGTCCAACATCCAGTTCCGGGTCGTCCGACTGGTCGACGAGTCGTTCCAGATGGTCCAACAGGCCCGCGGCATCTCCGAGCAGTGGGTCTCGGACAAGGGCCTGCCCGAGATGGGGTTCACCCTCGGCGGTATCGACGAGGCCCTCGACCCCGAGGTCCGGGTCGGGCTGGCCGTCGACGACCACGGCGTCCTCCAGGGGATCACCTCGTGGCTGCCGGTCTACGGTCCGGACGGCGTCGTCACCGGCTGGACCCTCGACGTTATGCGTCGGCTGCCCGACGGGTTCCGGCCGGTGATGGAGTTCATGATCGCCTCGGCCTGCTTGGCCTTCAAGGAGCAGGGCGCCCTCACCGTCTCGCTGTCCGGCGCACCACTCGCCCGCTCCGAGGACGACGTGGACAGCATCGGTGCGGTCGACACCCTGCTCAACCAGCTCGGCGAGATGCTCGAACCGGTCTACGGGTTCCGGTCGCTGCACCAGTTCAAGACCAAGTTCAAGCCGCGCTACGAGCCGATGTACATGGTCTTCCCCGACGAGGCCGCGCTCCCCCGCGTCGGGGTGGCCCTGACCCAGGCGTTCCTCCCGGACGCCCGGCTGCGCGACTACGCGTCGGTGCTCCGGAGCTGACCGGGTGAGCCTGGGTCCTCCCGGCGCCGCCCCGGCAACGGAGATCCGCGAGCCCGGGATCCGCCGCACGGTATGGCGTCGGTGGCAGCGCCGTACCGAGAACCCCGCCGACCTGCGGACGGTGCACGCCGCCTACGCGCGACTGGACCTCGCCCTGGCGTCGTGACCGCCGGCGTCAGCGCCGGACGAAGGGGTTGTCGAGCGTCCCGATGCCCTCGATCTCGACGCTGACCCGCTGCCCGGCCGTCACCGGCCCGACACCGCTCGGCGTCCCGGTGAGGATGACGTCACCGGGCAGGAGGGTGAAGGCGGCCGAGGCGTACGCGATGAGGTCGGCGACCTGGTGGACCATGTCGGCCGTGGTCCCGTCCTGGACCACCTCGCCGTCGAGCCGGGTGACGAGGCGCAGGTCCGAGACATCGAGCTCGGTCTCCACCCACGGCCCCAACGGGCAGAACGTGTCGAACCCCTTGGCGCGCGCCCACTGGCCGTCGGTCTTCTGCAGGTCGCGCGCCGTGACGTCGTCGGCGACCGTGTAGCCCCAGATGCAGTCGAGCGCGTCCTCGACGCGGACGTCCTTGGCGATCTTGCCGATGACCACGGCCAGCTCGCCCTCGTAGTGGACGTTCGTGCTCTGGCGCGGGATGACGACCGGGTCACCCGGTCCGACGACGGCGGTGTTGGGGATGAGGAACATCAGCGGCTCGGCCGGCACCTCGTTGCCCATCTCCCGGGCGTGGTCGGCGTAGTTGCGGCCGATCCCGATCACCTTGCTGCGCGGGATGACCGGCGCGAGCAGCCGGACCTCCTCCAGGGGGATCTCGCCGTCGCCGGGCACCACGCCGATGTAGAGCGGGTCGCCCTGGAGAGCGAGCACCACCTCGTGCCCCGGTTCACCCTCGACGACTCCGTATGCCGGGTCCTCCCCGGTCGTGTACCTCGCGATCCGCACGTCCCCCACCCTAGGACCGAGGCGGGAGGGGCGGCCGCGCAGGCTCCGCGCACCGTCCGTCGCTCAGCGCACCGTATTCCGAGTCCTGAGCGACGCGCGATGTGCTGAGCCGGACCAGCGCCAGCCTGGCTCAGCGGGCCGTGAGCACCGCCGCCGCCATCGCCGCATACCCGGCGTCGTTGGCGTGGATGTCGTTCCGAGAGCACATCCAGGTCCAGTCGCAGATGCGCTTGACGTTCGTCGGCTGCGGGGAGCCGGACCCGTCCGTGGTGGCGAACGCTCCCGCGACGTCGGCGACCTTCGCCGTGACCGCCGTGGCTGCCTTGGTGATCTCGGCGTTGAGGCCGCCGAGCAGGGCCTGCGACTGCGTAGCGGTCGCCTGGCCCTCAGGACCGGTGAGCCAACCGGCGAGCAGCGGGTTGTAGTAGGTCAGCACCACGATCGGTACCGAGGGCGCGGCCGCCCGGATCTGACCCAGGATGGTCGCCAGCTCCTTCGCCACCGTCGTGGTGGTGCTCGTCGCGCAGGCCTGGTCGAGAGCCGGGCGAGCGCAGCGCAGGACATTGTTGGCCCCCATGTCGAGCGTGATGAGGCGGGTGGTCGCCGCGTTGCCCTTGAGGAACGCGACCGCTGCGGCGATCTGGCTGCCCTCCGGGTAGCGGCACAGACCGCCGCGCAGCATCGACGTCGTCGTCTCGCCGGAGCAGCCGAGGTTCGTCAGCTGCGTGCCCGGCTGGGTCTTGCGGACGCCCTCCAGCACCGGACCCGCATACCCGCGGGTCTTCTGGTCGCCGCCGGGCGGCTGGTAGCCGGCGGCGAGCGAGTCGCCCAGAGCGAGGTACCAGCCGGTCGCGGCCGCGGTCGGGCTGCTCGACGTCGGCGCGGTGGTCGGCGACGGGGGCGGAGTCGTGATCGTCGCCACGATGCCCTGCGGCACGCTCGGTTCCGGCGCGGCGCTCGAGCAGGCGGCCAGCAGTCCCAGCGCGACCGCCGACAGCACGGCGAGGAGACGGCTCATCGGCCAAGGCTGCCAGACGGCCTAGAGTTCTTCGCCGTGGACGTCCTTCGCGAGCCGGAGTGGAGAGCACGCGAGCGCGCCCACGCCGACCGGGTCGACGCGGCCACCGCCGGACACCGGGCGCGTCGCGTGGACGGGGCCAAGCACCCGGTCGAGGACTTCCTGTTCACCTACTACGCCAACTCGGTGACCGCTCTCCGGCGCTGGCACCCCGGCGCCGGCGTCGGGCTGGACGAGGCGGCGGGGACCGAGCGGGCGTCCTGGCGGTACCACCGCGCCGACCGTCGCGTCGTCACCGTCGACCTCGACGCGTACCTCGCCGAGCGCGGGACCCGGGTCGCCACCATCCGCCGTCTCCTCGCTGCGACCCTCGACCGGCCGGGCCAGTTCGGCTGTTTCGGGCTGCACGAGTGGGCCATGGTGCACCGCCTGGACCAGGGCGGTGTGCGGCACCCGGACTGGCCGCTGCGGCTTGGAGCCGCCGCCACCGACCGGGTCGTCGAGACGCACCAGCTCGCCTGCTCACACGTCGACGCGTTCCGGTTCTTCACCCCGACGTCCCGGCCGCTCAACGCGCTGCAACCGACGCGGGACCAGCAGGTCGCCCTGGAGCAACCGGGCTGCCTGCACGCGGGGATGGACTGCTACAAGTGGGCGTACCAGCTGGTGCCGTTCGTTCCGAGCGAGCTGGTCATGGACGGCTTCGACCTGGCCCGCGACATCCGGGTCCTCGACATGCGCGCCTCGCCGTACGAGCTGAGCGCCCTGGGGTACCCGGCGATCCCGATCGAGACCCGCGAGGGCAAAGCGGAGTACGTCGAGGCCCAACGAGCGTTCAGCGTCCGCTCGCAGGACCTCCGGCGCCGGCTTCTCGACGCGACCGCCGCCGCACTGGCCGCGTCAGCCGTCTGACGCCACGAGGTCGGCCAGCTCGCGGCGGTTGGTGACGCCGAGCTTCGTGTAGACGTGCCGCAGGTGGTACTCGACGGTCTTCGGGCTGAGGAACAGTGCCCCCGCCGTCTCCCGCGTGGTGCGGCCGTCGACCAGGAGCTGGACGATCTGCCGCTCGCGGGGCGTGAGCAGGTCCAGTCCGGTCGCGCCGTGGGGGGCGACGGTCACGCCGGTCGCCGCCAGCTCGTCCGCGGCGGCAGCGGCCCACGGCCGCGCCCCGAGCCGCTCGAACGCCTGGTATGCGTCCTGCAGCCGGCCCCGCGCGTCGACCCGCCGCCGGGCCCGCCGCAACCGTGACCCGTACGCCAGGGTGGTTCGCGCGGTCTCGTAGACGTCGGGCGTAGCGGCATGGAGGGTCAGCGCCGTCCCGAACGTCGCGTCGATCTCGTCGTCGGCCGCCAGCAGCCCCGTCGTGCGCCAGGCCCGGGCCAGCGACCACGGCTGGCCCTTGCGCTCCGCATCCCGACGATGCCCGGCCGCCACCGCGGCCGCCCCCTCGAGATCCCCCATGCGGAGCAGCACCTCGGCCAGCTCGGGAGCGGGCGAGAGGTCGACGTCTCGGATCCGCGAGGCGTCGAGGAGCGCGACCAGGGACGCATACCGGGCCCGCGCCTCGTCCATGTGCCCCGCGCCGAGCTCCAGGTCGCCCAGCGCGAACCCGGCCCAGATGCGCGCAATCATCACCCGGCGCGGAGCGGCGAGGGCGACGGCGCGCTGGGCATGCTGGCGCACGGCGACGTCGTTGCCCCGCCGAGCCTCCAGCCACGCCAGGCCGGCCAACGACGTCGCCAGCTCGGTGGTCTGACCGAGCTCCTCGGCCAGGGCCGCCGCCTCCGCGTAGTCGGTCACGGCGGCCGCCCAGCGGTCGGTCGTGGCCTCGTCCCGGGCCAGGTGGAACAACAGGTGCGGCAGACGACCCACAGAAGTGTCCGCCCGCGCCGCCTCGACCGCCCGGAGGAGGCGGCGCGTCGAACCCTCCTCCCGAAGGAACAGGGCGCTGACCATCAGCCAGGTCGCGTCGAACTCGTCGGTCGGCCGCGCGTCCTCGCCGCCGAGCAGCGCAAAGCCCTCACGGAGCGAGACCGAGCCGTCCTGGCCGTCGAGCACCTGCGCCATCCCCACCGCGAGGCGGCCGATCGCGGCCGCACTGCCGCCCACGCCGCGGTCGAGCAGGGACTCGGCCAGCCGTTGGGACTCCCGCGCCACGTCGCCGTCGGCGAGGTAGAAGGCCACGTCGACGGCCTCGGCCACGAGGTGCAGCGCCCGGCTCGGGTCGGCCTCCGCGACCTCCCGGGCGGCCGCCACGAGGATGGCCCAGGCCTCGTCGAGCGCACCGCTGCGTGTCGTGATGGCGCCCCGCAGCGCACCGGCCCGGCTTCGCGTTCCTGCCGGTACCGCGCCTGCCGTCGCCTCGTCGAGCAGCCGCAGCGCCCAGGCAGTGTCCCCCGCGTCGAACGCCGCGGCGGCCGCCGCAACGCCCCGGTCGGCCCGTCGCACCGCGTCGTCGGTCAGCTGGGCTGAACGCTCCAACGCCGAGGCGGCGACGGCGTACGCCCCGCGACCACGGGCCTCGGAGCCGACGATCTCGAGCGCGTCGGCCGCCGAGGCGTCCGGCCCCAGGGCCGCCGCCGCGCCGTGCCACGCCCGCCGAGCCGTCTCGTGCCGGGGCAGCGCGGCGACGACCGCGCCGTGGACCGCCCGGCGCCGGTCCGGCGTCAGGCTGGCGTACGCCGACGAACCGACCAGCGGGTGTGTGAAGACGACCCGGTCGGCCGTGGTCCGGACCAGTCCGGCCGACTCGGTCAGCGGCAGGGTACCGGGATCGAGGTGGAGGACCAGCGCCCCGCCGAGGACCACGCGCAGGTCCCCGGCCGCCGCCTCGACCAACGCGAGCAGGGTGGTCGCCTCCGACCCGACCGCCCTCGCGCGCCGGACGAACCCCTCCGCGAGCGCCGCCGGCACCGGGAGGGGTGCGACCGCGTTCTCCCCCGGCGACCCGGTCTCCGACTCGGCGGCCGTCCGGGCGAGCTCGACGATGGCCAGCGGGTTTCCGCCGGTCGCCCGATGGACCCACGCCACCCGGTCGGGGGCACCAGAGGCGGTGTCGGCCGACCGCAACAGGTCGGCGGTGCCCGCCTGGTCCAGCCCGGTGATCGCCAGGACCGGGAGGTCGGCGGCCCGCAGAGGGCTCGGCTCGCCCTCGCGAAGAGCGGCCACCACGAGGATCGGGTCGGCGACCAGTCGGCGGGCGGCGAACACCAGGGCTTCCGCAGAGGGACGGTCGAGGTGGTGCGCGTCGTCGAGCAGGATGGCCATCGGCTGGCGCTCGGCGCGGCGGGTCATCACCCCGAGCGTGGCCGCGCCCACCGCGAACCGGTCCGGCGGCGGTCCGGTGTCGAGGGCCAACGCGGTCCGCAGCGCAGCGGCCTGCGGGGGTGGCAGGTCGTCCAGGTCGGCTATCGCGCCGCCCATAGCGAGCGCGAGCGCACCGAACGGCAGGTCGCGCTCGGCCTCCGCACCGGCGACACGGATGACGTACATCCCTTCGGCCCGGCTCGCGACGTAGTCGAGCAGCGTGGTCTTCCCGATCCCCGGCTCGCCGACGAGCAGGAGCACACCGCTGCGGCCCAGCCGGGCCCCCGCGACGAGCGCGTCGAGGGCCCGTCGTTCGGCCTCCCGCCCCACGAGCACCTGCCGAGTCTAGGAACCGGAGCGCCCTCCTGGCGCAGCCGGCAGACCTAGCGGTCGACGGTCCATGCATGAGCGGCTGCTCCATAGGATCCCGTCGAGCAGCCGCTCATCCGTGGAGTCGTGATGACCGAGGGACGCATGGTGCGCGAGGCTCGTTGCGGGTTGCGATGGCCCACGACTAGGGAGGTACCCGGATGCGGCGGATACCCCCGGGGCTGGACCGTGGGCGTACCGACAACAACGTCTCCGCTGCCGGCACGAACCGGCCCACCTACGAAGGACCACCACCATGACCGCAGTCACCTCTCCTCCCGCCGTCGACGGCGACGTCCTCATGGGCTTCGTCTTCCGCGCCATCGACGAGGTGGGCGCCTCGCTCAACACCGCCCTCGTCGTCATGGGCGACCGGCTCGGCTACTACCGCGCCCTCGCGGAGCAGGGCCCCCTCACGCCGAACAGCCTGGCCCACCTCACCAACACCGCCGAGCCGTATGCGCGGGAGTGGCTCGCCGCCCAGGCCGCCGGCGGGTACCTCGGCTACGACCCCGAGACCCGTACCTTCTCGATCTCGCCCGAGGTCGCGATGGCGATGACCGACGAGACCAGCCCCGCCTACCTGCCGGGCTTCTTCCAGATCGCCTACGGCACCATCCGCGACGCGAACCGCATCTTCGAGGCGGCCGCCACGGGCGACGGCCTCGGCTGGCACGACCACAACTCCGATGTCCACGTCGGCTGCGAGCGGTTCTTCCGACCGGGCTACCTCGCCAACCTCACCGCCTCCTGGCTGCCGGCGCTCGACGGCGTCGTGGCCAAGCTCGAGGGCGGCGCGAAGGTCGCCGACATGGCTTGCGGTCACGGCTCGTCCAGCGTGCTGATGGCCCAGGCGTACCCCGCCTCGCGGGTCCACGGCTCGGACTACCACGGCGCCTCGATCGACGTCGCCCGCGAGCGGGCACAGGAGGCCGGCGTGGCCGACCGCACCGAGTTCGAGGTGTCCGGTGCCGACGGGTTCTCCGGGACCGGGTTCGACCTCGTCACGACCTTCGACGCCCTGCACGACATGGGCGACCCGGTCGGTGCCGCCCGGCACGTCTACGACGCGCTCGCCGACGACGGCACCTGGATGGTCGTCGAGCCGGCGGCCGGCGACCACGTGGAGGACAACTTCACGCCGGTCGGTCGCGCCTACTACGGGTTCTCGACGTTGCTCTGCACCCCGGCGTCGCTGTCCCAGGAGGTCGGGCTGGCGCTCGGCACCCAGGCCGGCCCGGCCAAGATCCGCGACGTCGTGACGGCCGCCGGGTTCACCCGGTTCCGGATCGCGGCGCAGACCCCGCTCAACACCATCTTTGAGATCCGTAAGTAGGTCGAGAAACCCCGACCGGCGCGAGGAGACTGAGCGGATGAGCGAGTTCGCGCTCCCGGAGGGGATCGCCTCGACGACCGGTGTCGTGGACCGGGACGGCGTACGCCTGTCGTACGCCGTCTCGGGCAGCGGCCCGGTCACGATCCTGCTGCTCCCGAGCTGGTCGATCATCCCGGCGCGGTTCTGGAAGGCGCAGGTTCCGTACCTGTCCCGTCACTACCGCGTCGTGACGTTCGACGGACGCGGCAGCGGCGACTCCGGTCGTCCCGAGGGAGCCGCCGCGTACACCGACGCGGAGTATGCGGCGGACGCGCTCGCGGTCCTCGACGCCACGGACACCGACCGGGCCGTGGTGGTCGGGCTCTCCTGCGCCGCCGCGTGGGGCGTCCACCTCGCCGCGGACCACCCCGACCGGGTCAGCGGTCTCCTGGCGCTCGGTCCGGCCTGCGGGTTCGACATCCCCGCACCCCGCGACGCCTACTGGTGGGGCGACCGCGTCGACACCACCCGGGGGTGGGCCAAGTACAACAAGTACTACTGGCTCGAGGGCGACTACGACGACTTCGCGCGGTTCTTCTTTTCCGAGCTGTTCACCGAACCCCACTCCACCAAGCAGATCGAGGACTGCGTCGCCTGGGCGCACGAGATCGCCCCGTCGACGTTGGCCGACACGACCGCCGGACGGCTCGGGGTGGACGGAGCGGTGTGCGAGCGGATCGAGCCGTTCTGCGAGCGGGTCCAGTGCCCGGTGCTCGTCATCCACGGCACCGACGACCACATCCGCCCGCACGCCTACGGGGAGCGGCTCGCCGAGCTGACCGGCGGCGAGCTGCTCCTCGTGCAGGGCGCCGGCCACGGGATCATGTCGCGCGACCCGGTGCTGTTCAACGAGGAGCTGCGCCGGTTCGTCGACCGGATCCATCCCCCAACCGTCCCGCCGCGCACGCGGTCGCGGGTCCGCGCCCCGTCCCGTCCGCGGCGGGCGCTCTACCTCTCCTCCCCGATCGGGCTCGGCCACGCCCGACGCGACGTGGCCATCGCCGGCGAGCTGCGCCGGCTGCACCCGGACTTGCAGATCGACTGGCTGGCGCAGCATCCCGTCACTCGCGTGTTGTCCGCGGCCGGCGAGACCCTGCATCCTGCGTCCCGCTGGCTGGTCAACGAGTCCACCCACATCGAGAGCGAGTGCGGCGAGCACGACCTCAACGCGTTCCAGGCGATCCGCCGGATGGACTCCATCCTCGTCAACAACTTCGGCGTGTTCCGCGACGTCCTCGACGAGGAGCCCTACGACCTCGTCGTCGCCGACGAAGCGTGGGACGTCGACTACTTCCTGCACGAGAACCCTCAGGTCAAGCGGGCACCGCTGGCGTGGATGACCGACTTCGTCGGATGG
>NZ_DATBTV010000076.1:0-17561 GCF_036559105.1 Lapillicoccus sp. | reverse complement strand
GCCGGGCCCGGCGCTTCGTTTTGTCTGTCCCAATTCCGGACTGCCGACGTTGTCGGTTCGCCGGTGGCGAACTGGTCAGACGTGACAGCAGCGGGCGTCTGGAGGGCGGGAAGCGTGGGCCTGCGAGGATGACCGCCGTGTTCTTCTGGACCCACGACGTCGCCGCCGCACCGGGGCGTCGCGGGATCCGCTTCGCGATCACCTCACGCCACGGCGGCCGGAGCGAGCCACCGTTCGGCACGATGAACCTCGGCGGCCGGCTCGACGATCCGGCCGCCGTCGAGGCCAACCGCACCGCCGTCGCCTCCGCATTCGACCTCCCGCGCGAACGCCTGCTGTTCATGGAGCAGTGCCACAGCGCCGACGTCGCCCGGGCGGACGGGCCGTGGGAGGGGGCGGCCCCGCGAGTGGATGCGCTCGTGTCGACCCGGGGGGACGTCGCCCTCGCTGCTCTGTCCGCCGACTGTGTACCCGTCCTGCTCGCGGATCCGGTCGCCGGCGTCGTGGGAGCCGTGCACGCGGGTCGACCTGGGATGGTCGCGCGGGTCGTCGACCGTGCGGTCGACGCGCTCGTCGAGGCCGGGGCCGACCCGGCCGAGACGCTCGCCGTCGTCGGCCCGTCGGTGTGCGGCCGCTGCTACGAGGTGCCGGAGGGTATGCGCGCCGAGGCCGCGGCCGTGAGCCCGACCAGTGCGACCGTGTCCTGGTCCGGCACCCCGGCGATCGACGTCGCCGCCGGCGTGGTCGACCAGCTCTCGGCGCACGGGATCCGGGTCACCTGGGTCCCTGGCTGCACCCGCGAGAGCCCGCACCTCTACTCGTACCGCCGCGACGGCTCCACCGGCCGGTTCGCGGGGATCGTGCGGCTCGTCCCGGAGGACGCCTCGTGAGCGACGGGGCCCGCCGCGGCGAGCTCGCCGC
Source organism: Lapillicoccus sp. (assembly GCF_036559105.1). Lineage (GTDB taxonomy): Bacteria > Actinomycetota > Actinomycetes > Actinomycetales > Dermatophilaceae > Lapillicoccus. The sequence continues at coordinate 16,640 of NZ_DATBTV010000076.1, read as the reverse complement.
GGGGCTCGACGGCGTCCACGCCCGTATCGCGACAGCGTGCGCCGAGGCCGGACGCGACCCCGGCGACATCGAGCTCATCGTGGTGACGAAGTTCTTCCCGGTCACCGACGTCCGGCTGCTCGCCGATCTCGGGGTCCGGGACGTGGGGGAGAACCGGGACCAGGAGGCCCGGGAGAAGCTGACCGACCCGCTGCTCGACGGCGCCGGCGTGACCCGTCACTTCATCGGGCAGCTGCAGTCCAACAAGGTCGCGTCCGTCGTCTCCTACGCCGACGTCGTCCACACCGCCGACCGTGCGAAGGTCGTCGCGGCGCTCGGCCGGGCGGCGGAGCAGCAGGGCCGAACCCCCCGCGTCCTCGTCCAGGTCAGCCTCGACGACGCACCGGACCGCGGCGGCGCCGACGTCACCGACATCCCCGCCCTCGCCGACGCCATCGCCGGAGCGGGCGGCCTCGAGCTCGGGGGCGTCATGGCCGTGGCCCCGCTGGGGACCGACCCGGACGCGGCGTTCGCCCGGCTGTGGGAGGTGGCGACCCGCATACAGCAGGACCATCCGCAGGCCACCTGGGTGTCGGCGGGCATGAGCGGGGACCTCGAGGCCGCCATCCGGCACGGGGCGACACACCTGCGTGTCGGAAGCGCAATCCTGGGATCGCGTCCGACGCTTCGCTAACGTCGCTGGGGACGACGGTTGACCGCTGTTTCATTGCACTACCAAGGGAGTTCCACGATGGCTGGGGCGCTTCGCAAGACGATGGTGTACCTCGGGCTTGCAGAGGACGACGACCGCTACGACGACGACGGGCACCGCGACGACGTCGCGGACTACGACGACGAGCGTCGCCGCACGCCGGAGCGCTCCGAGCGTCCGGGTGCGGAGCGTCCCGAGACCGGCGCGGCGGTCACCCAGCTGCCCCGGCGCCCGGCGCCCGTGGCGCGGCTGGTCCGCGAACCGGAGGTGGGTCCGCTGAACCGGATCACGACCATTCACCCGCGCACCTACAACGAGGCGAAGACGATCGGGGAGTCGTTCCGGGAGGGGACGCCCGTGATCATGAACCTCTCGGACATGAGCGACGCCGACGCCAAGCGCCTCGTCGACTTCGCGGCGGGCCTGGTCTTCGGTCTCCACGGCACCATCGAGCGCGTGACCTCGAAGGTCTTCCTGCTCTCCCCGGTGCACGTCGAGGTCGCGACCGAAGAGGTCGAAGGCGGCCCCACGACCCGCGGATTCTTCAACCAGTCGTAGCCACGGGCATACCGCTCACCGCACCCGGCCACCCCCGGCGTCGGGTTTCACCGGAACCATCAGCGAGACTTGACGTATGCGCACCATCGGTACGGTGTTCTCGACCGTCGTCTTCCTCTTCTTCCTGACCCTCATCGGACGGTTGGTGTTCGACTGGGTCCAGGTGCTGTCGCGGGACTGGCGGCCCAAGGGCGCGGTTCTCGTGGTGGCTGAGCTGGTCTACACCGTCACCGACCCGCCGCTGCGACTGCTTCGCCGGGTGATCCCGTCGATCAACCTGGGCGGGATGCGCATCGACATCGCCTTCCTCGTGCTCATGGTCATCACGTCGCTGTTGATGACCATTCGCATCGCCTGACCGACGTCCGAGGTGCGCCGAAACGCTCCGTGAGCCTGGCCGAGAGTCCGCCAGGTTGGTCGTGCCGTTGCGGTTCGATAACGTTGCTCGGGAACGGACCCCCACAAGCCGGCCGCGGTCCTGAGAAACAAGGTGGTACCCCATGGCTCTGACGCCTGAGCAGATCCTCAACAAGCACTTCCAGACGACCCAGTTCCGGAAGGGCTATGACGAGCGTGACGTCGACGACTTCCTCGACGACGTCGTGGCCGAGATGCGGGCGTTGACAGCGCAGCGGGACGACTACAAGCACCAGTTCGAGGAGTGCCAGTCCCGGACAAGCTCCAGCGTGCAGGACCGCGGGTCGCTCGACCCCGCGGTCGTCGAGGAGCACGAGAAGCGCCTCGAGGACGTCAAGAGCCGGCTCGCCGACGCGGAGTCGCGCGAGAAGGAGGTCAGCGAGCGGCTGTCCAAGGCGCAGGCCGACGTCGCCGCGGCTGAGGCGCAGGTCAAGGACCGCCAGGGCGCGATCGACGCCTCGGTCCAGGAGCGCCTCGACGCCGCCGAGAGCCGGGCCCGTGAGGAAGGCGAGGCCAAGGCCGCCGCCGAGCAGCGGCTCGCGCAGCTGGAGCAGGAGCTGGCGGAGGCCAAGGAGTCCGCCGCCGCCGCGCAGGGCCAGGCTCAGCAGGCCGAGCAGTCCGTCGAGGAGGCCCGCCGCCGCGCCGAGGATGCCGAGGCGCGCGCGGGCGAGGCCGAGCGCCGGGCAGCAGAGGCCGCCGAGACGGCCAAGGCCGGGCCGGTCGCGGCCGGGGCCGCAGGGACCGAGGCGCCGGCCGGGGCCGGGGGCAGCGACACCGGGGTCATGCGTGCGGTGGCCGGGGGTGCCGCCGGTGGCGCCAGCGCCGCTGCGCTCATCGAGCTTGCCCAGCGGGTCCACGACGAGCACGTCGGCAAGGGTGAGGCTCGGCGCGACGAGCTGTTCGCCGAGGGGCAGAGCCGCTACGACGAGCTGCTGTCGACCGGTCAGGCGCAGCACGACGAGCTGCTGTCGACGGGTCAGGCCAAGCACGACGAGCTGCTCGGCACCGCACAGAGCCGTCATGACGAGCTGCTCGGCACCGCACAGACCGAGCACGACCGGCTGCTGGCCGAGGCGCAGGAGCGTCACGAGCAGCTCATCACCGAGGGTCGCGAGCGGTCCACCGGCATGGTGGCCGAGGCCCAGCAGAAGAAGGCGGCGATCCTCGCGGAGCTGGACCAGGAGAAGGGCGTTCTGCAGCAGAAGATCGAGCAGCTGCGGGGCTTCGAGCGCACCTACCGCACCCAGCTGAAGTCCTACCTCCAGGGCCAGCTCGACGAGCTCGACCACGCCGGGGTCGAGCCGAACGAGGGCGGCGAAGGCCAGGAGAACGCCGAGGCCAACGGGCAGGTCGCGAGCCAGGCCGAGCACCACTGACCCCGGCCGGAGGGTGCGGCGAGAGCCTCACCCTCCACGTCACCTCGAGGCCGGTCGTCACGTGCTGGTCGCCGTTCGGGCGGTCGTCGCGTCGGTAGGTTCCGGCTGACCGGCCGGTATGTGAGTCGACATGCGTGCGACACGGGTCGTCCCGTGCGGTGAGCCGGGTTTGGAGTCGGCGTGTGCGGGGCTTATCCTCGCCCCGACCATCTACGAGGATCGCTACCCCGGAAGGGGCCGGTACGCCATGGCAGCCACAAGGACCCCCGCCACGAGCAGGGCGGGACGGACGACGTCCGCGGCGCGGCCCGCGGCGGCTCCGGCCGCCACGTCGGCGACCCGCAAGACCACCACCACCAAGTCGGTCGCGAAGAAGGCGACTCCGGTCAAGGCCGTGACAACGGGCAAGGCGGCTCCGGCGACGTCCACGGCCAAGCCGGCCCCGGCGAACATCGTGAAGGCGACCCCGGCGAAGACCGCGAAGGCGACCCCGGCGAAGACGGCGAAGGCGACCCCGGCGAAGACCGCGAAGGCGGCGACCACGGCTCGTCCCTCCACCTCCGCGAAGGCGGCGCCGGCCAAGACGGCTCCGGCCAAGACCGCGAAGGCTGCGGTCAAGACGACGAAGGCGGCACCCGCTAAGGCCGCCACGAAGACCGCGACGGCGGCGCCGACCAAGACCGCGACGGCCAAGACCGCGAAGGCTGCGGCCAAGGTGGTGCCGGCGAACGCCGCCACGAAGACCGCGAAGGCGGCGCCGACCAAGACTGCGACGGCCAAGACCGCGAAGGCTGCGGTCAAGGCGACGAAGGCGGCACCCGCGAAGGCCGCCACGAAGTCCGCGAAGGCGGCACCGGCCACGACCGCGCAGAAGACCGCTACATCCACGACCGCCAAGGCCTCCCCGGCCACCAAGGCATCCCCGGCGAAGGCGGCACCGGCGAAGTCCGCGCCGGCGAAGGCGACACGGGCCAAGTCCACACCAGCGAAGGCGGCACCGGCGAAGGCTGCACCGCCCGCAGCAAGCACTGCGACGGCGACGCCGGCGCGCGCCACGAAGGCGACCACGGCGGCCAGCGCCACGAAGGCGACCACGGCGGCCAGCGCCACGGCGACACCGACCGCGACCCTACGGGTGGCGACGACCGAGAAGCCGTGGACCGCCAAGGAGCTGCGCGAGATCCGCGAGGAGCTGGACTCCGAGCGGGCCCGGGCGATGGCCGACCTCGAGATCGCCGAGCACGACCTCCAGGGCCTGATGCGGGATGCGGGCGAGGGCGCCGGCGACGACCAGGCGGACGCCGGGGCGAGCATCTTCGGGCGTGAGTACGAGATGAGCCTCGTCGCCAACTCTCGCGACAAGCTCGACCAGGTCGAGCACGCGTTGGAGCGGCTCGCCAACGGCACCTACGGAGTCTGCGAGTCGTGCGGGAACCCGATCGGCAAGCTGCGGCTGCAGGCGGCGCCGCGAGCGACCCTGTGCATGGCCTGCAAGACGAGGCAGGAGCACCGCTGATCCCTGCCACGCCTGCACAGCGCGACCCGATCGACCCCGCGGACCCGACGCCTACCGATCCGACGCATACCGACGCTCCGGCCCCCGGCCCCCCGGCGGCGCGGCGCCGACGGCTGTTCCTGCTCCTTGCGGGCATCGCCGTCGTCACGTACCTGCTCGACCAGCTCTCGAAGTGGTGGGCGGTCAGCGCGCTGACCGACCAGCCGCCGCGGGACCTCATCGGGTCGTTCCTGCGGCTGGACCTCATCCGCAACCCCGGTGCGGCCTTCTCCATCGGTACCGGGAACACCTGGGTGCTGACGATCGTCGCCGTCGTTGTCCTTATCGTGGTGATCCGCGTCAGCCGTCGCCTCGGGTCGATCGGGTGGGCATGGGCCCTGGGACTGCTCCTGGGTGGCGCGTTGGGGAACCTCACCGACCGGGTCGTCCGCGAGCCGGGACTCGGCCGGGGTCACGTCGTCGACTTCCTCAACTACAACAACTGGTTCATCGGGAACATCGCCGACATCGCCATCGTCAGTGCGGCCATCCTCATCGGGCTGCTCGCGCTCACGGGGCGCAGCGTGGACGGGACGCGTGACTCGCGGGAGGCCGGCCGCCCCGAGGCCGCCGACGATGGCCCCTGACGAGCGGACGCTGCTCGTCCCGGACGGGCTCGAGGGCGAGCGCGTCGACGCAGCGATCGCGCGGCTCTTCGGGGTGTCGCGGACCAAGGCAGCGGACCTCGCCGCCGCGGGCCACGTCTCCCTGAACCACCGGCCGGCGGTCAAGTCGGACCGCGTCTCCGCCGGCGACCTCCTCGAGGTCGCGCTGCCGCGGGCCGAGGACAGCCCGACCCTGGCGGTCATCGCGGAACCGGTTCCCGGAATGACCATCGTCCACGACGACGACGACATCGTCGTGGTGGACAAGCCGGTCGGTGTCGCCGCGCACCCGAGCGTGGGGTGGACCGGTCCGACGGTCCTCGGTGGCCTCGCCGCGGCGGGGTACCGGATCTCGACCTCCGGGGCGAGCGAGCGGCAGGGCGTCGTCAGCCGGCTCGACGTCGGCACGTCCGGGCTGATGGTCGTCTGCAAGAGCGAGCGCGCCTACTCCGTGCTCAAGCGGGCGTTCAAGCACCGGACCGTGGACAAGACGTACCACGCGCTGGTGCAGGGGCTCCCGGACCCGCTCGTCGGGACCATCGACGCCCCGATCGGTCGGCACCCGGGCGCGGACTACAAGTTTGCCGTCCTGGACTCCGGCCGCAACGCGGTGACCCACTACGAGGTGGTGGAGGCGTTCCGGCACGCGTCGCTGCTGGAGATCCATCTGGAGACCGGGCGTACCCACCAGATCCGGGTCCACTTCGCGGCGCTGCACCATCCGTGCTGCGGCGACCTCATCTACGGCGCCGACCCGACCCTCGCCGCCCGGCTCGGGCTCGAACGGCAGTGGCTGCACGCGTCCGGCCTCGGGTTCGAGCACCCGACCCGGCACGAGTGGGTCACCTACTCCAGCCCGTTCCCCGCGGACCTCCAGCACGCCCTCGACGTGATCTCCACCGGTTAAAGAGGTCCGCGGACGGGCTGAGGACGCCAGACTTCGGGTATGCCGTTCGCCGCCGCGTCGCCCTCGCCGCTCGGACCGCCGACGCACAGCGCGGTGATCGTCAGCATCCCGGAGGCGGAGCCAGTCGTCGGTCATCACCGGCGCGTTCTCGACGAGTCCGCGCCGTGGGGAGTACCGGCGCACGTCACCGTGCTGTTCCCCTTCATGGACCCCACGGAGCTGAATGACGACGTCCACGCCAAGCTGTCCCGGGCCGTGGCGACGGTCCCGGAGTTCACCGCGACGTTCGGCTCGACCGCCTGGTTCGACGAGAACGTGCTGTGGCTGGCGCCGGACCCGGCCGAGCCGTTCCGGGCGCTCACCACGTCGGTCGCGGCGGCGTTCCCGGAGCATCCGCCCTACGCGGGGGCCCACGAGGACGTCGTCCCGCACCTGACCGTCGGTCAGGGCGCCCGGCCCGAGACGCTCCGGGCGGTCGAGCGGCAGGTCCAGCCGACGCTCCCCGTCCAGCAGCGGGTGACCGAGGTGGAGGTCATCGTCGGGCGGCCCGAGGTCGGCGGCTCCTGGGACGTCATCGCCCGCTTCCCCTTGGCCTGAGGGGCCGCCGGCACCACCGAACTCCGATGTTCCCCCGGTTTTCGACGGTTCGGAGGCAGAACCGATGAACATCTGAGTTCAGTCGAGCAAGGGGACGCGACACCCCGGCGACGACACGCCGAAGGGCGTCCCCTGGCCCGCCTAGAGTGGTCCACGATGTCCGCCGCCCCCGCCTCCGCACCGAGCTTTGCGCACCTGCACGTGCACACCGAGTACTCGATGCTCGACGGTGCCGCCCGCATCGACGAGCTGCTCCAGAGCGCCGCTGAGATGGGCATGCCGGCGATCGCCACGACCGACCACGGCTACGTCTTCGGGGCCTACGAGTTCTGGTCCAAGGCCCGCCGCTACGGGATCAAGCCGATCATCGGCGTCGAGGCCTACCTCACCCCCGGAACCCACCGCCGCGACAAGACCCGGGTCCGCTGGGGCGACGAGAGCGCCGGCCGCGACGACGTCAGCGGCGGCGGCGCCTACACCCACATGACGCTGCTCGCCCGCACCACCGGCGGCATGCACAACCTGTTCCGGATGAGCTCGCTGGCGTCGATGGAGGGCCACTACTTCAAGCCCCGCATCGACCGCGAGCTCCTCGCGCAGTACTCCGACGGCCTCATCGCCACCACCGGGTGCGTCGGCGGGGAGATCCAGACCCGTCTGCGGCTCGGCCAGTACGACGAGGCCCGCAAGGCCGCCGGCGAGTTCCAGGAGCTGTTCGGCCGGGAGAACTTCTTCGCCGAGGTCATGGACCACGGCATCCCCATCGAGCGGCAGACCCAGCGCGAGCTGCTGCGCCTGGCCAAGGACCTCGCCATCCCGCTCGTCGCCACCAACGACCTGCACTACACCAAGGCCGAGGCCGCCAAGGCCCACGCGGCGCTGCTCTGCGTCCAGTCCGGCTCCACCCTGATGGACCCCAACCGGTTCAAGTTCGACGCCGAGGAGTTCTACCTCAAGACTCCCGCGCAGATGCGGCATCTGTTCCGCGAGCTGCCCGAGGCCTGCGACAACACGCTGCTCATCGCTGAGCGCTGCGACGTCTCGTTCGTCGAGGGCGAGGGTCGCTACATGCCGCGGTTCCCCTGCCCCGATGGCGAGAGCGAGGAGTCCTGGTTCGTCAAGGAAGTCGAGCGCGGCCTCGAGGTCCGCTACCCCGAGGGCGTCCCGGCGTACGCGACGGAGCGGGCGCGCTACGAGACCGACGTGATCCTCAAGAAGGGCTACGGCGGCTACTTCCTCGTCGTCGCCGACTTCATCAACTGGGCCAAGGACCACGGCATCCGGGTCGGCCCCGGTCGTGGCTCCGGTGCCGGCTCGATGTGCGCCTACGCCCTGCGCATCACCGACCTCGACCCGGTCGTGCACGACCTGGTCTTCGAGCGGTTCCTCAACCCCGAGCGCCCGTCGATGCCCGACTTCGACGTGGACTTCGACGAGCGCCGCCGCGGCGAGGTCATCCACTACGTCAGCGAGAAGTACGGCGAGGAGCGGGTCGCCCAGATCGTCACCTACGGCACCATCAAGGCCAAGCAGGCGGTCAAGGACGCCGCCCGGGTCATGGGCCACCCCTACGCGATGGGGGAGAAGCTCACCAAGGCGATGCCGCCGCCGATCATGGGCAAGGACATGCCGCTGTCCGGCGTGTTCGACAAGGACCACCCGCGCTACCACGAGGCGACCGAGTTCCGCGGCGTCCACGACGAGGACCCGCAGGCCAAGGAGGTCGTCGAGACCGCCCTCGGCCTCGAGGGCCTCAAGCGTCAGTGGGGCGTCCACGCGGCCGGCGTGATCATGAGCAGCGAGCCGCTCATCGACCTCATCCCGATCATGCGCCGCGAGCAGGATGGCCAGATCATCACCCAGTTCGACTACCCCAGCTGCGAGACGCTCGGGCTGGTCAAGATGGACTTCCTCGGGCTGCGCAACCTCACCATCCTCGACGACGCCATCGCCAACGTCCGGGCCAACCGCGGTGAGGACGTCGACCTCGAGGCGCTGTCCAAGAACATGACCGACCCCAAGGCCTACGAGGTGCTGGCCAAGGGCGACACCCTCGGCGTCTTCCAGCTCGACGGCGGTGGCACCCGCACCCTGCTGCGCCAGATGCAACCGACGACGTTCGAGGACATCTCGGCGACCATCGCGCTCTACCGGCCCGGGCCGATGGGCATCAACAGCCACACCAACTACGCGATGCGCAAGACCGGGCGCCAGCCGGCCACACCCATCCACCCCGAGCTGGCCGAGCCGCTCGAGGAGATCCTCGGGGCGACGCACAACCTCATCGTCTACCAGGAGCACGTGATCCAGATCGCGCAGAAGGTCGCCGGCTACACGCTCGGCCGGGCCGACCTGCTGCGCAAGGCGATGGGCAAGAAGAAGAAGGAGGTCCTCGACGCCGAGTTCGCCGGCTTCGAGGCCGGCATGCGGACCAACGGCTACAGCGCCGACGCCATCAAGACGCTGTGGGACGCGCTGATGCCCTTCGCGGACTACGGCTTCAACAAGGCGCACGCCAAGGCCTACGCGCTGATCTCCTACTGGACCGCCTATCTCAAGGGCAACTACCCGGCCGAGTACATGGCCGCGCTGCTGACCAGCGTGCGCGACGACAAGGACAAGTCAGCGCTCTACCTCAACGAGTGCCGCCGGATGGGGATCAAGGTCCTGCCGCCCGACGTCAACGAGTCGGTCGCCAACTTCGCCGCGGTCGGCACCGACATCCGGTTCGGGATGGCCGCGATCCGCAACGTCGGCACCAACGTCGTCGACGCCGTGGTCCGCAGCCGCGAGGAGAAGGGTCGGTATGCGTCATTCAAGGACTTCCTGCGCAAGACGCCCGCCGTGGTCTGCAACAAGCGCACCATCGAGTCCCTGGCCAAGGCCGGCGCCTTCGACAACCTCGGCCACTCGCGCCGGGGAATCGTCGAGAAGCACGACCAGTTCGTCGACGCCCTGGCCGACGTCAAGCGTCAGGCCGACTTCGGGCAGGACAGCCTGTTCGACGCCCTGATGTCCGGCTCGTCCGACATCGACGAGGGCGCGGCCTTCGACGGCCTGCCGGAGCTGCCGACCCACGAGTGGGACAAGCAGACGCTGCTCACCTTCGAGCGCGAGATGCTCGGGCTCTACGTCTCCGACCACCCACTGTTCGGCATAGAGCACGTCCTCACCCAACACGCCGACACCTCGATCGCCGCGCTCATGGGCGACGAGCCCAAGCCCGACGGCACGCAGGTGATCATCGCCGGGCTCATCACCGGCCTGCAGATCAAGCGGACCAAGAAGGGCGACCTCTGGGCCATCGCCACCGTCGAGGACCTCGAGGGCGCCATCGAGTGCCTGTTCTTCCCCAGCTCGTACGCGACGGTCGCCCCGCTGCTGCGCACCGACGTCGTCTGCGTGGTGCGGGGACGGGTGTCCAGTCGTGACGACGCCGTGTCGGTCTACGCGCAGGAGCTCACCCTCCCGGACATCAAGGAGGGCCCGCGCGGACCGGTGGTAGTCAACCTGCCGCTCGTCCGGGCCACCGACGCGCTGGCGGAGGAGATCAGGCGGGTGCTCGGGGAGCACCCGGGCGCCACCGAGGTGCACCTCAAGCTGACCCAGCCCGGCCGGTCCGTGCTGATGAAGGTCGATGACCGGCTGCGGGTCTCCGCGTCCCCCGCCCTGTTCGGCGACCTCAAGGCGCTGCTCGGCCCGTCCTGCCTCAGCTGACCGACCGGCCCCGCTGACCTTGCTTCTCACCGACCGTCGCCGCATCGCGACCGAACGCCTCGCCGCGATGCGGATCGCGCCGCTCGCCGAACCGGCCGGGTCGATGGTCGAGACGATCGCGCGCACCGTCCACCACCACCTCGCCATGCAGGCACAGGACGTCGGCAGCGGGATGTGGTCCGTCGGGGTCCGGACCGGCGCGACTCGGGCCGACGTCGAGGCGGCCATTGCCGCGCGGCGGGTGACGAGGAGCTGGCCCATGCGCGGCACCCTCCACCTCATGGCCACCCAGGACGTCCGCTGGATGTGCCGGCTGCTCAACGAACGGGTGGTCGCGACGAGCCGGAGGGTCTTCGAGGCCGAGGGGCTCACCGAGGCGGTCGTCGGCCGCGCCCGCGAGGTCCTCGTCGGTGCCCTGGCCGGGGGCGTGGCGCTCAGCCGGCCGAACGCCGTCGCGCTCCTCGAAGCCAACGGCGTCGACCCGAGCGGGCAACGGGCGTACCACCTCATCGGCCGGTTCTGCCAGGAGGGTCTGCTCTGCCAGGGCCCGGCCGAGGGCCGCCAGCCGACGTTCGTGCTCATCGACGAGTGGGTGCCGGAGTCGTGGACGCCGGGTCGCGAGGAGGCCATGGCCGCTCTCACCACCCGCTACGTCGCCAGCCACGGACCGGTGACCGAGCGCGACCTGGCCGGCTGGTGCCACCAGACCCTCACCTTCGCCCGCGAGGCCGTGGCTCTGGCCGGCGACGCGGTGACCACCGAGACCATCGGCGGCCAGGCATACCTCGTCGCGGCCGACCGGCCGGAGCCGCCGGCGGGCACCCCGGTGCGGCTGCTGCCCGGCTTCGACGAGTACGTCCTCGGCTACAAGGACCGGTCGGCGATCCTCACCCCCGAGGAGGAGCTGCGGGTGGTCCCGGGCAAGAACGGCATGTTCCTCGGCACCGTGGTCGTCGGAGGCCTCGTCGTCGGCACGTGGAACCGCAGGACCGGCGCCCAGCGAACAGTCGTGACGGTGACCCCGTTCGGGTCGCTGAGCGCCACCAGGCGACGGGAGCTCGAGCGGGCAGCGGCCGCCTACGGCCGGCACCTCGGCAGCCCGGCGGAGGTCGTGTATCTGGACCCGGTCGCCGCGGTCCTCTGACCTCGTAGGGCGGTGGCCACCTCAGGGGGAGGGTGGGCACCGCCTACTGTCGTCCTCGTGAGCACGCCGCCAACCCCCCGGGCGCCGCGGGACCCGTCGTCCCGGACCGTCCACGGGGACACCGTCGTCGACGACTACGCGTGGATGGCCGACCGCGACGACCCACGGCTCGCGGCCTACCTGGAGGCTGAGAACGGCTACACCGCAGCCCGGACCCAGCACCTGGAGCCTCTGGCCCATCAGATCGTCGAGGAGATCCGCGCCCGCACCAAGGAGACCGACCTCAGCGTGCCCGTGCGTCACGGTGGCTGGTGGTACTACGGCCGCACCGTCGAGGGGCTCCAGTACGGCATCGCCGGGCGGGTCGACCTCGCCACCTTTCCCGAGCGACCGGTGCTCGGGACCGACGGGCCGCCTGAGGGCGAGCAGGTGGTCCTCGACGAGAACGTCGAGGCCGAGGGTCACGAGTTCTTCTCGCTCGGGGCCAGCGACGTCTCACCGGACGGGACCCGGCTCGCCTTCGCCGTCGACGTCACTGGCGACGAGCGGTACGACCTGCACGTCCGGGACCTGGCAAGCGGTGACGAGATCGACGACGCCGTCCGCGGCATCGGTGCCGGTGTGGCCTGGTCGCTCGACGGTCGCCACCTCTTCTACACCCGGTACGACGAGGCGTGGCGCCCGTTCCAGGTGTGGCGGCACGAGGTTGGAGGCGACGCCGACGCCGACGTCCTGGTCCACGAGGAGACCGACGAGATCTTCCGGGTCGGCGTCGGCTCGTCCCGCGACGACCGCTGGGTGGTCATCGGTGTCGGGTCCTCGACGTCGAGCGAGTACCGCCTGCTCGACGCGGCCGACCCGACCGGCACCCCTCTCCTCGTCGCCGTGCGGAAGCCCAAGCTCGAGTACGACATCGAGCCGCTCGGTGACGAGCTGTTCGTCCTGCACAACCGTGACCGGGTCAACTTCGAGGTGTCGCGGGCCGAGGTCCGCGGCGGCGGCGTCGGCCCCTGGACGCCCTTGGGACTCACCACGGAGGACGAGCTGGTCACGGGGGTCGACGCGTTCGCCTCGTTCCTCGCGGTCTCGCTGCGCTCCGAAGGTCAGACGGCGATCCGGATCGTCCCGCGAGAACCATTGTCGCCCAACGGTTTTGGCACGCCTTGGGATATCGCGTTCGACGAGCCGATCCGGACCGTGGGCGTCGGCGACAACCCGGAGCCCGAGGCGCAGACGCTGCAGGTCTTCTACACCTCGATGGTCACGCCGCCCTCCGTCGAGGAGTACGACCTCGCCACACGGGAGCTTCGACTGCTGAAGCAGACCGAGGTTCGAGGCGGCTACGACCCCACCGACTACGTGCAGGCGCGGGAGTGGGCGACCGCTCCGGACGGTGCACGGGTACCGGTCTCCGTGGTGCGCAAGGCCTCCACGCCGCTCGACGGGACCGCACCGGCGGTGCTGTATGCCTACGGCGCGTACGGACTCAGTACCGACCCGTGGTTCTCGATCGCGCGGCTGTCGTGGCTCGACCGCGGCGTCGTCTTCGCCGTCGCCCACATCCGTGGCGGCGACGAGCTGGGGAGACCTTGGTACGAGGACGGCCGCCTCCTGCACAAGCAGCACACCTTCGACGACTTCGTCGCGGCCGGATCCCTCCTCGTCGAGAAGGGGTACGCGCACCCGGATCGGCTTGCTGGCAAAGGCGGTTCGGCCGGCGGACTGCTGATCGGCGCGGTCGCGAACCAGGCGCCGACGCTGTTCCGCGCACTGCATGGACAGGTCCCGTTCGTCGACGTGCTGACCACGATGCTCGATCCCAGCCTGCCGCTGACCGCGGGTGAGTGGGAGGAGTGGGGCGATCCCATCCGCGACCCGGACGCCTACGCCTACCTCAAGGCCTACTCGCCCTACGACAACATCGGCGAGCAGGCATACCCGGCGATGCTCGTGACCACGAACCGGCACGACACCCGCGTCTACGTCACCGAACCCGCCAAGTGGGTGGCCCGGCTGCGCGACCGCGCGGTCAACGACCCCGACCGCGACCCGATCCTGTTGCGGACGTGGATGACCGCCGGCCACCAGGGCCAGTCGGGTCGCTACGACGCCTGGCGGGAGACGGCCTGGGAGCTCGCCGTCCTGCTCGACCTCATCGCGCAACGCGACGGCCCGGACCCGGCCGAGTAGCGTCGAGGGGCGTCGTCGATAGTGGAGTACTCATGAACAAGCTCTGGACCCGTCCGGGCGCGGCCCTCGTCATCGGCATCGTCCTCGGGCTGGTTCTCGGGTTCCGCACTCACAACTTCGGGCTCTGGCTGATCATCGGCGTCGCCCTCGGGGCGGCGTTCGAGGCGATGAGCTACGGCCGCCGTCGCAGCGAGAACGCTGACGGAGGCGAACCGGGACCTGGGGACGGCCGCTGAGCTGCCGCGGTTGAGGTCACGGGACCTTGGGGCGGAAGGCCGTCCACGGGGTGGGAGAGGATGCCGGTATGCCCGATCCCGGGTCCGTGCCGATGATCCGGTATGCGACGACCTCCGACGGAGTCTCGGTCGCCTGGCAGTCGACCGGGAGCGGTCCGCCGCTGGTGTGGATGCCGTCCCTCGGCAATCTCGTCGCGCAGTGGCGGATCCCGTTCCTGCGGCGGGCGTACGAGGCGCTCGCGGGCTCGTTGCAGCTCGTGCTCTACGACGGACGGGGCACCGGCAGCTCCAGCCGTCAGGTCGACCCCGACGACCTCGGCGTCGACGCGCAGCTGCGCGACCTCGACGCCGTCGTGGCCGCGGCCGGCCTGGACCACTACGCCGTGCTCGGGTACTACCACTCGGTGCCGGCGGCTCTGGCCCACGCGGCCGCCCACCCCGACCGAGTCACCCGGATGGTCCTGTTCGGCGGCTCGGCCCGTACTCGTGACGTCATGAGCCCCAGCCAGACCCAGGCCTTGCTCTCCCTCGTCGAGCAGGACTGGGACCTCTTCGCCGAGTCGGCGGCGCACGCGTGGCTCGGCTGGCAGGCGGGGGAGGCGGGGCGACTGCTCGCGGAGTCGTTCCGGACCGCCGCCAGCCCGACCGTCGTGACGGCGATGTTTCGCGAGGCGGCCCAGACCGACGTCCACGAGCTGCTGCCGTCGGTGCGGACGCCGACCCTCGTGGTCCATCGGCAGTCCGACCGCCAGATGCCTCCGGAGGTCTCGGCCGGCCTGGCCGCCGCGCTCCCGAACGGCCGGCTCGTGCAGCCGCCAGGCGACCGACCCGCCCTTTTCCTGGAGGACGTTGCCGCCGACGTCGAGCTGGTGTCGCGGTTCGTCGCCGACGGGACCGTGACCGAGAGGTCAGTGGCCGCGGTCACGGCGGACCGCAACGGGCTGACGCCGAGAGAACGGGAGGTGCTCCGCCTGCTCGCCGGTGGTGGGACCAACGCGGGCATCGCCCGGGACCTTGACATCACCGAGCACACCGTCGAGCGGCACGTCGCGAACCTCTACCGCAAGATCGGGGCGCGGGGCCGGGCGGAGGCCACCGCCTACGCCGTCCGGGCGGGACTGGCCTGAAGCGGCGTCGTCGTCCGAGGAAACCCGTCAGTCGGTCTCCCGGGTGGCCGGGATTCGGGGGCACCTCAGGCCGAGGATGCTGGGGCCATGACCACCGCCTCCACCGCCGCCCGTCGTCCGCCGGGTTGGGCCGCCGGCTTCAACCGGTTCGCTCTCTCGATGTCCGGCCACCGCTGGTTCCCGCTGTACGCCGTCGTCGAGCACGTGGGACGTAAGTCCGGCCAGGCGTACGAGGTGCCGATCGCCCTCATCGCTACGCCGAGCCGGTTCGTCATCTGCCTGCCGTTCGGGCGAGGGACGAACTGGGCGCGGAACGTCATCGCTGCCGGCGGCTGTGACGTGCGGTGGAAGGGTGCCGTGCACCACGTCACGGAACCTCGGCTGGTCGGCCAGGACGTGGCGCTCCCACTGGCCAACCGCTTCGAGCGGTTCATGATCCCGCGGCTCGGGTTCGAGGACTTCCTGCTGCTCCGGCGGTGAACTGCTCGATCGCCGGAATTCGTTGGTACTGAACGTGATTGACGCTTGTTCCGAGCGCGCGCGTCAGGTAGAGTGGACGTATGTTCGAATCGGGACGGGCGTCGAGCGCCGACCTTGAGGGTCTGCTCTCCGCCCTGTCCGGGCTGGAGAGGGCCGTCGACGATGCCGAGCGGGTCGACCAGCTGGACCTGCTGGAACGGGTCAAGTCGGCCTGCGCAGCGGCCCAGGCACGGGTCACCGTCGACCCGGCCGACTCGCAGCAGGAGATCGCCGAGCAGTGGCGCGAGCACGCTCGGGCCGTGGCCGACGCGGGCGACGTCGAGTCGTGGCGACGGGCGCGAGCGATGGCCCGAGCGGCCTCCTGTGCGGAGGCGGACGACACGGCGCCCCCAGCCGCTGCCGGTAGCGCTCGCGGCCGCAGGGGCGGAACGGATGTCGGAGTGGCTGCACAGGTCGCGCTGGAGCGGCGGGAGTCGCCGCACACCGGGAGCCGCCTCGTACGACTGGCGTATGCGTTGACGCACGAGATGCCCTACCTGCTGGCGCTTCTGGAGCGTGGGGTGCTGTCCGAGCGGCGGGCGACGCTGGTCCTCGGCGAGTGCGCGGCCCTGTCGATGGAGGAGCGATCCCGAGTGGACGCCGAACTGTCGCACAGCGTGGGCGAGGCGCTGGGACGCCTCAGTGAGAGGGAGCTGACGAGCCGGGTTCGGGCGATCACCTACCGGCTGGACGCCCAAGCGGTGGTGGACCGTTCGGCCTACGCCGAGCGGGAGCGCCGGGTGACGCTGCGCCCAGCGCCCGACACGATGTGCTGGCTCACCGCGCTGTTGCCCGCGACGCAGGGGGTCGGGGTGCGGGCGGCGCTGACGCGAGCCGCGGACTCGGCGCGGGTCGCTGGTGACACCCGGGCCAAGGGTCAGGTGATGGCCGACACGCTGGTCGAGCACGTCACCGGTCAGACGGTCGCCGATGCCGTGCCGGTCGAGGTGCAGCTGGTGATCACGGACCGGGCGCTGCTGTCCGGCGACGGCACGCCGGCC
>NZ_DATBTV010000075.1:0-2137 GCF_036559105.1 Lapillicoccus sp. | reverse complement strand
CAACCTACGGATTAAAAGTCCGCAGCTCTGCCAGTTGAGCTAGAGGCCCGTTGCGGCGCCTCAGTATGCCGCACGAGTCAGGGGCGTGCGGTCCACGCCAGGGCCCGAGCGGGTCCAGAGCCGGACGGCGGTGTCACCGAGCTCGGGGTCCACGCCGACTCATAGCCCGAGGTGAACGGGACGATCGCGGAGATGGCTCGATGTTCACGTAGGACTCCATGATCGCCGTGGCGATGTGGACGACGAGGAACGCCGATGCGCCGAGCGCCAGCGACCGGTGCATGCCCATGACGACGGCGGACCGGATGCCCTGGGGCGCGCGGCGCGAGGCCGTCAGCATCCCCAGCACAAGGACGGTGAGCATGACGACGCTCGCCACACCGGTCGCCCGGGACACGAACCAGAGGATCTCGTTCATGCCGTACGCCGTTCGGGGTTCGGCCAGCCCGGGGTGACCACGGGCCGGCCGAGGTCGGCGTCCAGCCGCGCGGAGATGCCGTGTCCGGCCAACCACTCCGGAGCCTCGCTCCCGAGCACGACGGCCGCGGTGCTCGCCGCATTGGCCTCGAGCGCGGAGACGCCGGCGCAGGTGACCTGGGACCAGGCGGTCGACGCGGTCCGCCCCGGGCGCGGGTCGACGATGTGGCGCTGCTCGCCGTTGGCAGCCCAGGTCCGCCGACGGGTCGACGACGTGACGACGGCCTGACCGGAGCTGACCACGACCTGTCGGACGACCCGTGCTCGTCCTCGACGCCGATGTCCCCAGCCGCCGACGGGCAGCACCCCCGACACGGCGATGTCACCGCCGAGGTTGACGAGGAAATCCGCGCGCAGCTCGGGCCAGGCGCGCGGCGATGAGGTCCGCGGCGCACGCCTTGGCGGTGGCGCCGAGGTCGACCATGGTCCCTCGAGGCAGGAGCAGGTGCCGGTTCGCGACGTCGTATCCGATGGCCCGCCAACCGGGGACCGGCACCTCGACGACCAGGCCGGGCGTCGTCACGGGGCCTCGCGCGCGGACCGCGTCGAGGTCGACGTCGTAGCCCGCGGCGGCGACCGCCTGGCCGACCGTCGGGCCAACCAGACCGTCGGTGATGTCGGCGGCATGGAGGGCGGCCTCGATGCACCCGCCCAGCAGCTCCGAGACCACGACGTCGACGCCCGCCACCGCGGCGGCAGCGGTGAGGCGAGAGATCTCGGAATCCGGCCGGAAGCGGGACGCCACGCGGTCGAGCTCGTCGACCATCGCCTCGGTCACGTAGGCCGCGGCCTCGAGCCTCGAGCCTCGTCGCCTCGGTGGTGAGCACGCTGTTGGTGCAGCCGATCGCGCGGAACGTGTGCTGGTGGATGGCCATCAGGATCCCGTCGTCGTGGTGCTGGCGCTGTTGGACGAGCTGCTCACCGAACCGGTGCTGCCGAACCCGGACGAGGACGAATTGTCCGAGGACGAGTTCGAGGACGAGTTCGAGGACGTGGAGGCCGTCGAGGCCGTCGAGGTGGACGTCCCGGCCCCGCTCGTCGTGGCGACCGCGACCGTTGCGGACCGGTTCGCCGCATACGCGTCGGCGAGGTGGAGGCCCAGGCCGCCGGCGGTGAGCGTCGTGGCGAGCAGGACGCCTGCGGTCCATCGGCGGGTGGTGGACAGGGCGCGGTCCGAGCGTCGGCTGGTCATGTCGGGAACGCCTTGCCGGGCGCACCCGGCCCGATCCTGTGAGCCCGTTGTGGTCCCGCGATGACCGAGGATGCCTGGTTAGGGTCGGCCCGTGGGCCCTCGTCAGAACCGCGTCACGCCGACCGGCGACATCGTCGCGATCCCGCTGCGCGGCAGCTGGATGGGCAACCGCGGGATCCTCCACGACGACGCGGGCCATGTCGTCCGCAACCACGCCAGCAGTCTCTGGATCACGTGCGCGTTGTCGTTCAGGGGGTGGCGGGCGTTCCAGTGGCAGCCGCACCACTACACGGTCCTGTTCTTCCACGACGAGGCCGTGTCGCTGGCGGCGGGCCATCGTCCGTGCGCGCTCTGCCGCCTGGAGGACTACGACGCCTACCGCGCTGCTCTCGCCGAGCATGACCACGCGAAACGGTTGTCGGCCAAGGAGATCGACACTCGGCTGCACACCGAGCGGCTCGTCCCTCG
>NZ_DATBTV010000074.1:0-2489 GCF_036559105.1 Lapillicoccus sp. | reverse complement strand
CCGGTCTTGAGCTGGCCGTCGCACTGCACGACGATCCGGTCGCGCAGGCTGTTGAGCACCAGGGTCTGCTGGGTCTCGGCCAGCCCGATCTCCCAGGGGCCGCCGGCGTGCTTGAGCGAGGTCAGCGGCGAGGCACCGGTGCCGCCGTCGTGGCCCGAGATGAGCACGACGTCGGAGTGCGCCTTGGAGACGCCGGCCGCGACGGTGCCGACCCCGACCTCGGAGACCAGCTTGACGTGGATCCGGGCCTCGGGGTTGGCGTTCTTCAGGTCGTGGATGAGCTGGGCGAGGTCCTCGATCGAGTAGATGTCGTGGTGGGGCGGCGGACTGATCAGCCCGACCCCTGGCGTCGAGTGCCGGGTCTTGGCCACCCACGGGTACACCTTGTGGCCCGGCAGCTGCCCGCCCTCGCCGGGCTTGGCACCTTGGGCCATCTTGATCTGGATGTCGCCGGACTTGGTCAGGTAGAGCGAGGTGACGCCGAAACGACCCGAGGCCACCTGCTTGATGACCGAGCGGCGCTCGTCGTCCATGAGGCGCTCGACATCCTCGCCCCCCTCGCCGGTGTTGGACCGGCCGCCGAGGCGGTTCATCGCGATGGCCAGGGTCTCGTGCGCCTCCTGGCTGATCGAGCCGTACGACATCGCGCCGGTGTTGAACCGCTTGACGATCGCGCTGACCGGCTCGACCTCCTCGATCGGCACCGGCGGCCGCTCCGGGCAGTCCTGGAACTCGAACAGCCCGCGCAGGGTCATCAGCCGCTCGGACTGCTCGTCGACGCGCTGGGTGTACTGCTTGAAGATGTCGTAGCGGCGCTCCCTCGTGGAGTGCTGCAACCGGAAGACCGTGTCGGGGTCGAAGAGGTGTGGCTCGCCCTCACGGCGCCACTGGTACTCCCCGCCCACGGTGAGCTTGCGGTGCGGGAGCCGAACACCGTCCGGCGGGTATGCCGCGGCGTGCCGTGCCGCGGTCTCGGCCGCGACCACGTCGAGCCCGATGCCCCCGAGCTGGGACACCGTGCCGGTGAAGTAACGGTCGACCAGCTCCTGGGACAGTCCGAGCGCCTCGAACACCTGCGCCCCCCGGTAGGACGCCACCGTGGAGATGCCCATCTTGGACATGACCTTCAGGACACCCTTGCCCAGGGCCTTGATGAGGTTCTTGACGGCCTGGTCGGGCGTGACCCCGTCGATGGCCCCGGACCGGACGAGGTCCTCGACCGACTCCATCGCCAGATACGGGTTCACGGCCGCGGCGCCATAGCCGATGAGCAGGGCGACGTGGTGGACCTCGCGCACGTCTCCGGCCTCCACGACCAGCCCGACCAGGGTGCGGGTCTTCTCGCGGATCAGGTGGTGGTGGACCGCCGAGGTCAGCAGCAAGGACGGGATCGGCGCGAAGTCGCGCCCGGAGTCACGGTCGGAGAGCACGACGAAGCGCGCCCCCTTGGCGATGGCGGCCGAGACCTCACCGAAGATCTCCTCCAGCCGGTCCTTCATCGCGGCAGCGCCGCCGGTGACGTCGTACAGCCCGCGAACCACGTGGGTCGCATAGCCGGGCAGGTCGCCGTCGGCGTTGATGTGGACGACCTTGGCGAGCTCGTCGTTGTCGATCACCGGGAACGGCAGCACCACCTGGCGCGCGTGGGCCGGCGTCGCCGCCAGCGCGTTGCCCTCGGGACCGATGACGGTGCCGAGCGAGGTCACCAGCTCCTCGCGGATCGCGTCCAGCGGCGGGTTGGTCACCTGGGCGAACAGCTGGGTGAAGTAGTCGAAGATCAGTCGCGGGCGGTCCGACAGCACGGCGATGGGCGTGTCCGTGCCCATCGAGCCCAGGGCCTCTCCCCCGGTGCGAGCCATCGGCGTCAGCAGGATGCGCAGCTCCTCCTGGGTGTAGCCGAAGGTCTGCTGGCGTCGGGCCACCGAGGCCGCGGTGTGCACGATGTGCTCGCGCTCCGGCAGGTCGTCCAGGTGCAGCAGGCCGGCGTGCAGCCACTCCTCGTAGGGCTGTTGGGACGCCAGCGACGCCTTGACCTCGTCGTCGGAGACGATGCGACCGTGCTCGGTGTCCACCAGGAACATCCGGCCCGGCTGGAGCCGTCCCTTGCGCACCACCCGGGACGGGTCGAGGTCGAGGACCCCGGCCTCGGACGCGAGCACCACCAGACCGTCGTCGGTGACGGAGTAGCGCCCCGGGCGCAGTCCGTTGCGGTCGAGTACCGCACCGATCAGCGAGCCGTCCGTGAACGTCACACACGCCGGACCGTCCCAGGGCTCCATGAACGTCGAGTGGAACTCGTAGAACGCCCGGCGGGTGGGGTCCATCTCCTCGTGGTTCTCCCAAGCCTCCGGGATCATCATGAGGACGGCGTGGGGCAGCGAGCGACCGCCCAGGTGCAGCAGCTCGAGAGCCTCGTCGAAGGAGGCGGAGTCCGACGCCTCCGGCGTGCAGATCGGGAACAGCCGGTTGAGGTCGCCAGGGATGAGGTC
>NZ_DATBTV010000073.1:0-28807 GCF_036559105.1 Lapillicoccus sp. | reverse complement strand
CCCCGGACCGCCTCGAGCTGGTCGCCGTCGAGCGCGACGACCTCCATCAGGTCGGCATCGGGGTCGCGGAGCGAGAACAGCGCCCGGCTCGTCTGCCGGACGTGGTCCGGGACGGGGTCGAGGACCTCGGCGATGGCGCCGAGGCGCCGGAGGAGCTCGATGTCGGCCTCGTCGAGGTCGGACGAGCCTCGCGTGCGGTCGCTCATCAGCTACGCGCCTCCCTCGGCCGATCCATCGGCCCGTCGAAGTGGTACCCGGACTCCGCCACCAGCGTGCGAAGCCGCTCCAGGCAGCGCATCCGGGTCGGGCCGATGGACCCGATCGGCATGTCGAACGCCGTCGAGACCTCCGCGTAGACCGGCCGGTCGCAGGCCATCAGCACCCGCAGCAGCTGCTGGCACCGTTCGGACAGCCTCGCGAACGACGCCCAGAGCTCGACGTCGCGCTCGTCCTCGAGCAGGGCCGAGTCCAGCTCCGTCGAGGTCGGATCGGCCAGGTCGACACCGAGATCCTCGTCCCGGGTCAGCACGGTCCGGCCACGGCGGCGCAGGATTCCCAGCGCCTCTCTTCGTGCGGTCGTCGCGAGCCATCCTGGTAGGGCCTTCGGGTTGTCGATCTTGGTCAGGTTCTCCAGCAACCGCAGCCAGGTGTTCTGGACCACGTCCTCGGCGTCGTCGGAGCCCAGCCGGTAGGACCGGGCGACCGACCAGAGCAGGCTGGTGAACCTGTCGGTGATGACGTTCCAGGCCTCCTGGTCTCCCTCGGAGGCAGCCGTGAGGAGCGTCGCAAGGTCGGTGTGCCCGTCCAGCTGGCTCATCAGTGGCCTTCCCGCGCGAAGTCCGGAACGCATCCGACAGATGCGCCAGATCCCACGACTGATACACCCGGCCGCAACCGGATTTCTACGGCGCCAGCGTCACCGGTTCCCGGCGCCCGCGCAAGGGGCTGCGACGTCGTGCCGGCGCCCGGCCGCCCGGACGACGCGCGGAGCTCGGTGAGACGTCGGCGAGCAGCCTCCGCCACCACGGGACCTGCCGACGGAGGACCTTTCGGGCGGCCTTGACCTCGACCCAGTAGGCACCCGCCTCCTCCAGCGACGGCGCCGACGGGGCGAAGACGTGGGCGTCGGCGCGGACCGCGAGCGGACGGAAGGCGTATGCGTCGCTCACCCGGGTGTCCAGTGACGCACCCTGTTCGAACCGGGTCGCGTTGCGGGGCAAGCCGATCCCGAGATCGGCAGCGGTGTCGACCACCTCGGTCCAGCCACCCGCGATCCGGGCGCCGGCGGGACCCCGGGTGCGCCGTCGGACGCGGCGGCGGGCCTTGACCGCGCGCACCAGGGCATACACCAACAGCAGGACGAGGAGGGGCAGTCCGACGTAGGTGAGCAGCCATTTGACCCAGTCCGGCCAGGTGCTCGGGTCGAGCGGGTTCTTCGGCGGCGGCTTGCGGTTCTGGGTGGCGTTCTGCGCCTGGTCCGGCCCCTGGAGGACGGACGGCGGGTTGTTGGCGACCGGCGGAGGGACCTGAGCGCCCGTCTTCTGCTCCTCCGAGCGCTGCTGCTGCTGCTCGGGCTGCTTGTTGCGGTCGGGCAGGAAGTCACGCGGCAGGATCGACGCCCAGGTGCCGTCGTCACTGTGGACCTCGACCCAGGCGTGGATGTCGGAGCCCTTGACCTCGCCGGAGGCCTCCGGGGTCGCGCCGAAGACGACGCGGGCCTGGACGCCCAGCCGGTTGGCGGCGAGCGCCAGCGCCGCGGCGTACTGCTCGTCGTCGCCGGCCAGCTGCTCGGCCCGGACGAACCGCTGGAGCCGGGCGAGCGAGTGGCCCGGCAGGAAGACGTTCTGGTAGTTCCCGGGCGGGCCCCCGTCGGTGTAGGCGCCGGCCCGCATCGCCTTGGCGATCGCGACCACCTTGGTCCACGGGTCCGACTGTTGGCCGCTCCAGGCGTCGAGCTTGGCGTCCATGAACCCGAGCGCCTGGGTGTCGACGATGGGCGAGCCCTCGACGGTGACGGCGGTGGGCAGCTCGGCGGGGAGGCTCGGGACGACCGCCGTGAGCCGGTAGGCGTCGCCGCCCCGCAGCGTGGTCGGCACGACGCCGGTGTTGGTGACAACGTTGAACCGCAGGTCGTCGCCGAGCGCAGCCGAGCGGTCCGCGTCGCCCTCGAAGTCGATGCCGGTCACGACACCGGCGGTCGGAAGCCAGACGTCGGCGTAGCCGTCCTGGACGATCCGGACCGTCGCCGTCACCTCGCGGCCCGGGCCGCTGGCGGCAATGTGGCTGCCGACCCGGCGGAACGTCCCCGCATCGTCGGACCCGGCCCCGCCGGTCCCGGCGCCCGACGTCGAACCCCCGGCCGCGACGTTGCCGGCACCCCACACCGCACCGTCGAAGGTGTCGAGGGTGGCCAGCCGGACCGGCGTGCCCTCGGGCAGCCCCGAGACCTCGAAAAGGGTCTTGTCGAACAGCTCCGACGGATTGGGTTCGGTGTACCTGCGGAACCCGGCGAGCGGACTGGGGAACTGGCTGACGTCGAACGGCGGCTCCAGCGCGGTGCGCCAGACGGTCCGGTCGGCGTCGTCGGAGCCGGGCAGGTGAGGTCCGACGAACAGCCCCCCGAGCACGGCCACGGCCAGCAGCACAGCCACCGTGGCGACGCGAGTGCGGCGGCCGCCACCGTCCTGGAGGGTCGGGCGACCACGACCGGTGCGCAGCGCCGACCAGCCGATCGCGACGAGCGCGAACACCGCACCCTGGAGGGCGACCGAGGCGGGAGTCAGCGTGCCGAGGGCGATACTCAGGCCGAGCAGGGCCAGTGGGACGAGGAGCGGTGCGTAGGAACGGCGCCAGCGGCGGGCGACGGTGTAGGTCGCCGCTGCTCCGACCAGCCCGAAGAGGAAGGGCAGCGCCATCAACGGTCCGCGCGCGTCGATCGGCGGCAGCGAGGTGAGGAGGGTCTTCCAGCCGCGGACCGCCGTCGACGCCAGCTCGACGATCACCTCCGGTGTGGGGATCACCCCGCCGATCAGCCCTTCCCGCACCGCGATCGGGCCGCCGAGCAGGAGGTAGACCGCGGCGAGGACCAGCAGGGTGACCACGGCCGGCCAGCGGCGGCTCACCACCAGATGGCTGACCAGGAGCCCGAGAACGACCCCGATCCCGCCGACGACCAGCCACGCATACCCGTAGTAGGTCGTGCTGAAGCCGACCAGGGCGAGCAGGACGAGGGCCGCCGAGAAGACGAGGTCGACACGGACCTCCGCGGCCGGCAGCCACTGCCGCCAGCGGGCCAGGATCTGGGTGGTGCGGGCGCCGCGCGAACGGCTGCCCGCGTTGGACGGGGTGGCGGTCACGCGCCCACCCCCGCGGCCATGACGCGGCGCAGGTCGGCCAGGTTCGTCACGGTGAGGATGGTCAGGCCGCCGCCGCGCTTGATGCCCGCCGTGGCCCCAGGGTCAACCACGACGATGACGTTGCGCACCTCGGGCCCGAACTGGGCGCCGGCCCGCTGCAGCTCGACGAACGGCCGGTGCGGACCGGTGACGACGAAGAGGATGCTCGTGTCGCCGGCGAGGTCGACCGCCCGCAGCGCGAGGGCGGTGAGGTCGGTCGGCGCCGGCTCGACCCGGGCCAGGACGTCGAGGGTCAGCTGAGGGGTGCTGCGGCTGATGTCGTGCGAGCCGCAGACGATCGTCGTGTCCTGCTCGTCGCGCATGACGCGCAGCACGATCGACGCGCCGACGCTGATCGCCGTCTCGAGGTCGGGGATCTCGGGGGCGCTGTGAGCTGGAATCAACGGATCGGTGTGCCCGTGCTGTTGCCGGGTCCACTCGTCGAGGATGTCCTCGCCACCGGTGTACGAGCGTGGGTCCGTGTCGACCAGGACCGTGACGTGGGAACGCCGGGTGTCGAGGAACTGGCGCACCAGCAGCCGGCCGGCCTTGGCCGACGACCGCCAGTGGATGTAGCGCCGGTCGTCGCCCGGCTGGTACTCGCGCAGCGCGTGGAACGCGAGGTCGCTCATCGAGTGGTCCTCGGTGACCGTGCCCTCGAGGTCGCGCAGCAGGCCGGCACCGAGCGACTCCAGGTGGGACGTCCGCGGGTGGACGAACAGCTCCTGGACCTGCGAGAACTCGACCGTACGCCGCAGGACGCCGAGGGGGTCGCCACGGACCGTACGTGCGGGGCCGACAGCGATAACACCGCGACGGTGGGTCGGGACGACGAACAGCTCCTCGTGCTCGGCGCCCGCGCGCATCGGCGGCATGACGAACCGGGCGGCCGTCACGCCGACCGGCAGCTCGACCAGCAACGGCAGCAACGGTGTTCGGGCGAGGTTGCGCACGACGATGCGGCCGGTCGCCGGGTCGCCGACGGTCACCCGCCGCGGGTCGACCTCGCTGTGGATGTCGACGTGGACGCGGCCGATGGTCAGGGCGAGGCACGCGAGCACGAGGACCCCGCAGGCGGCCGCGACGACGAGCAGCTCGACCCAGCCGAACCGGACGCCGACGTACCAGCACAGCACGCCCAGCGCGAGGATCGCCCAGCCCAGCGGCGACACCCAGCGAACGCCGGACGCGAGCGGGCCCCAGACCCGACGGGTGCGATCGGCGAGCGCACGCCCGGTCGCCCGGACCCGCCCGCTCTGGCGGCGGGCAGCCTCACGACGCGAGCGGCGGGTGGCCGGGGCGTCGGAGGCCGAGCGGGTGGCGGTGGTGGTCATGACGAACGGTCAGCGACCCTCGGTCGAACCGGGGTTCGGCGTATGGGGGTCGAGGCGTGAGGGGTCGAGCCCGGCCGGGTTCGGGGTCCGGTGCAGGGTGCGTTCGGCCGCCTCGTCGTCGTCGCTCTCCTTCGGCCAGAGCAGTTCCTCCGGGTCGGGCCGCTTCGGCTGCCCGGCGGATCCGGCGGTGGCCGGCATACCGACGGTGGCCGGCATACCTGCTCCCGGGGCCGGACCTGGAGCCTGCCCGTTGCCCTGGACCGGCGGCGGGACGTCGCCGAGGATCTGCTCGATGACCTGGATGACCGTCGTCCCGGAGAACTGGGCCTCGGCGTCGAGAAGCAGCCGGTGCGACAGCACCGGGACGGCGAGCATCTTGACGTCGTCGGGGACCACGTAGGTGCGGCCCTGCGACGCGGCCCAGGTCTTGGCGCATCGGACGTAGGCGAGGCACCCGCGGACGGAGAGGCCCAGCTTGAGCGACGGATGCCGCCGCGAGGCCTCGGCGATGAGGGTCACGTAGGACAGCAGCGCCGGGTCGACGTAGACCTCGTCGGCGAGCGCCGCCATGTCGCCGATGACGCCGGCGGTGACGACCGGCTGGAGGCGGCGGGCCCGGTCGCGGACCTTGGCGTCGCTGAGGATCCGCATGGTGGCCTCCGCGTCGGGATAGCCGACGCTGGTCTTCATGAGGAACCGGTCGAGCTGGGCCTCGGGCAGCCGGTAGGTCCCGGCCTGCTCGATCGGGTTCTGGGTCGCGATGACCATGAACGTGTCCCCGACGCTGTGCGGGACGCCGTCGACGGTGACCCGGCCCTCCTCCATGACCTCCAGCAGCGCCGACTGGGTCTTGGGTGAGGCCCGGTTGATCTCGTCGGCGAGGACGATGGTCGCGAAGATCGGGCCCGGGTGGAACTCGAACTTCTTGATGTTCGGGTCGTAGATCGTCACGCCGGTGACGTCGCTCGGCAGCAGGTCGGGCGTGAACTGGATCCGGCTGTTCGACCCCTGGACCGAGGCGGCGAGCGCCCGAGCCAGCTGGGTCTTGCCGGTCCCCGGGAAGTCCTCGAGGAGCAGGTGGCCCTCGCTGAGCAGGCAGGTCAGGGCCAGCCGGGTCACGTGGTCCTTGCCGAGGACGGCGCGGTCGATGTTCTCGACGAGCCGGTCGAAGGTCTGTCGGAACCACTCGACCTGTTCCTGGGTGGCCGTCGAGCCGGCCGTCGCGGCGGGCTGTGCGCTCATATCTGTTCTTTCCTGCTGCTAGGGCCAGTTGGAGTAGCTGTCGGACTTCGTGACGCCGTTTTGTGTGCAGTTGGCGGTCAGCGTCCCGCCGTGGACGCCGTAGTACGCCGTCGTCTTGTGGGTGTTCCCGTCGGCCAGGATGTTGTGGTCGGCGAAGTAACCCCCGCTGTCACGGAAGTTGCAGTCCCAGGTGCCGGAGCTGTTCTCGATCTTGACCTGGACGAAGCTGCAGGTCGTGTTGCAGACGCCCGGTTGCGGGCACGGTTGACCGATGCCCAGACCGCAGCGGTCGGAGCTGGGTGACACGGTGACGATGATCGGCGGCTTGTCGGGCGTCCTGGCGGAGTCGGACTTCGCTGCACCGGCGTCGCTCTTGCCGTCGACGGTGACGGTGGGCACGACGGTGATGGACTTCGTCTGCTCGTAGTTGACCCCGCTGAGCGAGACGCTCTCCGCACCGCCTCCGAGGTTGCGGTCGATGTCGCCGCTGATCCTGATGCCCGAGTACGGGCGGCCGTTGGCGACGTTGTTCCACGTCCACGTGATCGTGTAGTTGCCGCCACCGCCACTGATGGCCGACCTGAGTCCCGTCACCGGCTGCGTGGGGCCGTAGGGCTCCACCTGGGAGCCGCCGCTGAAGGCGGAGCACTGCACCGGGGTCGCGTCGTTGCAGGCGGACACCGAGATGCTCTGCGTCTTGGGGTCGAGCTTGGTCGTGGTGAACGCCTTGGCGGAGCCGTCGGCGCAGCCACCGCACGGCCAGCTCCCGGTCTCGCCGGCGCTCGAACGCCACTTCACCGACGTGAAGCTCGACGCCCGAGAGTCGGTCAGCTTCACGGTGATGTTGGCGAGGTAGTTGAACGAGCCGTTGGTCGAGGCGCTGATCGACGGGATGGCCGGGATGCCGGTGGCGCGGTAGGGCGAGGTGTTCGTCTTGGGTGACTCTTTGCCGCCACCGTTGGTCGCCGTGACCGTGTACTCGTAGGTCTTCCCGTCGTAAGGGATGTTGCTGTTGACCAGCGTCCGGGTCGTGCCGGTGGTCCCGCCGATCGACGCCCAGGCGCCGCCGCCGACGCGCCGGTAGACCGTGTACTTCGTCAGCGGTGGTCCGTTGGGGTCCGTGGTGTTCCACGTGAGAGTCACCTGGCCCTCGGAGTCGTTGGCGTTCGGGGTCCGCGGCGACAGCTTGGGCGCCGCCACCGCCGCCGGTGTCCCGACCGACTGCTTGACGACGGCGGGGCCGTAGGGGCCCCACCCGGCGCCGTTGTGGGCCTGGACCCGGATCGAGTACTGGTTGTTGTTGACCAGGCCGCTCAACGTGGTCGTGAGCGTCCCGCCGGCGACGATGCGGGTCCCGCCACCCGCACCACCGGACGTGTTGACCCACTGCACCTGGTACTGGTCGACGGCGCTGCCCTCGTTGACCGGTGCCGACCAGCTCACGGCCAGCGTGCGGTCGCCCGGCGTGACCGTGCCGACCGAGACCGCGCGCGGCGCGGTGTCGGGCGTGACCTCCTGCGAGGAAGCGCTCGGCGGCGACCAGTCGACGGCATTGCGGGCCCGGACGGTGAACGACGCCGGGACGCCGTTCTTCAGGCCGCTGACGGTGCACGGCGAGGCGGGACAGATCAGGGTCGCCCCGGTGCTCGCCCGCACCTCGTACTGGAGCACGGGCAGGCCGCCGTCGTTCGCGGGCGGGGACCAGCTGACCCGGGCGAGCCCGCCGGCGACGCGGTCGGCCGTGGCGCTGACCCGCTGCGGGGCGTCCGGGGCGCCGCGCAGGGTCACCCGGATCTCGCCGTTCGCCTGGCGGCCCGGCCCGTCGGAGGCCTCGAACACCAGGGTCGCCGCGCCACGTGCGTCCTTGGCCGCGTTCACGGTCACCGAGCAGCCGGACCCGATGCCGGTCACGCCGTTCCCGCTGCGGACCGTGACCGGAGCGGAGACGGAGCACTGCGGCGAGGACAACGGACTCTGCAGGTAGGGCGCGATGTTGACCGTCTGGCTCGACCCGGCGTTGAGGGCGGCGATGGTGATCGGCTGGATGACCAGCGGGGGGATCTGCTGGGCGACCTGTTGTGGCTGCTGTTGCGCCACCGGGCCCGCAGTCGGGGTGGCATGGACCCGGATGGGGAACGACTCGGTGGACCCCTTCGCCGCAATGGTCATCGCGCCGTCGCCGCTGGCGGTCGGTGCGGCGGTCAGGGTCACCTCGCGGTTACCGGTGCCGCCCTGCTTGAGGTCAACGTCCGGCACCGCCAGGGCCCACGACGCCGTGTACTCGACGGTGGCCGGGTCGAGCCCGGTCGGCAGCCAGGCGTGGCACAGCCGCGGGATGTCGACGGTGCGCGGCTGGCCACCGCCGACGAGGTTCACGAGGTAGTCCGGACAGCGCAGGATCGGCACCTTCGGCCCGATCTGCACGAGGATCGAGACGTATGCGGTTAATGCGGACGCGTCGACGCCCTGATCTCCGGATCCGGTCGCGTCGGTGACCTGGAGCATCAGCGCGGCCGGTCCGTTGTAGTCGTGGCCCGCGGTGAGCTTGATCGAGGTGTCGCTCAGCGGGTCGGGGGTGAGGACCTCCTTGGGCGAGGCGCTCACCGTGTCGGGCGAGGTGACCTTGACGGTGCGGCCGCGCGGGTCGGTGACGTAGTCACCGATGTCCACCGTGGCCGTGCCGTTCGTGTCCATCTGGACGACCTTGCCGGGGGTGACGTAGGGCGCGCCGTTGTCTGCGGTCGGGACGTAGACCAGGGCCATCGCCTTGGCGCCGTCGGCGTCGGCGATGACGTAGGGCACCACGCGCGGGTGGTCCAGCAGCTGGATCCGCACCTGCCGGCCGACCACCGTCACGCCCTCGCCAACAGCCTCGACGAGCTGCAACGTGGTCGGGTCACCGTCGACGTCGCGGTCGTTGGCGAGGACGTCGACGGTCGTGAACGTCTCCCCCGGTTTGGGGACGGCGGTGTCGTCGAGCGCGGTCGGCGGGTTGTTGAACCCCTTCTGCCCGCGGACGGTCAGCGTCGCCCGGGAGGGGTCGAACAGGCCGTCCGTGATGGCATACGCGAGGACCTTGGCCGGCCCCTCCTCGGGGGCGATCACCCTGAAGGTGTTGTCGTCGAGCTTGGTGAACTGCTCCAGGGCTGCCGGCTCGTTGGTCTTGCTCAGGTCGGTGAAGGTGACCTCGTCGTCGGGCGAGATGAGGTCGTTGGCGAGGACGTCGGCGTTCACCGAGCGGCCCGGCGCCGCGACGATGTCGTCGAGGACGGCGATGGGGGGCTGTGGGTCGCCGGGCTGGACCACGCCGACGCGGATGAACGCCTCACTGGTGGCGCCGAACCGGTCGCGGACGACGTAGCGGATCACCTCGGTGCCGGCACTGCGGGGGTACGCCTCGTACTTGACCGTCGTCGCGCCGAAGGACGTGACCCGGCCCAGGGAGAGGTCGACGGAGTCGCCGTCCTGCCCGACGATGCCGGCGACGTAGGTGAGGTCCCCGTCGGGGTCGATCCCGCTGGTCGGCACGGTGATGGTGATGGTGTCGCCGGCCGTGACGCTGGCCGTGACGCTGCGCGCGGTGGGGGGCTGGTTCGGGTTGGTCGGCGTCGGCAGCGGCTTGACGGTGACGGTGATCCGGCCCGTGACCGACCGGTCAGGGCTCCCCTCGGGGTAGGTGGCGTACTCGAGGGTGACCACGTCGTCGGTGGTGATCGGTGCGACGTCGGGGATGTAGCGGATCACGCTGCCGGACGAGAAGGCTTGTCCCTTCCCGGCGACGACCTTGACGGCTGAGGGGTCGAGCTTGAGGGGTACCCCGCCGGACATCGTGTCGTTGTCGAGCACCGGGATGGTGACGACGTCACCCAGCCGCACGATCGCCTCGTCGTCCTCGACGTTGGGCATCGGCTGCTGCTCGGGTCGGGGCTTCTGGACCACGGACACGTGGCCGACGGCAGTCCTGGTGCCGTCGCTGACGACGTAGTCGATGCTGCCCCGACGCTCCTGCGTTCCGGTCAGCGGGCTGCCCGCCTGCACCCGGACCCATCGGCCCTGGACCACGGACGGCTGGAGCCACGCGACGTCGGCCGTGGCCTTCTGGACGACGAGGACGTCGCTGCGGGGGCTGTAGTCGTTGGACAGGACGTCGGCGATGACCGGCTCCTGGTCACGGACCGTCGCCGAGTCCGGCGCCGCGACGGGCGGCTCGTCGTCGCTGGGGTTGGGCAGGATGTCGACCCGGATCCGGCCGGCGGCGACCGCGGAGCCGACCTGCGCCGCATACGTGACGAGGAAGGTGCCCTGGGCGCTGCCGGTGACGGTGAGGACGTTGGTGTCGAGGTTGCTGTCGATGACCAGCGCGCCGGGGCCGCGGACGTCGGAGGCGAGACGCATCCGCGCGCCCGGGTCGGTCGGGTCGGCGCCGGGGACGTCGTTGCCGAGCGGCTGGACCTGGACCGGCTTGCCCACGACCGCCCGGACGACGTCGGGCTGGGTCTGTGGGGGTTCGGCACGGGCGTCGTCGGTGAGGACGGTGACGTTGGCCTGGCCCTCAGCGGACGCGCCGTGGCCGTCGCCGACCGAGTACTTCACCGGGAAGGTCCCGGGGTTGTCGGGCGCGGTCACGCCCAGGGCTCCGGACGGGTCGACGCTGACGGCCGGGTCCGGGGAGTCGACCGACAGTGGGTCGTTCTCGCCGTCGCGCCAGTCCGCGACCACGCCGAGGGTGACGTGGCCGTTGCGGACCACCGGGTACTTGGCCTGCGCCAGCTTGGCCTGGCCGCCGCGGACGAACGGCGGCGAGTTGACCGAGTCGTCGACGACGTGGACGACGACGCTGCCGGTGGCGCGCGAGTTCTGGCCGCTGGAGCCGTTGTTCACGGTGTAGCTGAACCGGAACGTCGTGGCGGTGGGGTTCGCCGGGACGGTCACCTCGACGGTCTGGCCGTCCACGGACACCGCGGCGCTGACGTCGGCCACGTCCGGCTTGCTGACGTCACCCGGGGCGATGCCGAGGATCGAGCCCTGGCTGTCGGAGTCGTTGTCGAGCACGTGCAGGCTCGAGGTCCGGCCGGGGCGGACGTTGAGCTCGTCCGGCTGCGCCTGCGGCGGCGTGGTGACGATCTGGTCGTCCTGCTGGTTCGGGTCCTTCTTCTGGTTCTGGTCCTCCTGCTGCGGCGGCGGGATGACGGAGTCCCAGTTGTCGACCTTGACCGGCTTGTCGCTGACGTCCCACACGTTGCCGGAGTCGAGGTCGTTGAGGGCGATGAGTCCGCGGTTGACGCGCAGCTTGACGCCGTCGGTGCGGACGCCCTTGGTCAGCGTCCCCAGCTCGACGGCCGGCTGGGTCTGCTGGGCCTGGTCGGTCTGGGCCGCCGGGACCGCGTCCGTGCTGCAGGAGCGGCCGTACCAGACCGTGTCGGGGCCGGCCCAGGCCGCGTGCCGGCACGCCCCGAGTACGACCGGCTGGCTCGCGACGAGGCCGGTGACCCCCGCCGTGGGGACGGCGACGGCCGCGGTCGGCGTGCCCCCCGCGAGGGGGACGGCGAGGAGCGCGGTACCGGTCTGGACCAGCACGCTCGCGGCGTCGGGGCCCGCCTGCTGGAGGACGGGGGCGCCACTGACGGAGCCGAGGGCCACCGGCTGCGGGGACTCGTCGGACCACACGTTGCCGGTGGCGCCGTCGAGGGCGACCCAGTGGCCACCCACGGCGGTGAGCTGGAGGGCGGCGGTCGTGAAGCCGAGCTTGGCCATCACGGGGTCGACGAAGTCGTCGCCTCCGGGCCCGACCTTGAACGTCGCGAGGTCGCCCTTGGTGCCGGACGCCGCGTACACCGTGCCGTCGGCGCCGACCGCGACGACGGTGTCACCGCCGAGGACGGCCCGCGGCTTCTGTGAGGGCTGGAGCTGCTCGAGGGTGCCGACGCCGGCGCGGGTGTCGATCCGCTGCGCCCAGACGCTGCCCTTGGCCGGGTCGGCGATCGCGACGGAGCCGCCGCGCAGGTCGACGACGGCCTGGTTCGTGGAGCCGGTTGCCGCGGTCTGCGGGGCGGGCAAGGTGATCTGGCTGGAGTCGGAGAGCGTCGCCGTCCTGGGGTTGATCGGCAGCAGCTGGTTCGACGCCTTGCTCACGCCGAGGACCGCGGCACCGTCCTGGACCACGTCGAGGCCGGAGCTCTGGGTACCCGGGGAGGCGATGCCGGCGTCCAGCTGCCCGGCGGGCTTGTTGAGCCGGCCGAACCGGGCCTGCTCGGCGTTGGTCACCCACACGCCGCCGTCGAAGAGGTCGGTCTTGCGGACCAGGTCGCCGTCGGCGCGGAGGGCGAACCAGACGAGGGCGGTGCCGAGCAGCAGGACGAGGACCGTGGACACGGCCCCCCACCGGCGCGCTCGCGACACCCCCCTCACCATCTCCGACCTGCCCCCTGTGTCGACGTGCGGCTCATCCCGCGCACCCCCAGCGGCGCTGAACCCGGACAAGGGTGACCGCCACGGACCGTTCGACGCAACTTTGTGTCCAGATCGTTCCCTGAAAGCCGCGCGAACTGTGACCGGTCAGCGGGCGGTGCCGCACACGGCGGGGGACGCCGGTGAGATCTGGCCGGCGCGCACGACGGTGGCGATGAGGCAGACCGCGGAGCCGCTGGTGGCCTTGACCGAGTAGGTGGCCTTCGGCAGCGTCACCGGGTCGGCGATCTGAGCGTCGTCGGGCGTCGGTCCCACGTGGACGCGGTAGGTGTCCGTGGACTTCGGGGCGGAGTAGCTCCAGCTGAACTCGACGGCGCCGACCTTGGGGCTCGCCACGACCACCGGCGCCGTGAAGACACCGTCCCCAATGGCGGAGTCGGTGGTCTGGCTCTGGGTGGCCACCGCCGTCTTGGTCGGGGTGGGCGTGGGGGTGGGCTCGTCGCGGGAACGGGTCAGCAGGACGGCGATGACGGCGAGGCACAGGCCGACCGCGACGAGGGCCATCATCAGCGGTCGGCGGTTGGTCGGCGACGGCTGACCTTGACGGGCGACGGAGGTCCGCTCGTCGAGCTCGGATCCCGGTGCGGGGGCGAAGGCGCCCGAGGAGGCGACGTGGCCGGCGGAGGCCGAGCCGGCGGAGGCAGCGCCGGCGACCCGCATACCCCGCTGCTGCTGGGCGTCGACCTGCTGCACGCTCTTGACCCGTGTCGCGTCGGCCCCGTCGGAGGTCGGCAGCGCCGCCTGGGCCCCGCCGCGGTCGTCGAGGACGACGATCTGGGTGCGCGCGAGGTGCAGCTCCTGCTCGACGCCCTGGAGCAGGCGGGCCAGCTCGAGGGCGCTACCCGGGCGCAGCGTGGGGTCCTTGGCCATCGACTGCGCGAGGATCCGCTCGAGGCTGGGCGGGACGTCCGGCCGGCCGATCGGCGGAACCGGCTGCGTGCGGATCCGGGGCATCAACGCATACGCCGAGTTGTCGCCGCCGGGGACCTCGAACGGGGAACGTCCGACGAGCAGCTGCCAGAGCGTGGCCGCGAGCGAGTAGACGTCGCCGCGTTCGGCGAGGCCAGGGGTGCCCGCGTTCTGGACGTAGAGGACCTCCGGGGGCGCCCAGGGGACCGAGACACCCACCTCGGCCGACTCCTCGGCATCGCCGCTGGGCGGGCGCGAGAGGTGGGACGTGTCAGCGCCGCGGCCGGCGATGCCGAAGTCGGTGAGGCCCGGCGCGCCGTAGCTGCTGACGAGGACGTTGGCCGGCTTGA
Organism: Lapillicoccus sp.; assembly: GCF_036559105.1. GTDB lineage: Bacteria > Actinomycetota > Actinomycetes > Actinomycetales > Dermatophilaceae > Lapillicoccus. The sequence continues at coordinate 15,109 of NZ_DATBTV010000073.1, read as the reverse complement.
TGTCGCGGTGGACGATGCCGGCCTGGTGGGCGGTCTCGACGGCGCTGGCCAGCTGGATGCCGGTGCGTAGGACCTCGTCGACGGTGAGCGGCTTGAGGCGGGCTCGGCGCGCGAGGTTCGGCGGTGGGTAGTACTTCATGACGAGGTACGGGCGGCCGTCGGCCGAGGTGCCGCCGCGGAAGATCTGGACGATGTAGGGGTGGTCGCCGAGCGCGGCCATGGTGTCCGCCTCCTCAGCGAACTGGCGTCGGAGGGCGTCGGTGAGGCCTTCCGACCGGAGGACCTTGACGGCGACCGGCATCCGCGGCGACTGCTGCTCGTAGAGGTAGACGTCGGCGTAGCCGCCGGACCCGAGCGGCTGCACGTAGACCAGGCCGGGCAGCTGGGGTGCGCCCGTGGTCTGGAGACGGCTCACGGCTGGGCCTCGGCCGGGACCTCGTACGTGAAGCTCACCTCGCCGGCCAGGGACACGACGGTTCCGGGGTCGAGGACCATCGGGTCGCCAGCTCTTAGTCGGGTCGTGGTGCCCCGCGGCGGCGTCACGGTCGTGCCGTTGGTGGTGTCGAGGTCGCGCAGGATCACCTGCCAGCCCTCGACGACGACCTGGACGTGGTTGCGGGAGAGGTCGCGCTGCGGGCTGGCGATCCGGACCACGTGCGGCTGAAGCTCCGGCGGCAGGCCGGGCGGAGCCTGCGGGGCGCGGCCCATGATGACGCCGCGGTCGAGGCTGACGACGTCGCCGGTCGAGAGGCGCAGCACGCCGAGCGGCGGACGCGGGGTCTCGTACGCCTGTTGCTCGGGTACCTCGCGGCCGCAGATCCGGCACAGCGCGCTGGTGGGTGGGTTCGGGTGGCCGCGCAGACAGAGGACCGCCAGCACGGTCGGGCCGGTGGGGACGCCGGGGCGCCCAGGGTTGGCGGGGTTGGCGGCGGCGAGCAGGGCGGCGCGGTCGACGGTCCGGTCCGGGTCGGACGGGTCGCGGTCGGGGTGAGGTTCTGCGCTGGGCTCGGGGGTGGGCTCCGGTGGGGGTTCGACTACCAGTGATTCGGTACGCGAGGTGGTCGGTTCGGGGGCCGGTGCCGGGTCGGTGGGACGGCGCCACGGAACGGCGGCGATGAGGTCGGTACCGCCCTCGGGTGGCGGTTCGACGACCGGTGCCCGGTTCGGCGGGCGCAGCAGCTCGGGCTCGGGTTCCGGGTCGGGTTCCGGTTCCAGCTCCGGCTCGGGTTCCGGCTGGGGATCGGGTTCCGGCTGGGGATCGGGTTCCAGCTCCGGCTCGGGTTCCGGCTGGGGATCGGGGTCCGGTTCGGGCTCGGGTCCCGGCTCGGGATCGGGTTCCGGCGACAACTCATCACGCGCGGACCCATCCAGGCTGGTGTCCGGTATGGGGGGAGATTCGGCATCAGGTGACGAGTTGTGGGCGACAGGCGTGGGAACTGGTCTAGACGCCGGCTCGGGAAGCGGGGCGGGGTCGGGTGCTGGCTCGGATGGCGGAGGGTTGTGGCCGTGATCAGGGCCAGAACCCTCCGACGTGGGAGGGTCGGCGTTGGACAGCCAGGGCGCGACCCAGGTCGGGGAGACGCGCAGGGCAACGGTGTCGACGTCCTCGTCGGCCACGAGGTCGGACCAGACCCGGGTGTGGTGCGCGCGGACCTCCAGCGTTCCCCGCGCCGACGTCAGGACGGCGTACCCGTCCGCATGGGTCACCACCCGAGGCCGGGACGCCCCGGCGACCGCCACGAACGCCGGCGTCCGACGCATACCCTCCGAGGCGAGCGCGTCGAGGACGTCGTCGAGGTCACCGGAGTCAGCGGCCGCCGACGCTGCGGCATACCGCTGATCCGCCGGTGTCAGCGCCACCAGGACGTGCAGCAGCGGGCCGCTGAGGTGGGACCACCCGGTGGGTGGCCGCTGGACGTCGATGGTCGCCCCGGTCACGACGACCTCTCGGACGAACCGTTCCGCGGCGCGGTCTCCTCGTCGGCCTCCGGCGGGGCGGCCCCGTCGGGAGACCCGATGACCACGACCACGGTCACGTTGTCGCGGCCGCCGGCCTCGACGGCCGCCGCCACCAAGGCGTCGGCGATCACCTGCGGGTCGTCGCCGTCGAGCAGGATCCGGGCGATCGCCCCGTCGCGCAGCTCGTTGGTCAGCCCGTCCGTGCAGAGGAGGAACCGCTCCCCCGCGTGCGGCGGGAACACCCACGAGTCCACCGGCTCCATACGGTCGCGGCCCAGGCATCGGGTCACGATGTTGCGGGCCGGGTGGACCAGTGCCTCCTGCGGCGTCAGCAGCCCGAGAGACACCAGCTCGGCGACCTCCGAGTGGTCCGTGCTGACCTGGGTGAGCCGCCCGTCGACGACCCGGTAGACCCGCGAGTCACCGATGTTGACCACCGCCCAGTGCGGGGAACCACCCACCATCACCCGCGCCAGCCCGGCCAGCGTCGTGGCCATACCGGTCTGCTCGGGGTTCTGGGCGGCCGATCGCAGGATCGCGCGGTTGGCCTCCTGGACCGCGTCGAGCACGTCCTTGGGGCGCAGGTCCTCAGCGTCCCCGAGAGCCCGCAGGGCCTCCACGGCCAGGCCGCTCGCGACCTCACCGGCCGCGTGCCCGCCCATCCCGTCGGCGACGGCGACGAGGTCCGACGTGATCAGCCCGGCGTCCTCGTTGTGCGCACGAACCCGGCCGACGTCCGTGGCCAGGGCAGCGATGACCCCGCCCATGGTTTCCATCGGTGCCCCTCCTCCTCGGTCCCGTGGCGTGCGGCCAGTATGCCGCGTGCCCGGTCGCCGGCCACCTCAGCCGTTGCGCTCGGCCCACCAGGCCAGCAACCGCTCCCGCGCCGCGTCCGGGCCGATGATCCCCTCGTCGAGCCGCACGCCCAGCAGGAACGTGTAGGCGTCCCCGATCACCCGCCCGGGCGGCACGCCGAGGATCTCGCCGATCTCGTTGCCGTCCAGCTCGGGACGGATTGCCGCCAGCTCCTCGGCGGCCTTGAGCGTCTCGATCCGGGCCTCGAGGTCGTCGTAGGTCCGCGCCAGCCACTGGGCCTTGCGGGCGTTCCGGGTCGTCGAGTCGGACCGGGTCAACAGGTGCAGCCGCGGCAGCAGCGGTCCTGCGTCGGTGATGTAGCGCCGGACCGCCGAGTCGGTCCACTCCCCCGTGCCGTACCCGTGGAACCGCAGGTGCAGCTCGACCAGCTTCGCGACCGCCGCGATCGTCTCCTTGTCGTACCGCAGCGCCTTGAGCCGCTTGGCGACCAGCTTCGCGCCGACCACCTCGTGGTGGTGGAACGAGACACCCCCGGCCGGCTCGAACCGCCGGGTGGCCGGCTTGCCCACGTCGTGCAGCAGCGCCGCGAGCCGCAGCACCAGGTCGGGACCCTCCACCGTCTCCGGCGCCGACACGCCCGCCACCGAACGCGGCCCTTCGAGCCGGATCGCCTGCTCCAGCACGGTCAACGAGTGCTGGTAGACGTCCTTGTGGTGGTGGTGCTCGTCCACCTCGAGCTGCAGCGCGGGCAGCTCCGGCAGGAACACCTCGGCCAGCCCGGTGTCGACGAGCAGGGTCAGCCCCACGCGCGGCGAGTCCGACATCAGCAGCTTGGTCAGCTCCTCCCGGATTCGCTCCGCCGAGACCATCGACAGCGACTCCGCCGACGCCGTCATGGCGGCCTGCACGTCCGGGGCCACCGTGAAGCCGAGCTGCGAGGCGAACCGGGCGGCGCGGAGCATACGAAGGGGGTCGTCTGCGAACGACTCCTCGGGCGCCGACGGTGTCCGCAGGACGCGGGCCGCGAGGTCGGCCAGACCGCCGTGCTCGTCGACGAACGCCAGCGACGGGAACCGGACGGCCATGGCGTTGACCGTGAAGTCACGCCGGACCAGGTCGTCGCTCAGCGTGGTCCCGAACGTGACCGACGGCTTGCGGGACGTGCGGTCGTAGACGTCGGAGCGGTAGGTGGTCACCTCGATGACGTACGCGCCCTTGCGCAGCCCGATCGTCCCGAACGCCCTGCCGATCTCCCAGTGCGCGTCCGCCCAGCCGAGGATCACCGCGAGCGTCTCGTCCGGGGTGGCGTCCGTGGTGAAGTCGAGGTCCGGCGAGGTCCGGCCGATGAACGCGTCGCGCACGGGACCGCCGACCAGCGCCAGCTCGTGGCCCGCCTCGGCGAACCGCCGGCCGAGCTCCTGACCGACCGGGATCACCGGAGCCAGCCGGGCCACGGCGGCACGCAGGAGGTCGGGCAGCTCGGTCGGTGACACGGTGCGTCAGCGTAGACGTAGCAGCGACGAACCTGAGCCGGGACATTTCCCCCGCTGGTTAGAGTGGACAGATGAGCGCCACGACCTCGAGCACCCCGGGGAGGTACGGCGGCGCTCTGCGCGGACGCCGGCTCCCCGCGGTCGAGGAGCGCTCGGCGGGTGGGGTCGTCATCGACGTCCACGAGGGCGCCGCGCGCACGGCGGTCATCGCCCGCCGCAACCGCGCCGGCCGCGTCGAGTGGTGCCTGCCGAAGGGCCACATCGAGGCCGGGGAGACACTCACCCAGACCGCGGAGCGCGAGGTGGCCGAGGAGACCGGGATCACCGGTCGGGTCCTCGCCGAGCTCGGGACCATCGACTACTGGTTCGCGACCTCCGACCGGCGGGTGCACAAGTTCGTGCACCACTACCTCCTCGAGGCCCTCGGTGGCGAGCTGACGATCGACAACGACCCGGACCACGAGGCGATCGAGGTCGCGTGGTTCCCGCTGCAGGAGGTGCACCACCACCTCACCTTCCCCAACGAACGGCGGATCGCACAGGTCGCCTGGGAGCGGCTGGCAGGCACCGCGTGACCCCACGGCGGGGCCGCGTCCTCGCAGTGCTCCTCCTCGCCGTGGTGCTCGGGCCGCTGGCCCCGGCGGCGCATGCGTCGAGTCCCGAGCCGGCGGCGACCGTCGTCCCTGCCGCCGCCACCGACACGTCGACCCTCGCCCTCGGGGCCATCACGCCTCCCGTCGCCGGTCCCGGCGTGACGGTGACCGTGACCGGCTCCGTCGTCGCGCGGACCGGCCGCCTCGCCGACCCGACCGTGCGAGTCGTCCTCGGCGCCACCAGTGTGGTCTCCCGAGCGTCGGTCGAGGCCTGGGCGGCGAGCACCACGGCCCCAGGCGGGATCGAGGTCGGCACCGTGAAGATCGGCCGCGCCGTCGACGTCGGCACGTCGGCACCGTTCACCATCACCATCGCTCCGGGACGGCTCGTGCTGAACCGGGCGTTCGGGATCATCCCCGTGGCCATCCAGGTGCGGGACACCGCGTCGTCGACGAGCGAGTACACGCATACCTTCGTCGGCTGGCAGCGCAGCAGGCAGTACGAACCGGTCCGGCTGGCCGTCGTCGCGCCGGTCACCCTGTCGCCGTCCGCCGCGCTGTTCGACACCGACGCCGCCACCCGGCTGGCGGCCTGGAAGGCCGAGCTGGATCCCGGTTCCCGGATCAACCGCGTCCTCGACGGGACCGATGTCGACGGACCGGCCGGACCGGTACCGGTCACCTGGGCTGTGGACCCCGCCGTGCTGGGCACCGACTCGGCGGCGAGCGCCGGAGGCTCGGCCGGCCCCGACCCGCTCGTGCCGGTCGTCGCCCCGCTGGTCACGCGGCTCGCGACCGCCGCGGGCCGGCATACCCTCTGGGCCCTCCCGCAGGCCGACCCCGACCTCGCCGCGACCGTCGTCACCAGCCCGGACGACCCGACCGTCGCCGCCGAGGTCAAGGCCAGCGCCGTCCTCGGCCAGGAGCTCGGTGTCGCCACCACCATGGGCATCGCGTGGCCGGTGGACGGCAGCTTCGAGGCGAACCGGGAGGCCGGGCTGCGGCGGGCCTACGAGAGCATCGGGCTCCAGGCCGTCGTCGGGTCGTCCTCAGCCCTGCCGGTGACCAACGGGTTCACCGGTCAGGCGCCGCGACGGACGGGCTCGGGGGTCACCCTGCTGGCCTGGGACGACGTCCTCAGCCGACTGTCGACCCAGGTGACCACGCCGGCCGAGGGCGCGCTGACGACGCAGCGGCTCGTGGCGGAGACGGCCGCCCTCCTCGGCGAGAGCCCGGGGGTGTCCCGAAGCTTCCTCATGGCCGTGCCGCGCACCCTGAACCCGGACGTCGGGGCCCTGCGCCAGGTCCTCGGGACGCTGGCGCAGACGCCCTGGGTCCAGCTGGTCACCACGGCGGAGCTCCAGCAGCAGGCGGCCACCCAGGATCCGGTCGCGAGCACGTCGAAGGGCTCCTGGAACGGGTACGGCGACCCGCAGGTCGACGCTGCCCGGCTGAGCCGGATCACCGAGGAGCGACGGACCACGGGGGAGATCGCCACCATCCTCGGAGCCAACGGCCCGGCGTACCGGAACCAGCTGTGGACGATGCTCGACCAGCTGCCGTCCGTGCGGTGGCGGGCGAATCCCCCCGAGCAGGACCGGCTCGACGCCCTGGTCAGCCAGGCGTCCACTTCGGCGACGCGCGGCATCAGCGTCGCCCCGCAGACGACGAACTTCCTCGCCGACGAGGGCACCCTCCAGGTCACCGTCGTCAACGACCTCGGCGTCGAGGTCGACGGGGTCCGGCTGGTGCTCAACCCGACCAACGCCAGGCTGAGGATCGTCAGCCAGCCGGAACCGATCCAGATCGGGGCGAACAGCAAGGCGGTCGTGCCCGTCCGGGCGGAGGCGCTCGCCGCGGGCCTGGTCCCGGTCAACGCCGAGCTGACGACGGGCGACGGCACCCCCATCGGCGTTCCCGGGACGATCACGGTGCGGGCCAACCCGCCGGGCTACCTCTTCTACATCATCGGCGGGGGGATCGTCGCGCTGATCCTCGTCTTCGGCATCGTCCGCTCCCTGCGCCGCTCGAAGTCCGCCGCCCGCGCGGCATCCAGGGTGGTCCCTGCCCCCTCCGGCCCGGTCGAGGGGGCCCAGCTCGCTCCCGAGGGCGTCGGCGACTCGGCCTCGCCTGCACCGGTCGCGGACCCCGGGCCCCGTAGGATGACGGACGACCGGACCTGAGCCCGACGGGCCGCCACGCGGGTCGGTGCGGTATGCGGGTTGTCGAACGGCGGCGGGAGAGGTATGCAGGGCGTCGGACCAGGCTCGCTGCTCGGCGGGCGGTACCTCGTCCAGCGACGGGTCTCGCAGCACTCCCGCTACGAACGCTGGATCGCCGCGGACCAGACGCTGGACCGCGAGGTCGTTCTGCTGTGCTTCGACGCCGACGGCCCGGTCGCCTCCCCGGCCCTCGACGCCGCTCGCCGCGCCGCCGGCGTGGACGAGCCGCGCCTGGTGCGCGTCCTCGACGTCGGCCGTGACGACGGCACCGCGTTCGTCGTCGAGGAGTCGCTGAACGGCGCCCGGTCGGTCACGTCCGTCCTCACCGACGGCGGCCTGCCGGCCGAGGAGGCCCGCCGCATCGTCGGCGAGGCGGCCGCCGCGCTGGAGCGCGCCCGCGCCCGAGGCCTGCACCACGGGGTACTCACCCCACGGTCGGTGTTCCGGCTGGCCGACGGGTCGGTCAAGGTCCGGGGGCTCGCGACCGAGGCCGCGTTGGTCGAGGCCGACGACATCCCTCCGGACCAGGCCACCCGCGGCGACACCGTGTCGCTCGTGGCGCTCACGTATGCGTTGCTGACCAGCCGCTGGCCGCTGCCGGGCCCGGACTCGGGCCTCGAGGCAGCCCCCCGCGTGGTCGGCGGGGTTGCCGCCCCGTCGGAGATCGCCGCCGGAGTACCGCAGGACCTCGACTTCGTCGCGCGGCACACGCTGTCCGAGGACGGCGGCCCGCAGACCCCGGGCGAGCTCGTCGAGCAGATCCGCCCCTGGTCGCCCACGCCGGTCGGCGCCGGCCTCGAGGTGCGTGAGGTCCGCCGGCTCCCGGGGAGCCGCACCGAACCCCTCGAGCGTGACCGGGTGACCGGCGGGGTGGCCAAGCCTCCCTCGGCGCGCTCGGGGCGTGGCGGGTCGGCAGGGCCACGCACGTCCCGTGGCGGCGCAGCGGCGCGGGCTGCCGGTGCGGGTGCCGTCGCCGGCGCGGGTGCAGCCGGTGCAGCCGGTGCAGCCGGTGCAACCCTGGGAACCGCTGCTGGGTCAGGGGGCGCCGGCGGAGCGCGCAGCGTCCTCGGCATGAACCTCGACACGCGCAGCACGGACATCCCGCCCGCGAGCGGGGACGACACCGGCACGCTCGACGCCTACGCCGACGGTCTGCCCGACGACCCGGCGGGCTACGGGCCGTACGAGGAGGGCGACGAGGGGTACGACGACGGCACGGAGCGACCCACGCCGGGTGGTGCCGCCGCGGTCGCCGGAGCGGTGGCCGCGGGCGCCGCGGCCGGTGCGGCGGTCGCCAAGGGCTTCGGAACGGCGGTCGGCGCGGCGGGGTCGCTCGCCTCCAAAGCCACCGGGCGCGTGGGCGGGCTGGCCCGCGGCGCCGCCGACCGGGCCGCCGAGCGCTCCGCAACCCGGGCCGAGCGTCGGCAGACCGAGCAGTGGGAGGACCCGCTGTTCGCCGACGAGCACGTCCGCCTGTCCGACACCCTCGAACCCACCGACGAGCGGCTCGAGCCCGCCCTGCCCCTGTTGCCCGGAGCCGCCCAGGAGCCCCTCGACAAAAACCAGTCCCGCCTCGCGCTGGTCGTCATCGCGGCGTTCGTGCTGATCGCCGCGGTGGTGGGTGTCTGGGGGCTGCCCAAGCTCTGGCTCGGCGGCGGCACCACGGCCGCTCCACCCGTCGTCACGGCCACCGTGACCGCCACGCCGACCCCGAGCGGTGCCGCCCCCAGCCCCAGCCCCAGCGCCGCGCCGACGACGGCTCCCGCGGCCGGGCCGATCCCCATCGTCGCCGCCAGCCAGGTCTCCCAGGACGGCGGCGTCCAGGCGGTCAAGAACGGCGCCGCGGCCGTCGACGGCAACGGCGACACGCTGTGGCGCTCGACCAAGTGGTACGCGACACCCCAGTACGGCGGCTACCCGGGCCGGGTCACCGGACTCCTCCTCGACCTCGGACAGTCGACCGACGTCCACCAGGTCGCGTTCACCACGCGGGGGGCCGCGGACGTCACCGTCTACGTCGGCGACCAGACCAAGGTCGACGGGGCCACCCCGATCGGCTCGGTCTCGCAGCAGGACGGCGCCGCCACGGTGACCGTGCCGAACAACGGGGCCGTCAAGGGCCGCTACGTCATCCTCTGGTTCACCGCGCTCGGGCCGGACGGCGAAGGGCACTTCCGCGCCCAGGTCGCCGAGGCGAGTGTCCGGTGAGCGAACCCAGCACCGGCACCGCCGGTATGCCCGCCGCCACCGGTATGCCTCCTGCCCCCGGCACGCCCCCGGCCGGGGTGCGTCCGGCCGCCGGCCCGCGCACCCTCGACCCCGGTGACCGCACCGACGCCGAGCTCCTCGCTGCCCACTGCGCCGGCGACCCGGACGCGTTCGGTGAGCTGTTCCGGCGCCATCGGGACCGCATGTGGGCGGTCGCGATGCGCACGTGTGGCGACCGGGAGATCGCGGCCGAGGCGGTCCAGGACGGGTTCTTGGCGGCGTTCCGGCGGGCCGACTCGTTCCGGGGTGACGCGGCCGTGACCACGTGGCTGCACCGGATCGTCGTCAACGCCTGCCTCGACCGGCTCCGGCGGCGGCGGCCGACCAGCCCGCTGCCGGAGTACGAGTCGCTCGACTTCGCCGACCGCCGCGACGACCACGGCCGGACCGAGTCGGCGCTCGACGTCCGGGCCGGGCTCGCCCGACTTCCCGAGGGGCAGCGCCTCGCGCTGGTCCTCGTGGACATGCACGGCCTCGGCGTCGCCGAGGCGGCCCGGGTTCTCGGCGTCGCGGAGGGGACGGTCAAGTCCCGGTGCGCCCGAGGCCGGGCCGCGCTCGCCGAGCTGCTGGGCATCGCCGGCGAACGGCCCACCGGCGCCGAACGCGATCCGTCCGACCCCGGCGGGAACCGTCCGCCGTCCCCCGACGTCTGACCTCCGGCGAACCCCTGCCCGAACCACCCGCAGCACTCGGCCCGGAACCCAGACCGGACCACCCGACCCGGAGACCGCATGGATCCCCAGCACCCGACCGACCCCCGCCCCGAGACCGCCTCGGACACCGGCGCCGACGCCTACCCGCAGGTCGTCGCGTCCGAGTCCGACGTCGACATCGACGCGGCCGGCGACCCCGTGCAGTCCGCGGTGCGCACCCTGCTGCGGAACGAGCCCGACCCCGGCCCGATGCCTGCGGACCTCTCCCGGCGTATCGAGATGTCGCTCGCACAGGCCGCCGTCGGACGCGCGGGTGACGACGAGCTGTTCGACGAGCTCGGCTTCAGCGACCCCGATGCCGTCCACTCCGTCGAGGAGGCGGACGACGTCATCGTCTTCACCGGCGAGCCCGACGACGGCCACGGGGACGACAACGTCGTCACCCTGCGCCGGCGGCGCTGGCCGCTCATCGGCGCCGCGGCCGCGATCGTGGCCCTCCTGGCCATCGCCGGCGGCTTCGTGGCCCAACAGCGCAGCAGCAACAACGGCCTCGCGGCGATCCCGCCGGCGGGGAGCACGGCCGGGTCGGCCGGGTCGGTTCACGTCCAGATCAGCAACACCGCCTACACCAAGGACGGTCTCGTCACGCAGGCCCAGGCCCTGATCGCCTCCCCCGGGCCTGACGCCAGCGTCGGCGACGCCCCGTCCGCCGGCCCGCTCGTCACCCAGTCCGGCGCCGCCGCGTGCGTCGACGCGCTGGGCGCCTCGGACGCGGGAGCGGTGAGTATCGACCTGGCCACCTACGACGGGCAGCCGGCCGCCATCGTCGTCGTCCGGCGGTCCGACACGACCTCGGTGTATGCCGTCCAGCGCGACTGCGGTGACGGCGACGCCGGGGTCATCCAGGACGCCGTCCCCGTCCCGTAACCGTCCTCCGGTCGGTGCGGGAACAACACGGCCGACGCGACGGTTACCGCCCATGAATGTTCGGCGACGGCCGGTATGTTGGGGCCCTCGGGCCCCCCGGCCACAGCATCTAGCGGTCCGCTCGCTGCGAGACCAGCACGGACCACAAGGGGTTGACTTCGTGACCGACGTGCGCAACGTCATCATCATCGGCTCGGGACCGGCCGGCTACACCGCCGCCGTCTACGCCGCTCGCGCGAACCTGAACCCGCTGCTCATCGAGGGCAGCGTCACCGCCGGCGGTGCGCTGATGAACACCACCGAGGTCGAGAACTTCCCCGGGTTCCGCGACGGGATCATGGGCCCGGCCCTCATGGAGGACATGCGCGCCCAGGCGGAGCGGTTCGGCACCGAGATCATCACCGACGATGTAACCGCCGTCGAGCTGCACGGCGAGGTCAAGTCGGTGACCACCGGCGAGGGCCACACCTACCAGGCCCACGCGGTCATCCTCGCGATGGGCTCGGCCTACCGCGAGCTCGGCCTGCCCGACGAGAAGCGGCTCTCCGGCCGCGGCGTCTCGTGGTGTGCCACCTGTGACGGCTTCTTCTTCCGCGACCAGGACATCGCCGTCGTTGGCGGTGGCGACTCCGCGATCGAGGAGGCGACCTTCCTCACCAAGTTCGCCCGCTCGGTGACGATCGTCCACCGCCGGGAGTCGCTGCGGGCCAGCAAGATCATGGCGGAGCGGGCCTTCTCGAACCCCACAATCTCGTTCGCCTGGAACTCGAAGGTCACCGCGATCCACGGCGACGAGCGCGTCACCGGGATCACCTTGAGCGACACGCATACTGGCAGGGAGCGCGAGCTGCCGGTCACCGGCCTGTTCGTCGCGATCGGGCACGACCCCCGCAACGAGCTGGTCAGCGACCTTGTCGACCTCGACCCCGCCGGCTACGTCGTCACCGGCGTCGACGGCACGCACCGATCCACCGCCACCCGCATACCCGGCGTGTTCGCCTGCGGCGACCTCGTCGACCACACCTACCGGCAGGCCGTGACCGCTGCCGGGTCCGGCTGCGCCGCGGCGCTCGACGCCGAGCACTACCTCGCGTCGCTCGAGGACCTCGAGCACGCCGTTGCGGCGGCGGCCCAGGACGAGGCGATGGACGAGCCGTCGTCCGACCTCGACCCGAGCCTGTCTCCCGCCACCGCTAGCCTCTGAACCCAGACAACACCGAGAAGTTCGTACCCAGAAGGGACCCCCATGGGAGCCACCAAGGTCACCACTGACGCCACGTTCGAGCAGGACGTCCTGAAGAACGCGAAGCCGGTGATCGTCGACTTCTGGGCCACGTGGTGCGGTCCGTGCCGCGCGGTCGCCCCCATCCTCGAGGAGATCGCCGCCACCTACGGCGACCAGGTCGACGTGGTCAAGCTCGACACCGACGCCAACCCCGCGGTGACCAGCCGTTACGGCGTCGTCAGCATCCCCACGATGAACGTCTACGTCAACGGCGAGGTCGTCAAGACCCTCGTCGGCGCGATGCCGAAGCCGCGCCTGCTGCGCGAGCTCGAGGACTACATCGCCAGCTGACGGTCATCCGTCAGATCGGGTGACGGCTCGCCGACGCGTGCTGCGGGTTCCCTGAGTCCCGTATGCGTCGGCGCGCCCTTGGCCCCTCCGTCGGCTATCGTTCGCACAGTTTCACTCCGCCCGCAGCCTGCCTCGAGCAGCCCGCCCGTCTCCCGAGAGCTCCGTGAGGGGAGGGACGTGACCGAACCGCGTACCGGCCTTCAAGCCCGTCTCGGCTACCGCGGACCCGTCGTCCGCCACCTCCGGGACAGCCTCACCGCTGCGGGCGCGCTGCATCCTGCCGTCACGAACGGGGCGGGCAGCGGGGCAGTCAACGGTGCAGTCAACGGTGCAGTCAACGGGAACACCGAGGTCTTCGACGAGGAGCTCGACGCCGCCGTCCGCTCGTTCCAGCAGGAACGCGGCCTGCTCGTCGACGGCATCGTCGGACCCTGGACCTACGCCGCGCTCGACGCGGCCAAGTGGCAGCTCGGCGACCGGCTGCTACGGCACTCCCCCGGCCACCTGGTCCGTGGCGACGACGTCACCGAGCTGCAGGAACGACTGCTCGGCCTCGGCTTCCACCCGGGCCGGGTCGACGGGCTCTTCGGTCCCGACACCGAAGCGGCCGTGCGCGGCTTCCAACGCGGCGTCGGCCTGGACGCCGACGGTGAGGTCGGGCCCGCCACGCTCCGGGCGTTCACCGACCTGCGCCGTAGCGTCGCCGGCGGGTCGTCGCTGTCGCTGCGCGAGCGCGAGCACGTCCGCCGCTCCGGGCACAGCCTGGGCGGCCGGACCATCGTCCTGGACCCTGGTCACGGCGGCGACGACACCGGCGCCGTCGCCCACGGGATCGTCGAGGCGGAGATCGTCCACGACCTCGCCGGCCGGATCGAGGGCCGGCTCAGTGCCCACGGGGCCAACGTCGTCTACACGCGGACCCGGTTCACCAGCGCCGGGGACGACGAGGCGCGCGCCAGCTTCGCCAACGACTGCGGCGCCGACATCGTCCTCTCGCTGCACTGCGACACCGCCGACCAGCAGGACGCCAGCGGCGTCGCCACGTTCTTCTTCGGGCAGAAGCGGTTCGGGGCCTGGTCCGCCGTCGGCGAGCAGCTCGCCGACCTCATCCAGCGCGAGACCGTCGCCCGCACCGGCCTGACCGACTGTCGGAGCCACGCCCGCTCCTGGAAGCTGCTCCAGGCGACCCGGATGCCGGCCGTGCGCATCGAGGCCGGCTACGTGAGCAACCCCGACGACGCCGAGCGGTTGCAAGACGCTGCGTTCCGCGACGACATCGCCGAGGGCATCGTCGTCGCGCTGCAGCGGCTCTACCTCGGCGAGCAGGACAACAGCGCCACCGGCGTCCTACACCTCGGCGACCTCCGCAAGGTGCTGGAGGAGCTCGCCGGCTGAAAGCACCCCGGAACTTTCTCCTCACAGACTTGGTCGCCCCGCCGATATCACCGCTAGACGGTATGGGGTGGCCGAGGGGTTGCGGCCGCGGCCTCACTCACACACGTTCGTGGATTACCAGTAGGGGCTGCCGGCTCGGCCTATCCGACAGTTGTGGGAGGCCCCGGTGTTTACCGAGCGTACGAGCGTGGGGCTCGATGTGCACGCACGATCAGTCGCAGCAGCAGCGATCGATGGCGTCACGGGTGAGCTGTTTCAGGCACGATTGACCCCTTCACATGAACACATCCAGTCCTGGTTGGCTGATCTGCCTGGGCCAGTGGCGGTTGCCTAGGAGGCCGGTCCCATGGGCTTTGGCCTGGCGCAGGCGTTGGACGCGGCAGGGATTCGGTGTGTGGTTGCGGCCCCGTCGACATTGCGACGCCCGGCGGGTGACCGCGTGAAGACCGACGCCAAGGACGCGGTCCGTCTGGCTCGGCTGCTGCGACCCCCACGTCCGAGGCGGCCCGGGACCTGGTCCGGGCGCGGGAGGACTGTCGCGGGGACCTGATGCGAGCCCGGCACCGGCGGTCGAAGCTGCTGTTGCGCCGAGGCATCGTGTACTCCGGCGGTCAGGCGTGGGCTGGCGCGCACGACGCCTGGCTGCGCCGCCAACACCTCGACGCGCCGGCCACTCGGCTGGCGTTCGAGTCTGACGACGACGCAGTGCTGACGGTCACAGCGCGCCGGGACCGTCTCGATGCGGCCATCGCGGTGATAGCTGCGGACAGCGAGTTCACTGCGGTGGTCCGCCGCCTGGGTGCCTGCGCGGCGTGTCCACGTTGACCGCGTTCGCCCTCGCGGTCGAGATCGGCGACTGGCACCGATTCACCGGTAAAAGCATCGGCTCGTTCGTCGGGCTGGTACCCAGCGAGTACTCTTCGGGCGCGTCCCGGGTGCAGGGGTCGGTCACCAAGACTGGAAACGGCCACGCCCGAAGGCTGCTCGTCGAGGCCGCCTGGCACCACCGCGCCCGCTGCGTCGCCGGGAAGACGATGCGCGACCGGTGGGAGCTGGCCCCAGCCGCGGCACGGACACGCGGCGACGAGGGTAACCGCCGGCTGCATCACCGCTGGGTCGTGTTCATCGAGCGGCGCAAACGGCACACGGTCGCCAACGTCGCGATCGCCCGCGAGCTGGCTGGCTGGTGCTGGTCGTTGGCCGTCAT
>NZ_DATBTV010000072.1:0-21199 GCF_036559105.1 Lapillicoccus sp. | reverse complement strand
AAGCGCCGGGCCCGTCGGGGCCCGGCGCTTCGTTGTCGCGCTGCTACTTGAGGAAGTCCGGCACGTCGAGGTCGTCAGCGTCGTCGAACGTCACCGTGTGCGGCGGCTTCTGGAGGGGCTGGCCGGCCGGCCGGGGCCCCTCGGCCGAGGACCCACTGGTGACCCCGGCCGGCACCGGCTCCTCGCGGACCGGCTGCACCGCGGGCCGCGGCTGGGCCGGAGCCGAGTGCGAGCCGTTGGTCGACGACCCGTTGGTCGCGCCGTTGGTCGCGCCGTTGGTCGCCGCGGAGCGACCGGTCTGGATGCTGCCGAGCGCCCGGTCGTCGCCGCGCTTGACCGGACCGCCGCCGTCGAACCCGGCCGCGATGACGGTGACCCGGACCTCGTCGCCGAGGGCGTCGTCGATGACCGCGCCGAAGATGATGTTGGCCTCCGGGTGGGCCGCCTCCTGGACCAGCCGGGCCGCCTCGTTGATCTCGAACAGCCCGAGGTCGGACCCGCCGGAGATGGAGAGCAGCACCCCGTGGGCGCCGTCGATGCTGGCCTCGAGCAACGGCGAGGAGATCGCCAGCTCGGCCGCCTGGACCGCCCGGTCCTCGCCCCGCGAGGAGCCGATGCCCATGAGGGCCGAGCCCGCGCCCTGCATGACCGACTTGACGTCGGCGAAGTCGAGGTTGATCAGGCCCGGGGTGGTGATGAGGTCGGTGATGCCCTGGACACCGGAGAGCAGCACCTGGTCGGCGCTGCGGAACGCGTCCATCATCGAGACGCTCCGGTCGCTGATCGACAGCAGCCGGTCGTTCGGGATGACGATGAGGGTGTCGACCTCCTCCCGGAGACCGGCGATGCCGGACTCGGCCTGGTTCGCCCGTCGACGGCCCTCGAAGGTGAACGGCCGGGTCACGACGCCGATCGTGAGGGCGCCGAGGCCGCGGGCGATCCGCGCCACGACCGGTGCGCCGCCGGTACCGGTGCCGCCGCCCTCGCCGGCGGTGACGAAGACCATGTCGGCCCCCTTGAGGACCTCCTCGATCTCCTCGGCGTGGTCCTCGGCGGCCTTCTTGCCGACCTCGGGGTCGGCGCCGGCGCCGAGCCCACGGGTGAGCTCGCGGCCCACGTCGAGCTTGACGTCGGCGTCGCTCATCAGCAGGGCCTGGGCGTCGGTGTTGATGGCGATGAACTCGACGCCCTTGAGGCCGACCTCGATCATCCGGTTGATGGCGTTGACACCGCCGCCGCCGATGCCGACGACCTTGATGACGGCCAGGTAGTTGTGCGGGTCTGCAGCCACGAGCGTGGGCCTTCCTCAGCGAGAAATGTGTCTGATGTTGTCGAATGCGGTGTGTCGCGAAGCCTAAATGTCTACCTGATGGTTAGATCACGTACCGGTCTCACTGGTGCCCGACGGTATGCGGAAGCCCCACCCCGATCAAACAACGCGGCGGCGTGTCCTCGAGCTTCTCCGCAGATTCATGCTGCCCGAGCCCTGATCGGTGACGGACGGGGCGAATGGGGCTGGTGGGACTCGAAGTCCTCAGCCGGTCAACGGGTGATGGGCGTGTCCGGCGCGCTGACGTCGACGACCGCCGGGTTGGTCCGCAGGAGCGCCTCGAGGACGGCCAGCTTCTTGGGCCCGTCGCCGATCCCGCCCCAGACCACGCTCACCGGGCCCAGCTGGAGCGTGACCAGGTCGGCGCTGGTCACCGTGACCCCCGAGACCTGGGCGCGCCGCTCCGGCGACAACAGCTGCAAGATCGAGATGGCGGCCCGGATCCCCTCCGGGTCGGGCACGTCGGACGCAGCGTTGACCTGGGCCACCCCGGCCGGCAACGCGCTCACGACCTCGAACGGGACACCGGACGCATCTACAACCTGTAGTTGACCTTGAGGGTTCTTGATGGCCAGGACCGGGACCTTGCGCTGGACCGAGAGAACCACCGTCGACGGCCACGACCGGTTCACCGACACCGAGGCCACGGTCGGGATCTTGGCGACGCGGTCGACGGCACCGCCGGTGTCGACCCGGGCCAGCGGCGTACCGATGGGCACCGCCGCGGCGGCCACGACGACCTGCTGCTCCCCCGGGTCGCCGAGGCCGGTCACGGTCACCGACCGGGTGGCCAGCACCGAGCTGAACCCCACCAGCCAGACGAGCACGCCGAGGAGGACGACCAGACCGGCGACCACCGCCAACAGCGTCTTGGGTCGACGGCGAACGGACGCGGCGCGCCGTTCGAAGCGCACCCGGGAGAGGTCCCCACCGGACCGCCGCGCCGCGCCCCGACGCAGCCGTCCCAGCCGTCGGGCCGGCCGGGATCCATGCCCTCCGGGCCCGGCGCCGGGCCGCGGCTCCGGGGCCTCGTCGACGGCCGAGCCCGAACGGGCCGCCTCGGTGAGCCATCTGGGTCGCTCGCTCATCGCTGCTGTCCTTTCCCGTCGCGCCCCGACCGTGCGGCGCCCTCATCCACCTCGTCGACCTCGCCCCGCTCCAGCCGGTAGAGCACCTCCGGCCCGATCATCGTCACGTCACCGGCCCCCACGGTGAGGAGCAGGTCGCCGGGCCGGAGCAGTCCGGCGACCACCCCCGGCACGGCGGCCCAGGACGGCACGTAGCGCACGTCGGCGTCCGCCCGTGCCGCCCGCACGGCGTCCGCGACGAGCCGCCCGGAGACGCCCGGCTGCGGGTCCTCACGCGCGGCATACACGTCCATCACGACGACGACGTCGGCGGCGGCGAGCCCGGCGCCGAGCTCCGGGGCGAAGTCGCGCGTCCGTGAGTAGAGGTGCGGCTGGAAGACGACGACGAGCCGGCCGGACCCGGCGTCCGCGACCAGCTGGGTGGCCGTCTCGACGACGGCCGCCACCTTGCCGGGGTTGTGGGCGTAGTCGTCGACGACCTGGACCCCGGCGGCGCGACCCTTCGGCTCGAACCGCCGCCGCGTGCCGCTGAAGGACGCCAGGCCGGCCAGCACCAGTTCCGGGTCCTGGTCGAGCCCAGCGGCGGCCGCGACAAATGCGGCGGTCGCGTTGAGGACGTTGTGATGGCCGGGGACGAGCAGCCGCAGCCGGTGCTCCAGCCCGTCCATGGTCACGACGGCGGACCAGGCCAGCCCGCGGTGCACCTCACCGGACAGGCGCGCGTCGGCGTCGGCCGACTCGCCGTAGGTCAGCACCCGGATCCCCTGCGAGCGCGCGACCTCCGCCAGCGCCTTCGCCCCCTGGTCGTCGGCACACGCGACGAGGAGTCCACCCTTGACGATCGTGCCGACGAAGGCCCGGTATGCCTCCTCGACCGTCGCGAGGTCGCCGTAGAAGTCGAGGTGGTCGGCCTGCACGCTGGTGACGATCGCCACCTCGGGCCGGTAGACCAGGAACGACCCGTCACTCTCGTCGGCCTCGACGACGAACACGTCGCCGGTCCCGAGGTGCGCGTTGGTCCCGTGCTTCGCCAGCTCGCCTCCGACGGCGAAGGACGGGTCGACCCCACAGGCCTGCAGTGCGACGGTGAGCAGCGAGGTCGTCGTGGTCTTGCCGTTCGCTCCCGCGACGGCGACCCGGCGCGACCCGCCCATCGTGGCGGCGAGCGCCTGGGCGCGGTGCAGGACGGGCAGTCCCTTGGTGTGCGCGGCCCGCAGCTCGGGGTTGTCGTCACGGATGGCCGAGGAGATGACGACGGTGTCGGCGTCGTCGACGAGGCCGGCGTCGTGGCCGACGTGCACGGACGCCCCCTCGGCCGCGAGCGCGTGCAGGAGGGTCGACTCGCGGGCGTCGGAACCGCTCACCGGCACGCCCTTGGCCAGCAGGATCCGCGCGACCCCGGACATCCCGGCGCCGCCGATCGCGACGAAGTGCACTCGACCCAGGTCCTCGGCCGCGGGGACCTCGGCGAGGAAGTCGAACCGGGTCTGCGGCAGGGTCATGCCGAGCCGCCTTGTCCGCCAACAGCATCCGCCCGAGGAGCCGGACGGGACGCATACGCGCGGTGGACCATGTCGGCCAACGCGTCGTCGGCGTCGCGCTGTCCGACGGAGGCGGCAGCCGAACCCATCGCGAACAGCCGCTCGCCGTCGCCGGCGAGAGGGACGACGTTGTCGGTGATCCACTCGGGCGTGAACGCCGCGTCCTCGACGAGGAGACCACCACCGGCGGCGAGGACGTCGGCCGCGTTGAACCGCTGCTCCCCGTTGCCGATCGGGAGCGGAACGTAGACGGCGGGGAGGCCGACGGCGGTGAGCTCGCAGACGGTGTTGGCGCCCGACCGGCAGACGACGAGGTCCGCCGCGGCGTAGGCCAGCTCCATGCGGTCGGCGTAGGGCACCACGACGTAGGGCGCGCCGATGTCGGGGCGCTCCGGTTCGAACTCCTTGCCCGCGCCGGTCACGTGCAGCACCTGGAGGCCGGCCGCGCTGAGCTCGGCGGCGCGGGAGGCGAACGACGTGTTGAGCCGTTGTGCACCGAGGGAACCACCGGTGACGAGGATGGTGGGCCACTGCGGGTCCAGCCCGAACGCCGTCATCCCCTCGTCGCGTCGGGCCGCCCGGTCGAGCTGCGAGACCTCCCGGCGCAGCGGCATACCGAGCACCGAGGCGTGCGGCAGCACCGTGCCGCGGAACGTCGTGGCGACGAACGGGGTCATCCGCGCGCCCACCCGGTTGGCCAGCCCGGCGCGCGCGTTCTGCTCGTGCACGACGATCGGGATGCGGCGCTGCCGGGCCGCCAGGTAGGCGGGCGTCGACACGTAGCCACCGAACCCGACGACGACCTCGGCACCGCTCTCGTCGATCGCCTGACGCGCGGCGGCGACGGCTCCGCGCAGGGCACCCGGCAGTCGCAGCATCGCCGGGTCGGGACGACGAGGCAACGGAACCCGGGGGACGTAGCGAAGCTCGTACCCGCGCGCCGGTACGAGCCGCGCCTCCAACCCGGTCTCGGTCCCGAGGGCCGTCACGGCCACCTCGGGGTTGCGTCGGCGCAGGGCGTCGGCGAGGGCCAGCAGCGGGGAGACGTGACCGGCCGAGCCTCCACCGGCCAACAGCACCGACGAGGGCCCGGGAGCGGCGCCCATCAGCGCTTCCTGCGACTCGGCAGTACCGCGAGCGACCGGCGGACGACACCCGGACGGGCCGCGAGGATCGCGCGGGCGCCGGGTTCGTTGCGGGCGAAGGAGAGGAGCATGCCGAGAGCGAGCAGGGTGGTGACCAGCGCGGACCCGCCCGCCGACACCAGCGGCAGCGGGACGCCGATGACCGGCAGCAGCCCGATCACCGCGCCGATGTTGATGATCGCCTGCAGGAGGATCCAGGCCATGACGCCGGCCGTCGCGACGCGGACGAACTGGTCGCGCGAACGCTGGACGAGCCGGTAGCAGGCCCAACCGAGCAGGGTGAACAGGACAAGGATGACCAGCGTGCCCGGCAGCCCGAGCTCCTCGCCGATGATGGCGAAGATGAAGTCGTTGTGGGCCTCGGGGAGCCAGCTCCACTTCTCTTTGCTGGCCCCGAGACCGACGCCCCACCAGCCGCCGTCGGCCAGCGCGTACAAGCCGTGGATCGACTGGTAGCAGGTGCCGTCGGAGGTGTCGCAGTTGCCGAGCCACGAGGTGATCCGGTCCATCCGGTTCTGGTTGGTCACGACGAACCCGCTTGCGACCACGGCGAACACGGCGGCGGCGAGGACGAAGAACCGCGCCGGGACGCCGGACACGAACAGCAGGGCCGCGACGATCCCGATGAGGATCAACGCCGTCCCGAGGTCGTGGCCCATGAGCACCAGCCCGACGGTGACGAGGACGATCGGGACGAGGAACGGGACGACGACGTGCTTGAGGCGGACGAGCAGCTTCCGCTTGCGCGACAGGATCGCGGCGCCGACGAGGATGAGCCCCAGCTTGACCAGCTCGGACGGCTGGAGCTGCACGCCGGGCAGCAGGCGGACCCAGTTGCGGTTGCCGTTGACGGAGACGCCGAACGACGTGAACACCAGCACCTGCAGCGCGAGTGCGCCGAGCAGGGCGGGCAGGGCCAGCCGGCGGTACCACCGCACCGGGACGTACGCCGCGACGATCGCGCCGACGACGCCGATCGCGGCGAACTTGGCCTGGTCGAGGAACACGCTGAACGTCGAGCCGTCGTCGCGGTAGGACGTGATCATCGACGCGGACAGGACCATGACGAGGCCGATGACGACGAGGATCACCGTCGTTCCGAGCAGCACGTAGTAGGAGGTGACCGGCGACTCCAGGCGCGCGAGGAACGGCAGCGCCCGGTGCAGCAGGCCCGAGCCCTGGGCCCCGTCCGTGGATCCGCTCGAGCCGTTCGACCCGGCCTTGACCGAACGCGTCGGCGGACGGGTCGCCGTGCTCGTCATCGACGCGGGCCCTCGGCCCAGCGGCGCACTGCCGCCTCGAAGGCGTCGCCGCGAGCGCCGTAGTTGGCGAACATGTCCATCGACGCCGCGGCGGGCGCAAGCAGGACGACGTCGCCCGCAACCGCCAGCGCGGCGGCCCGGGCGACCACGTCGTCCATCACGTCGACACCCGGGCTGAAGGTCACGTCCACAGTCTCCGACGAACCGACGTCGACGACCGGGACGTCGGGCGCGTGTCGGGCCAGTGCCTCGGCGATCCGCATCCGGTCGGCACCGAGGAGGACCACTGCGCGCAGCCGGTCCCGCACCGAGGTGACCAGCTCGTCGAGCTGCGCCTCCGTCGCGCCCTTGAGCAGGCCGCCGGCGATCCACACGACGTTGTCGAACGACCGCAGGGACGCCGACGCCGCGTGCGGGTTGGTGGCCTTGGAGTCGTTGACGAACCGGATGCCGTCGACAGTCTCGACATCGGCGATGCGGTGCGGGTCGGGACGGAAGGACCGCAGCCCGTCCCGGACCGACAACGGCCCCACGCCGTATGCGCGAGCGAGCGCGGCAGCGGCCAGCGCGTTCGCGACGTAGTGGGGCGCGATGCTCGGCGCGTCGCCCTGGAGGTCGCGCAGCGTCCCGAGCTCGGCCGCCGAGTTCTGCCGGGTCTCGACGAAGGCGCGGTCGGCCAGCACGTCGTCGACGAGGCCCAGCATCGAGATCGCGGGGACCCCCAGCGTGAACCCGATCGCCCGGCAGCCCTCGACGACCTCGGCCTCCATGACCAGCTGCTCGGTCAGCGGGTCGGCGACGTTGTAGACGCACGCGATGTGGGTGTGCTGGTAGACGCGGCCCTTGGCCCGCAGGTACTCCTCGAACGAGCCGTGCCAGTCGAGGTGGTCCGGCGCGACGTTGAGGCAGGCCGACGCGACCGGCGACACCGAGCGCTGCCAGTGCAGCTGGAAGCTGGACAGCTCCACGGCGATGACGTCGAACGGCTGCGGGTGCAGCACCGCCTCGAGGATGGGCGTCCCGACGTTCCCGGCGCTGGTGGCCCGCAGGCCGGCCGCCCGCAGGATCGACGCGAGCATGTTGACCGTCGTCGTCTTGCCGTTGGTGCCCGTGACGGTGAGCCACGGCGCGGCCCCGTTCTTCGCCCGCATCCGCCAGGCCAGCTCGACCTCGCCCCACACCGGGATGCCGCGCGCGGCCGCCTCGAGGAGCATCGGCTGGTCGGGCCGCCATCCCGGAGAGGTGACGACGAGGTCGACGTCCTCGGCCGGCATACCCGCCGTGTGCTCCTCGCCCTGCCGGACGGTGACGCCGAGGATGTCGAGGATGTCGGCGCGCTCGTCGTTGGCCTGCGACTCCCCCGCGCCCTTGCCGTCGACGACGGTGACGACCGCTCCGCGCTCGGCGAGCGCGTCGGCGGCGGCGAACCCGCTGACCGCCAGTCCCGCGACGAGGACCCGCAGCCCTGACCAGTCGGCGTCGCGGTGCGTCAGACCGGGGCGCGGCTCGTAGTCGTTGGAGTCCGCCTCGTCCGGCCTGCCGGTGAGGTCGCCGTTCACGACGACCCCACCACCCACTCGGCGTAGAAGATTCCGAGTCCGAGGGCGGCGAAGAGCCCGGCGATGATCCAGAACCGGATCACGACGGTGATCTCGTTCCAGCCGACGAGCTCGAAATGATGATGGAGCGGGGCCATCCGAAGGATCCGTCTACCGGTGAGCTTGAACGACGCGACCTGGGCCATCACCGAGACGACCTCGAGGACGAAGAGGCCGGCGAGGACGACCACGAGCAGCTCGGTGCGCGTGCAGATCGCCAGCCCGGCGATGAGGCCGCCCAGCCCGAGGGACCCGGTGTCGCCCATGAAGATCTTGGCCGGCGAGGCGTTCCACCAGAGGAACCCGAAGCAGGCACCCATCCCGGCCACGGCCACGACGGCGAGGTCGAGGCTGTCACGGACCTCGTAGCACTTGATGCCCGGGTTGGTCTGGCAGTTCTGGTTCGAGGTCCAGATGCCGATGAGGACGTAGGCGCCGAGCACCATCGTCGAGACGCCGGCGGCGAGCCCGTCGAGCCCATCGGTGAGGTTCACCCCGTTGGACGTGCCCGCGATGATGATGTTCGCCCAGATGACGAACAGGAGCACCCCGCCGATGGTGCCGGCGAACGCCAGGTTGATGTGGGTGTCACGGACCAACGAGATGAACGGCGAGGCGGGAGTACGGAACTGGTCGTTGCGGAAGTTCAGGGCAAGCACCGCGAAGACGACGCCAACGGCGATCTGGCCCGCCAGCTTCTGCTTCGAGCGCAGGCCGAGGCTGCGCTGCTTCGAGATCTTCATGAAGTCGTCGACGAACCCGATGATCCCGAGCCCGGTCATGAGGAACAGGACGAGCAGGGCGCTCATCGTCGGCAGCTGCAGGGTGGCCAGGTGGGCAGCGAGGTAGGCGACCAGCACCGCCCCGAGGATGATCGCGCCGCCCATCGTGGGCGTGCCGCGCTTGGTGTGGTGCGACGTCGGACCGTCGTCGCGGATGAACTGCCCGTAGCCCCGCTTGACGAGGAAGCGGATGAACATCGGGGTCCCGAGCAGGGCCGCGACCAGAGCCACGGCTCCGGAGATGAGGACAGCCTTCACGCGGGCACCGCGATCCCGACCAGCCGGTCACCAAGCCAGCGAAGGCCGGCGTCGCGGCTGGACTTCAGCAGGACGACGTCGCCGGCGACCAGCTCCGACTGCAGGAGCGCGTATGCGGCGTCGGCATTCTCGACCCGGTGCACCTCGGTGCCGGCGCCGGCAACCGCTGCGGCGCCGTCGGCGATGGCCGCGGCGCCCGGGCCGACGACGACGAGCCGGTCGGTCCCCGACTGGGCCGCCCAGCCGCCGACCCGTTCGTGCTCGGTGCGGGTCAGGTCGCCCAGCTCGAGCATCTCGCCCAGGACCGCCCAGGTGCGGCGGGGAGCGCCCGGTCCGTGGCCGATGGCGCGCAGCGCCTCGAGCGCGGCGTGCATCGAGTCGGGGTTGGCGTTGTAGGCGTCGTTGACGACGGTCACCCCGTCCGGTCGCTCGTGGACCTCCATCCGCCAGCGGCTGGTCGGCCGGGCCCCGGACAGTGCGCTCGCCACGGCGTCGAGGTCCATGCCGCACTCACGGGCCGCGGCGACGACCGCGAGGGCGTTGCCGACCTGGTGCGCGCCGGAGACCAGAAGCCGGACCTCGGCCCGACCCGTCGCGGCCTCCACCGTGAACGCCGCGCGACCGAGGGCGTCGAGCCGGACGTCGACGGCCCGGATGTCCGCGTCGACCGACGTGCCCACCGTCACCACCCGCGCCTGCGTGCGGGAGCGCATCGTCGCGACGTTGGGGTCGTCGGCGTTGAGGACCGCGAGTCCCTCTGGCCGCAACGCCTCCACCAGCTCGCCCTTGGCCTGGGCGACCGCCTCCCGCGAGCCGAACTCCCCGACGTGTGCGACGCCGACGTTGAGGACGATCGCGACGTCCGGCGGCGCGATCGACGTCAGGTAGGCGAGGTGCCCGATCCCCCGCGCCCCCATCTCGGCGACGAGGAAACGGGTCTCGGACGTGACGCGGCACACCGTGAGGGGGACGCCGATCTCGCCGTTGAGCGAGTTCACCGGTGCGACGGTCGGTCCGGCGGTGTCGAGCACCTGAGCGAGGAGGTCCTTGGTCGACGTCTTGCCGGACGACCCGGTGACCGCGACGACCGTGAGGTCGGTCGCCCGGTCAACAACCCCGCGCGCGACCCGGCCCAAAGCGGTCTGGACGTCCTCGACCACGACCCCGGGCAGCTCCTCGAGGGCGCGACTGCTCAGGGCGGCCACCGCACCGCGGTCGCGCGCCGAACCCGCATACGCGTGCCCGTCGGCGTGCTTGCCGACCCGGGCCACATAGAGGGAGCCGGGCCCCGCCTCGCGGGAGTCCGTGACCACGGGCCCGTCGACGACGATGTCGCCGGCACGGCCGGCGTCGGGATGGAGCGAACCGCCGGTGAGCGTGGCGACATCCCGCAGGGTGATCGGGATCATTCGATCGCTTCCGGTCGGTAGACGAGGCCGTCCAAGGCTGCCCGGAGAGCGTCCCGATCGTCAAAAGCGTGCACGACGCCGCCGATCTCCTGGCCGGTCTCGTGCCCCTTCCCGAGGACGAGCACGGTGTTGTCCGCGGCGCGTCCGGTGCGCCGGGCCAGCTGCACGGCCTCGGCGATCGCCTCGCCCCGACCGGCCCGGGACCGGGCTGGAGCGGGGGTGTTGCGGACGCCGTGGTCCGGGCGGCCGCCGCCCCCAGGGCCGACACTGGCGCCCGCGAGGACCTCGGACCGGATGCCGGCCGGGTCCTCGGAGCGAGGGTTGTCGTCGGTGACGACGACGTCGTCGGCCCAGGTCCGCGCGGCAGCGCCCATGGCCCGCCGCTTCCCGCGGTCGCGGTCGCCGCCGGCACCGAGGACGACGACCAGCCGTCCCGGCGTCGACGGCCGCAGGGCGCGCAGGGCGGCCTCGACGGCGTCGGGGGTATGTGCGTAGTCGACGACGCAGCGCGGGTCGCGGTCCGTGTCGGGATGCCTGCCGGTGACGACCTCCATGCGCCCCGGCACGACCGGTTCCTGCCGGAGGGCCTCCGCGACCTGGTCGAGGGAGTGGCCGAGCTCGAGCAGGCAGACGGCGGCGAGTGCCGTGTTGACGATGTTGAAGTCACCCGGCAGATGGCACTGGAGCTCGACCCGGCCGGCGGGTCCCGAGAGGGTGAAGAGGGGCCAGTCCCGATGGCGCACGACCCAGCTCGCCTCCGATCCGAGGTGCGACCCGACCGTGACGACCGGCACGGTCGCCTCGCGGGCCAGCCGCACGCCCCACTCGTCGTCGACGCAGACGACACCCCGGCGGGAGTGCTCGGGCGTGAACAGTGACGCCTTCGCCCCGAAGTAGTCCTCCATCGTCTCGTGGAAGTCGAGGTGGTCCTGCGAGAGGTTGGTGAACAGGGCGACGTCGAAGACCGCGCCGTCGACGCGGTGCTGGGCGAGCGCGTGGCTCGAGACCTCCATGACGACGTCGGCCGCACCCGCCTCCCTCATCACGGCGAACAGGGCGTGCAGGTCGGTCGCCTCCGGAGTGGTGCGAACCGACTTGATCCGGGTCCCCCCCACCCGCGTCTCGACCGTGCCGAGGAGGCCGGTCGTCTCGCCGAGCGCGCGCAGGCCCGACTCGACCAGGTAAGCGGTCGTCGTCTTGCCGTTGGTGCCGGTGATCCCGACCAGGGTGAGGTCACGGGCGGCCTGCCCGTAGACCAGAGCGGCCACGTCGCCGAGGACGGCTCGTGGGTCGGCGACCACGAGCACGGGGACGGTGACGTCACCGGCCAGCTCGGCCCCCATCGGGTCGGTGAGCAGCGCCAGGGCGCCGGCGTCGACCGCTTGCCGGGCGAACGAGCCGCCGTGGGCGACGAAGCCCGGCAGCGCCGCATACAGGTCGCCGGGCTGCACCGTGCGCGAGTCGAGGCTCACCCCGCTGAGCCGCACCCCGTCAGGTCCTTCGCTCGTCCTCGGCTCCGCCGACTCCGACCGTGGCTCCCCTTCGCTCGTCCTCGGCCCCGCCCACCCCGACCGTGGCTCCACCTCGCTCGTCCTCGGCTCCGCTGGGTCCGGCCGTGCCTCCACGGTCGGGACAGGGGCCCCGACCAGCGCAGCGACCTCCCCCAGGGCCACCGCCGCGACCGACGTGGGGCGGGGGGACGACACGCTGGCGAGGCTACCGGGTGCGCTTCTTCTCACCGTTGAGGACCGCCGGGTCGTTGGGGTCCCAGGCCGCGTCCGCCGAGTTGAGCGGGATCACCGGTGCGGCCGAGTTGGTGGGCGGGATCTGCGCCTTCTGCAGCGCGTAGGTCATGACGTCCTTGAACACCGGAGCACCGAGCTGCCCGCCGAAGTGGCCCTGGACCGGACGCTGCAGCGTCACGGCGACGACGTACTGCGGGTCGTCCGCCGGCGCATACCCGATGAACGAGGCGGTGAAGCCGCTGTAGCCCCCCGCGGAGGCGTCGTAGCGGTCCGCCGTGCCGGTCTTGCCGGCCACCCGGTACCCGTCGATCTTGGCCTTGAGGCCGGTGCCGTGCGGGCCGACGACCTCCTCGAGCATCTGGCTGACCTTGGTCGCGGTGTCCTTGGAGACCACCCGGACGCCCTGCTGCGGCGCGGCGGGCGTCACCTTGCCGTCGGCGTCGGTGGTGCCCTCGACGAGGCTCGGCGGGATGCGGACGCCGCCGTTCGCGATGGTCTGGTAGACCCCTGCGGCCTGGATCGCGTTGAGGGAGTAGCCCTGCCCGAACAGGAGGGTGTAGCGCTGCGAACCGCTCCAGTCCTCGGGCTTCGCGAGGAGGCCCGCGGACTCACCCGGCCACCCGACGCCGGACTTCGAGCCGACGCCGAACTTGCGGAAGTAGTCGTACATCGTCTGCGGCGCGACCTTCTCGGTCGCCAGCATTGTGCCGATGTTGCTCGACATCGCGAGGGCGCCCGCGACCGTGAGGTTCAGCGTCGGGTGGTCGACGTCGTCCTTGAACGAGGTGTCGGAGCGGGGCAGCCGGTTGGGGACGATGAGCTGAGTCGTCGGCTGGACGACCTTCTCCTCGATGGCCGCCGACATCGACATGACCTTGCCGGTGGAACCCGGTTCGTAGACGTCTTGGAACGCGTGGTTCGCGAGCGCGTCAGCTCCGGTCTTGCCGACGTCCACCGGGTCGTAGGTGGGGTACGACGCCACCGCGCGCAGCTTGCCGGTCTTGACCTCCTGGACCACGACGTAGCCGGACAGGGCCTGGCTCTGCGTCACCATGTTGGCAATCTGGTTCTGGGCGTACCACTGCAGGTCGGCGTCGATGGTCAGCCGGACGTCGGAGCCGTTGACCGTCGGCTGGTCGACCTCGTCCGTCCCCGGGATGGCGGTCCCGTCCTGGGCCCGCTGGTAGACGACCTTGCCGGGCGTGCCCTTGAGGGCGCCGTCGGTCATGACCTCGACCCCGCCGCCGGCGGTGCCGTCCTTCTGGACGAACCCGACCAGGGGCGCGGTGCTCATCCCCGCGGGGTAGACGCGGCTGGTCGTCGGCTCGCTGTAGATGCCGGGGATGCCGAGGGCGGCGATCTGTCGCCAGGCGATCGGCGTGATGTCCTTGGCGATGATGCGGTACTGGTTGCCCATCAGCTGCGGCACCAACGCGTCCGGCGTCGTGCCGAGCAGCGGGGCCAGCTGCTGTGCGGCGCCCACGACGCCGACGACGCTCTTCGTGTCGTCGATCTTCCGCGAGTAGGTCGGCAGCACCTTCTGGTCGGCGTAGATCGTCTTCCGCTCGACGCTGGACGCGAGGACGACGCCGTTGCGGTCGAGGATCTGGCCGCGCAGCGCGGGCTGGACGTCGGTGACGACGCGCTTGTCGAACGCCGCCTCCTGCACGGTCGCGGCGTCGAACGCCTGCACCCGGAGCAGTTGGGCGGCGAAGACGGTGAACACGAACATGGCCGCGACGAGCATGAACCGGACGCGGCGGTGCGGGTTCGCGACGAGCGCGCCGCGACGCCGCCGCTCGGCCGGGGTCGACGGCTTCCCGGCGGCGGCCGGCTTCTTCGGTGCGGCGGCCGGCTTGCGCGCGGCGGCCGGTTTCTTCGGTGCGGTGCGCTTCCCCGCCGACGACCCGGTGCCGGGAGGCTTCGGTGGCGTCACGGGTTCACCTTCGTCACGGGGTTGGGTTCGGCGTCGGAGCGGTAGCGGGAGTGGCGGGTGTGCTGGCGGTGGCCGCCGGGTTCGGGGTGGGCGCCGGAGGCGGTGCCGGCGGTGGCGCCACCGGGCTCGTCACGACGTTAAGGCGCTGGTCGTCCTTGGCCGGCTGTGCCACGCCGATGATCGAGCCGTCGGAGATCCGGATGAAGGCCATGCTCTTGGCGGGCACCATGCCGAGCTGCTGGGCCCGGTCGGCCAGGTTGCGCGGCGAGCGCAGGTCGTCGACCACCTGGGTCAGCTGCTCCTGCTGGTCGGTGAGCGTTCCCGACTGGCCCTGAAGGGTTTTCAGCTGATAGATGCCTGATGCCAGTGCCGTGTTCATCATCAGCAGGGCGACGAGGCCGGCCGCGAGCAGCGTCATACAGATGACGGCGAACACCCCGTTGCCGGTACGCCGGATCGCGGCGGGCACCACCCGCAGTGGGGCGAGCGGGGCGGTCCGGGGCATGCTGCGCCGGCGGCTCGCGACGCGCGCGGGCGCAAGCGCTGTGGTCAGCTGGCTCTGGCTCATCCCCGATGTCCCCTCGTCGTCCGGGCGGTACTTGTCCGGGCGGTACTCGTCCGACGGACTCGTTCGGCGGCCCGTAGTCGCGCGGACGCGGCGCGCGGGTTCTCGGCGACCTCGGCCGGGCTCGGCTCCTCGGCGCCGCGGGTCAGCAGCCGCAGGTAGGCGGCGTGCTCGGGCAGCTCGACGGGCAGCCCCGGCGGGGTGCTGGACTGCGCTCCGGCGGTGAGCGCACGCTTGGTGATCCGGTCCTCCAGCGAGTGGTAGCTGAGCACGGCGATTCGCCCGCCCACGGCCAGCGCGTCGATCGCCGCGGGCAGTGCGCTCTCCCAGGCGGCGAGCTCGTGGTTGACCTCGATCCGCAGGGCCTGGAAGGTCCGCTTGGCCGGGTGCCCGCCGCTGCGCTGCGAGGCGGCGGGGACGACCGAGCGGAGCAGCTCGACGAGCCGGCCGGAGGTCGTGAACGGTTCGGTGACGCGGTCCTGGACGACGGCGCGGGCGATCGGGCGGGCGAACCGTTCCTCGCCGTACTCCCGCAGGATCCGGGTCAGGTCGTCGACGTCGTAGGTGTTGAGGACGTCGGCCGCGGTGGGGCCGTCCGCCTGGTCCATGCGCATGTCGAGGGGAGCGTCGACGCGGTAGGCGAAGCCGCGGTCCTCCTCGTCGAGCTGCAGGGACGAGACGCCGAGGTCGAAGAGGGCGGCGTCCACGGTCCTCAGCCCGAGCGACGACACGACCGTGGCGAACTCGTCGTACACCGCGTGGACCAGGGTGAGCCGGTCCGCATACGGCGCGAGGCGCTGCCCCGCCAGGTCGAGCGCCTGCTGGTCGCGGTCGATCCCGACGACGCGGGCCTGGGGGCAGCGCTCGAGGATGCCCTCGGCGTGGCCACCCATCCCCAGGGTGCCGTCGACGCACACGGACCCGGGCTCGGCGAGGGCCGGCTCGAGCAGCTCGACGACCCGGTCGCGCAGGACGGGTCGGTGCCGCTGCGCGGGTGGGGGTTTCGCCATACCGGTGCTCTCTGGTCGTGTCGGGTATGCGTCGGTGCGGGTCGGCGGCGGGGTGAGGCGGTGCTGGGGCGGTGGTGGGCGGTGGGGCGGTGGGGCTGTGGTCGGGCGGGACCTGGGGTCTGGTCCCCATCCGCTGGCGGGTTGTCTCTCCCGATGGCCCGGGACGGGGGAAGTCGTCCCGGGACGGCAGCGGCTGGAGGCCGGAGCACAGGTCCTGCCGGCAGCACGGGGCCTCAGAAGAGGCCCGGGACCACCTCCTCGGACTGGTCGGCGAACGCCTGCTCGCTGGCCTCGAGGTAGCCGGCCCAGGCCGCGCTGTCCCACACCTCGACGCGGCTGCCGGCTCCGATCACCGTGCACTCGCGGGTGAGGCCCGCGTAGGTGCGTAACGGCGGCGGGATGGTGAGCCGGCCCTGGCGGTCGGGGGTCTCGTCGTGGGCTCCGGCGAGGAAGACGCGCAGGTAGTCGCGGACCGCCTTGGACGACGTCGGTCCCTGCTGCATCTGGGTGGCGAGGCGCTCGAACTCGTCCGTCGGGTAGACGAACAGGCATCGCTCCTGACCCTTGGTCACGACGAGCCCGTCGGCCAGCCGGTCGCGGAACTTCGCGGGCAGGAAGAGCCGGCCCTTCTCGTCCAGACGCGGGGTGTGGGTACCGAGGAACAGGGGTCTGGCCACCTCCTCGCCACCTCCCCTGCTCGACCCTGCTCGACCCTGCGCCGACTCTGCTCGACCCCTGCGACGTACCGGCGGCGCCCGTCGGCTCCGCGTTTCCCCACCGTACTCCACTTTCCCCCACTTCGACAGCAAACCACCGCGAGCCACGGGCGGCTCCGCCACAACGGTGCAGGTCAGGGGCGGTGGAGCGCAGTGGAGGGCCCCGGTCTCCGGCACCCACCGCGGGACCACCCCCGCGGGGCTCGCGCGGGCCCGGCCCCGCATACCGGAGCCGAGCTGCATCACGACCGCAGCACGACCGCAGCACGACCGCAGCCCAGCCGAGCGGTGGCGAAGATTTCGGTCCTGCGGGATCCGTTGGGGAAGTGGGGCGTTGTGGGGGAAGATCTCGGGGGAACCCGGACGTGACTGTCCCGGGTCACCGATGGTGCTGAACCTGTGTGCAGAGAACCGGCGGAGGACGCGTGACCAACGTGACGGACCAGACCGACAGCGGGCCGGGAGTGGCCGCGACGCGATCCGTCGCCCACGACACCGCCTACCGCAGCACCCCTGAGGCGCTCGCCGAGGTGCGGGCCGAGGTGCGCAAGATCACCGAGGCGATGACGTCGGTCATCGAGGGCAAGCCGGACGTCGTGCGGACCGCCATCACCGTGCTCCTCGCCGAGGGACACCTGCTCATCGAGGACGTGCCGGGCGTCGGCAAGACGATGCTGGCCAAGTCACTCGCGAAGTCCATCGACTGCACCGTGCGGCGCATCCAGTTCACCCCCGACCTGCTGCCCAGCGACATCACCGGCGTCAGCGTCTTCAACCAGGACCTGCGGGACTTCGAGTTCCGGCCGGGCGCGATCTTCGCGAACGTCGTCGTGGGCGACGAGATCAACCGCGCGTCGCCCAAGACCCAGTCCGCGCTCCTGGAGAGCATGGAGGAGGGCCAGGTCACGGTCGACGGGCAGACCTACGAGCTGCACAAGCCGTTCATCGTCATGGCCACGCAGAACCCGATCGAGATGGAGGGCACCTACCCCCTCCCCGAGGCGCAGCGCGACCGGTTCATGGCGCGGATCTCGATGGGCTACCCCGCCCCGAGTGCCGAGGTCGCCATCCTCGACACCCACGGCGGTGCGTCCCCGCTGGCGACGATGCGGCCGGTCACCGACGGCGCGACCATCGCGCGGCTCATCGACATCGTCCGCGACGTCTACGCCAGCCCGGCCATCCGTCAGTACGCCGTCGACATCAGCACGGCCACCCGCTCGAGCAGCGACCTGCGGCTCGGGGCGTCACCGCGCGCCACGTTGCACCTGCTCCGGGCCTCGCGCGCGGTGGCCGCGATCGAGGGCCGCGACCACGTGCTGCCGGACGACGTCCAGGGCATCGTCATGCCGGTCCTCGCACACCGCCTCATCCTTAGCGGCGAGGCCCAGCTGGCCCGCCGCTCGGCGCAGGACGTGCTCGGGGAGATCCTCCGCCGCGTTCCCGTGGCGCCGTTCAACCGCTGACGCCGTCATGGCACGGTTGCGGGACGTCCTCACCGGACGGGGTCGGGCGTTCGTCGCCTCGGGTACGACGCTGGCCGCCGCCGGGTGGGGCCTCGGGTTCACCGACATCAGCCGGGTCGGCGTCCTGCTGCTCGTCCTGCCCATCGTCACCGGCCTGATCTCCCGCCGGCAGCGCGCGTCCCTCCGGGTCGAGCGGCACACCTCGCCGTCCCGCGTCGCGGTGGACGAGCGCGCCATCGTCACCGTGACGATGACCAACGCGGGTACTCGCCGGACGCCCCTGCTCCTCGCCGAGGAGCGGCTCAACCTCGCTCTCGGTGACCGGCCGCGGTTCCTGCTCGGCCAGCTCGGCGCGGGTGAGGTCCGGCAGGTCGAGTATGCGGTCCGCTCGCACCTGCGCGGCCGGCACCCGCTGGGTCCCCTGACGGTGGTCCTCCGTGACCCGTTCGGCCTGACCAACCGTTTCGCCGAGGTCGGCGCCACCGGCGACATCGTCGTGCTGCCTCGCATCGACCCGCTGGTGGGCGGTCGACCGCCGGGCAACGGGGTGGGCGCCGAGGGCGAGATCCCGTTCATGGTCGCCTTGCACGGCGAGGACGACCAGTCGATCCGCGAGTACCGCGACGGCGACGACCTCCGCCGGATCCACTGGCCGGCCACCGCCCGCACGGGCGACCTCATGGTCCGCCAGGAGGACCGGCCGGCCCGGCGCCGGGCGATGATCCTCCTCGACCCGCGGGCCGGCGCCCACCAGGGCCACGGCGCCTCGAGCTCGTTCGAGTGGGCCGTCTCCGCGGCCGCCTCTGTCGTCACGCACCTCGCCGGGCTCGGCTACGCCACGCACCTCGTCTGCTCGGAGACGGTCCACGACGGCCAGGCCGCCATGACCACCGACGCCGACCACGCCCTCGACCTGCTCGCCGAGGCGGAGACCGGCCCCGAGACGGAGCTCGCCGAGCTGGTCCGAGCAGCGCACCCGGTCACCGCCTCCGGAGGCTTGGTCGTGGCGGTCCTCGCCGACCGCGACGAGGAGTCGTTGCGCCAGGTCGCCTCACTGCGCCAGCCGGGAGGGAGCGGGCTCGCCGTCGTGCTCGACACGGCGACGTTCGCGGACTCGCCGCGCGGCGCGCACACCTCGTCCGGCCGCGGCGGTGGTGGTGGTGGGAAGGGTCGACCGGTGGGCCCGTCGGCAAGCGCCTACGCCGAGCTGCTTCATACCGCGGGCTGGGTGGTCGCGGTGGCCCGGCAGGGCGACGGCGTCCCCGAGGTGTGGTCCGCACTGACCACGCGAGGGGTGCTGGTCGGATGATCTCGCGCGCAGTCGACGCCCTGATCGCCGCCGCGGCCACCGTCGCGGCCGTCCTCGGCCTCACCACCCTCACCGAGAACGGCACCTGGCTGGGCCGGGCGATCTGGGCGTGCCTCGTAGTGGCGGCCGTCGGCGTACTGCTGCGCCGGCTCACCTCGTTCCGCCTCCTCGTCCTGTTCGGACAGCTGGTCGCCACCGGCTGGGCGGTCATCGCGATGTTCGCGGCCGACCAGCTCTGGTACGGCCTGCCGGGACCGGAGGCCTGGAACCGCGTGGTCGAGCTGGCCACCGACTGCGCGGCCGTGATGCAGCGCTATGCCGCGCCCATCCCCGTCACCGACGGGGTGGCGTTCGTCCTCGTCGCCGCGGTCGCCGGTCTGGCGATCCTCGTCGACTTCCTCGCGGTCACCGAGGAGATGCCCGGGGTGGCGGGCCTCCCGCTGCTCGCGGCCTTCCTCACCGCCGCGGCCAACGGCGGCTCGTCGCTCTCCCCGTGGTTCTTCGTCATCGCGGCGGCCATGTGGCTGGTCCTCGTCGCCCGGCAGGGTCGGGGCCGCGTCCAGCGCTGGTCGACCACCGTCGCCAGCCTGCGTACCCCGGCCGCGCAGACCGACGTCGAGAGCCAGGTCATGTGGGGCTTCGGCAACGTCGCCCGGCAGCTGGGCTTCGCCGCCGTCGTCGCCGCCGTTGTGCTGCCGGCGATCGTCCCGCACCTGCCGACGCGGTACCTCCTCGACGGCCTAGGCCGCAACGACGGCAGCGTCGGGCGCGAGGGTCGGGTCGGCTTCAACTCGACCGTCGACCTGGAGCGCAGCCTCCAGAGCGGCGACGACAACATCGTCATGACCTACCGCACGTCCGCGCCGACCGCTCCGCCTCTGCGGGTCGTCGTCGCCTCGAACTACGTCGGCGGCCAGTGGACGCCGCGCGCGGTCGGCGCGCCGACCCAGCAGCTCACCCAGAGCCGCGTCATCTCCGCGCAGGTGCCGGTCACCGACCGCCAGGTCGAGGTCGAGTCGAACTACCTGAGCCCGCCCAACGTCGCCTCCGTCTCGCCGGTGGTCGCGACGGACTTCGGCGGTGCCCCGTGGTACGCCGACCCCTCCACCGGCGACCTGTATGCGCGCGCCCGCCCGGACTCCTACTCGCTGACCTACCGTGAGGTCGACGCCACGTCCCAGCAGCTTCAGGCGGGCATCCCCGGTGCGTCCAACGGTCGCGGCGATACCGAGGTCCAGCTCTCGACCAACGTGGACGCCGGGATCGCGGCGCAGCTGACCGCCGTGACCGACACGGTCACCGAGGGGACGACGTCGCCCTACGCCGCGGCAGCCGCGATCCAGAAGTGGCTCCGGACCGACGGCGGCTTCAACTACTCGCTCCAGCTGCCGGAGTCGGTGCTCGACGAGAACGGCCAGCAGATCCGCGACCCGATCCTCCGGTTCCTCAAGTCCAAGACGGGCTACTGCGTCCAGTTCGCCTCGACCATGGTGATGATGGCGCGGGCCAAGGGGATTCCCGCGCGCATGGCACTCGGGTTCCTGCCCGGGACCCAGGACGAGGGCCTCTTCACCGTGCGCTCCTCCGACGCGCACGCGTGGCCCGAGCTGTACTTCCCGGGCGCCGGCTGGCTCCGGTTCGAGCCCACGCCGGCCGTGCGCACCGGCGCTGCGCCGACCTACACGATCCCGGCCGCAGCCCCCCTACCCGGGGCGACGACGGCGCCGTCGACCGACCCCGGGGCCACCGGTTCGGTGACGAGCACCGACCGCGACCCGGGAGCTCCCGAGGTCGACGGGCTGGCCACGGCCGCAACGACCTCGGTCACTGACCGCGTGCGCGAGTGGCTGGGCGAGCCGTGGCACCTGCTCCTCGTCGCGATCATTCTGGGTCTGCTCGGAAGCCTCGTCCTGCCGCTCACAGCGTTCCTCGTCAACCGGCGACGTCGTTCCAGGGCCGCCAGCCCCGGCGAGCTGGCCGAGGCGCAGTGGGACGAGCTGGTGTCCCGGCTCGGCGACCTCGGGGTGGCCCGACCCAGC
>NZ_DATBTV010000071.1:0-11352 GCF_036559105.1 Lapillicoccus sp. | reverse complement strand
GCGCGCCACTCGGAGAGGTTGACGATCCGAGGCGCGAGCCCGTCCGGGTGCAGCGTGAGTCGGATGACGTTGACCGGTGGCTCCAGCAGCGCCGGCGACGCGCCGGACACGAGCCGGTAGACCGCCGCGTTGGCCGCCACGAGGTTCCACTGCCGGTCGACCACGAGCGCTGGGAACGGTTGGTGCGCTTCGAGAACGGCGTTGAGGGCCTCGTTGACGACGGCCATCGACGGGGCGGTGAGGGGCTGCTCGGGGTATGCCGGGGCGAACCCGCCCGACACGAGCAAGGCGTTGCGGTCCCGGAGCGGGACGTCGAGGTGCTCGGCCAGGCGCAGGATCATCGCGGGCGTCGGACGCGAACGCCCGGTCTCGACGAAGCTCACGTGACGGGTCGACACGTCGGCCCGCGAGGCGAGCTCGAGCTGGCTGAGTCGACGGCGCTCCCGCCATCGCCGCAGCTGCGGACCCACGGCACTGGCGCTCACCCCCCGGACGGTATGCCCCTTCGCGAGCGCCGGTCGTTACCTCTGAGGTCATCGACGCCATTCCCTCGGTGACCCGAGGATCGGGGGACGGGCCGGCCAGCGGGGCCGCCCACCACCCGAAGGAGCCACCGTGACCGACTACCAGCGGATCGCCCGCGACTACCTGGCCGCCTGGAACGAGACCGCCCCGGAGGCCCGCCGTGCCGCCGTCGAACGCGTCTGGACCGACGACGCCCGCTATGCCGACCCGCTCGCCGACGTGACCGGCCACGACCAGATCGACGGTCTCATCGCGGCCGCTCAGGGCCAGTTCCCGGGCTTCGCCTTCACCCAGGTCGGCGAGGTCGACGGGCACCACGACCAGGCCCGCTTCACCTGGGGCCTCGGTCCCGCCGGCGCCGAGCCGGTCGTCATCGGCTCGGACGTCGTGACGCTCGCCGACGACGGCCGGATCAGCCTGGTGCTGGGGTTCCTCGACCAGGTTCCGGCTGCGGCCTGATCCGGTCGGCAGCGGGCGCCCGGCGACCATCACGAGGGCGGTGAGCTCTACCCCTCAGCGGGGGGCGAGCTCACCGCCCTGGCGGCTCGGGTCAGCCGAACCGGAAGGTCGTCTGCCCGTGCGGGTCCTTGGCGAAGGCGATCACCTTGTCGGCGTTGACCCGGAACACGTCGGTGACGGTGCCGTCCCCCTGGTCGAACCCGTCCTCGAGGACGGCGAACGCCCACGACTCGCCGTACTTCGCCGCGTAGGTGTCGGCGGTCCGCTGCAGCGCAGCAGGTTCCGTGATGCGCTGCACGTGACCTTCGAGGACCACATCAAGACCCTCGTTCCAGGTGTTGGTGCCCGTGGTGACGGCGACCCGGTCGTTCGAGGCCATGTTCTTCCACTTCTGCTCGCGCGAGGCGGTCGAGAAGTGGAAGGCACCGTCGTGCCATACCCCCACTATCGGCGAGACGTGCGGTCGCCCGTCGTCGCGGACGGACGTGAACCAGTAGAGCTCGGCACCGACCATGGCCCGCTCGGCGTCCGCCCAGTCCGATGGAGGTCGTTTCGCGTCGCTGTACCGCCGGTCGATCCGCCCTGTGCTTCGAGTGTCAGTCATGCCAGGTCCGACCGCGCGTCGCGGCCGAACTCATCGGTCGAGGACCGATGAGCGGATCTCGGCCGCTTCCTGGTCGAAACGGTCGGCCAGGACGCCGTAGGTGAACGCGTTCTCGACCTGGCCGGACTCGACCATCGAACGGACGAACTCCGACGCCACCGCGAGGTCCTGGTGGGCGCCGAGGGTGGTCTGCAGCCGCTTGGCGCGCCTGGCGACCTTGCCCGCTCGCGGCAGTGCCGGCTCCAGCAGGTCGCTCGCGTACCGCAACCGTTTGGCGGCCTTGCGGGTCTGGTGGAGGCCGTGCGCGTCGGTCGCGTCCGTCAGCCGACGTCGGACCTTTCGCCGGGCCTTGCGCAGGGTCTTCTGGGGCCGGACCCGCGCCTCGTCGAGAACCGGAACCGCGGCATACCAGCGCACCAACGTGACCAGGATGCCCCGGTACCGCGGCTCGTCAACGGCCCGTCGCCACTCCTCCAGGGCGGTACGGCGCGTGGTCCGCAACGCGCGTCGGATCTCCTCCCGGACCGGCCCCACGACGTCCTTGGGCTCCAGCTCGTCGAGGGCGTCGGAGAACCGGCGACCGAGGATGTCGGAGTCCCGGATCGGGGAGAGGAGTCCCGCCAGCCAGCCGAGGTCCTCGTCGAACGACTCAGGTACCGCGTCGACCACGTGGTCGAAGAGGCGCAGGGTGCTCCGCAGCCGCCGGACTCCCACCCGGGTGGCGTGCACCGCCTCGGGTGTCGGGTCGTCGCGCACGCCCACATCGCCGAGGAGGATGGCCGCGCACTGGGCGCGCAGGTAGGCCGCGACGAGGGCGGGCACTCCCTCCTCTTCGGCTCGCGGCGGCTCGCCCAGGACATGGGTGATCTTGCGGGTCACGACCGCCGGCCGAGCGCCGTCGAGGAGTG
This sequence comes from Lapillicoccus sp., assembly GCF_036559105.1. Taxonomy (GTDB): domain Bacteria; phylum Actinomycetota; class Actinomycetes; order Actinomycetales; family Dermatophilaceae; genus Lapillicoccus. The sequence goes on along the minus strand of NZ_DATBTV010000071.1, from coordinate 8,856 downwards.
CGGTGACCCGGTCGAGGTCGTCCTCGTCGCCGGCCGAGCCGAGCTCGACCTCCACCTCACGCCAGACGATGGGGTAGGCGTCGGCACCGGCGGCCGTACCGGTCACGCGGTCGTCGGCCAGCTCGACGACCAGCTCATCGGTGGTGTCGAGGATCTGGGTCGTCTGTCTGGTCGTCCGGATCGTCGCCACCGGACGAACGGTGTCGTCCCCCAGAACCCCAGCCAGCCGCCGGCGCAGCGCCACGGGCAGGGAACCCGCCGCCGCGTGGCTCTGCACCTCGGTCCGAGCGTCGCCCGCCGGGATCTTCAGATGCCACCCCGCATCCGCGCCACCCTCCCGGTGGCGCAGGGTCATGCCGAGCAGCCGCAGGGTCGAGCGCTCGGTGTCGTAGTACGTCGCCACAAGCTCGTGCTCGGCCGTCTGCACCCGGCCACCCTTGGGTGCCACGGCGGAGAGGTCGGGGACCGCCCAGTCGTCGTCGACGTCGAAAGTCAGCTCGCGCTCGCGATGGTGTTCGACACTCACGGTCCCACTGTGCCGGTCATCTGGGGCTGACCGCCAGCCGGGCCACGCGGCCCCGTTCGCCCGCAGCCCAGCAACCGCCGTCGGACGCACACTCGACGCTGTCGAAGCTGCCGGTGTCGAACGAGGACCATGTCCGTCCGGCGTCGGTCGTGACGTCGGATCCGGTCGGCCCCACCGCGAGCGCGACGTCGGCTTCGCGCGGTAGCCAGGCCGACCCGGACCGGTACCCGGACGGCGACACCGCGGCCCGGTCCCACGTCGACCCGCCGTCATCGCTCCACGCCGCGTTGCCCAGGTTGCTGGTGGGATTGCCGAGGTCGCCGCCCAGGGCGATGCCGTGCGAACGGTCCCGGAACCGCACCGAGAACGTTCCCGCCGCGGGACCCTTGGCCAGTGGCACCGTGGTCACCGACCAGGAATGACCGGCGTCCTGGCTGACGAGGACGTGCGGCCCGTCCTCCCCGCCCGAGGCGAGGTAGGTCGTCCGGTTCTGGCCGGCGGTGAGACAGGTGCCGCTGGCCGCGAACGCGAACTCGTTGGCCCCGGCCGGCGGCATCCCGGACGGGTCGACGAGCGACCAGGTGTGGCCGCCGTCGGTCGTCTCCTGGAGCCGGAACGCTCCGTCGACCGGGTCGCTGAGGGCGAGCCCGCGCTGCGGCGTACTGAACGCCATGCAGTCGTAGAACGCCGCCCGGTCCTCGTTGCGGAAGGCCATGGTCCACGAGCCGCCGCCGTCGTCGGTCACGTAGATCCGCGAGTCCGTCCCGTTCCCGACGGAGAGGATCACCGCGTGCCGGTCCGAGGTCGCCTCGACGTCCCTGAGGTCCAGTCCGCTGACGTCCGGGGGGCCGACCGACACCCACGTGGCGCCACCGTCGGTCGTGCGGAGGACGGCCCCGGTTCCGCCCACCCAGGCGACGGTGCCCGAGACCGCAGAGAGCCCACGGAAGCGGACGTCGCTGCCGGTCGGCGTCGACACCCATGACACCGCGACGTCGGTGCTGCCGCTCGCGGTCGTGTCCGGGCCCCGGTCGGCCACAGCGACCGAGCCGGTGGCCCCGACGGCGACGGCGCCAGCGGCCGCGGCCGCCGCCAGTCGCCGCCGGAACCGACGGATCTCAGTCACGGCCGACCACGAGCCGGGCCACGCGGCCCTGCTCGCCGGACGCCCAGCAGGAGCCGTCCCGGGCGCACTCGACGCTGTCGAAGCTGCCGCCGTCGAACGACGCCCAGGAGCGCCCGGCGTCGGTGGTCACGTCCGACCCGGTCGGGCCGACGGCCAGCGCGACGTCCCGCTCGTGCGGCAGCCAGGCCGAGCCCGACCGGTACCCGGTGACGGCCACCGACAACCGCAGCGATCGAGTCATGCTCCGAACGTAACGCTCCCCTCGGGCCCGGCGGCCCCCACAGCGTTACAGGTGTGCGAACGTCCGCCGGACTCCCTACCCAAAGGGCCTGTTGTTTGACACGCTCACCGGCATGAAGAGCACCATGCAGACAACACCGTTGTTGATCTCTCAGCTCCTGCGCTACGGGACCACCCTCCACGCGGACCAGGAGGTCGTCACGTGGACCGCCGACGGTGGCCGCCGGCTCAGCTTCGCCGATCTCGGCACCCAGGCCGCCCAGCTGGCCCACGCCCTCCGCGGCCTCGGCATCACCGGTGACCAGCGCGTCGCCACGTTCATGTGGAACAACACCGAGCACCTGACCGCCTACCTCGCCGTCCCGTCGATGGGCGCGGTGCTCCACGCCCTCAACATCCGGCTGTTCCCGGAGCAGCTGATCTACGTCACCACCCACGGCGGCAGCGAGGTGGTCATCGTCGACAACACGCTCGCGGCGCCGTTCGCGAAGCTGCTGCCGCACCTGACGACGTTGCGTCACATCGTCGTCAACGGCCCGATCGACGCCGACACCCGGGCAGCCCTGGAGGGGGTCGACCACGTCGACGGCGTCCACGACTACGCCGACCTGATCAGCGGTCAGCCGGAGACCTTCGACTGGCCCGAGGACATGGACGAGAACGCCGCCTCGTCGATGTGCTACACCTCCGGCACCACCGGCAACCCCAAGGGCGTCGCGTACTCGCACCGGAGCAACTACCTGCACGCCCTCTCCGACGCCTACAGCCTCGGGGTCCGTCAGGGCGACCGCAGCCTCGTCGTCGTACCGCTCTTCCACGCCAACGCGTGGGGTTTCCCCTACATCGCCATGCTGGCCGGCACCTCGTTGATCATGCCGGACCGGTTCCTCCAGGCTGAGCCGCTCGCGGCCATGATGGAGGCCGAGAAGGTCTCCACCGGCGCCGGCGTCCCGACCATCTGGAACGACCTGCTGCGCTACCTCGACGACCACCCGGAGAAGGCCGACTCCTGCTACCGGCTCATGGTCGGCGGCTCGGCGGCTCCCCCGGCGATGATCAGGGCGTACCAGGAGCGCCACGACATCGAGATCATCCACGGCTGGGGCATGACCGAGATGTCCCCGGTCGGGACCCTGGCGATCCCACCCGTCGCGGCCGAGAAGGGCAGCGACGAGTACTGGCGCTACCGCTCGGCGCAGGGCCGGTTCCTGGTCGGCGTCGAGGGCCGGCTCATCGGGCCGGACGGCGAGGAGCAGCCGTGGGACGGCGAGTCGGTCGGCGAGCTCGAGGTCCGGGGTCCGTGGATCACCGCGTCCTACTTCATGAACGGCACCGAGAACGACACCGACCGGCGGGAGATGGCGGCCAAGTTCAGCGACGACGGGTGGCTGCGCACGGGTGACGTCGGAGCCCTCAGCAAGGACGGGTTCCTCTACCTCACGGACCGCTCCAAGGACGTCATCAAGTCCGGCGGCGAGTGGATCTCCTCCGTCGACCTCGAGAACGCCCTGATGGGCCACCCCGCGATCCAGGAGGCCACCGTGGTCGGAGTCCCCGACGAGAAGTGGGGCGAGCGCCCGCTCGCCTCGGTGGTCGTCATCGAGGGCCAGTCCGTGACGCCGGACGAGCTGGCCGACTATCTCGACGGCAAGGTCGCACACTGGCAGGTGCCCGAGCGCTGGGCGTTCATCGACGAGGTCCCGAAGACCTCGGTCGGCAAGTTCGACAAGAAGGTGATCCGCAAGCGGTACGCGGACGGCGAGCTCGACGTCAAACAGCTGGGGTGAGGGCCTGACCGCAGGCGCGGGTAGGTATGCCTGAGCTGCCCGACCCCGCCCTCGTCGTCCTCGTCGGGGCGGCGGGGTCGGGCAAGTCCCACTGGGCCTCGTCCCGCTACCGCACCGCGGAGGTCGTGTCCTCCGACGCACTGCGTGAGGTCGTCGGCAGCGGCCCCGCCGACCTCGACGCGTCGGTGGACTCGTTCGACCTGCTGGACCGGATCGTCGCCGCCCGGGCCGGCCGCCGGCTGACTGTCGTCGTCGACACCCTGGGACTCGACCCGTCGCGGCGAGCGGCATACCTCGCGGTGGCCCGGTCCGCGGGGCTGCCCGCGGTCGCCGTGGTGCTGGACACCCCCGCGCCGGTATGCCGTACCCGCAACACCCAGCGCGACCGACCGGTCCCGGCCACGGTGCTCACCACCCAGCTGCGCCGGATGCGGACCGTCGTGGGCGAGCTCGACCGTGAGGGCTGGGACCTCGTCCACGTCGTCACGGACACGCCGGCGCCAGAACCACGACGCGCGACCGCCGTGGCACCGCCGTCCCGCGGGCGGCCGCTCGAGGGCGTGTTCCTCCAGGTCAGCAGCTTCCCCTGGGGCGGGAACCCCTCGGCGTGGCTGCGCGACATCGCCCTGCGCGCGGCGGAGGTCGGCTTCGCCGGGCTGTCCCTCATGGACCACCTCGTCCAGATCCCTCAGGTGGCCCGGGCGTGGGACCCGATCCCGGAGCCGTGGGTGACCCTCGGACACCTAGCAGCGCTCGACACGGACCTGCGGCTGGGGACCCTGGTGTCGCCGGTGACGCTCCATCACGCGGGGGTCCTCGCCAAGCAGGCGGCAACGCTGGACGTGCTCTCCGGCGGGCGCGCGTTCTGCGGGGTCGGCGCGGGCTGGTTCGAGCGGGAGCACCTGGGGTTCGGTATGGCGTTCCCGCCGCCCCGGGAGCGGCTCGATACGCTGGCTACGACGATCGAGACCATGCGCGCGCTCTGGGCGCCTGGCACAAAGGCGTATGCGGGTGAGCGGGTTTCGCTCCCAGAGACCACCTTCTACCCACGTCCGGTCGGCGACCTCCCCGTTCTCGTCGGCGGTGCCGGCGCCCGGACGCTGCGCATCGCCGGTGCTCTCGGCGACGCCTGCAACGTGTCCTCCGACGAGGCGCTGCTCCCGGCACGGATCGCCGCGGTGCGTAGCGCGGCGCAGCGCGCCGGACGGGACCCGGACGCCGTCGCGACCACCGTCCTCGACGTCGCCGTGGTCGGCGACTCGCGCGACGACACGGCTCGCCGCGTGGAGCGGCTGCGCGGGCGAACACCGGCCGCGACGTACGCAGCTCGTCACCACGCCGGAGAACCGGCCGCGCACGTCGACCGTTACGCGCGGCTGCGGGAGATGGGTGTGAGCGCGATGTTCCTCGCACTCCCGGACCTCACCGGCCCGGACGACCTCGACCGGTGCGCCACCCTGACGCGCTGGTTCCGAGCGTATGCAGACACGCAGCCTGGGCACGACGATGCCCGTCCTTGACGTCATCCTGGCCGCGGGCGAGGAGATCATCGCCGAGGGCGGTGAGGTCTCCTGGCTGACACCCGGTTTCGACATGGACACCTCGACGCGGTTCGGGTCCGGCGGCAAGGGGGTTCATGAGCGGCCTGAAGCGGGTCCTCGGCGGCGGCCAGCTGTTCCTCACCCAGTACACCGCGCCGGCGAACGGTGGGTTCGTGGCCTTCACGGCCCGGCTCCCCGGCGTCATCCGCGAGCTGCGGATCGACCCGGCCGACAACTACATGGTCCAGTCCGACTCCTACACGTGCAGCACCCCGGACGTCGAGATCTCGGTCGGCATCCAGAAGAAGCTGGGCGCCGGGATCTTCGGCGGCGGCGGCGTGATCTTCCAAAGACTCAGCGGCAACGGGACGGCGTGGGTGCAGATGTCCGGGGAGATCGTCGAGTACGACCTCGTCGCGGGCCAGTCGATGCTCGTCCACCCAGGCCACCTCGCGTTGATCCGGGCCGAGATGCCGCTGGAGTTCGCGACGGTCAAGGGCGCCAAGAACGAGCTGTTCGGCGACTCGCTGCTGCTCGCCCAGATGTCCGGACCGGGCCACGTCTGGCTGCAGTCGATGAACCCCCCATAAGCTGGCCCAGGCCATCGAGCCCTACCTGCCCGGGAAGACCACCACGACGACGACCAGCAGCTCGTAGCGGGTCAGCTGGTGACGTCCTTGCCGGAGAACCGGGCCCAGGCCAGCAGCCAGAACACGGCCGCATACGCGGCGTCGACCCCCAGCCCGCGCAGCACGTTGTCCCAGAACGGTGGGTCGCGCAGCAGGTCGGAGAACGACAGCCACTCGTGGACGATCAGCCACGGGTGCAGCCACTCCAGCTGAGGGACCGCGTCGAGGATCCAGGACAGGATCGTGAAGATCATCAAGGCGATCGTCGCGGCGATGGGCTGCTCAGTGAGCGTCGAGATGAACAGGCCCACGGCCCCCAGGGCGGCGATGCAGGCGCTGAGGTAGACGACCACGAGCAGGACCCGGCCGAGCGCGGCACCGAAGTCCAGCTGTGACCCGGACAGGGTGGTCAGCGGCCCGGTGCCGAACAGGGCGATGCCGATGATCGCGCCGGCGAGGGCGACCGTCGCCACGCCCCAGAGCGCTCCGATGCACAACGACGCGAACTTGACGGCGAGCAGCCGGGTCCGGCTCACGGGGACGGTCAGCAGGTAGCGCAACGTGCCGAGGTTCGCCTCCCCCGCGATCGCGTCGCCGGCCAGCGTCGAGATGGCCAGGGGCAGGAAGATCCCCATCTCGACGGTCAGCGCCGCCAGGGGCACGAACAGCCCGTTCGAGGTGATCGAGTCGAGGAAGTCGGGGCCGCCGCCGGACGACCTGCTGGACAGCTTGACCGAGATCGCCAGGACGATGGGCACCGTGGCGAGGACGAGCAGTCCCATCTGGTTGCGGCGGCGGCCGCCGATGAGCCGGATCTCGGAGCGCAGGAGCCGGGTCGACACCAGGCGCTTCCGCGATCCCGCGCTCACCGCCGTGCTCGGCGGCTCGGGCACCGTCGTCGTCTCAGCCACTGACATCGAAGCCCTCCCCCGTCAGGCCGACGAACAGGTCCTCGAGGCTTGGCGTCGTCACCGCGAACCCCCGCACGGGTACGTCGGCGTGCACGAGCGCCGCCACGATCGTCTCGGGCGCGACCGGTCCCGGGTGGCCGCGAACCTCGTCGCCGACCACCTCGACGTCGGTGATGCCGAGCCGCCCGAGGACGGACCCGGCGTCCGACGGTCGTGACGTCGTCACCCGGACCGTCGTCACCCCGGCCCCACGCAGCTCGTGGACGGTGCCCTGCGCGACGAGCCGGCCGTCGCTCATGATCCCCAGATGGGTACAGATCTGCTCCACCTCGGAGAGCAGGTGGCTCGAGATGAGCACCGTCGCGCCGTCCCCGGCGAGCGACGCGACCAGGTGCCGAACCTCGCGAGTTCCTTGGGGGTCAAGGCCGTTCGTCGGTTCGTCGAGGACGAGGAGCTCGCGCGGCGTGAGCAGGGAGGCCGCGATGGCGAGCCGCTGCCGCATACCGAGCGAATAGGCGCGGTAGCGCTTGCCGGCGGTCGCCAGCAGTCCAACCCGGTCGAGCGCGGCGTCGATCCGGGTGCGCGCGGTACGCGGTTCGCTCCATAGGTCGGCCGCGTCGAGGCGCGCAAGGTTCGACCGGCCCGAGAGGTACGGGTGGAACGCCGGCCCTTCGACCAGCGCACCGACCTGAGGCAGCGCACGCGACGCCTCCCGCGGCATCGCGTGCCCCAGCAGCGACCGCGTCCCCGAGGTGGGCTCGACGAGCCCGAGCAGCATCCGGATCGTCGTCGTCTTGCCGGAGCCGTTGGGCCCGAGGAAGCCATAGACCGCGCCCCGGGGGACGACCATGTCCAGCCCGTCGACGGCCAGCCGCGAGCCGAACCGCTTGCTCAGGCCTCGGGTCTCGACCGCAGGGTCCGCAGCGGGCACGGAGGTGTCCGGAGCCGTCGCCCGAGCCGTGGCCCGGGGTGACACCTGCGTGACCGGCAGGGTCACGAGGCCTTCAGCGCCGCGAACAAGGCCTCCGGCGCGACCGCCCCGACGGCGACCCGGCCGTCGTCGGTGAGCACGGCGGAGAACAGGGTCCCGTCGATCACGCGACCCTTACCCCACGTCCCGGAGACCTCCGGGATGGAGCGGAGCAGGCCCTGGATCTGTGTGTCCTGACCGGCACCCGTGACCTGGGCGGGCAGCTGAGCCACGACGACCGACGTCCAGCCGGTGCCGACCACCTTGGGCTCGGCCGGCTGCGTGGCGGGCTTCGCCGTCCCGGGCGCGGCGGTGTCGCCTTCGCTGACCTTCGTGCCAGGCGGCGGCGTGAACGCGAACTGGCGCGCGTCGGTGGCCGTGAAGTCGACCGACGTGAAGCCGACCTCCACTGCCGGGTTGGCCAGCTTGGTCGAGTAGACCTGGACGCGTAGCGGCACGTGGGTGTCGGCATCGACGGCGATCCGCACCTGGGCGACGCGGGTGTCCTTGGTCTTCGGCTGGAGGACCAGCTCGTAGGCCTGTCGTCCAGCGACGACTGCGGTGCCGGCCGAGGTCACCGACGTCGTCGGGTCGATGGCGGCGAGCGCCTTCTGGGCGGCCTCCTCGGGCGTCTTCGGCAGGTCGGTCGGAGAGAGCTGCGGGGTGCCGGCCCGGGCCTGGTCCTTCGCGGTGAGCGTCTGGTGGACCGCGGACTTGTCGGCGCTGGACCACACCCAGACGTCGTTGCCGTTGCGGATGACGTCGGACTCGCCCGAGCCCCCGACCAGGGCCACCCGCGCCTGAGTGGGCCCACCGAGCCAGACCCGCCAGGTGTGCGTGCCGGAGATGACCGAGGTGAGGTTCGCCGCACCGCCGTTGGCGGCCGGGCTGCCCGACGCCTGACCGGTGAGTCCGGCGAGGTCGGGTAGGCCGAGGTTCGCGGTCTGGACGACGGTTCCGGACAGCTGCCGGCTCGCGGACTGCCGGACGTCCACGAGGAGCTGGGCAGCGGACCGGGCCGGCAGGCCCGAGTCGGCGCTGGCGGTGCGGGTGGCCACGAGGCTCCCGGCCGCGATGAGGACGACGGCGCCCGCGGGCAGGGCCCACCGCGCACGGGGATGGTCGG
>NZ_DATBTV010000070.1:0-33564 GCF_036559105.1 Lapillicoccus sp. | reverse complement strand
CCCATTAAAGCGGTACGCGAGCTGGGTTTAGAACGTCGTGAGACAGTTCGGTCCCTATCCGCTGTGCGCGTAGGAAACTTGAGAAAGGCTGTCCCTAGTACGAGAGGACCGGGATGGACGAACCTCTGGTGTGTCAGTTGTCCTGCCAAGGGCACCGCTGATTAGCTACGTTCGGAAGTGATAACCGCTGAAAGCATCTCAGCGGGAAGCACGTTTCAAGATGAGGTTTCCATGGGGTTTACCCCGAGAGGCTCCCAGCCAGACGACTGGGTTGATAGGCCGGATGTGGAAGTGCAGTAATGCATGAAGCTGACCGGTACTAATAAGCCGATAACTTGACTACATCATAATCTTTCTGATGTTCGCGTCCACTGTGTTGTTCCCGAGATACGGTCGGTGAACGACGGTGCTGTCCAACAGCACACATATCTCCATAGAGTTTCGGCTGTCATAGCGAAGGGGAAACGCCCGGCTCCATTCCGAACCCGGAAGCTAAGCCCTTCAGCGCCGATGGTACTGCACTGGTGACGGTGTGGGAGAGTAGGACGCAGCCGGACATACTTTCATCAGCGCCCCGCCTGAATTCACAAATTCGGGCGGGGCGCTTTGTCATGCCCAGCGTCCGTGCGCCATCTCGCATTGGGGCCGACTAAGGTTTGCGTCATGAGCCCCCAGGACCGGTCCGCCGGCCGGCCCGACCGCCGCGCGCCCCGTCAGGACGGCCCGCGCCGTACGGGTCCCCCACGCAGTGGAGGGAATGCGGGAATGCCCCCCCGTGGTGGCGCCGGGCGCCCGGCGGAGGCCGAGCGCGGCAGTGGCCAACGGCTCACGCCCAAGAGTCCTCGCAGGCCGGAGCCCGCGATCGCCGACGGGATCACCGGCAAGGAGCTCGACCGGTCCGTCTGGACCCAGCTGCGGACGTTGAGCAAGGAGAACGCCGAGGGGGTCGCGCAGCACCTCGTCATGGCGGGCCTGCTGCTCGACACCGACCTCGAGGGTGCGCAGGCGCACGCCGAGACCGCGGTGCGCCGGGCCGGACGGGTTCCGGCGGCTCGTGAGGCCCTCGGGCTGGTCGCCTACCGCCAGGGGGACTGGGCCAAGGCCCTCGCGGAGTTCCGGACCGTCCGACGGCTCTCCGGCTCCTCGCACCTGCTGCCGCTGATGGTCGACGCCGAGCGGGCACTCGGCCGGCCGGACCGGGCCCTCGAGCTCGCCTCCACCCCCGAGGCCCGGACCCTGGCCCGCGACGAGAAGGTCGAGCTGGCCATCGTCGTCTCCGGGATCCGGCGGGACCAGGGCCAGCTCGACGCCGCGGCCGCCGGCCTCAAGCTCCCCGAGCTCGACCCGCGCCGCCGCAAGGCGTGGAGCGCGCGGCTGTTCTACGCCTACGCCGAGGCGCTGCTGGCCCTCGGCGACCGCGCCGGCGCGCGCGAGTGGTTCGGCTATGCGGTTGACGCGGACGAGGCGCTCGAGACGGACGCGGCCGAGCGGGTCGACGAGCTCGACGGCGTCGAGCAGGTCGACCTCCTCCATGTTCTCGATGATCACGATGATCACGATGATCACGATGATGACGAGGACGGCGACGAGACCGGCGCGCGTGCCTGAGACCCTGGCCGAGCGCTACGCCGGGGTGGTCTGCGACCTCGACGGCGTCGTCCGCCGAGGCGCCCAGGCCGTTCCGTACGCGGTCGATCGGCTGCTCGCGCTACGGGTACCGATCGTCTACGCCACCAACAACGCCTCCCTGACGCCGCAGGATGTCGCGAACCAGCTCCTCGGCCTCGGGCTCCGGGTTGGTCCGACGAACGTCGTCACCAGCTCCCAGGCCGGCGCCGCGTACGTCGCCTCGCTCTTCCCACCGGACTCTCCGGTGCTGGCGGTCGGCGGCCCCGGCGTGGCCGCGGCGCTCGCCGAAGCGGGCCTGCGGCCGGTCGACCAGGCCGAACCAGGAGTGGTCGCCGTACTGCAGGGCTACGGCGCCGACGTCACGGCGGCGCTCCTCGCCGAGGCCAGCTACGCCATCGAGGACGGCGCCACGTGGGTGGCCACGAACCGCGACGCGACGCTGCCGACCCACAGGGGCATCGCCCCGGGTAACGGAGCCCTGATCGGCGCCGTCGCGGTGGCGACCGGGGTGCAGCCGAGCGCCGCCACCGGAAAGCCGGAAGCGCCGCTCTACCACCTCTCGGTGACCCGCCTCGGCGTCCCGAAGACCGACGTGCTGGCCATCGGCGACCGGCTCGACACCGACATCCTCGGCGCGATGAACGCCGGCCTCGACTCGCTGTGGGTCCTCACCGGCGTCGACGACCTCGTGTCGTTCGCCCGGTCGGCCGGACGACCGGTGCCGACGTATGCGGCGCGAGACCTCCGGGCACTGGACCGCCCACCGATGGTGCCCTCGGTCCGGGGCCAGACCCTGCGGTGCGGGTCGGTGAGCCTGTCGGTCGACTGGGCCAGCGGTGTCCTTCGGGTCACCGATGGCGACGACCCGGATGCCCTCGTCGCGGCGACCACCGCGGCTCTGGTGCACGGCCGCGATGTGGCGGGCGCCTCCGTGGACGCGCTCGTGCGGCTGGCCGAGACCGCGGCGGCCCGGCTGGGCTGAGCTTCCGACCAGCCTTCGGCGCGGTAGGGCAGTAGCGTGGACCGGCAAGAGCGTCGGCACCGGCGACGCGTGGCGAAGGAGACACAGGTCATGGCGATGGACGGGCTTCGCGGCTACCTACTGCTCGCTTCCGGCCTGGCGGACATGTCGATGGCCAAGGCCACCGAAGCAGCGTCCGCACTGCTGTCGCTCTCCAGCGGGCTGACGGGCGGTCGGTCGAGCAGCACCGTCCAGCTGCAGGTCCAGGATCTGGCCGAGGAGCTGCTCGCCGCCGCCGCCGCCAACCGGCGCAGCCTTATCGCGCTCGTGCGCAACGAGGTCGAGCGTGCCGTGGCCCGGTCGCCGATCCCACCGGACGAGCTCAATCGGGCGCGAGCCGCGGTCGCGAAGCTCTCGGCCGACGTCGAAGCGCTGCAGGCCCAGATCCTCACCAACCCGGCCGTCGGCGAGGTTGCCGGGAAGCTTGGTCTGGCGGGCCACACGGTGAGTCGGCCGGCCGACGAGGGTGTCGTCGTCGACGCCGCTTTCACCAGCCCGGTCGACGAGCCGGTCCCCGCCGCGCCCCGCCGACGCCCGCCGCGCAAGCAGATCGCCGACCGGGCGTCGACCCGTCCGGTCGCCACCGAAGCCGGTGACGGCGGGGCCGAGCGTCCGACCAAGTCCTTCGCCGCCCCCACCGAGCCGGCCGTCACCACGACCACGACGGCGCCCGCGAAGACGGCCGCGACTACGGGGGGGGCACCGGCGAAGAAGGCGGCGACCAACAAGGCGGCGACCAACAAGGCGGCGACCAACAAGGCGGCGACCAAGAGGGCGGCGCCGGCCAAGAAGGCTGCTACGACCACAGTGGCGCCGACCACAACGGCACCAGCAAAGAAGGCTGCGACCAAGAAGGCTGCCACCGAGAAGGCCGCCACCAAGAAGGCCGCTCCGGCGAAGAACGCGGCGACCACCACAACGGCCAGGCCGGCCAAGAAGGCGGCGAAGAGGACGACCTCAACGGCGGCCGCTCCGGCGCGTCCGTCCGGCGCGGTGACCACGAAGAAGGCGCCCACGGCGACGTCCGCCGCCACGAGGTCTCCAGCGAAGAAGTCCGCCGCCAAGAAGTCCGCCGCCAAGAAGTCCGCAGCGAGGCCCGCCACGACGCCCGCCACGGGGAGCGGTGCATGACGGCCGGTATCGACGAGTCGGGGGAGTGGCCGCAACAGTCGGATCCCCACCCCACGGTCGAGGCGGCACCCCACACCGGAGACGCCCAGGTCGACGCGGCGCTGGGGCGGCTCCACGACAGTGCCGAGTCCGGGTCCCTCGACGAGCAGGCCGACGCCGGCGAGGCGGCGCACCGAGCGTTGCAGGACCGGCTGGCCGACCTCGGCGGTGACTGACCCGGGCGACCGCGGTCAGCGGGTCGGCAAGGCCCGCCTCGACGCCGAGCTGGTGCGGCGCGGCCTGGTCCGCAGCCGAGCCCAGGCCCGACAGCTGGTGACCCGCGGGGTTGTCCTCGTCGACGGTGCGACAGCGACCAAGCCGAGCACCCCGATCAGCGCGGCGAACGCGATCGTCCTCGCCGAGGAACCCGACCGGTGGGTGGGACGGGCCGCATACAAGCTGCTGGAGGCTCTGCGGCTGTTCGGGGAGGCCGGCCTTACGGTCGTCGGCAAGCGCTGCCTGGACGTGGGGGCGAGTACCGGCGGGTTCACCCAGGTGCTGTTGGAGGCCGGCGCGGCGCACGTGACCGCGCTCGACGTCGGCCACGACCAGCTGGTCCCGGAGGTCGCCGAGGACGCCAGGGTCGAGGAGCGCTCCGGGCTCAACATCCGCGAGGTGCGGCCCGGCGACCTCGGTCACGACTTCGACGTCGTCGTTGCCGACCTCAGCTTCATCTCGTTGCGGCTGGTCCTCGACGTCGTCGCCTCGGTGATGACGCCGGCCGCGGACGCGGTGCTCCTGGTCAAGCCCCAGTTCGAGGTCGGGCGGGAGCGGCTGGCCCGGACCGGTGTCGTCACGTCGCCCCATGAGCACGAGCGGGTGCTCCTGGACGTCCTCGAGGCGGCCCGGACCGCCGGCCTCCACCCGTGGGGGCTCGAACCAAGTCCCATCCGGGGCACGACGGGGAACCGGGAGTACTTACTCTGGGTGAGGACACGTCCCGGCGAACCGCTCGACGAGCGTTCCGTCGCCGCGGTGGTCCGCCGAAACGCCGAGTGACAGGAGCACCGTGACCCGCAGGATCCTGCTCGTGGCACACCCGACCCGACCCGAGGTCGTCGACATCGCCCGAGGCGTCGTCAAGCAGCTGCGCGCCGCCGACGTCGAGGTGGCGCTCGCCCCGGACGAGGCGCGGATGTTCGGCGCCATCGACATCGGACCGGTCGTCGAGGCCGACGCCGACGACCCGACCAAGGGCTGCGAGCTCGTGGTCGTCCTCGGCGGCGACGGAACCATCCTGCGCGGCGCCGAGCACTCGCGCGGCACCGGCGTGCCCCTCCTCGGGGTCAACCTCGGCCACGTCGGCTTCCTGGCCGAGGCCGAGCGTGAGGACGCGACGGCGACCGTCGACCACATCGTCAGCCGGGCCTACCAGGTCGAGGAGCGGATGACCCTCGCCGTGACGGTCCACCAGGAGGGCGCGAAGCCGTACCCGTGCTGGGCCCTCAACGAGGTCAGCGTCGAGAAGGCGGCTCGGGAGCGGATGCTCGAGGTGGCCGTCGAGATCGACGGCAAACCGTTGTCGGCCTTCGGCTGCGACGGGATCGTCGTCTCGACACCGACCGGGTCGACGGCCTATGCGTTCTCGCTGGGCGGTCCGGTGATCTGGCCGGACGTCGAAGCGATCCTCATGGTTCCCAATGCTGCTCACGCCCTCTTCTCCCGGCCGATCGTCGTGAGCCCGACCTCCCGGCTGGCCGTCGAGGTGATTCCCGAGGCCGAGGGCCACGGCATCATGTGGTGCGACGGACGCCGCCAGGTGGAGCTGCGTCCGGGCGCGCGGATCGAGGTGACCCGCAGCGACGTCCCGGTCCGACTCGCCCGGCTCAACGCGTCCCCGTTCACCGACCGGCTGGTGGCGAAGTTCGACCTCAGCGTCGCGGGGTGGCGCGGCAACGGTCGATCCCGCTGAGCGGTGTTCCTGCGCCATAGGCTGAGAACGTGTTCGAGGAGGTCCGGATCCAGGGCGTCGGGGTCATCGACGACGCCGTCCTCGAGCTGAGCCCGGGCCTCAACGTCGTCACCGGCGAGACCGGCGCGGGCAAGACGATGGTCGTCTCGGGGCTGGGTCTGCTGCTCGGTATGCGCGCGGACTCGGGACTGGTCCGCTCCGGCCGCAGGTCGGCCGTGGTCGAGGGCGTCGTCCGGGTCCCGGAGGGGCACGCGGCGCTGGCCCGTGCCGAGGAGGCCGGCGCGGACGTCAGCGAGGGACTGCTGCTCGCGCGGACGGTCGGGGTGGACGGACGGTCGCGGGCGCACGTCGGCGGTCGCAGCACTCCGGTGGGGGTCCTCACCGAGATCGGCGAGACACTCGTCGCGGTCCACGGACAGGCCGACCAGTGGCGGCTCCGGCAGGGCGACCAGCACCGCGAGGTGCTCGACGGGTTCGGCGGGGAGTCCGTGGCCGCCGCACTGCACGCATACCGGGAGGCCTTCGACGCCCTGTCCCGCGCGAGTGCCGAGCGTGACCGACTGCGGCAGGTGGCCCACGAACGCGCCCGAGAGATCGACGTGCTCCAGGCGGGCCTCGAACGCATCGAGGCGCTCGACCCGCAGCCGGGCGAGGACGTCGCCCTCCGCGCCGAGGACGAGCGGCTCGCCCACGCGGACGGCCTGCGACTGGCGGCGGCGCAGGCCCACGCCTACCTCGTCGGCGACGAGGGGTATGCGTCGGACGACGCCGCGCCGGTGGCCGACGCGCTGTCCGCCGCGCGGACCGCGCTGTCTCCGGTGACCGACCACGACGCGGCCCTGCGTGAGCTGGAGGGCCGTGTCGCCGAGCTGGCCTACCTCGCCACCGACCTGGCGGCCGACCTGTCGTCCTACCTCGCCGATGTCGACGTCGACCCCGCCCGCCTGGCCGAGGTTCAACAACGACGCGCCGACCTCGCGGGCCTGACCCGTCGCTACGGCGACTCCGTGGACGACGTCCTGGCTTGGGGCAAGGACGCAGCCGCGACGTTGACCGACCTGCTCGGGGCCGACGACCGTGTGCACGAGCTGGATGTCGAGACCGCCCGGCTGCGGCGCGAGCTGGCCGGCCTCGCCGCCGCGCTGAGCGCGGTCCGGCAGTCGGCGGCCGACGACTTCGGGCGGCGCGTCACCGGCGAGCTGGCGCACCTGGCGATGGGCGGCGCCGTCGTGACCGTGGCGGTCTCCTCGCGGGACGACCCCGACGGCCTGGAGGTCGGCGACCGGTCACTGCGCTGGACCCGGTCGGGCGTGGACGACGTCGAGATCCTCCTCGCCTCCGGTCCGGGGAACCCCGCCCGCACGGTGGCCAAGGCCGCCTCCGGCGGCGAGCTGTCCCGGGTCATGCTGGCCATCGAGGTGGTCGGCCGGACCGCCGCGGTACCGACGTTCGTCTTCGACGAGGTCGACGCCGGAGTCGGTGGCCGGGCCGCCATGGACGTCGGCGCTCGTCTGGCGATGCTGGCCGGGCAGGCGCAGGTCGTCGTCGTCACGCACCTCGCCCAGGTCGCGGCCTTCGCGGACCGCCACCTCGTGGTGCGCAAGAGCGACGACGGCGTGGTGACGTCCAGCAACGTGGCGGTTCTCGACGGCGACGAACGGCTCCAGGAGCTGTCCCGGATGATGGGCGGCGATGCGACGTCCGCCGCGGGTCTGGAGCACGCGCGCGAGCTGCTCGACCAGGCGGCGGCCCTGCGGCGCGCCCCGCGCAGCGGGCGCTGACCCGGGCGCTGACCCGGGAGCTGACCGGCCCTGACCCTGCGGTGGACTCGCTCTGAGCCCGCAACGACGGGTCCGTCACGCATGGCACGATGGACGGCGATGTCGTCGAGCTCAGTGCGACCACCGGTGGTTCCCGAGCGGACTGCTTCCGCGCTCGGGGCTGCCGTCGTGGCGTGGGGTCTGCTGCTGGCCGTGGTGACCTTCGCGCGCTGGCCGACCCTGTCGTGGTCGGTCGGGGCGACCTGTCTGGGGACGGTCTACCAGGCGGTGAACGCGGTCCCGACGGTCCTGTTCGACCTGGCGGCGGGCGGTGCATTGGCGTCGGTGAGCCTCCCGATGCTCGTCGGCGCGCTGGGGCGCGGCCGACCGCGGGACGTCGCCCGGCTCGGCTCCGCCGTGCTGACCTGGACCGTCGTGGTCCTGGGGGTGTGCTCGGTAGCCGTGGGCCTCGCGGCCTCCCCGCTGGCCGGCCTCCTGGTGGGCGGGAGCGCGTGCACGGGCGCGGTGGACGTGGCTGCCGACCTGCTGCGGTGGTTCGCGCCCCAGCTGGTGCTGCTGGGGGCCGGGGTGGTCCTCGGGGGGATCCTGCGGGCCCATGGACGTCCCCTCGCGGCGGTGGCGGGCGCGGCGCTGGGCTCACTGGTCGTCGTCGGGAGCCTCGTGTGGTTCCACCGGTTGGCGACGGTCAGCGACGCCATCGGCGTCCCGGAGGGACATCTGGCGGTGCTCGCCGGTGGGACGACCCTGGCGGCGCTGGTGGTCGCCGCGGTTCCCGCGGTCCACCTCTGGCGCACAGGGGTCGCACTGCGCCCCACGCTCCGGGCGCCGGTCGCGCTCGCCGCCGAGACCCGTGGAGTGGCGCAGGCCCTGGTGCTCACCGCCCTCGGGCTGGTCTTCGCCACGGTGGTGGCGGTGGTAGTGACCTTCCGGTCCGGAGTGGGGGTGCTGCCCGTCCTGGCATACCTCCAGGGCGTGCTCCTGGTCCCGTATGCGGCGTTGCTGCTTCCCGTGGTGGCGGACGCACTGCCCCGGCTCGCCGGGGTGCCCACGGCCCCGGCCGACCCGGCGGTTAAGGCCGACCCGGCGGTTAAGGCCGACCCGGCGGTTCCGGCCGGCTCGGAGGCCCACGTCGACCCGCAGGCCCACGTCGACCGGGAGGCGACGACGGTGCTCACCCGCTCGGCGCGGCACCGTGAGGCACCGTCGGTCGGCGCGCTGGCCGGGCGGGCTCGCGCGGCAACCGCCGTGGGAGCGGTGGCCGCGTCGGCCGTGGCGGCAGCCGCGATCCCTGTCGGCGGTTTCTTCAGCGCGCTCGACGCCGCGCGGGAGACCACCCAGGGCCGCGCGGCGCTCGACGCGTTGGCTCCGGGGCTCTGGGCGGGCGCGCCCACCCTGCTGCTGCTGGGCCTCGTCGGCGTGCTCTGCGCCGCCCTCTACGTGCGGGGCCGGCCGTTCGTCGCCGGAGGAGCCGTCGCGGCCGCGTGGCTGATCGCCGGAGGGGTGACGCTCGTGGCGGTCATGCCCGGCGCGACCCCCACTCGGACGCTCGTGGTCCTCGGTGTCGCCCCCGTTCTGGGGCTGACGCTGGCCACCCTGGACCTGCTGGCGGCGACCTCCCGGGCGTGGGGACCCGGGGCCCTGGCCGGGCTGGGTCGGACCCTGTCGGTCGGCGTCCTGGCGGCGGCGGCGGGCGCTGCTGCGGGGATCCTCGTCGGCCGCTGGTGGCTCGTCGAGGGGCCGTGGGTGAACGCCGGGGTCGCCGTGGCGCTCGCGGTCCTGGGAGCCGCCGTGACCGGGGGCGTTCTCGTCGTCGCCGACCGCGGCACCGCCGGGCAGCTGTGGGGCCTCGTCCGGCCGGCCGGGCAGGGCGCCGAGTAGCCGCCACGGGTGAAGCCACGCCGTCGGGCCCGATGTGCCGGGCCCCACCGGCGCGTGACATAGACTGCAATCCCGTGGCGCAGCAGACCAAGCACATCTTTGTGACCGGAGGCGTCGCCTCCTCGCTCGGCAAGGGGCTCACGGCCAGCAGCCTGGGGCATCTTCTCCGGGCGCGCGGCCTGCGCGTGACCATGCAGAAGCTCGACCCGTACCTCAACGTCGACCCCGGAACGATGAACCCGTTCCAGCACGGCGAGGTGTTCGTCACCGACGACGGGGCGGAGACCGACCTCGACATCGGGCACTACGAGCGGTTCCTCGACGTCCATCTCCAGGGAAGCGCCAACGTCACGACCGGCCAGATCTACAACCGGGTGATCGCCCGCGAGCGGCGCGGCGAGTACCTCGGTGACACCGTCCAGGTCATCCCGCACATCACCAACGAGATCAAGGTGCGGATGCGGGCTACCGCGACCGGCGACAAGGACGCCCCGGACGTCATCATCACCGAGATCGGCGGCACCGTCGGCGACATCGAGTCGCTGCCGTTCCTCGAGGCGGCACGCCAGGTCCGGCACGACGTGGGCCGCGACAACGTCTTCTTCCTGCACGTCTCGCTGGTGCCCTACCTGGCCCCGAGCGGCGAGCTGAAGACCAAGCCGACGCAGCACTCGGTGGCCGCGCTGCGGCAGGTCGGTATCCAGCCCGACGGCCTGGTGCTGCGCGCCGACCGGGAGATCCCGGACGGGATCAAGCGCAAGATCTCGCTGATGTGCGACGTCGACACGGCCGCCGTCGCCGCCGCCGTCGACGCCCCGAGCATCTACGACATCCCGAAGGTCCTGCACCGGGAGGGTCTCGACGCCTACGTCATCCGCCGGCTGGGACTGCCGTTCCACGACGTGGACTGGCACGACTGGGACCGGATGCTCCTGCGGGTCCACGACCCCGAGCACGTCGTCGAGATCGCGTTGGTGGGCAAGTACATCGACCTGCCCGACGCATACCTCTCCGTCACCGAGGCCATGCGGGCCGGTGGGTTCCAGCACAACGCCAAGGTGCTCATCCGCTGGGTGGCCAGCGACGAGTGCCAGACGGACGTCGGCGCCCAGCGGGCGCTCGGCGGCGTCGACGCCGTCCTCGTCCCGGGCGGGTTCGGCGTGCGCGGCATCGAGGGCAAGGTCGGGGCGATCCGGTGGGCTCGCGAGCGTCAGGTGCCCACGCTCGGGATCTGCCTCGGCCTCCAGTGCATGGTGATCGAGTATGCGCGGAACGTCGCCGGCATCGACGGGGCCTCGTCGTCGGAGTTCGACCCGGAGACGCCGGCGCCGGTCATCGCGACGATGGAGGAGCAGAAGGCGTTCGTCGAGGGCGCCGGCGACCTCGGCGGCACGATGCGACTCGGGCTCTACCCCGCCAGTCTTGCCGAGGGCAGCATCATCGCCAAGGCCTACGGGGTGACCGAGGTCGAGGAGCGGCACCGCCACCGCTACGAGGTCAACAACTCGTACCGGGGCCGGCTCGAGGAGTCGGGCATGGTGTTCAGCGGCCTCTCGCCCGACCACGAGCTGGTCGAGTTCATCGAGCTCCCGTCCGACGTGCACCCGTACTTCGTTGCGACACAGGCACATCCGGAGTTCCTCTCGCGTCCGCACCGCGCTCATCCGCTCTTCGCCGGACTCGTCGAGGCCGCTCTGGACCGGCAGCGGGGCGAGCGCCTCGTCGAGGTCCCCCGCGGTACGTTCGCCGACGACTACGCGACCGCGGAGCCCGTCTCCGCCCACACGTGACCTAGGTGGACCTCCCGGTCGGGTCCTACGCGGACCTCTCCTCCGAGGTGGTCGACGCCAAGGTCCGGTCGTCGGAGGTCGTCGTCAAGGGCCGCATCTTCGACCTCCGCCGGGACGTGGTCGACCTCGGCGAGCACGGCGAGGTCACCCGCGAGTACCTCGACCATCCCGGCGCCGTCGTCATCGTGGCGCTGCGGGTGATCGACGGCGTCGACCACGTCGTGATGATCCGCCAGTACCGCCACCCGGTCCGCACCCGGGAGTGGGAGCTCCCAGCGGGCCTGCTCGACGTGCACGGCGAGGCGCCGGCGCTCAGCGCCGCCCGCGAGCTCGCCGAGGAGGTCGAGCTGACGGCCCAGCGCTGGGACGTCGTCATCGACTTCTTCGCCTCACCCGGCAGCACCTCGGAGACGTTGCGGGTGTTCCTCGCGCGCGACATCTCGACGCTCACCGACGCGACCTTCAAGCGCACCGGCGAGGAGGCGGGCATCACCGGGTTGTGGGTGCCGTTGGACGACGCCTACGCCGCGGTGCTCACCGGCCGGATCCACAACCCCGGAGCGGTCATCGGCCTGATGGCCACGTGGGGGTCGCGGCAGCGGGAGTGGTCGACGCTGAGATCGGCCGACGCACCCTGGCCCTGGTATGCCGGCGGCTGAGCCCGCGTCGTCGGTCCGGGTCAGCGTGTGCCTCGCGACGCACGACGGCGCCGAGTACGTCGGTCAGCAGGTCCGGTCGATCCTCGACCAGCTCGGCCCGACCGACGAGCTCGTGGTCGTCGACGACGCGAGCACCGACGACACCGTGAGCATCGTGGAGTCGTTCGGCGACCGACGGGTCACGATGCACCGGAACGACGCCAACCTCGGCTCCGTGCGGACCTTCGAGCGGGCGCTGGCGCTGGCGCGAGGCGCATACCTGCTCCTCGCCGACCAGGACGACGTCTGGGTGGCCGGCCGGCTGGAGGCGATGGTCGCGGCGCTCGGGTCCGACGGCGTCGTCGCGACGAGCGTGGGGGTGCTCGGAGACCCGCCGGGACCGCCGCGCTGGAGACTGCGGGCACGGGACTCGCACCGGTATGCCGCGAACGTCGCCGCGGTGCTCGTGGGGGTGCGCTGGTACTTCGGCTGCGCGATGGGCCTGCGGCGTGACGTGCTCCCGGTCGTTCTGCCGTTCCCGCCCTGGCTGACCGAGTCGCACGACCTGTGGATCGGCCTGGTCGGCAACGTGACGCGCGAGATGCGCCACCTCGAGGACCCCTCGGTGGAGCGGCGGCTGCACGGCTCGAACCAGACGCCTCTCGGCTGGCGCTCGCTGCCGACCATCCTGCGCGCTCGCGTCATGCTGGCCCGCTGCCTCGTCGAGGCCCGCCGCCGGCGCCTCCACGACTGACCGGACCAGCCCCGTCCCGCTCCACTGGCAGTCGAGCGGGTCCGCTGGGGTTGACCTGGCCCGCGCTGGACTGGCAGTCGAGCGGGTCGGCTGGGGCTGGGCGGTCGGTCAAGGGCCTTGACTGGCAGTCGAGCGCCTCACACCGGGCCGGTAAGCGGAGTCGGAGTCGGGGGCGGCCGGGTGGCGGTGGTCCGGAGTCCGGAGTCCGGGGTTCGTGCCGGTCGGGACAGGTGGGTCGCGCATGATGGGGCGTGCTCTCGCGACTCGACCGCCTGTCCCCGGCGCGGCGGCGGTTCGTGCTGGTCGTCGCGGCGGTGCTGGTGTCGCTCGCCATGGTCGTGGGTGTCGTCGCCCTCACCGCGCTCCGCGGCCGACTGGTCACGCCGGTCGACCAGGGCACCGCCGGGCCGGTGCTGCTCGTCCCGGGGTACGGCGGCTCGGCCGCCTCCCTCCAGAGCCTCGCGACCCGAATGCGTCAGGCCGGGCGGGACGTCACCGTGGTCGACCTGCCGGACCGCGCCCAGGGCGACCTGACCACCCAGTCGGACGCGCTCGGGACGACCGCCGCCCAGGTCCTCGCGCGTACCGGAGCGCAATCGGTGGACGTGGTCGGGTACTCGGCCGGCGGGGTGGTCGCCCGGCTCTGGGCCACCGAGGGCGACGGCCCGGGCAAGATCCGGCGCCTGGTGACGCTCGGGTCGCCACTGCACGGCACCGACGTTGCGCGGCTCGGCACCCTGGTGTCCGGGACCTGTCCGACCGCGTGCCAGCAGCTCGCGCCCGACAGTCCGGTCCTGTCGCGCCTGGACAACGAGCCGCTGCCGACCGGCGTGCTGGGCCTGTCCATGTGGACCACCAGCGACGAGGTCGTCCAACCACCCACCTCGTCGGTCGAGGACGACGTACCCAGCCCGTCCGTGCAGAGCGTCTGCGCGGGCAGCCAGGTGAACCACGGTGGCCTGCCGAACGACCGCGTGGTACAGGCGATGGTCCTCGAGGCGCTGGGAACCGGCCCGATCCCGACCTGGGCGCCCGGGGACTGCGGCCGGCTCAGCTCGTGACGTCACGGGTCGTGAAGTTCGCCCAGGCCGCCAGCAGCAGCACGCCGACGTAGACCGCCTGGAGCGCGATGCCCCGACTGACGTTGCTCCACAGGATCGGGTCCCGGTAGAGGTCCACGAACGACAGCCAGTACCGGGTGGGCAGGTAGGGCTGGAGCGGCTGCGCCGCGTCGATGGTCAGCAACAGCGACGAGCCGATGAGGAAGGCCAGCGCCCCGAGGGTCGCCGACAGCGGCGAGTCGGTCGTCGTGGACAGGAACAGCGCCATCGCCGCCACACCGAGCATCGAGAAGGTCACCAGGAGGACCGCTGCGACGGTCCGCCAGGCGACCTGTCCCGGCGTCAGTACCGACCCCGAGATGCTCACCATCGCCTGCGAGAGTGGCGCGTCCCCGA
This sequence comes from Lapillicoccus sp., assembly GCF_036559105.1. Lineage (GTDB taxonomy): Bacteria > Actinomycetota > Actinomycetes > Actinomycetales > Dermatophilaceae > Lapillicoccus. The sequence goes on along the minus strand of NZ_DATBTV010000070.1, from coordinate 19,534 downwards.
GCAGGAAGTGCCCCACGACGAACCCGATCAGCGTCACGCTCACCACCCCGACGAGGACGAACACGACGATGGCCACGAGCTTGGCCACGAGGAGCCGGGTCCGGCCGACCGGGCGGACCAGGAGATACCGCAGGGTGCCGGCCTGCGCCTCACCGGCGACCGCGTCGCCCGCCACGACGGCGACAGCGATCGGCAGGAACAGCGGCAGCACGATGGCCAGCGCCGCAATGGCGAACAGCGACCCGTTGGCGATGACGGCCGACAGGAACGCCGGCCCCTGTCCCGGGCGCGGGGCGATCCGGGTCCACGCCAGCAGCACGCAGACCAGGGTGGGCAGCAGGTTGAGCAGGCCGATCGCCACCCAGGTGCGGCGCCGTCCGAACAGCTTGGTCAGCTCGACCCGGATCACCGGGCGACCTCCCCGGGACGGCGGGCCGAGGTCCGCTCCTCGATGACCTGCTCCAGCGTCCGCCGTTCCGGGCCAAGCTCGCGCACCGCGACGCCGGCCGAGACCAGCCGGGCGTTCACGCCGGCCGGGTCGGCCGACCGGACCATGATTCGCTCCCCGTCGACCGCCTCGACCGCAGGTCCGAGGATCTGTCTCGCCAGATCGACGTCCGACGTCTCGACGACGGTCCGCCCGGTGGGCGCCCGCAACGTGGACAAGGACTCCTGGATGACCAGGCGGCCCCGGTCGAGAAGCCCGATCCGGGTGCAGAGCTGGTCGACCTCGGCCAGCAGGTGGCTGGACATGAAGATCGTCGTGCCCGCCTCGTGCAGCTGCTGAAGGAGGGTCCGGATCTCGCGGATCCCTTGGGGGTCAAGGCCGTTCGTCGGCTCGTCGAGGACCAGCAGCTCGGGCTGGCGCAGCATCGCGGCCGCGAGGCCGAGCCGTTGACGCATACCGAGGGAGTACGCGCGGACCGGTCGCCGCCCGACCTCGCCCAGGCCTACGACCTCGAGGGCGCGCCGGGCCCGGTCGGACCGGTCGCGCCGCCCGCCGCCCCAGGGTCCCCCGGGGTGCCGGCCGCTGGCGTCGAGGAGGACGAGGTTGGCCTGCCCGGACAGATGCCCGTAGGCGGCGGGTCCCTCGACGAGCGACCCCACCTTGGGCAGCACATCGCGTCCGGCCTTGGGCATGGGCCGCCCGAGGAGCTCGATCCGTCCCTGCGTCGGCAGGACGAGCCCGAGGAGACAGCGCACCGTCGTCGTCTTGCCGGACCCGTTCGCGCCGAGGAACCCGTAGATGTCCCCGGCGCTGACGTCGAGCCCGACGTCGTCGACCGCCGTCACCGACCCGAACCGTTTGGTGAGCCCCTCCGTGCGGATCACGCGGCTACCGCACCGAGCTCGGTGGCCGCCCGGGCCAGCCCGTCGGCCGTCACGGTGCCGGCGACCAGCCAGGTCGTGCCACCGCGGGACGTGGTCAGCAGCAGCCCCAACGGGCCGACGGACACGACGAGCCCTTCCGGCAGCTCGCGGGCCCCCGACGCGAGTCGCAGCGAGTCGCGCAGGGAGCCGGCCAGCTGGGCCGAGACCGCACTCACCACGAGCTGGGTGACGCCGTCGCCGTACTCGCCGATCGTCGCCAGGCCGGCGCCGGGCGTGGACCGGGTGAAGCCGAGCAGCGTCTCGGGCGGGCGTGGACCACCGAACCGGGCGATCTGGCCCACGAAGTCGGTTCGGGCCACGGAGCGCACCCGGGCGCGGGGCGGGGCGGTGAACGCCAGGTCCCCCGCCGTGGGTGCGGCGTCGGAGAAGTCGAGGAAGGTGCTCGACATGGCCGGCAGGTCGGCGGACCGACCGAACACCTCGACGAGGACCGGGATCCCGGACGCCGCGTCGGCCCACACGTCGACCCGGCCCACGCTGCTGAGCGCGTCGCTCGGCCGCAGCTCCAGGCCCTCGGCCGCCCGCCCGGCGACCCGGCGGGCCGGGAGGGCGCTGAGCTCGTCGGCGGTCGCCTCGCTGAGCATCCGGGCCGCCAGCGCCGGCGGCAGGGTGTCGGTGTCCTGAGGGAGGCGGACCGTGTTGGCGGCCCCCGGCGCAGACACCCCGACCCGGTTGTCCTCGTAGTCCCAGACCAGCGTGCCGGCCGACGTGGTGCGGGTGCTGTGCTCGCCGGCCGGCGTGAGGGTGTCGGAGCGCCAGTCGGTGGCGGACCGCCACCACACGCGCATCTGGGTCCGGCCACTCAGCAGCGTGCTGAGGTCGTTGAGCTGGTCGGTCGTCGGGAGGGCGAGCGTGCCCGAGCTCTCCGCATACCCCTGGTAGGGGGTGGACCTGGAGGCCTGCATTCGAGCCAGGAGCGCAGCCGGACCGGTGTCGGGAGTCGAGACCGGCGCATACCGGACGGCGAACGGCACGGCGACGAGGACGGCCACCGTCACCGCGCAGACCGTCCACCGCCAGCCGGCTCTCATCGCGACAACGTACGTCGGCGTGCTGTGGGACGGCGCAGCCGCAATCGATTCGTAAGGCAACCGTCGGTCTCCGTAGGATGACCGGGCTGTTCGCCACCCCCCACCGAAGGACCCTCCGTGCTCCGCACCAACGAGGCCGGCACGCTGCGCGCCGACCAGACCGGCCAGACCGTCACCCTCGCTGGATGGGTCGCCCGGCGCCGCGATCACGGCGGTGTGGCCTTCCTCGACCTGCGTGACGCGTCCGGTGTAGTGCAGGTGGTCGCCCGCGACGAGGTGCTGGCGGAGGGCGGTGCGCACGACATCCGGAACGAGTACTGCGTCCAGGTCACCGGCGAGGTCCGCCGCCGGCCGGAGGGCAACGAGAACGCCGACCTGCCTACCGGTCAGGTTGAGGTCGTCGCGTCGGCCATCGACGTCCTGAACCCGAGTGCGCCGCTGCCGTTCCAGATCGACGAGCGCGTCAACGTCGGCGAGGAGTCGCGTCTCAGGTACCGGTACCTCGACCTGCGGCGTCCCGCGCCCGGGGCGGCGATCCGGCTCCGGTCGCGCGTGAACGCCGCCGCGCGGTCGGTCCTGGACGCGCACGACTTCGTTGAGATCGAGACCCCGACGATGACGCGCTCGACGCCCGAGGGCGCGCGCGACTTCATCGTCCCGGCCCGGCTGGCGCCGGGCTCCTGGTATGCGCTTCCCCAGAGCCCGCAGCTGTTCAAACAGCTGCTCATGGTGGCGGGGATGGAGCGGTACTACCAGATCGCGCGCTGCTACCGGGACGAAGACTTCCGGGCCGACCGGCAACCCGAGTTCACCCAGCTGGACATCGAGATGAGCTTCGTCGAGGAGGACGACGTCCTCGCGCTCGGCGAGGAGATCGCGGTGGCGCTGTGGGGCCTGATCGGGGTGGACGTGCCGACGCCCATGCCGCGGCTGACGTATGCCGATGCAATGGCGCGGTACGGCAGCGACAAGCCGGACACCCGCTTCGGTCACGAGCTGGTCGAGTGCACGGAGTTCTTCCAGGGCACCGGTTTCCGCGTCTTCCAGCAGGACTACGTCGGTGCCGTCGTCATGCCCGGCGGCGCCTCGCAGTCCCGCAAGCAGCTCGACGCCTGGCAGGAGTGGGCCAAGCAGCGCGGCGCTCCCGGGCTCGCCTACGTGCTGGTCCAGGAGGACGGCTCGCTGGGCGGGGGCGTGGCCAAGTTCCTCAACGAGACCGAGGCCGCGGGACTGGCGGCTCACGTCGGCGCCGCTCCGGGCGACTGCATCTTCTTCGGTGCTGGAGCGGTCAAGTCGTCCCGGGCGCTGCTGGGCGCCGCACGCCTCGAGATCGGACACCGTTGCGGGCTCGTCGAACCCGGGTCGTGGGGTTTTCTCTGGGTCCACGACGCCCCGCTGTTCGAGCCGGCCAGCGAGGCGGTCGCCGCCGGTGACGTCGCAGTGGGGTCGGGCGCGTGGACGGCGGTGCACCACGCGTTCACGTCGCCGAAGCAGGAGTTCCTCGACACCTTCGACACGGAGCCGGGGACCGCGCTCGCGTACGCCTACGACATGGTCTGCAACGGCAACGAGATCGGCGGCGGGTCGATCCGTATCCACCGCCGCGACGTGCAGGAGCGCGTCTTCGCGGTCATGGGGCTCAGCGAGGCCGACGCGCAGGAGAAGTTCGGGTTCCTGCTCGACGCGTTCCAGTACGGCGCGCCGCCGCACGGCGGGATCGCCTTCGGGTGGGACCGGATCTGCGCCCTGCTTTCGGGTTCGGACTCGATCCGCGAGGTCATCGCCTTCCCGAAGTCGGGCGGCGGGTACGACCCGCTGACCGGTGCCCCCGCGCCGATCACCGCGCAGCAGCGCAAGGAGGCCGGGGTCGACGCGACCCCCGCGTGACGGTCCCGCCCGGACGGGCTGGGGCGGCTGGGTGAGGCCGGTGCCGGCGTTCTGGAAAACGCCAGCCGTCCGAACGCCTCCTTGCTAGCCGGTGCCACCGCTCATCGACCCCACCCAGCTGCTGCTCGGCACGGTGAGCGATGAACCGGTGGAGCGCTCCGCCCGGCCGGTCGCCACCGCCCGTGGAGTCGCCCTGGCCGACGTCCCGGAGACGCCGCCTGCGGTGGTCCTCGGGTACCAGCCGGAGTTCCACCCGGCGCGTGACCACTGGTTCGCCGACATCGCGATGGACGACGGACCCGACCTGTGGCCGTTCGTCCGGCTGGCGCTCGCGCGCTACCAGCCCCGCTCGATCGACGGCTGCAGCCTGTCACCGATCGGCCTGACGTCGTGGGTGCAGCCGCTGCCGACCCGGACGACGACGGTCAACCGACCGGACGAGAACCGCGTCCGGCTGACGGTCAGCGGCGTCATCGCGCTGCTGCGGGCGCCGCGGCTGGGGGCGGGGACGTCGGCGGCGTGGCCGGCGACGACCTCGACGGGGACACCCCGATGGGCCAGGCGGCGCGCATCGACTCCCTGCTCGCTAGCACCCGCATCGTCATGGCCCGGCTGGAGCACCTGCCGGACGGTGCGAGCGACCTGCAGTGGGAGACGGTCACCTACCGCCGGCTGCGGGTCGTCGGTGCCGGGACCGAGCTCACCATGCGAGTGAGCGGCGAGCGGCGAGCTGCGGCTGCCCGAGCCGCTGGAGCTCCGTACGCCTGGCTCGCCGACGTCCGCCTGGCGGGTCGTCGTGGAGGAGCAGGAGCTGCTCGATGCCGACGACCCGGACCAGCCGAACAGCGCTGTCCACGCCGTCATCGTCCGCCGAACGGTCTTCGCCGACACCATCCCGCTCTAGTCGGGTACGCCGGGTTTCCCCACAGCATGCCGACCGCCCAGGTGGAGGCGATGGACGCCGACCTGCTCCCCTTCCCTCCAGTGCTGGTCCTCCCGCTCGACGAGACGTGGAGGCAGGGCGTGGTCGCGGGTACGTTGCCCAGATGTCCGAGCTCGTGACCAAGGCGCTCACCCCGGAGACGTTCGACGACTTCGCCGCTCTCGTGGAGCGGAACGGGGGCATGTTCGCCCACTGCTGGTGCACCTGGTTCCATGCCGACTTCGCGGAGAAGGAGCAGAGGTCCACGAGGCGGGCGCTCAGGCAACGCCTGGTGGCCGACGGGATCGCCCACGCCGCGCTGGTCTACGACGGTGACCGGGCGGTCGCCTGGGCGGAGTACGGGTCACCCGAGGAGCTGCCGAACATCCATCACCGCAAGGAGTACGTCGCCACCGCCGGGCGACGGCCCGACTACCGGGTCACCTGCATCCTGGTCGAGCGCGGCCAGCGTGGCCGGGGCCTGGCGGCGATCGCGCTGCGCGCAGCCGTCGAGCTGAACGAGCAGGCCGGCGGCGGCCTGGTCGAGGGGGACCCCCACGACACCGGTGGGGTCCGGAAGAAGAACTCCTCGTTCCTCTACAACGGCACCCGCACGATGTATGAGCGGGAGGGCTTCAGCTACGACCGGCCCAAGGGCCAGGGCAACTGCGTGATGGTGCGCGAGGTGGCTCCGGCACCGCGCGACTGAACGGGTCGATGGAGGCCGGCCCTGCCCGTCGGTCACGCCGCTGCGGCACCCTCACGGGTGACCGGGCTGAGCCTCCTCGGGGCCGGTGGTTCGTCGCCCGCGCAGGTGGCGGACCAGAACGACCACACGCCACGCGAACAACCCCACGACGGCCGTCATGACGAGCACGTCCCAGAGCCCCAGCTGCACCACGAGCGCCTATGCCCGGTCCCCGACGCGCAGTCCCTCGTTGCGGTCGCCGACGCCGGCCGGACGGTCCTGCCAAGCGACCCCCGACGTCACCGTGCCGTCTCGATCGGTGAAGGTACCGACCGGGATGTCCGAGCTGGGGCGCAGGCCGTCGATGACGATGACACCGGCCGCCCCGTTGACGGTGGCCGCCGCCACCTGCGAAACCTCCGCCCCGAGGGTGACCCACAGGACCCAGGCGAGCGCCAGGACGAGCACGACGTCGAGCACGACGTCGAGCACGACGTCGAGCACGAGCACCAGCCGGCCGACGGTGCGGTCTGAGGTGTCGTCATCGCCTGTCGCTGTCATGTCGTGCGCGCTGAGCACGGCCGCATCGATGCCGACCTCGAGCCATGCCGGCGGCGCCGGCCGCACGCGAGTACCGCTGTCCGACATCGTCGCCCGCGCGCTGCCGTTGTCGTGCTGCGGCGGACGATCGATCACGCAGCAGACGGCAGCCACCCCCGGCTACTCCCGTATGCCGTGCCGGGCGTGCCAGCGCGCGAGGGGGGCCGGGGCCCACCAGTTCCAGTCGCCGAGCACGGTCATCGTGGCCGGGACGAGCAGCATCCGGACGACCGTGGCGTCGAGGATCACCGCGGTGACCAGGGCGACGCCGATCTCCTTGATGATGAGCAGCTGCCCCGCCGCGAACCCGGCGAAGACGATGACGATGAGCAGGGCGGCTGACGTGATGATCCGGCCCGACCGCTGCAGGCCGAGGGCGACGGCGCGGTTGTTGGGTACCCCCTGACGGTGCAGCTCGGTGATCCGGGCCAGCAGGAAGAGCTCGTAGTCCATCGACAACCCGAACCCGAAGGCCAGCACGAGGAACGGGATCATCGACTCGATCGCGCCGACCGACGAGAAGTGGATGAGTCCCTCCAGGTGGCCCCGCTGGAACGTGAGCACCAGCACGCCCAGCGCCGCCCCCAGCGACACGACGTTGAGGATCAGCGCCTTGAGCGGGATCACCAGCGAGCCGGTCATGAGGAACAGCAGGACGAACGTGCCGAGCACCACCAGGCCGACCGCATACGGGGCCTTGGACACCATGCTGGCCAGAAAGTCGCGCTGGCCGGCGGCCTGCCCGGTCACGTACGTCGTGAACGGCGGTCGGTGCGCGCGGAGCTCGTCGATGACGGCGTCGGTCTCCGCGCCGAGGGGCTCGCCGGCCACACTGACCGACACGACGCTGAGGTTCGGCGTAAGCGAGCGGACGCTGGTCCGCTCGACGCCGGGCAGCGTCGACACCGACGAAGTCGCCCACTGCTGCGTTGTCTCGAGCGGTGCCTGGGCCACCACGGTGACGTCGGGGGCCTGTAAGGCGGGGTAGTCGCGGTCGAGGTTCTCGAAGAAGACCCGCTGGGCGGAGCCGACCGGCAGCATCTCCCTTCCCGACGAGGTGAGCTTCATCGACAGTGCAGGCCACGCGAGAGCCAGCAGCGCGGCCAGGGTGACGACGATGACGGCGAACGGCCGGGCCTGGACGAACTTGGCCAGCTGGGAGAACACCCCGTGGTCGGGCCCGGACTCCTGCCGCCGGGGCACCAGTCGTCTCGCGCCGAGGGTGCACAGCGCGGGGATGAGGGTCAGGTCGACGACGATCGCGACGAGGACGATCGAGACGCCCGCCGCTCCGATCGCGCGCATGATCTCGGCGTCGAACAGCATGAGGCCGCTGAGGGCGATGGCCACGGTCAGACCCGAGAACAGCACGGTCCGACCGGCGGTGGCGACGGTCCGGGCGGTGGCCTCGACGATGTCGTCGCGGGTGAAGGCGTGCCGTCGTCGGTCGGAGTCGGCCGCGGCGATCCGGCCCAGCTCCTCGCGGTAGCGGCTCACCGTGAGCAGCCCGTAGTCGATCGAGAGTCCGAGCCCGAGCAGGGTGACGACGTTGACGACGCTGGCGTCGAGGTCGATGACGTGGGAGAACGCGAACAACGAGGCGAGGCCGCCGGCGATGGAGGCGATGGCACCGGCGATCGGCATCCCGGCCGCCACGAAGCCACCGAAGACGAACACCATGACGATGAACGACAAGGGCAGGGCGATCCCCTCGCCGGCCTGCAGGTCCGTCTCGATCTGGTGGGTGATGGCGTCGACCAGCGGTCCCACCCCACCGACCGAGCCGGTCGCACCGGGGAAGGCGGCGACGATGGCGTCGAACTGCTGCTGCGCCGCAGCGTGGGCGGCGGTCCGCTGCGCCGTGGGGAGGTCCTTCGCGAACGACGCCACCGTGACGAAGCCGCCGCCGGCCGGGGTGCCGCCGCTGAGGAACGCCGCCGCCTCCGGGTTCTGGAGGCCGCCGGGCAGGAGGAACGGCGACGTGACCGAGCTGACGCCGGGGACAGCGGCCAGGTTCTGGGTCGCGGTCGTCGCCGCCGCGACGGCGGCCGGGTCGGCCAGGTTCGCGCCGGCGACCTGCAGGGTGAGGCTGTCGGAGCTTGCCTCGTTGGCCTCGACGAGATCCTGGCCGGTCTGCGCCTCGCTCGGTGCCGACGGCGCCCCCGAGTGCAGGCGCTGGAACAGCGACTCGCCGGTGACCCCGCCGACCGCGACGGCGAAGGCCGCGGCGGTGATGACGACCCAGACGAGCACGAACCGCCACGGGTGGCGTGCGGCGACGCCGCCCAGGCGCGCCAGCCGGGTCGTCGGGTAGGCCGCGGACGAGGCCTCGCCGTTGCCGCCCCCGGGGGAGTCCGAGACCACCCCAGGCTCCGGCCCGGGGGGAGCGTCGAGCGAGGTGGCCACGGCTCAGCGTACGTGGCGTGGTGCGTCAGACGGCCTCACTAGGCTGGAGGGCGATGAGCGACGCTACGGACCTGTTCGCCCAGGCCCGGGACGACCGGGTCGCGGCCGGTCCCACGACGACCGGCGACAGCACCCTCCCGCCGCTCGCCGTCCGGATGCGCCCGCGCTCGCTGGAGGAGGTGCGGGGCCAGGCCGACGTGCTGCGTCCCGGCAGCCCGCTGCGTCGCCTCGTCGAGGGGTCCGGCGGTACCGCCGGCCCGCTCTCGGCGATCATCTGGGGACCGCCCGGTACCGGCAAGACCACTCTGGCCCACCTCGTCGCCACCGCCTCGGACCGGCGGTTCGTCGAGCTGTCCGCCGTGACGGCCGGCGTCAAGGACGTCCGCGAGGTCATGGACCAGGCGCGCCGCGACCGCGACCTCTACGACCGCCAGACGGTGCTCTTCCTCGACGAGATCCACCGGTTCACCAAGGCCCAGCAGGACGCGCTGCTGCCCGGCGTGGAGAACCGGCTCGTCGTCCTCGTCGCGGCCACCACCGAGAACCCGTCGTTCAGCGTCATCGCCCCGCTGCTCTCCCGCTCGGTGCTCGTCACGTTGACCCCGCTCGACGACGCCGAGATCGCCGACCTGGTCGATGCCGCCGTCGCCGACGAGCGCGGGTTGGCCGGCGGCTTCTCGCTGGACGAGGACGCCCGCGCGCACCTCGTCCGGATCGCCGGCGGTGACGCCCGGCGAGCGCTCACCGCTCTCGAGGCGGCCGCGGGCGTGGCCCTCGACACCGAGCCCCTCACCGCTGACACCGACGACGCCCCCGTGACCATCGTGCTCACGCATACGGAACAGGCCGTGGCGCAGGCGGCGGTCCGCTACGACCGGGCCGGCGACCAGCACTACGACGTGGCCAGCGCCCTCATCAAGTCGATGCGGGGCAGCGACGTCGACGCGGCCCTGCACTACCTCGCGCGGATGCTGGAGGCCGGCGAGGACCCACGGTTCATTGCCCGCCGCATCGTCATCGCGGCGAGCGAGGACGTCGGCATGGCCGACCCGACCGCCCTGCAGACCGCGGTCGCGGCGATGCACGCCGTCGCCCAGATCGGAATGCCCGAGGCGCGAATCATCCTGGCGCAGGCCGTCGTCCACAACGCGATGGCGCCGAAGTCGAATGCCTCCTACCTCGCCATCGGGGCGGCGATCGCCGACGTGCGGGCCGGCAAGGGCGGCCCGGTCCCTCCTCACCTGCGGGGGAGCGGCTACGCGGGGGCCGCGCGGCTGGGCCACGGCGACGGGTACGCCTACGCCCACGACGCGCCCGACGGGGTCGCCGCGCAGCAGTACCTCCCGGACGATCTGGCCGGCGCCACGGACTACTACCGGCCGACCGACCGGGGGTTCGAGGAACGCCTCGCCGTGCGGCTCGCCTGGCTCAAGGAGCGGTTGGCGAACCGCTGACCGGAACTCCCCGTCCTCGCGGCGGCGCTGCGGGACAATGGCTGCCATGGGGGTCGACACCGCCACCGAACGCTCCGTCGAGACGCCGCGTGCTCGACGACCGTCGTGGCCGCGTCGCCTCTGGTGGCGGCTGCGGCACTGGGTCCTGAACCTGCCTCGCTTCCCGGTGGCCCTGGCCTTCCTCGGCTACCTCGCCTCCGACACCCCGTCGCTGCTTCCCCGGCCGTGGTACTTCCAGGGCCTGATCGGCGGCATCTCGGCGCTGATCTTCTACGTCATCGGCCTCGTCATCGCCGAGATCTGGCAGCTGTTCGCCCGCTGGTCGGGCTTCCGGATGACCATCCGCCCGGGGGCCCGCACGGTCCTGCGCCGCATCTGGTACGTCCTGGTCGCCCTCGCCGTGCTGGCCTACCCGTTCGTCAACGCCGCCTGGCACACCTACGTCACGGCCTACGTCGGGGAGCAGCCACCCGGCCCGCTCTACCCGTTGGCCAGCATCCTCACGGCCATCCTCGTGGGGGCACTCTTCATCGGCGTCTACCACCTCTTCGCCGCACTGACCCACTGGCTGACCGCCCGGCTCGAGCGGCGGGCGGTGCGGGTCGCCATCGCCCGGCTCGTCGCCACCGTCGTGACGATCGTCGCCATCGCGGCCGTCTTCGACCAGGTCGTCATCCGCGGTCTGCTCCTCGCGGCCAAGGAGCAGGCCGACGCGGTCAACCAGTCCACTCCCGCCGGGATCTTCACGCCGGCCTCACCGATGCGGTCCGGTGGCCCGGGGTCCCTGGTGCCGTGGGACAGCATCGGAGCCGACGGCAAGTCGTTCATCGCCTCCGGCCCCAACGCCGCTCGCGTCAGCGTGGTCACCCGCGACGACGAGGCGAAGCAGCCCATCCGGGTCTTCGCCAGCGCCGACAAGGACCGCAACCTCGAGGACACCAAGAACCTCGTCCTGGCCGAGATGGACCGGACCAAGGCGTGGGAGCGCAAGGCCATCCTCGTCGTGACCTCGACGAGCACGGGGTTCGTCAACGAGTGGTCGGCCGAGTCGTTCGAGTACCTCCTGCACGGCGACACGGCCATCGCCGCGATGCAGTACTCCACCCTGCCCTCGGCACTGGGCCTGCTCACTGCCCGGGACGAGCCGCCGAAGGTCGGCCGGCTGCTGTTCAAGGCGGTCGCGGCCAGGATCGCGTCCATGCCGCAGGACCAGCGGCCGAAGCTGTACGCCGGCGGGGAGTCCCTCGGCGCCTACGGCGGGAACGGGGCGTTCGACAGTCCCGACGACATGCTCGCGCAGGTCGACGGCGCGCTGTGGACCGGGACGCCCTCGTTCACACCGAACCACGAGACGCTCACCGCCCAGCGGGCGTTCGGCTCCACCGAGGTCAACCCCACGATCGGCAACGGCGTCCACATCCGGTTCGCCGGCAACGAGGCGGAGCTGACCGCCGACCAGTTCGGGCACTCGCTCGGCGTGTGGAACGCGCCGCGGGTGGTCTACCTCCAGCACGACTCCGACCCGGTCGTGTGGTGGTCGCCCGACCTGATCCTCAACACCCCGGACTGGCTCGTCGAGACCCGACAACCGGGCACGCCGATGAGCTACATGTCGTGGCTGCCGTTCGTGACGTTCTGGCAGGTGACGGCGGACATGGCCATGTCCAACACCGTCCCCGGCGGGTACGGGCACCGCTACTTCGAGACCGAGACAGTGCCCGCGTGGGCCGGGATCATGGGCATGGACCCCAACACCGACTACACCCGGATCGAGAGCGCCATCAACGAGGCCAACCAGGGTGCGTCCGGGTAGGTCCGGCCTAGGCTCCAGGCGTGGTCGCGAGGGGCTGGGGGAGACCTGGATCGACGTGGACGGCTCGACGTGGGCGGTCCGCCAGGCCGGCGACCCCGACGGGCGGCCGCTCGTGTACTTCCACGGCACCCCGTCGTGCCGGCTCGAACCGGCCTTCGCCGACGCCGACTGCTCCGAGCTCGGCATCCGCCTGATCTCGTTCGACCGGCCCGGGTACGGGGAGTCGACCCCGCAGCCGTTCGGCCTGGCCTCGGTCGCCGGCGCGACCGGGACGATCGCCGACCGGTTGGGCCTGGACCGGTTCGTGACGCTGGGGCAGTCGGGCGGTGGCCCGTTCTCGCTGGGCGTGCGCGGCGGTCCTCGGCGACCGCGTGACTCGCTGCGGCGTGACGGCCGGCGCCGTCCCGTTCCAGCTGACGCCGGGAGCCATGGACCTCCTCGACGAGAACGACCAGGCCGCGGTCGGCATGCTCCCCGACCATGCGGCCGCGGCGTCCGGGTTCGCTCGGGGCTTCGAGGGGTTCCGGGCCGCGCTGCTCGGGACCGACCAGGAGATCGGTGCGGGCCACGTACCGGCCGGGGCGGGTCCGTGGCTCGCCGAACACCTGCCCGACGCGACCCTGCGCCTGCGTGAGGACGACGGCCACCTCGGGGTCCTGGAGCACACCCGAGAGGTCCTCGAGACGCTCCGCGGCGACTGAGCGCGGGGAAAGCCGCGCGAGCCGGCATACCCCGTTCGACTAGGGTCGCTGACCATGGAAACCGCCGAGATCGCGCGTCGTTGGCTGGCGTTCTTCGAGGAGAAGGGGCACGCCGTCGTGCCCAGCGCGCCGCTGCCGTTCGACGACCCGAACCTGCTGTTCGTCGTGGCCGGGATGGTTCCCTTCGTGCCCTACTTCAGCGGCCAGCAGACCCCGCCGTGGCCCCGCGCGGCCTCCGTCCAGAAGTGCGTGCGCACCCCAGACCTCGACGAGGTCGGCAAGACCAGCCGGCACGGCACCTTCTTCCAGATGAACGGCAACTTCTCGTTCGGGGACTACTTCAAGCACGACGCCATCGCGTATGCGTGGGAGCTGCTGACCGGGCCGGTCGAGGCCGGCCGTTACGGCTTGGACCCGGAGAAGCTGTGGGCCACCGTCTACGAGGACGACGACGAGGCCGAGGCGCTCTGGCTCGAGCTGACCGACATCCCCAGGGAGCGGGTCGTCCGGCGTGACCGGCTCGACAACTACTGGCACATGGGAATTCCCGGCCCCGGTGGCCCCTGCAGCGAGATCTTCTACGACCGTGGTCCGCAGTACGGCCCGGACGGTGGGCCGACGGTCGACGAGGACCGCTTCCTGGAGATCTGGAACCTCGTCTTCACCGAGTTCGAGCTGGGCGCGGTCCGGAGCAAGGCCGACTTCGACATCGTCGGGCCGCTGCCCAAGAAGAACGTCGACACCGGCATGGGCCTGGAGCGGATCGCCAGCATCCTGCAGGGCGTCGACAACCTCTACGAGATCGACCAGGTCCGGCCGGTGCTCGACCGGGCGGCCGAGATGACGGGTAAGCGCTACGGAGCAGCGCCCAGCCACGTCGCATCGCAGAGCAGCCCCGACGACGTGCGGCTGCGGGTCGTCGCCGACCACGTGCGGTCCTGCCTGATGCTCATCGGCGATGGGGTGACCCCGAGCAACGAGGGCCGCGGCTACGTCGTCCGCCGGATGCTGCGCCGCGCGGTGCGCTCGATGCGGCTCCTCGGCTGGGACGAGCCGGCGATGCCCGACCTGCTGCCGGTGTCGATGGAGCGGATGAGCGTCACCTACCCCGAGCTACGGACCGGCTTCGACCGGATCAGCCAGGTCGCGTATGCGGAGGAGGAGGCGTTCCGTCGGACCCTAGCCTCCGGGACCACGATCCTCGACACCGCTGTCGCGCGCGTGAAGTCGGCGAGGGCAGGGACGCCGGACGACAAACCGGAGCTGACCGGGTCGCAGGCGTTCGCGCTCCATGACACCTACGGCTTCCCCATCGACCTCACGCTGGAGATGGCGGCCGAGCAGGGCGTCGCCGTCGACGAGGGCGGTTTCCGCCGGCTCATGCAGGAGCAGAAGGACCGGGCCCGGGCCGACGCCAAGGCGCGCAAGCAGGGGCACGTCGACACCTCGGTCTACCGGCGGATCGCCGACGGGCTGGGCCGAGCGGTCGAGTTCACCGGGTACGACGAGGTCGTCTCCGAGGGCCGCGTCGCCGGGATCGTCCGCGACGGCGTGAAGGTCGAGGCCGCCGGACCCGGCGACGACATCGAGCTGGTCCTCGACCGCACCCCGTTCTACGCGGAGGGCGGTGGGCAGCTGGCCGACGGTGGCCGGATCGAGCTGGACAACGGCGCCGTCATCGAGGTGCGCGACGTCCAGTCCCCGATCGGCGGGGTCGTCACCCACCGGGCGACCGTGGTCCTCGGCGAGGTCGTCCCGGGTGCCCTGGCTCTCTCCGAGGTCGACATCGAGCGCCGCAAGGCGATCTCCCGCGCCCACACGGGGACGCACATGGTGCACAAGGCGATTCGCGAGGCCCTCGGCGACACCGCGACCCAGGCGGGTTCGGAGAACGCGCCCGGCCGTTTCCGGTTCGACTTCAACGCCCAGTCCGCGGTGCCCAAGTCGGTGCTGCGTGACGTCGAGGCCAAGGTCAACGCGCTGCTGCTCGACGACCTGCCAGTCACCGCGGAGGTGATGACGCAGCAGGAGGCCCGTGACGCCGGTGCGATGGCGCTGTTCGGCGAGAAGTACGGCGACGCCGTCCGGGTCATCTCGGTCGGCGACTGGGCCCGCGAGCTCTGCGGCGGTACCCACGCGCAGCGTTCCGGCCAGCTCGGCGTCGTGAAGCTGATGGGGGAGTCGTCGATCGGCTCAGGGGTCCGGCGGGTGGAGGCGCTGGTGGGCGCCGACGCCTACTCGTTCCTCGCTCGCGAGCACGCGATCGTCGGGCAGCTGACCGAGGCGCTGCAGGCGCGCCCCGAGGAGCTGCCCGAACGGGTGGCCGGGATCCTCGGCCGGCTCAAGGAGGCGGAGCGCGAGATCGCCGCCGCGCGTCAGGAGAAGGCCCTGGGTGCCGCCGCCGGACTCGTCGCCAGCGCCCGCGACTTCGGCGGCGTCGCCCTGGTGACCCACGACGCCGGCGACCTCGGAGCCGACGACCTCCGCAGCCTGGTCCTCGACGTCAGGAACCGGCTGGGCGTCGACCACCCCGCAGTCGTGGCCATGGCGTCGGCAGCGGCCGGCCGCCCGGTCGTCGTCGTGGCGACCACGGCTGGGGCCCGTGCGGCCGGAGTGACGGCTGGGCCGTTGGTTCGCGTCGCGGCGCAGGTCCTCGGTGGTGGCGGGGGCGGCAAGGACGACCTCGCGCAGGGCGGCGGAACCGACCCGTCGAAGGTCTCGGCGGCGCTCGGTTCGGTCGAGGACGCATTGCGCGGACGCAGCGGCTGACCGTGAGTCGCGGGTCCGAAGCCCCGTCCTGTGGTCGAATGAGGTGATGGTGCGCGGCGGAGTTCGGCTGGGCGTCGACGTCGGCTCCGTTCGCGTCGGCCTCGCGGCCAGCGACCCCTCAGGGCTGCTCGCGTCCCCGGTCGAGACGATTCCTCGGGACCTATCTCCCGCCCGCAGCGACCTGGCTCGGATCGCCGCCGTGGCCCACGACCTCGATGCCGTCGAGGTCGTGGTCGGGCTGCCCCGGCATCTGTCCGGCGTCGAGGGGGAGGCGGCGAGGCTGGCGCGGGCCTACGCAGCGGACGTCGCCCGCCTGGTCGACCCGATCCCGGTGCGGCTGGTCGACGAGCGCTTGACCACCGTCGAGTCACACCGCAGACTACGCGAGAGCGGAGTGGCAGGCCGTTCACAACGCGGTGTCGTCGACCAGACGGCCGCGGTGCTCATCCTGCAGTCCGCGCTCGACGGCGAGCGAACTTCGGGGCGGGCGCCCGGCACCAGGGTCGACCCCCTGCGGCGCCGCCCCCGACAGAAGGACCGAGCATGACCGACCGACGCGACCCCGCGTCCGGCTCCGGCGACCACGTTTCCTATGACTCGGCGCATGACTCGGCGCATGACGTGGTGTTTGACGTGGACCATGACATGGACCGTGACGTGGACCGTGACGTGGACCATGACCCGAGGGCGGGCTACGACGAGCACGGCGTCCTCCACGAGTACGACGAGCACAGCGCGCTGTACGACGAGCACGACGAGCACCTCGGGCACGCCTACGACCCGTTCGACGACCCGGCCTCCGACGAACTGCGACGCGCCGACCGGCACACCCGCCCGAAGGGACGTGGCGGCCGGACCGCGAAGCGGCTGCTGGTCTTCGTCGTCGCGATCGCCCTCATCGGCGGGGCCGCCTTCGCGGCGGTGACCGTGCTCAAGCCGGCCTTGTCCGGCTTCGGCGGCGACACCGACTACCCCGGACCGGGCACCACCGAGGTGCAGGTCACGGTCAACCCCGGAGACACGGGTCGGGCCATCGCCAACACCCTCTTCACCGCGGGGGTGGTCAAGACGGCCAAGGCGTTCACCGACGCCGCCGCCGACAACCCGGCCAGCGCCGCCATCCAGCCCGGCGAGTACACGCTGAAGAAGGAGATGAAGGCCGCCGACGCCGTCGCCCTCCTCGCGAACCCGGCGAACCGCACGGTGCCCATGGTCACCATCCCCGAGGGGCGCTGGAAGTCCGAGGTGTTCGCCACCCTCGCCAAGGCCAGCGGCAAGCCGGTCGCCGACTACGAGGCGGCCGCGAAGGACGCCGCGACGATCGGCCTGCCCGCCTCGGCCAAGGGCAACGTCGAGGGCTACCTGTTCCCGGCCACCTACGAGTTCGCCAAGGACTCGACGCCGACCGAGCAGCTGCGCCAGATGGTGCAGAAGACGGTGTCGACGCTGACCGCCCAGGGCGTCGCCCCGGACGACATGGAGAAGGTCCTCATCACCGCCAGCATCCTCGAGGCCGAGGGCCGCAGCACCGAGGACCGCGAGAAGCAGGCCCGGGTGATCCAGAACCGCATCGACCAGGGCATGAACCTCCAGCTGGACTCGACGGTCAGCTACGGCGTCCAGAAGCGGGCCCTGACCACCACCGACGCGGAGCGGGCCGACAAGAACCCCTACAACACCTACGTCACCGCCGGTCTGCCGGCCGGGCCGATCGGCAACCCGAGCGCCTCGTCCATCGAGGCGGCCCTGCATCCGGCCGACGGCCCGTGGCTGTTCTGGGTCACCACCAACCCCAGCACCGGGGAGACCAAGTTCGCCGTGACGCAGGACGAGCACGACCAGTACGTCAAGGAGTTCCAGGCCTGGTGCCAGGCGAACACGGGCAAGTGCTGACCGACCCGCACCATCGCGCCGCCGTCCTCGGCTCGCCCATCGCCCACTCGCTCTCGCCGGCGCTCCACACGGCCGGTTACCGCGCGCTCGGCCTGAACGACTGGGACTACACCCGCGCCGACGTGGCGGAGCTCGAGCTGCTCGCCTTTGTGACGGCCCTCGGCCCGGAGTGGCGCGGCCTGTCGCTGACCCGTCCCCTGAAGGAGGTCGCCTTCGAGGTGGCCACGACGGTCACCGACGTGGCCCGGGACACGGGGTCGATCAACACGCTGCTGCGTCGGCCCGACGGCGGGTGGGACGCCGACAACACCGACGTCGTCGGAGTGCTCGGGGCGCTGGCCGACGTCGGCGTCGACCACGCCGAGCGGCCCGTCGTCGTGGGGTCGGGGGCCACCGCCCGGTCCGTCGTCGCGGCGTTCGTCGCCCTCGGCGCCGCGCGCGTCGACTTCATGGTGCGCGGCGAGGTCCGCGGCGCCACCCTGGAGCAGGCCCAGGCGTCCGGGCTGCGGATCGGGCGCCGCGACATCGGCGACTGGCCGGACGGTGTCGACGTGGTGGTCTCCACCGTGCCCGGCGACCGCTCCGAGGCCGCGGCCACCCTCCCGCCGGGCCGGGGTGCGGTCCTCGACGTCGTCTACGGCACGGCCAGCGCCTTCACCGAGCTGGCCCCCGAGCGGGGGTATGTGGTCGCTCCCGGAGTGGCGATGCTCCTGCACCAGGCGGCCGAGCAGTTCCGGATGATGACCGGTCACCCCGCGCCACTGGCGGCGATGCGGGCCGCCGTCGGGCTGAGGGCCCCGTGACCCTGGCTCCCGCGGTCGCCGCCCCCTGGTGGCTGGTCGCGGTCGTCACCGTCGCCGGAGCCGGCGTCGGCTGGCTCCTCGCTCGCGAGCTCGGCACCGGCGGGTACCGGCTCGACGACGAGGCCGACCGGCCGCTCCCCGGACCGGCCGCCGTCCTGGCCGTCGCGGTCCCGGTGCTCTGGGGAGTGCTGGCCTGGCGCCTCGGCGGCCTGTCACAGGGTGCGGCACTGCCCGCATACCTGCTGCTCGCGTGGGCCGGGGTGGCGCTGTTCTGGATCGACCTCGACACCCACCGGCTGCCCGAGGGGCTGACGCTGCCGGTCATCCCCGGGCTGCTCGTGCTGCTGACGGTGGCCTCCGCGACGACCGGGGACTGGGGAGCGTTGCTGCGCGGCGTGATCTGTGGCGTGGCTGGCTGGCTCGTGTATGCGGTGCTCGCCTTTGTCGTTCCGGGCGGGCTGGGGCTGGGCGACGCAACCCTGGGCGGGCTGGTGGCTCTGCCGCTGGGCTACCTCGGGTGGGGGGTCCCGATCTTCGGGTTCGTCGCGGCATACCTCGTCTCGGGTGTCGTTGCGCTGGTGGGCCTGGCCACCCGACGGCTGACGTTGCGCAGCCACATCGCGTTCGGGCCGTTCATCGTCGTGGGCGCGCTGCTCGCGCTGCTGGTGCGCTTCCAGCTCGTCTAGCTCCGGCGGACGCCCTGAGTCGGAGCGGGTTGTGGTGACTTCTCGACCCTCTGAGTGCAGGAGCGTTCACGATTCCGCCGACGGCGCCTTGCGCGCACCCACCTGACCGGACTCTCTGCGGGTGCGGTTCCCGTTCACTCAGCCGCGCGGACCGCCCCGAGCCGGAGCGGGGATACGGGAAGATCCAGCACACCCGGGTGGGGTGGATCTTCCCGTTCACGGGCCCTGGCCGTGCGCCGGACGGACGGTGGCGGGTTTCGACCTCTGGGGTACAGGAGCGTCCACGATCCCGCCGACGGCGTCCGCCGCGCACCCATCTGAGCCGGGTGCGTTTGCCGCTGGTCCAGTCTCGCGGACGGGCGACGAGGCGAGCGTGTGGTGCGTGGCAAGATCGCCGCATGCTGCGTTGGTTGACCGCCGGTGAGTCCCACGGCCCGGCGCTCGTCGCCGTGATCGAGGGCCTCCCCGCCGGGGTCGAGGTGACCACCC
>NZ_DATBTV010000069.1:0-54972 GCF_036559105.1 Lapillicoccus sp. | reverse complement strand
CCCCACGGCTACGAGGTGGTCGAGGCCGAGTCCGGCGAGCAGGGCCTCGAGCGGCTCGCCGAGGGCCGCACCGACCTCGTCCTGGTCGACCTGCTCATGCCCGGCCTCGACGGGCACGAGACCTGCCGCCGGATCCGCGCCAACCCCGACACCGCATACCTGCCCGTCGTCATGGTCACCGCGAGCGGCCCGGCCGAGAAGATCCGGGCCATCGACGCCGGGGCGGACGACTTCATCAACAAGCCCCTGGACCAGGGGGAGCTGCTCGGCCGGGTCCGCTCCCTGCTGCGGGTCAAGCGCTACCACGACACGGTCGTCGCGCAGGCCGCCGAGCTCGCGTCATGGAACCACGAGCTGGAGGCGCGAGTGGCGGCGCAGGTGGAGCGGTTGGAACGGTACGGCGCGCTCCGGAGATTCTTCTCCCCGCAGATCACCCGGCTCCTGCTCGACCAGGGCGACGACTCGTTCCTCACCAGCCACCGACGCGAGATCACCGCCGTCTTCTGCGACCTGCGGGGGTTCACCTCGTTCGCCGAGACCTCCGACCCGGAGGAGGTCATGGCGGTGCTCGCCGCATACCACCACGCCCTCGGCGACCTCGTCTTCGAGTACGAGGGAACCCTGGAGCACTTCGCCGGTGACGGCCTCCTGGTGTTCTTCAACGACCCGGTGCCCATCCCGGACGCGCCCGCCCGCGCCGTGCGGATGGCGGTGCGGATGCGGGAGGCGGTCAGTGCACTGGCCGAGGGCTGGCGGCGGCTCGGCTACGAGCTCGGGTTCGGCGTAGGGATCTCGCGCGGGTTCGCGACCCTGGGGCGCATCGGGTTCGAGGGGCGCTACGACTACGGCGCCATCGGCACCGTCACCAACCTCGCCGCGCGGCTCTCCGCGCAGGCGAACGCCGGGCAGATCCTCGTCAGCCAGCGCGTGATGGCCGGCGCCGGGGACGTCGCGGTGGCCCACGAGGTCGGCCCGATAGAGCTTCGAGGGTTCTCCAAACCGATGGTCGCCTACGAAATCGTGGGCCTGAGTGATGAGGTACGCGCGTGACCACTTCCCTGCTGTCCCCCACCTCCCCGGCCCGGCTCGACGACCTCTCCGAGGACGAGCGCAACGAGGCCTTCGACCGCCTCCAACAAGGACTGCCCGCGGTGTGGCGGGCGATGCGGGCGAACGACCCTCGGGAGTCGGTCGTCGTCGTCCCGTCGATGTCAATCGAACGGTTGGTACCGGGTTCCGGTGCGTCCAACCGCGCTCTGGAGGAGCGCTACCTGTTCATGCTGCTGCTGCTCCGACAGCCCCGGCTCAAGCTCGTCTACGTGACGTCGATGCCCGTCGACCCGGCGGTCATCGAGTACTACCTGTCCCTGCTCCCGGGGGTGATCCCCAGCCACGCCAGGGCCCGGCTGTCGCTGGTCTCCGTGGGCGACTCCTCGGCGACCCCGCTGACCGAGAAGCTGCTGGCCCGGCCGCGGATGGTCAGCCAGATCCGTTCCCTCATTCCCGACCCGGCCTTCTCGCACCTGCTGCCCTACAACACGACCAGGCTCGAACGGGACCTCGCCCTGCTGCTCGGCATACCCATGTACGGTCCCGACCCCCGCCACGTCCCCCTGGGCACGAAGAGCGGCTCCCGCGAGGCCTTTGCCGCGGCGGGGATCTCGCACCCCATGGGGGTCAACGACGTCCGGACCGTCGACGACGTCGTGACCGCCCTGGCTCGACTGCGGTCCGCGCGTCCCCGAGCGACCGCCGCCATGGTCAAGCTCAACGAGGGGGTGTCCGGGGCCGGCAACGCCGAGGTCGACCTCGCGGGCCTGCCCGCCAGCGGGGACGCCTCCGAGCGTGCTGCCCTGCGCGACCGCGTGATGACCATGACGCTGGAGAGCCAGAAGGCCGACCTCCCGATGTTCCTCGACCGGCTGACGTCGCGGGCCGGCATCGTCGAGGAGCGGGTCACCGGCGAGGATCTGCGGAGCCCCAGCGTGCAGCTGCGGGTGACCCCTCTCGGCGTCGTCGAGCTGCTGTCGACGCACGACCAGATCCTCGGCGGGGCGACGGGGCAGTCGTACCTCGGGTGTCGCTTCCCCGCCGACCCGGCGTACGCCGGCCTCATCTCCTCGGAGGCGAGGAAGGTGGGCGAGGTCCTCGCGAGCAAGGGCGTCCTCGGCCGGTTCGCCATCGACTTCGTGGTCAGCCGGACCGGCGGTCAGTGGAGCTCGGACGCGATCGAGATCAACCTGCGCCGCGGCGGAACCACCCACCCGTTCCTCACCTTGCAGTTCCTCACCGACGGCCGGTACGACGCGGAGAGCAGTCGGTTCCTGACCCCCTCTGGCGACGAGCGTCACCTCGTGGCCACCGATCACTTCGAGGACCCGTCCCTGACGGGCTTGCGCATCGCCGACCTGTTCGACCTCGTCGCGGTCTCCGGGATCCACTACGACCAGGCCCGGGAGCGCGGGATCGTCTTCCACATGATGAGTGCCATCACCGAGCTCGGCCGCGTCGGGATCACGGCGGTCGGAGCCACCGCCGAGGAGGCCGAGGAGCGGTACGCGGACGCCGAGACGCGGCTTCGGGACGAGGCTCGGGTGTCGCTGGAGCCGCACACGATCTGGTAGCGCGGGGCCGACCGGACCCCCAGCGGTCCGGCCGGCCCCGGCCGGGACCACGCCCCGTGGTCCCGGTGATGCCGGGCCGCCCCATGGGCCCGGCACCGGCTTATGGGTGCTCGCCTACCCCTGCTGGGTCACGGCGCGATCAGCTGCGAGTGCAGGAGCGCCTCGACGACGGCCGCCGGCCACGCCAGCGGCTCGCTGACCGCGCGGCGCGATGCGCCTCCGCAGCTGCACTCCCAGACCCACGTCCCCTTGCCGACCTTGCGGATCTGCGGGTGATGGTGGGACATGTCCCGGTGACTGCGACGAAGTGGAGCCATGACCGACCTCCGATCTGGTGGTACCGGGTGTTTCCGGCTGCCTCAACGGTCGGGGCTGCCGGGTTCCCGGTCTGTGCCCGCGGCGACACAGCGGACGTCTCGCTTGCGACATCGAGGGCCTGACCGTCGTTGCCCCCGCATCCGCGGCGTGGTGCACTGGCCCCTATGGAGTGGCGGCTGCTCGCCTCGCTGGACCCGTCGGAGCAGCGCCTCGTGCTGGGGCGGACGCACCGCCATCGCTACGCCAAGGGCGAGACGCTCTTCCACGAGGGCGACCTGGCCGAGACCATCCACCTCATCCAGGAGGGACGGGTCGTCTCCCGCCGGACCACGCCCCAGGGCGACGTGGTCACCTACGCGGTGCTGGGCCCGGGCGAGGCGTTCGGCGAGATGGCGATGCTGGCCGACGACCACCGTCGGTCCTCGACCATCGTCGCCCTCGAACCGGTCGTCACGCTCACCCTCCGGTTCGACGAGTTCCGGCAGCTGTGCGAGGAGCACTCCGGTGTCCAGGCCCTGCTGGTGCGGATGCTCGCGCACCGGGTCGACCGCCTGTCGACGCACCTCATCGACGCCCTCTACCTGCCCGCGGACCGTCGGGTCCTGCGCACCCTCGTCGACCTCTGCGGCCAGTACGCGGACCACGCCCGATCGGGTGAGGTGACGCTGCCGCTCACGCAGGTCGAGGTGGCCGAGCTGTCGGGCGCGTCACGCCCGACCACGAACCGCTACCTGCGGCGGCTCGAGGAGGACGGCCTGGTCCGGCTGAACCGCGGCCACGTCACCGTGCTCGACGTGGAGGCGCTCCGGGCGGTCAGCGCGCGGTGAGGCTCGACTCCTTGTGCGCTGCTGTCGCGCCGGTCTTGCCGGACTTCACGATCCAGTAGGGCTCGTCGTCGCTGGCGTTGAACGTCTGCCCGTCGAAGGTGAGCTCCGTCGTGCGCTTCTCCACGGTCCGGCCGTGCGTCGGACCCTGCGAGGTGTTCCAGGAGATCTTGCTGCCCTCGCTGATCGCCACCGCCCGACGGTATACGAGCGAGTTTCGAGGCGCGTCCTGGAAAGTTCCCAGGTCGGATGAGGCAACCATGGCCCGCACCGCGTCGGCCGTACGCCACCCCCCGTCCCGCACGCCGTCCCCGACCAGTCGCGGTGGCGGGCGACGTCGCACACCTCGTCCTCTCGACGGTGGAGTGCGCCCACCGCCGGCCCGGGTGACGGTCGTCGATCCGAGTCACCGACCGGATCCGAATGCGACGATGAACACCTGAACGCGCGGCTCCCGACCGCGCCACCCGTGGCGGGAGGTCTGCGTGCGAGCTCGGTCCGCCTCGTCGACCGACCTCGACGGCCTGTACGCGGCGCAGCGCCTGTCGATGGTCCGGCTCGCCCTTCTGTTGCTGGGTGACCGGTCCGTCGCGGAGTCGGTGGTCCAGCAGGCCTTCGTCGTCCTGGTCCGCCGCCACGACCGACGTAGCGACCCGGGGATGGCGGTCGCGGACCTACGCGCACGCGTCGTCGCCGAGTGTCGCGCGGTCCGGCGCGGGGGGCTACCCGTCGAGCGGCCTACGGGTGCGGTGCGGGACACCGTCGGCGACGTTCTCGGCCTACCCCAGCGGCAGCGCGAGGTGGTCGTTCTCGAGGTCTGGGCGCGACTCAGCCGGTCGCAGGTGGCAGCGTCGCTGCGGATGAGCGAGCGAGCGGTCGAGTCGACGTGGCAGTCGGCGCTCGTCGCCCTGCGGCGGCCCGAGGAGCCCTCCGACGGGACCGAGACCACCGATCGGCTCGCGGAGGCCCTGGAGCGCCGGGCGGACGCGATCGGCGCCGACGACCTGCGGCACCGGTTCGGCGAGGTCCTCGACGCGGACACGCGCCGGACCGCTCGGCACCGGCGCTGGTGGCTCCTCGCCGTCGGCGCGCTCGTCGTCGTCGCCCTCGGCGTCGCCGTGGCCGTCGGGGTCCAGCGCTACAGCGGTCCCGCCCCGGCGCCCACGCCCTCGCCGACGCCCTCGGCGACCTCGAGCCCGACCGCGCTCTCGTCACCGGCCCTCGCTCCCGGCGAACGCACCCGGGGGTCGATCCCCTGGTCCGAGGTGGGCGCTGGATGGGCGGTCGTCGCGACGGCGACGCCGCCGACCGCGGTCACGACCACGCTGCTGCTGGTGAGCCCGGACGGGACCCGCTACCCCCTGGGCAGTGCGCCCGACAGCATCGTCATCGAGGACGTGAGCGCGGACCGACGGCACGTCACGGTCGCGGTCGGGTCGGTCGCCCAGGAGTGGGACCTCCAGGCCGGGACCGCTCGAGATGTCCCGACCCCCTACGGGTGGAAGTCACTGCTCTACGCGGGGCCGGACCCGAGCTACGGCTACCTGGTGCTGTGGACCGACTCGACCTCGTCGGTCCGCCTCCAGCGGTGGACATCGGACGGCACCCCGCGCACCGACTACGACACGGCGCTCTCGAGCACGTCCGGTGGGCCGCGCCACCCGGGCGTCCTGGTCAGCGGCGACGGGTCGACCGCCCTGCTCTCGTCCCGCGACGGTCCCCTGCTGCTGCTGGACCTCGCCACCGACGCGGTGGCCGGTCCTGGGCCGTTCACCCAACCCCCGTCGTGCGAGCCACTGGCTCGCTGGTCGCCGACCGAGGCGGTCGTCGGCTGTGGCTCGTCGGTGCAGGTCAACACCTACGACGACCTCGTCGGTCGGCCCCTCATCGTGACCCCAGTGGGGGCGACGCCCACCCGCGCGGCGGTGGTCTGGGCGGCCACCGGCTCCCCGGTGGTGCAGATGGACAACCTATGCTCCGGGTCCCTGGCGAGGCTCGCGACCGACGGTCACGTCACGCCGATCACGGTGCCGAAGGCCGCGACCGGCTTGGTCCCCAACGTGGCCGTCGGGGGCACCCTCTACCTCGGCGGCACCCGCTGCGCGAGCGACGGCAGCCGACTCGTCGCCTACGACCTCCCTTCCGGCCGGGTCACCGAGCTGGCCGGACCGGGCGCCGGCGGCCGAACGGTCCGCCAGGCCGTCGTTATCACCAACGCCTCGTAGACCGGGTCCCCGCGAAGTATCGGAGCGAAGCGTGGGGTCCTCGCGACACATCGAGGCGAAGGCGAGATCGTCGTGCGGAGAACTTCGTGGGGTGGGTAAGTGCGACGATGGCCCGGTGAGCGAGGAGCAGAAGAAGAGCGAGAACCGCAGCAACCCCACGACCGACGAGTTCCGGGCGTTCGTGAAGTCCGGATGGGCTCCCCGGCATACCGGGAGCCCCGAGCGCGCCGAGGTCGCTCCGTATGCGGCCACCCGACGGGACGCGGTCAGCGCCCAGTTCCCGGGAGACCGGCTGGTGGTCCCGGCCGGCGGCCTCAAGGTCCGCAGCAACGACACCGACTACGTGTTCCGGCCGCACTCGGCGTTCGCACACCTCACGGGGTTCGGCAGCGACCAGGAGCCGGACGCCGTGCTGGTGCTGGAACCGCTCCCGGAGGGCGGCCACGACGCGGTGCTCTACTTCAAGCCCTGGGGTGGGCGGGACTCCGACGAGTTCTTCGGCGACACCCGCTACGGCGAGTTCTGGGTCGGCGGCCGGCCGACGCTGGAGGACATCGAGGCGGAGTACGGGCTGACCGCACGCAGCATCGACGAGTTCGCCGACGCCGTGGCCAAGGACGCCGGCAAGGTGACCGTGCGGGTGGTGCGCGACGCCGACCACGACGTGACGGAGCAGGTCGAGCAGGGCCGTGCCGCCTCGTCCGAGAAGGCCACGGACGCCGCGGCGGTCCAGAGCGCGGCGGAGGCCGACGACGAGCTGTCCCGGTTCCTCTCCACACTGCGTCTGGTCAAGGACGAGTGGGAGATCGAGCAGATGCGGCTCGCGGTCGCCGCGACCCAGGAGGGGTTCGAGGCGGTCATCGCCCAGCTGCGCGACGCGGTCGCCAAGGGCCGCGGCGAGCGGTGGGTCGAGGGCGTCTTCGGCCTCCACGCGCGCCACCAGGGCAACGGCGTCGGGTACGACTCGATCTGTGCGGGCGGGGACCACGCCACCACGCTGCACTGGATCAAGAACACCGGTGACCTCGAGGACGGCGAGGTGCTGCTCCTCGACGCGGGGGTCGAGGTCGACTCGCTGTTCACCGCCGACATCACCCGCACCCTGCCGGTCGACGGGACGTTCACCGAGGCGCAGCGCACGATCTACGACGCGGTGTACGCGGCGCAGCAGGCGGCCATGGAGGCGATCAAGCCCGGGGTCAAGTTCAGCGAGATCCACGACACCGCCATCCGGGTGATCGCCGAGTTCCTCCACGAGTGGGGGCTGCTGCCCGAGGGGGTCAGCGTCGAGGACACCATCGACAAGGAGCACGGCCAGTACCACCGCCGCTGGATGGTCCACGGCACCAGTCACCACCTCGGCATCGACGTCCACGACTGCGCGCAGGCTAGGCGGGCCGACTACAAGGACGCCGAGCTCCGCGCGGGCATGGTCCTCACGGTGGAGCCGGGGCTCTACTTCAAGGCCGACGACGAGCTGGCACCGGTCGAGTTCCGTGGCACCGGGGTGCGGATCGAGGACGACATCCTCGTCACCGAGGACGGCTACGAGAACCTGTCCTCGGCGATGCCCCGGACCGCCGACGACGTCGAGGCCTGGATCGCCCGCATCACGTCCCGCTGACCATTCCCGCTCCCCACTTCCAACCGGACGTACTACGGAGTTTCAGGGCCCGCCTGACCCGTGAAACTGGGTACTGCTCCAGGTTGGAAGCGGGAAAACGCGAGGCTCAGAGCTGGCTGGTGGGCGGCTGACCGCCGGGCGCGTCCGTCGCATACCCGCCGGTCGGCACGTACCCGTGGCTCGCGCCGCCAAGCCCGGAGCCGCCGAGGATGTCGCGCGCCTGCTGGGCGAACTTGTGCTCGACCAGCACCTCGTACTTGCTCGGCACGATGAGGCTGACCGAGCTGAAGTCCCGCTGACCGCCGGTCAACGCATACGTGCCCGCCGCCCACGCCAGCCCGAACAGGGCGCCGAACAGCACCGTCGAGAGCACGATCTGGATCACATTGCCCCCCTGCGGCGCGAACAGGGCGAAGATCAGGCCGACGAACAACCCGAGCCACACGCCGGAGAGGGCGCCGCCGAGCAGCACCCGTCCCCAGGTGAGCCGCCCGGTGATGCGCTCCAGCTGCTTCAGGTCGGTGCCGACGATGAGGCAGTTCTGGACCGGGAACTCCTTGTCGGACAGCGTGTCGACGAGCTTCTGCGCCTCCTCGTACTTCTCGAACGTCCCGAGCGACATCGGGTACTCGAGGTTGAGTCGGGCGCGGACCTGGCTCAAGCCCTTGGGCTGCGTGGTCATGACCCGATTATCGCAAACCCTCGGTGAGGGGTCGCGACGTGGTCATCCCCGCGCGGCGTACTCCTCCAGGAGCCGCCGTCCGATGATCATCCGCTGGATGTCGGCGGTGCCCTCGCCGATGAGCAGCATGGGTGCCTCGCGGTAGAGCCGCTCGATCTCGTACTCCTTCGAGTACCCGTACCCGCCGTGGATCCGGAACGAGTCCTCGACGACCTGGGCGCAGTACTCGGAGGCGAGGTACTTGGCCATGCCGGCCTCGAGGTCGCCCCGCTCGCCGGCGTCCTTGAGCCGGGCCGCCTTGACCATCATCTGGTGCGCGGCCTCGGCCTTGGTGCCCATCTCCGCCAGGCGGAACAGCACGGCCTGGTGCTCGGCGATCTTCTTGCCGAACGTCTCGCGATGCTGGGCGTAGGCGATCCCGAGCTCGAAGGCGCGGCGGGCGACCCCGCACGCCCGGGCCGCGACGTTGACGCGACCCACCTCGACGCCGTCCATCATCTGGTAGAAGCCGCGGCCGGGTTCGCCGCCGAGGATCTGGGCGGTCGAGGTCTCGTACCCGTCGAGGATGAGCTCGGTGGTGTCGACGCCCTTGTAGCCCATCTTCTCGATCTTGCCGGGGACGGTGAGGCCGGGCGCGACCTCGCCGAAGCCCGGCTCCTTGTCGACCAGGAAGGTCGTCATGTTCTTGTAGACGCTGCTCGCGCCGGTGTCGGTCTTGACGAGGACGGCAACGAGGTTCGACGAGCCGCCGTTGGTGAGCCACATCTTCTGCCCGGTGATCGACCACGAGTCGCCCGGTGTGGGAACGGCTTTCGTCCGAATGGCGGCGACGTCGCTGCCGCAGCCGGGTTCGCTCATCGAGAACGCGCCGCGGACCTCGTCGATGGCCATCCGGGGCAGGTACCGCTGCTTCTGCTCCTCGGTGCCGTGCTGGAGCAGCAGGTACGCGACGATGAAGTGCGTGTTGATGATCCCGCTGATCGACATCCAGCCGCGGCTGAGCTCCTCGACGGTCAGCGCATAGGTCAGCAGCGACTCGCCGAGACCGCCATACTCCTCGGGGATCATCAGCCCGAAGATCCCCATCTCCTGCATCTGCTCGACGATCTTGGTCGGGTACTCGTCGGCGTGCTCGAGGGCCATGGCCACGGGGATGACCTGGTCATCAACGAAAGCACGAACGAGCTTCAACAAGTCCTGCTGCTCGTCGCTGAGCCCCTCGGTCTGCTGCAACCGCGCCATGACACGCGAGTATGCGCGAGGGCGCCTCGCGCGGCGACCCAAACGTGACGCGCGCCTCTCCCGGCCTCTCCCCGGCCGCCGGTTACGCGCCTGACCCGGTTGGAGGTATATCCGAGCGCTCTAGCGCTCTCACACCTCTCCACTCGAACCAGTCGTTCGTGATCCGCGCCCTGACCGATCTCGATGGAGCGAAGTCAGCGTCGGAGCACCAACTTCGCTCCACCGGGGGACCTGCACGTGTGATCGCGGCAGCCAAACCCTCAGTGGGCGGAAGAGTCAGGCGTAGATCGGTCCCACTGCCGGGTAGGCGCCCGTCAGTAGGCCCCGGATCGCCGACAGCGAGGGCGTCGGTGAGGTCGCCGACGACTGGAACCCGTTGTCGAGGCGCATCGGCTTCCCCCACGCCAGCAGGCTCTCGATCGTCGGGGATGCCGCGTTGCCGGACAGCCGGCCGAACCAGTCGTCCCGCGCATACGTGATGTCCCCGCCGATCGAGACCAGCTCAACCCACGACGGGTCCGCCAGGCAGACGCTCTCGTACGGGTCCGTGTGGTGCCGCTCGAGCACGAGCAGGTCGGCCGGCCGGCCGACCGAGACCGATCCCAGATGCTCCGACAGCCCAGCCACGCCAGCTGCCACCGACGTGACCATCGCGACGAGGTCGGCGGCCGCGATGGGGTGCCCTTCCAGCGCCAGCTGGCGCCGCGCCACCTTCATCTCCCCCAGCAGGCTGGTCGACCCGGACGGCAACCAGTCCGCCCCGAGCGCCACGGGCATACCCGCAGCGCGCGCCGCTCCCGCCAGCGTCGTGGAGCCGTAGAGCCGCAGGTTCGACTGCGGCGACCACACCAACCGGCACCCGGCGTCGGTCAGCGTATGCAGGTCCGCCTCCGACAGCGCCGAACCGTGGATCACGTTGGTCGCCGGCGTCGCCGCCCCCGCCGCGAGGAACGCCTGGAACTCCCCGGCACTCCGCTCGTCACCGCGGACTCCCTCGCACAGGTGCAGGTAGAAGGCGTTGACGTCGTTGGTCCCGATGTCCGCCACGATCTTCTTCAGTCGCGGCACGTCCCGGGAGGAGCTCGACGGAAGGTCGATCATCGCCCGCGCCTTGTGGTCGCCGAAGATCCACAGATCCACGTTGCGCACCAGCGGTTCCGCGTTCGTGCTGGTACTCGCGGCCGACGACCCCTGGATCGCCGTCACGCCTCCAGCGAGGGCTCGCACCTCCGCGTACCGGCTCTGCGTCTGCGGCGGGAGCGTGCTGAGGATGGTGTTCTGCGGGTCGCGCACCAGGGCCTTGTATGGCGCGCTGGCCCGCCACCGGTACCGGTTCGCGTAGAGCTTCGGCGGCTCCCACGCGGCGAACACGTTGAAGTCCGGGTGGCCGTGCAGGTCGATGAGCCCGGGAAGGATCACCCCGTCGGTCTCGACGACCGGCACGTCGGTGGGCTTGTCCTTCGAGACCGCCGAGATCGACCCGCCCGCGACGGTGACGTACCCGCTCGACCACGCCTCCTCGGGCGTGATCACCGCGCCGTGCAACGCGAACGGCGCCGGCGGCAGTGCGCGCGGCCGGCTCGGCGGCGGGCCGACCTTCTCGGTGACACCTCGCTGGTACGCGCGTTCGAACGGTCCAGCCACGGCTCAGCCTTCCGGAGTAGGAGGGGTGGGTGTCGGGAGGACCGGCCACAGCCGGGCCCTTCTCGGCACGACGACGCTGATCGTCGCGCGCTTGGTCTGCACGTCGGGACCGGTCCGGGACGCCCAGGCAGCCAGGTCGAACCACCAGCTCGGCGACCCCGGCGGCAGGTCCGCCTGCGGGATCCGCACCAGGTCGCCGTCCTGCCAGCCGGTCCCGTAGAGAGTGTCTTGCGACATCCCATCGGGCATGACGTGGTCGCGCAGGGCGGGCAGGTGCTCGTTCCAGTCGGCCAGCAGGATCGCCGTGGTCTCGGCCAGCGTCTTGTTGCCGGCGCGCGACGCGCTCTCGGGGTACGTCGGGTGCCGGAGGGGGGCGTGGTGGAGCCGCGCCGCCGCGGCCGGCTGGGTGGCCGCCCACGCCTGGTACGCCGTCTCGGCCAGCTGGCCCAGGGAGACCACCGCGGTCGCGCCGGTCCCCACGAGCAGGGCGTCGAGCCAGGCGTTCCGGTATGCGGCGATCGCCTCGTCGTCCTCGTGCCGGTTGCCGCCACCCTGGCCGTACACGCTGTAGAGGAACGTGTTGACCATGACGTAGCTGCGGTCGATCCCCAGCTTGGCGAGGAGGCCCTGCACTCGCTGGCCCGCCTCACCCACCAGGATCCGGCGGCTGATCGCCTCGTGGGTGGCCGGGTCCTGCCCGAGAACGACGACGCGCGCCGAACCGTCGAGCCGGCCGCGGTGGAAGACCGGTCCCCATTCGACCCGGAAGTCGGCACTGGGGTAGACGTCCTGCCCCGGGTAGTCGGCCACCAGGGCGTCGAACGGCGCCGGGTACCCCGGACAGAACTCGGTCATCCCCGTCCCCTACGCCAACAGCCCGAGCGGGGCCTTCTTGGCCTTCGGTGAGGCCTCCAGCTGGGCGCGCTGGGTGAAGTCTCCGGCCCTGAGGCTCTGGCTGGTGGCGTTGAGCAGGGCGGTCCGACTGGCTGCGCCGTCGGCCGCCAGGGCCTTGAGGAAGTAGTACGTGAACGCGCCGCTGTAACGGCCGTTGAAGTACGCGTCGGCCGAGGTCTGGTCCGCCTTGCAGCCGGCGAAAAGGACGGCGCGTGTCGCGGCCGGCGTGGTCTTCACCAGCTCCTGGAGGCCCTTCGGGTCCGACGTCGCGGCGAGCCGCTGGACACCGCGTCGCGTCGGCGGCGGCAGGAACCGTGCCTTCTGGCCGGGCAGGAGGTCCTTCAGACCGGTACCGCTGTGGCAGGTGTCGAGGAATACCTCGACGAGGACCTCCTTCGGGAGATCCGAGAGCAGTGCGTGGAGCTCGTCGTCGATGATGACCGAGTCGCGGTCCCAGTCGGCGCCCTTCTGCGCGATGTCGTGGCACGCGAAGGCCTCGTCGACGTGGTCGACGGTCTCGTCTCCGTTCTGGTCCGGTACCTGGGTCCCGTGGCTGGAGAACGAGAACACGACATGGTCGAGCTTGCCGGCCTTGGCCTTGCCGATGATGTCGGTCAGCTTGGCCATCACGTTTGCCTTGGTCGCCTCCGCGTCGGTGAGCACGGTGATGTTGCGGCGTGAGAACCCGGGCTGGGTCCGCAGCATCGCCGCCATGTCGTTCGCGTCGTTGACGCAGCCGTTCAGCCAGTTGGCGTTGGGCAGGTGGGCGAACTCGTTGATACCGACGCACAAAGCCTGTGCAGCCATGGGTTTCAGACCTTTCGTGGGTGTGGGTACCGCAGGTTTGGGTGGGTTGGTGTGGACGGAGATATGCGGGTACGCGGGGACGCGGGTCAGGTCCGGACGAGGACCGCGTCCGGACGGGCGTAGATGACGTAGGCGAGCCATGTCGCATCCCCCGAGGCCCGGGCCGCCTCGCGGGCGGTGAGAGCGGCCATGGCGACGGTGTCGCCGTCCAGCAGTCGCCCGTAGAACGTCTCGACGAAGATCCGCGCCGGCGTCTGGTTGACCGACCACAGGCAGGACACGAACGCCGACGCGCCGGCCTCGAGGAACGCGCGAGCGAAGCCACCGAGGCTGCTCAGCTCCTCGCCGGAGCGCCCGACCTGGCAGGCGTTGAGGACAACGAGCGGGCCTGCGCCGGAACGGTTCCCGAACTTCGCGTTCTCCGCGACGGTGGTGGACGTCAGGTAGTCCGACACCAGCGCACCACCCACGGTCCGCCCCGCGAGGACGATCTTGGCCTCGCCGATGTTGCCCTGGTCGGCGAGGCCGTGGCCGCTGAAGTGGAGCAGGTCGAACCCGCCACGCCGGCGCAGCAGCTGCCGCACCTTCTGCTCCGTAGCGTGGACCGCAGTCGCCCCGAACGTCGTGGTGAGGAACTGCGCCTCGGCCTGCACCTCGGTCAGGTCCAGCGACGGGTCCTCGTACTCGGGGCAGACCGAGAACACCTTGCCGGCCCGGGCCTGCAGCTGCGGCTGCGGCGGGAATGGCGTGAACTGCCAGCGCACGAGCCCGAGCTGGCCGAGGAATCGGGGAGCCTTCTGCCGTGGGCCGACCGGCGGCTTCAGATGCACCAGCTCCCACGGGATGAACGGCTCGTCGGCGATGAGGAACAGGTTGTCGAGGTGGTCGCGGTTCTTCCACAGCACCGCCTGGAGATCCTGCGGGAACAGCTGCTCGAACAGGGACGAGCCGAGGTCCTGGAGGTCGGCGAGGTACTTCGCGGGTTTGTCCGAGTTGTCGAACCACAGCTGCTGGACCTCGCGGAACAGACTCGACACGAACCCATCCGCGTCGCGGATCGGCGGTGACGTCCCGATGATCCGTTCGCTCACCCCCGGCAGCCGCAGCTCGTAGCGGAACCGCGTCTCGTTGTCCGCCTCGACCTGGGCGATCTCCAGCCACGCCACGTCCGCGAGCACCGGCGACGACGCGGACGCCACCTCGACCTGCGCGCGGGTCAGCGCCTGCGCACCGCCGATGACGGCGTCGGGGTCGACGGCGTCAGCCTCCAGGGTGACGCTGCCCAGCAGCTCGCGGCCTTGGCGCGCAAGGATCTTCAGCCTGACCGGCCCTGCCGCAACGGCGTGTACCGCGAACTGCAGCTCCGACCAGCCGCCGCCGGGCGGAAGCAGCAGCCGATCGAGGTCGGGGCCGTCCAGGGCCACGTTCTTGCTCGGGATGACCTGGACGTCGACGGGGCTGTCCGGCCGTACGGCGAGCACGGTTCGCGCCGAGGCGGTCCCGTCGGCCGCGACCAGCGCGGTGCGCGACACCCGGACCCGCAACGTCGTGGTCACCCCCACCGGTGGGTTCTGCGGGAGCTCGGCGACGAAGGTGGCCTGGATCGAGCCCGGAGCATGCATGGGGGCGATCTCGGGTCGCGGTCCCGGAGGTCCGGGCTCCGGCGGCGGCTCGGCACCGGACGTCGGCGGCGGATCGGCGCCTGGGGTGGGCGGCGGCTCGGCCATCGTCGGCGGCTCGGCCATCGTCGGCGGCGGCTCGGCCATTGTCGGCGGCGGCTCGACCACGGGCGGTGGGACGACCGGCGACGGTCCGCGCGTCGGCCCACGCCATCCGAGGTCACCGTCGTCACCGCCGATGTCCGGGACGGGGGCCGCCCGCTCCTCCCCCTCGAGGTGGTCGACCCGCTGGACGAGCCACGCCACCAGAGCCCGGCACACGGACTCCTGGGAGAAGTAGTTCGTGTGGTAGACGGTCGAGTTAGCCCTCAGGGCCAGGGCACCACGCACGTACCCACCCCCGTGCTCGAGGTCGATGGCGCTCATGGACTCGACGTCGACGACGAGGTCGTTCGGCCCGGTGATGACCTGGTCGACGACACCGTCGACGAGCCGCGCGACCACGGCCGCCGGAAGCTCCGGTGGGTGGTCGTTGACCGTCACCTCGAAGTCCGACGACACGACGAACCAGGGCGTCCCCGAACGGGGCTGGCCACGCTGGTCCCGGTTGATCTCGGTGACGAAGGGCCCGCCCGGCACCATCGCGGCGATACCGGGGACGCTGTCGGGGTCGGTCGCATACGAGGCCAGCCAGCGGACCAGCGCACCGATGCCGCGGACCGCGCCGACGACGAGGGCGGCGATCGGCGCTCCGCCCGGCAGCGCGGCGATCGCCCGCGCATTGGCGGCGACGAGGTTGGTGTAGACGTCAGCCAGATCGGCCCAGCGGGTCTCGTCCGCGAAGTGGGTGCCCGCGTTGGTGGCGGCCACGAAGACCGCCCGGTCCACCTTGCCGCGCCACGCGAGGCTCGGAAGGACGGACTCGACGAAGCTGCGGGCGGTGAGCCCGCCGCGGCTGTGGCAGACCACGTCCAACGTCACCTGTCGTCCCCGGAACGGCGTCAACACGGCAGCGAGCTCGCGGGCGTTCTCGAGCGGGTCGACGCTCAGCGTCTTGTGGTCGAAGCCGATGACGGCGTCGTAGTCGCCGAGCGCCTGGGTCAGGAAGTCGCGCCCCGCTTCGGTAGCGGCCAGCGCACCGAACGCACCCACCGTCGAGTCGAAGGTCCCGTGGACGAGCAACAGGACCCGGCTGTTCCGGTCCGGCGAGAGGCCGGTGTCGGCGAGCGAGCCGACGTGCCGCCACTCGGAGGGGTCGACGCCGGCGATGTGGACGAGACCGGGGTCGACGAACAGCTCGAGCGCCCGGATTGCGGCCTGGGAGAGCAGCGGCGACGCATACGACAACACCGTCGCGCGGGCAGCCCCGGCGGCCAGGCCGCCCAGGTCGCGCGTGGCTCCCCCCCTGGGGGGCACGACGAACTCGAAGACGGCAACGCGGCCGATGACCTTCGGGTCGCGCGAGGACTCGTGCCGCGGGCGTAACCAGGTGTAGCAGCCCTCGTGCTCGAGGAGGACGACGGCGTCCTCGTCGGGAGCGACGTCCAAGGCGAGCGAGACCGAGGTGCCCTTACCGGCTCCGACGTCACGGGATTTTGTCTTGTCCGGCCCGACGACCACGCGATGTACCGCGTCAAAACCGTTGCGCCGCAGCGTGTCCACCAGGAGAGCATCGACGTCGTCAGCAGTCGCCAGGTCGATGGACCGGGTGCGGGACGTGGAGGCGCGGTAGGCATCGGAGTGCGTCACCCGAAGCCGGCCGCCGACGAACGATGTCGTCGCCACACTCGCCTCCTCCGACGCAGGTGGAAGCCCCCCAAGGACACCAAGACCACCAGGGTGCACCTCAGCGTCGCCCGGAGGGGTGAAATTCGGACATATCTGCTGCCTAGGTAGAGCCGGATCCCGGCATTCCGATACGTGCGCCTCACCGGCGACCGGAAAACCCGTTGCCGGCTCCGTCCCGGCTACGTCATCCTGGCCAGGTTCCCTGGGTCGCGCCACCACCGGCGCACACCCGAACCGTCACGTCTCCGAGGAGGGCCGACATGTCGACGACTGTCCTGGGTGCTCACCGCACCCCATCCCTCACACCTCTGGAGAACCGCAGTGACACACCATCTCGCCGACGGCTGGGAGCCCGACAGCTTCGCCGTTGACACCAACCCCGACGGCCCGCCGGAAGGCGAACGCTGGTCGTCCTGGGACGGGTCGATGCACGGCCCGAAACCTCGACCCGACTGGGTCCTCACCGCGCTCGGCGCGGTCGACGCCGACCTGGGCGTCCTGAAGACCGGCAAGGAAGCCGACGTCCACCTGCTCCGCCGCTGGGTCCCCGGCGACCCCCGTCAGGACGTCGTCATGGCCGCGAAGCGCTACCGCGGCCACGACCGACGGCTCTTCCACCGGGACGCCGGCTACCTCGAGGGGCGCCGGGTCCGGCGCAGTCGCGAGACCCGAGCCATGGGGCGCCGCACCGAGTTCGGCAAGGCCGTGATCGCGGGACAGTGGGCGATGACCGAGTTCGACGTCCTCGGGAAGCTCTGGTCCATGGATCTGCCGGTGCCGTACCCGGTCCAGATGCAGGAGACCGAGATCCTCATGGAGTTCGTCGGGACCGACGGGGTGGCCGCGCCGAGGCTGGCGCAGACCCGTCCCGAACCCGCGTTGCTCCCCGAGCTGTTCGAGCAGCTGCGAGAGACGATGGCCCGGCTCGCGTTGCACGGCTGGGCGCACGGCGACCTCTCGCCCTACAACGTCCTCCTCCACGAGGAGCGGCTCGTCGTCATCGACTGGCCGCAGGTCGTCGACATCATCGGCAACCCGCACGGGTTCGACTTCCTCGAGCGCGACGTCCGGAACATGTGCGACTGGTTCGCCCGGCGCGGTCACGACGTGGACGCCGGCGAGCTGCTCGGCGACCTCGTCGCCGCCGCGACCTCTCGGTGGTGATCATTACGCGGCGATGACGACCGACCGGAAACCGCTAACGCGGCGGTTACGGCGGCCATCCGGAGGGACTGTGGCACCGATGGATGGGCCTTGATGTGGAGGTCGCCGGCAGCGGTCGGCGACCCTCCCGTCACGAAAGGCCTGACCATGCACCGCCATCTCGCCCGCCGGACCCTCTCGGCCGCCGCGCTCGCCGTCGGACTCGGCACCGCGTTCGCGACCGCCGCCTCCGCACACGGTGGTCCGCACCAACCCGCAGACCACGTCTACGAGACCACGAACGCCAGCAACGGCAATGCGATCCAGGTCTTCGACCGAGCCGCCGACGGTCGCCTCACCGCCGCCGGGCTGGTCGCAACCGGTGGGTCGGGCAGCGGTGGGTCGCTCCACTCCCAGAGCGGCCTGGTGCGTCAGGGCGACCTGCTCTTCGCGGTGAACGCCGG
The DNA here is from genome assembly GCF_036559105.1 of Lapillicoccus sp. GTDB lineage: Bacteria > Actinomycetota > Actinomycetes > Actinomycetales > Dermatophilaceae > Lapillicoccus. The sequence continues at coordinate 37,074 of NZ_DATBTV010000069.1, read as the reverse complement.
CTCCGCGACGGTCGCGGCCCTGGAGATCACCGATCACGGCCTGGTCCTGCGCGACACCATCGCTACCCACGGCACACTGCCGGTGAGCGTCACGGCGCGAGACGGGGTCGGGTACGTCGTGAACCAGGGCAGCGACACGATCACGGGATTCCGGTACAGCTCACGCGGCAACCTCTCGCCGCTGCCCGGGTCGTCGCGCGCGCTCACGCCGAACGCCGCCGGTGGCATCACCGACGCCGCCCAGATCCAGTTCACCCCGGACGGATCGTCACTGCTCGTCACCGAGAAGGCCAGCAACACCCTCGACATCTTCGCGGTGCGCGGCGGGTACGCGGGCTACGCGGTGCCGCACGCGGCCGCCGGGACCACGCCGTACGGCTTCGACTTCGACGCCCGCGGGCACGCGGTCGTCTCCGAGGCGGGTAGCGGGTCCGCGTCCTCGTACGACGTCGGCCGCCGCGGCTTCGGGGTCATCTCCCCCGCGGTCAGCGACACCCAGGCGGCCGCCTGCTGGCTGGTTGTGGCCCGTGGGTACGCGTTTGCGGTGAACGCCGCCAGCGGGACGGTCTCGAGCTACACCATCGCCAAGGACGGCTCGCTGGCGCTCAAGGCGGCGGTCGCCGCGACCACCGGCGCCGGCGGTACGGACGCCGCGCTCTCGGCGGACCAGCACTTCCTGTACGTCCGCATGGGCGGCGGCCTCGTGTCCTCGTGGGCGGTGGCCCGCGACGGCTCGCTGACCGCGCTCGGGACGACACAGGGTGCACCCACCTTCGGGACCGCCGGGCTCGCGGCCAGCTGACTGGTCTGTCCCGTCAGCGGGAGATGACCGCGGCGTGCATCGCCAGTACGCGGTGAGCCGTGTCGACGTGGAGGCTCTCGACGAGACGTCCGTCGAGAGTCGCCACGGCGCGGCCGTCCGCCTGTGCGGCTTCGAACGCCGCGATCGTCCGCCGGGCGGTATCGACCTCGTCGTCGCTCGGTGCGAAGACGCGGTTGGCCGACTCGACCTGACCGGGGTGGATCAGGGTCTTCCCGTCGAACCCCAGCTCGCGCCCCTGTCGGCACTCCGCCACGAACCCGTCGGCGTCGCGCACGTCGTTGTAGACGCCGTCGAGGACCGCCACGCCGGCAGCGCGGGCACCGAGGACCGCCATGCTCAGCACGGTGACCAGCGGCGTGCGACCCCGGACGACCTGCGCCCCCAGCTCCTTGACCAGGTCGTTGGTGCCCAGCACGAGCACGGTGAGGCGCTCTGACGCGTCCCCGATCGCTGCACAGTCCAGGATCGCCCGCGGAGTCTCGACCATGGCCCACAGGGCGGTGTGCTCGGGCGCCCCGGCCGCCGCCATCGCCGCGGCGAGCGACCGCACCTCGTCCGCCCGGCTCACCTTGGGCACGACGATCCCGGCCGGGCCGGCCGCGCACACCGCAACGAGGTCGTCCTCGTGCCAGGGCGAACCCAGCCCGTTGATGCGGATGGTGAGCTCACGCATACCGTATGCGCCGGAAACGGCTGCGGCACAAGCGAGTTCGCGTGCCGAGCTCTTCGCGTCCGGGGCGACGGCGTCCTCGAGGTCGAGGATCAGCCCGTCGACCGGCAGGCTCTTGGCCTTCTCGAGAGCGCGCTCGTTGGACGCGGGCAGATACAGGACCGACCGCCGCGGTCGGACGTCGCTCACGAACCAGCCTCCGCCGAGTACGCCTCGGCCAGCTCCGGGTCGAGGGTCGCGAGGCGCTCGGCGAGGTCGAGGAGGACCCGGCACTGCTTGAGGCTGGCGTCGTCCTCCATCCGGCCGTCGAGCATGACCGCGCCGGTCCCGTCACCCATGGCCGCGACGACCCGCCGCGCGTGCGCCACATCCTGCGCTGACGGGCTGAACACCCGCTTCGCGATGGCGATCTGGCTGGGGTGCAGCGACCAGGCACCGACGCAGCCGAGCAGGAACGCCGCCCGGAACTGGTCCTCGCACCCCACCGAGTCGCCGATGTCGCCGAACGGCCCGTAGTACGGGTAGATCCCGGCGGCGGCGCAGGCGTCGACCATCCGGGCGACGGTGTAGTGCCAGAGGTCCTGCTGCACGCTCGCCCGCGGCGCATCGGGATCGCCAGGGGTGGGGTCGGCACGGACGACGTACCCGGGGTGGCCACCGCCGACGCGCGTCGTCTTCATCCGGCGGGAGGCGGCAAGGTCGGCCGGGCCGAGCGACAGTCCCTGCATCCGAGGGGATGCCGTGCAGATCTCCTCGACGTTCGCGACGCCGCGAGCGGTCTCGAGGATGGCGTGGACGAGGATCGGCCGGGTCAGCCCGGCCCTGGCCTCCAGCTGGGCGAGCAGCCGGTCGACGTAGTGGATGTCCTCGGCGCCCTCGACCTTGGGGACCATGACGACGCCGAGCGTCGCGCCGATCGCCGGCACCAGGGTCGTGACGTCGTCGAGGAACCACGGTGAGTCGAGGGCGTTCAGCCGCGTCCAGAGCTGCGTCGGACCGAAGTCGACGCTCTGGCCGAGCCGGACCAGTCCCTCCCGCGCGGCGATCTTGCGGTCCGCCTTGACGCCGTCCTCGAGGTTGCCGAGCAGGACGTCGACGGTGCCCACCATTGCCGGGACCTTGGCGGTCATCTTCTCGTTGCTGGGGTCGAGGAAGTGGATGACCCGTGACGCGGTGGCCGGGACCTCGCGGAGCGGCGCCGGTGCCCCCACCGCCAAGGGCGCGAAGAAGTTCTTGGGGCTGCGCACGGGGCGAAGGTAGCAGCGCGGTGACGCCGGGGGTTATGACGCCCATCACCTCGTTGAGAGGCCGAGTCGCCTACGCTCGGAGCGTGACCGAGCACCCGCGCGTCGAGCCGGTGGCCCCGGTCGTGCCCGTGGCGGCTCCTGCACCGGTGCCGCCCGCCACCAACGTCACCGCCCTCGTCGGTGAGGCGATGACGAAGTCCGGCGTGATCTGGGTCGAGGTCCCGGGCGACCGTGCCTGGCCGGTCTGGCACGCCTGGGTCGCGCCGACCGCGTACCTCGTCAACGGACCCGGTGAGCAGAACCTGCCGTGGCTGCCGGAGGAGGTCGTCCTGGTGCTCCGGAGCCAGGACAGCGGCGGCCGTCTGCTGCGGGTGCGTGCTCGCGCACGGGTCCTCACCGACTCCGCGAGCGAGTGGCAGACGGCGGTCACGGCGCTGCAGGCGGGTCGCCTCAACGCCGTCGACGACGTGGTCGAGCGCTGGCGCACCGAGTGCGCGGTCACCGCGCTGACGCCGTTCGGCAACCCCGTCGAAGGGCCCGGCTCGTATGCGGACGGTTCCGGGGCGGCACCTCCGCCGCCCTCCCGGGCGACGACCGTCCGGTGGCATCCGTGGCACCTCGGTGGACGTCCCAAACGACGGCGCGGGACCCGCTGAGGCGCGACGGTCCGAGGGAACGAGACGGCTCGTTCTAGGGTCCTCGCGGCGTGTCGAAGCGAAGCGTGGGGTCCCCGCGACGGCTCGACGCGGAGCGGCGAACGTCGTGGGGCGAACGTCCTGGGGTGATCTAGCCTTGGCCCCGTGGCTCCGGCTCCCCGTGTCTTCTGCGCGCGTCTTGCGGGACTGCGCGTCTTCGACCCGTTGGGAGACCCCGTCGGGCGGGTGCGCGACGTCGTCGTGACGTTCAGCTCGACGACCCTCCGGCCCCGGGTGATCGGGCTGGTCGCCGAGGTGCCGGGGCGTCGCCGGGTGTTCGTCCCCATGACCCGCGTGACCTCGCTGGACGCTGGACAGGTGATCACGACCGGACTGGTCAACATGCGCCGGTTCGAGCAGCGGCCCAACGAGACGCTGGTTCTGGCCGAGCTGCTCGAGCGCAGCGTCACGGTGCACACGACCGACGGGTCGTTCCCGGGCACGGTCGAGGACATCGCCATGGAGCCGCGCGGGCGGAACTGGAACGTCACCAAGGTGTTCTGCCGCAAGGACTCCGTCTCCAGCGGGCGTGGCCTGCACCTGCGGCGTCGAGGTGAGACGGTCCTCGTCGACATTGAGGATGTTGCCGGCCTCCAGGTCCACACCGGAGCGCAGAGCGTGGCGAAGCTGCTCGAGAACTACGAGGACCTGCGGGTCGCCGACCTCGCGGAGGTGATCCACGACCTGTCCCCGCAGCGCCGCGCCGAGGTCGCCGCGGCCCTCGACGACGACAAGCTGGCCGACATCCTCGAGGAGCTGCCCGAGGACGACCAGGTCGAGATCCTCGCCGGTCTCGACACCGAACGCGCCGCCGACGTGCTCGAGGCGATGCAGCCGGACGACGCGGCCGACCTCCTGGCCGAGCTGTCCACGGACCGGCAGGAGCAGCTGCTCCAGCTCATGGAACCCGACGAGGCTGCCCCGCTGCGACGGCTGCTGGCCTACGACGAGAAGACCGCCGGCGGTCTGATGACCACCGAGCCGGTCATCCTCGGACCCGAGGCCACCATCGCCGAGGCGCTCGCCGTCGTGCGCCGCGAGGAGCTGGCGCCGGCACTGGCCTCGACCGTGTTCGTGTGCCGCCCCCCGCTGGAGACGCCGACCGGTCGGTTCATCGGGGTCGTCCACATCCAGCGGCTGCTGCGCGAGCCGCCGCACTCGTCGGTGGGTTCGGTGGTGGACCGCGGGATCGAGCCGATGCCGGCGGACGCACCGCTCGAGCAGGTCACCCGGATGCTCGCGACCTACAACCTGGTCGCCGTACCGGTCGTCGACCGGGAGGGCCGGTTCCTCGGAGCGGTCACCGTCGACGACGTCCTCGACCACATCCTCCCCGAGGACTGGCGCGAGGACCGCCATGAGGACCACCCGCATACCTATCCGTCGGTGAGCCCGACCGAGGTGACCCGTGGCTGACCGCCCGGACCGCCCGAGCCCTCGTCGGCGGGCGTCGGACGTTGCGCGCCTCGACCAGCCGCAGGAGTTCCGCCGCCGCTTCGTGCCGACACCGTCGTTCTCGCAGGAGACGTTCGGCGCATTGAGCGAAGGCTTCGCGCGGTGGATGGGGACGGCGCAGTTCCTCTTCGGCATGACCGTGTTCGTGACGATCTGGCTGGCGTGGAACACCTTCGCCAACCCGTCGCTGCAGTTCGACCCCCGCGAGACGAACTTCACGCTCCTGACCCTGATCCTGTCGCTGCAGGCGTCCTACGCCGCCCCGCTCATCCTGCTCGCGCAGAACCGCCAGGCCGACCGCGACCGGGTCGCATTGGAGCAGGACCGCGCCCGCGACGAGCGCAACCTCGCCGACACGGAGTTCCTCACCCGCGAGGTCGCTGCTTTGCGGATCGCATTACGGGACATGGCAACTCGCGACTTCCTCCGCTCCGAGCTGCGGCAGCTGCTCGACGAGATGGAGGAGCGTGGCATGTCGTCCCCGCGCCTGGCCCCCGACGACGAGGGACGGCGCTGATCCCGGGAGGACGAACTTTTACCTCGGGCTACGGCCATTTCCCGATAGTCGGGTACAGAATAGCGCCGTTAACTTCCGACTCCTACGATGGCGTGAGGACGGGGCTCCATGTCTGAGGCGAGTGCGGCACCCGGCGGCGGCGACGTCACCCCGGAGGAACAGTTCCACACCGGAGCGTCGATCAAGGTGGCCACGGTCGCCGCACTGGGTGGGTTCCTCTTCGGCTACGACAGCGCCGTCATCAACGGCGCCGTCAGCGCCATCGGTGAGGTCTTCAACGTCGAGTCCACAACCCTCGGGTTCGCGGTCGCCTCGGCCCTGCTCGGTGCCGCCGCCGGAGCCATGTTGGCGGGCCGCATGGCCGACCGCATCGGGCGGCTTCGGGTCATGCAGATCGCCGCGGTGCTCTTCCTCATCAGCGCGCTGGGCGCCGGGTTCTCGGTGAACGTCGGCATGCTCATCGTCTTCCGCATCTTCGGCGGCCTCGGAGTGGGTATCGCCTCGGTGATCGCCCCGGCCTACATCGCCGAGATCGCCCCGGCGAGCCTGCGCGGCCGGCTGGGCTCGCTGCAGCAGCTCGCGATCGTGACCGGCATCTTCATCTCGCTGCTCGTCGACTACCTCTTCGCCACGGCCGCGGGCGGCTCGACCGAGGTCGTGTGGGGACTGCCGGCCTGGCGCTGGATGTTCCTCGCCATGGCCATCCCCGCCATCGTCTACGGCGGGCTGTCGTTGACGATCCCCGAGTCGCCGCGCTACCTCATCGCCAACCTACGGATCCCCGAGGCCCGCAAGGTCCTCACGACGATGCTCGGTACGGCCGGTACGGAGGTGCGGATCGAGCGGATCCAGAGCTCGCTCCAGTCCGACCACAAACCGTCGTTCAAGGACCTGAGAGCGCCCAAGGGCGGCCTGCTGCCGATCGTCTGGATCGGCATCCTGCTGTCGGTGTTCCAGCAGTTCGTCGGGATCAACGTGATCTTCTACTACTCGAACGTCCTCTGGGAGGCGGTCGGTTTCAGTGAGTCCGACTCGTTCAAGATCACCGTCATCACCGCGATCGTCAACATCGTCACGACGCTCATCGCCATCGCCACGATCGACCGGGTCGGCCGCAAGCCGCTGCTGATCATCGGGTCGATCGGCATGACGATCACGTTGGGGATCATGGCGTTCGTGTTCGGCATCGCCCGGACGACGACCGACGCGAGTGGCACGGTCACCCCGGTCCTCGAAGGGTGGCAGGGTCCCGCGGCCCTCGTCGCCGCCAACGTCTACGTCATCGCGTTCGGCATGTCGTGGGGGCCGGTGGTCTGGGTGCTGCTCGGCGAGTCGTTCCCGAACAGGATCCGCGCCGCCGCGCTGTCCGTCGCGGCCATGGCCCAGTGGGTCGCGAACTGGTTGATCACGGTCAGCTTCCCGAAGATGAAGGACATCTCGCTCGCCTTCTCCTACGGCTTCTACGCGGCGTGTGCGCTGCTGTCCCTGTTCTTCGTCATCAAGTGGGTGCGCGAGACCAAGGGCAAGGAGCTCGAGGACATGGACGACGACTTGCTGATCGCACCCCACTGAGGTCCTGGGCCGGCGTCCGGGCGGTCGTCCGGCCGGACATACGATGGACGACGTGCCGACCACTGTGCTGCCGTCCAGGGATGCGCTGCTGACCGCGCTCTCGAAGGTCAACGACCCCGAGATCCGCAAACCCATCACCGAGCTCGGCATGGTCAAGTCCGTCGACGTCGACGACACCGGACGGGTGGCGGCCGCGATCTTCCTCACCGTGGCCGGCTGTCCGATGAAGGAGACGCTGACCCGCGACATCACCACAGCGCTGTCGGCCGTCGAGGGCGTCTCGTCGGTCGAGGTGACCCTCGACGTCATGAGCGAGGAGCAGCGCACCGCCCTGAAGACCCAGCTCCGTGGCGGCCAGGCCGACAAGGAGATTCCCTTCGCCCGACCCGGCTCGCTGACCCGCGTGTATGCGGTCGCCTCCGGCAAGGGTGGCGTCGGCAAGTCGTCGGTGACCGTCAACCTGGCGGCCTCCATGGCCGCGTCGGGGTTGCGGGTGGGCGTCGTCGACGCCGACGTCTACGGGTTCTCCGTGCCGCGGATGCTGGGCGTGTCGGGGCGGCCGACCCAGGTCGACGACATGATCCTGCCGCCGCTGGCGCACGACGTGAAGGTCATCTCGATCGGGATGTTCGTCCCCGGCAATCAGCCCGTGGTGTGGCGCGGCCCGATGCTGCACCGGGCCCTTCAGCAGTTCCTCGGCGATGTGTTCTGGGGTGACCTGGACGTGCTGCTGCTGGACCTGCCGCCGGGCACCGGCGACATCGCCATCTCGGTGGCTCAGCTCATCCCGAACGCCGAGATCCTCGTCGTGACGACGCCGCAGCAGGCCGCGGCCGAGGTGGCCGAGCGGGCCGGCGCGATTGCCCTCCAGACCCACCAGAGGCTCGTCGGCGTCGTCGAGAACATGTCGTGGCTGGAGCTTCCGGACGGCTCTCGCCAGGAGATATTCGGGTCCGGCGGCGGCCAGATCGTGGCCGACTCGCTGACCCGGCTGATCGGCGCCCCGGTCCCGCTGCTCGGTCAGGTACCGCTGGACACGCGGCTGAGGGAGGGCGGCGACTCGGGGCTGCCCGTGGTGCTCGGCGACCCCGACTCGGCAGCGGCCGTGGCGCTTCGCGCGGTGGCGCGCGGACTCTCGACGCGAGCGCGTGGCCTGGCCGGACGGTCCCTGGGTCTCACCCCCGCCGGCCGCTGACCGGTCGCGCAGCACCCCAGCCCACGACGACGCACGCACCGTTGGAGACGTGGACGATCGTCGACCCTCTGGGGTCGTCAAGCGCCCACGATCATGCCGACCGCCGCCTCGATGCACACCTCGAGGGGGTCAGGTGGCGTCGGCGTCCCAGGGGGTCGGTTTGGCCGGGTCGTGGAACGGCTGGGGTACTGGAGCCATGACGCCGGACTGCGGTTTGTCGGGCTCGTCCGCCGCCTCGTCCGGTGCCGGGTCGTCCATCAACGCCTCACGCACGATCCGGCGCGGGTCGTACTGGCGCGGGTCGAACTGGCGCCAGTCGACGTCCTCGAACTCCGGACCCATCTGGTCCTTGAGCTGGGACCGGGCGTTCGTCGCCAGGTTGCGGACCTGCCGGACCATCGCGGCGAGCTTGCCCGCGTACTCCGGCAGGCGCTCCGGCCCGAGCACGAGGATGCCGACGACGGCGAGCATGATCAGCTCCCAGCCGTTCACGTCCAGCATGTCGTCACCTCCCGTGCCCTCTCAGCTCAGCTCGACGCCGCTTGCAGCGTCATGGTGACATCCAGGGTCTGGTTGCCACGTTGGACCTTCATCTTGACGGTGTCGCCGACGTTTCGCGCCCTTATCGCCACGATGAGGGAGTCGGCGTCCGGCACCTTCTTGCCCTCGAACTCGAGGATGACGTCGCCGTCCTTGAGTCCAGCCTGGTCCGCGGCACTGCCCCCCTGTACCGCGCCGGACGCCAGCTTGGCGCCCTCGCCGGTGAAGCTCCGGTCGACGCGCACACCGAGCGCGGGATGGTCGGCCTTGCCGGTGGTGATGAGCTGCTGCGCGGTCTTGGCGGCCTGGTCGCTCGGGATGGCGAACCCGACGCCGATGTTGCCGCCGGAGTCCGACGTCGACCCGGGGATGCGGGCGATCGCCGAGTTCACGCCGATGACCTTTCCGTTCATGTCGAGCAGCGGGCCACCGGAGTTACCGGGGTTGATCGCCGCATCGGTCTGGATGGCGTTGATGAAGCTCTGGTCGTTCGCAGCGCCGGGGGTGACCGGCCGGTTCAGCGCCGACACGATCCCGCTGGTCACCGTCGCGTCCAGGCCCAGCGGTGCCCCGACCGCGATGACCCCGTCGCCCACGACGACGTCCTTGGACGCCCCGAACTGCAGCGGCGGGATGTCGGTCGCGTCGATCTTCAGCACGGCCAGGTCGTAGGACGCGTCCGCCCCGACGATGGTCGCCGGCAGCGTCTTGCCGTTGTTCAGCTCCACGGTGATCGTGCCCGAACCGCCACCGGCCGTTGCCACGTGGTTGTTGGTGAGGATGTGCCCCTGGTTGTCGATGATGAAGCCGGACCCCGTCCCGCTGCCGTCGGTCGTCTTGATCCGGATCGTCACGACACTGGGCAGTGCGTCGGCCGCGATCTTGGCGATGCTGCCGTCGGGCCGGGCGGTCGAGCCCGGGCCGGGGGCCGGGACCGACGATCCGAGCGTGCCCGTGCGGTTCAGCAGCTGCTGCCCTCCGAGCACGACGGCGCCGCCGATCAGCGCCGCCACCAGGGCGATCGCTGCCATCGGCATCCAGGAGCGGCCTCGGCGGTCGGCTCGCGGAGAACCTGCGGGTAGAGCAGCGGTATGCGGACCGCCCGGTCCCAGGGGCGGCGCCCCCCCGGGCGGGGCTCCGAGGTCCGAGGGGGCGGTGGGGTAGGTAGCCCAGGGCGCCGCATACGGGTCGCCGGTCGGAGTCGGGAGCAGGGATCGGGCCGGAGTGGGGGCGCGCGTCGTGGAGGACTCCGCACCGCCGTCGCCGGGGGTTGTCCACCAGGGTCGTGACTCCTCCGGTCGCGACTCCTCGGGCCGCGTCTCGGGGTGGACCTCCTGGGTCGACGACGTGTCGATTCGTTGGGTGAGGTCCCCCTGCGGCCGCTCGCGCATCGCCGGCGTGTAGGGCGGCGGCTCGGGCGCGCCGCCGTAGGGGACGCCGAAGCTGTGCCACGCCGGCGCGTCCTGCTCGGCCCGCCGGTCGTCGTCCTGGTCCGGCCGCGAGTCGGTCATGAGGTCTGTTTCACCGCCCCGGGCGCTGGAGCGCCTGCCGCAGTGGTGAGGACGTGAGTCCGGACGCGACGAACGTCACGGGAACGGCGGTCACGCTCGCTCCCGACGTCCGAGGTGGCGTCGACCGGAGCGAGGCCGAGGCGCCGGGACCCGGGCCGACGACGGCCAGGCCGATGGCGGCGGCCGCCGAGGCGCCCGCGGCGAGACCCGCGATCGCCGCGGCACGGCGAGGAGACCGGTGCAGCGCCGGCGAGGCCGGCGCCACGGTCGGGACGCGCAGCTGGCGGACCGACTCGGGAGCCCGTGGGATCGGGGGTGGGCCGCTCGGCCGGGAGCGCGATCGTAGCCAGCCGGTGGGGACCGCAGCCGCGGCGAACGTCTCGTCCGGGACCGTGGAGACCGCGGCGGACTGAGCCGCCGGAGCGGGCTGGGCCATCGCCAGCAGCATGGTCTGGAGGTCCGCCGAGAAACCGGGGGTGGGGCCGGAGCGCAGCGACGTCAGCAGGCGCCGCTCCTCGTCGGCGGCGTGCCGACAAACGAGGCACACCGCGAGGTGCTGGTCGAAGGCATGCTCCGCCCGCGCGTCGAGCCGATGGTCGACGTACGCGCTGACCTGCATACCGAGGTGACGAGACATCCGGTCAGCGCGCCCCCGACAGCACACCGGAAGGACGGATCGCGGGACGGGAGGTAGAGCCCGCGGCGACGATCTCGCGCTGCGGAGCCCGGTGGGCGAGCGCCTCGCGCAGCTGCGCGCGGCCTCGGTGGATGCGGGAGCGGACGGTGCCGAGCTTGACGCCCAGCGTCGCGGCGATCTCCTCGTAGGAGAGCCCCTCGATGTCGCAGAGGACGACGGCCGCGCGGAAGTCCGGCGGCAGGGCGTCGAGCGCCTTCTGGACGTCGTCGTCGAAGTGGGTGTCGTCGAAGGTCTGGGCCGGCCCGGGCTCGCGGCTGGCCATCCGGCTGCCGGCGTCCTCGGGGAGGGCGTCGAAGCGGATCCGCTGCTTGCGACGCATCTTGTCGAGGAAGACGTTGGTCGTGATCCGGTGCAGCCAGCCCTCGAAGGTGCCGGGCGTGTAGGAGTTCAGCGACCGGAACACCCGGATGAAGACGTCGTGGGTGAGGTCCTCGGCGTCGTGCGGGTTGCCGGTGAGTCGGTAGGCCAACCGGTAGACGCGCGCCGAGTGCTGCTGGACGATCTCCTCCCAGGTGGGAGGGGTCCAGGCGGCGGTGTCGAGGGTCGAGTCGCCGGTCGAGTCGAGGCTTGAGTCGTCGGAGGAGGCCGCATCCTTGAGGCCCGCTTGTGCGGTCAGGGTGTCGGTCACGTGATACGCCTTTCGAGAGGTATCCGGTCGTCTGACGAACCGGTATGCCTCAGAGTTCCCGAGGAGTTGATGAGTTTACTGTGCCTCCCCTAGGAGCCAGCCAACCATCCGGGCCGACCCTGACCCGCCCCTGATCTGGGAGCCCCCTCTCGGGGCTGAGTCGTGCTCCGGTTCGTGCAGATGCCCAGGATTCCGGCCGAGTAGGGTCGAGCCATGAGCGCACAGAAGGCGGCCAGCTGGGGGTACGCCGAGGACTTCGTCGCGGAGAGCGAGATCGCCGAGAAGGCACGTCACCGCGGCGAGGAGCTGGGCTGTACGCCGATCGGCCCGGGGGGAGGGGCCGCCCTGCGGATGATCGCCGCAGCCGTGGGCGCCAGGGCGGTCGTCGAGGTCGGGACCGGGGCCGGCGTCTCGGGGCTCTGGCTCCTCGAGGGCATGCCGTCCGACGGAATCCTCACCACCATCGACATCGAGGCGGAGAACCAGCGGTCGGCCAAGGAGGCGTACGCGTCAGCGGGCGTCGCCCACCAGCGCACCCGGGTGATCACCGGACGGGCCATCGACGTGCTGCGGCGGATGACCGACGGCGCCTACGACATCGTGCTCATCGACGCCGACAAGGAGGGCTACCCCGGCTACGTCGAGGAGGCGTCCCGCCTGCTGCGCTCCGGCGGTGTCATGGTCATCGACAACATGCTCTGGCACGACAAGGTGGCCGACCCGGCCGCGCGTGACGACACCACGAAGGTGCTGCGCGACCTCGGCAAGTCGATCCGCGCGGACGAGCGGTTCTTCACGACGTTGCTCCCCGCCGGCGACGGGCTGCTCGTCGCGGTCAAGCGCTGATCCTGGGCCCGGAGGCCCGGAGGCCCGGCGATCTCGGTGATCCCCGCCCCTCCGGAGGCTGCGGGCAGAGGAACGCCCCCGGACCGAGGTCGGCCGGGGGGCGTCGTCACGCTGACGGTGGCCTCAGGCCACGCCGTCGCACCCCTGGATCGCGTCGCGAAGGTTGGCGGCCTCGTCGGGCGTCATCTCGACCACCAGTCGGCCACCGCCCTCGAGCGGCATGCGCAGGACGATCCCGCGACCCTCCTTCGTCACCTCGAGAGGTCCGTCGCCCGTCCTGGGCTTCATCGCCGCCATGTTTGGCCTTCCTTCAGAATGGTCCGACCTGAGTGGTGAGAACGCCGAGCATCACCTGGAAACTGCTGGAGACCATTATCACCTGCCCGTTGTGGCGAGACGAAATCGGTCGTCGGGCACGATGATGAGTGCGGCGGAAACTGGCGAGCCGGGTTGGGGCAAGCGCCCGGACGAAGGAGTTGAGGACCGATGACGACGACGTCGCAGGAGCAGGCAGCGACCCCCGAGCCCACGGCCGACACTGCCGATCGGACCGTCGAGCTTCGGGTCGACGGCGGCGTGGCGACGGTGGTGCTGAACCGGCCGGACGCGATGAACGCCGTCGACCTCGCTCTCAAGGTCCGGCTGCTCGAGATCCTCCAGCAGGTGGCCGACGACCCCGCCGTGCGGTGCGTCGTCCTCACCGGCCGCGGCCGGGCGTTCTGCGTGGGCCAGGACCTCAAGGAGCACATCGGCGCGCTGATGCGCGGCGACGAGGCGCTGGGCAGCACCGTCGTCGAGCACTACAACAAGGTCGCCATGCTGCTCGCGACGATGAACAAGCCGGTGGTCGCGGCCCTCAACGGCGTGACCGCGGGCGCGGGGGCGTCGATGGCCTTCGCCTGCGACGTCCGGATCCTCGTCGAGGGCGCCGGGATCAACCTCGCGTTCGCCGCGATCGCCCTCTCGTGCGACACCGGGTCCTCGTGGTGGCTGCCCAGGCTGGTCGGCACCGCCAAGGCCAAGGAGCTGCTCATGCTCCCCCGCACCATCGGGAGCGACGAGTGCCTCAGCCTCGGCCTGGTGACCCAGGTCGTCCCGGCGGACCAGTTCGAGCAGACCGTCTCCGAGCTCGCCAGGACCCTCGCGGCCGGCCCGACCCTGGCCTACGGGTCGATCCGCCGGGCCGTGGCCGCGAGTGCCGGCCAGGATCTCGAGACCGCCCTCGCGCACGAGGCGGAGCTGATGACGCTCACCGGGGCGAGCGCGGACCATCGGGCCGCCGTCGACGCGTTCCTGGCGAAGGAGAAGCCGGTCTTCGAGGGCCGCTGAGTCGCGTCCCTAGGGCGGAAAGTCGGTCGGCGGCACGAACCGCCACAGGACGTCGATCCAGTACCACTGCCCGACCACGAACAGGGCGAGCAGCACCCCGAACCGGACCCACGCCCAGCGTCGCCAGGTGCGCCATCGGGGGTAGCCCGCAGCGCCGATCAGCACGGCCGCCAGCGGGAACAGCGGGATGAGGTAGCGGAAGATCGAGGTGAACGGGTCGAGGACGACCAACAGGTACAACGGGTATGCCAGTGACCAAGTCCGTAGTTGCGGTCCGAGTCGCGTCGCCCACGGGCCGAGCACCATGACGGCGATGACGACGAAGAGGACGGTCAGCCAGACGGGGCCCCAGCTCTGGCCGAAGTAGTACCGCGACATGTCCAGCCACGGCTTGACCGGGACGATCTCCCGGCTCCCCCGCCAGGTCGACATGGTCACCGTGTAGGCGTCGGCCTGGCCGGTCACCGCGCCGGCGATCGCCGGCCACAGCAGGCCGGAGACGACGCACCCCGCGAGGGCGGCGACACCGGCCCCGATCTCGGTGGCCACCAGCGGCCGCTCGGACCTGGCCCGCCACCGGCACCAGAGCGCCACGACGGTGACGGCACCGATCGGCACGGCGATGGGGCGCGTCAGCCCGAGCAGCAGCGCCAGCGACATGGCCCAGAGCCATCGCTCCTTGCTCAGCGCGAGGAGGAACAGCGTGAGGAGGGCCATCGCCATGGCCTCCGTGTAGCCGACCTGGAGGACCACCGCCGCCGGCAGGCTCGCCCACAGCACGACCGTCGCGATGGTGAACCGCGAGCCGATCCGGTCACGGAGCAGCAGCGCCATGGCGCCCGCGGCGACGAACCCGAGCAGCAGCGACAGCGTCGAGCCGACCCAGTAGAAGTCGAGGTGCGTGAGGTCCATGAGAATGCGGCTGAGGAACGGGAACAGCGGGTAGAACGCCCAGGCGTTCTGCTGGACCAGCCCGTTGGTGTCGGTGGGGAGCCGCTTCGGGTACCCCTGCTCCGCGATGTGCAGGTACCACTGGCCGTCCCACTGGGCGGTGAACGTCAGGTAGCTGACGTCCGGGCCGGTCCACCCCGTCGGGACCTGCCGCATGGCCACGATCGCGAGGAGGACGCCGCTGACCAGGCGGCACGCCGCATACGCGAGGAGCACGTAGGTCAGGAACCTCGCCGTCCCAGCGCGGGTGCCTCCACGCGTCCCCAGCTGCGGCAGGGTCACGTCGCGGCGGCGCGGAAGCAGCCCGCGACATGGTCGTCGACGAGCCCACAGGCCTGCATCGCCGCGTACGCCGTCGTGGGCCCTACGAACACGAACCCGCGGTGCTTCAGCCCCTTGGCCAGGGCGACCGACTCGGGGCTGGTGGCGCGGAAGTCCGCGGTGCTCCGGGGCGGCTGGTGGCGCTGGGGGGCGAACGACCAGACGTACGCGTCGAGCCCGCCGTCCTCGCGCAGGTCCAGAACCGCGCGGGCGTTGGCGATCGCCGCGTCCACCTTGCGCGCGTTGCGGACGATCCCCGCGTCGGCCATCAGCCGGGCCCGGTCGGTGTCGTCGAAGCTGGCGACCTGCTCGGCGTCGAACGCGGCGAAGGCGGCACGGAAGGCGGGCCGTTTGCGCAGGATGGTGATCCACGAGAGACCGGACTGGAAGGCCTCGAGGGTGAACCGCTCGAAGAGGGCGGTCTCGCCGTGGACCTGGACGCCCCACTCGTCGTCGTGGTAGGCGAGGTACTCGGGGGCGGAACCGGCCCAGGAGCACCGTGGCACCCCGTCCGGTCCGACCAGCAGCCCAGCAGTGGTGACGTCGGTCATGACGACGTCGACCGGGTCGCCGCGGCCGCGAGCATGCCGTCCAGGGCGTCGGCGAACAGCCGCGCGGTGACGCGGTCGGCAGCCGGTGCGACCAGCCGGCCGATGATCTCCGGACGGGGAACGATCTCCTCCCGCCAGGCCACGTCGGTGCCGCCGGCACCGGTGGCGGCCAGGTGGACGTCCGCCCACCCCCGGAGCACCCGCCCGGTCTTCCGGACCGCGAACCGGGCCTCACCGCCCAGCGGTGGCTGCCATTTCACGAGGAGCATCGAGTCGAGGAAGCCGACCGGGCCGAGACCGGTGAAGCCGCCGAACCCCCACCCCAGCCGGGCCGGCCCCGGGTCGGTGCGCATCGAGGTCAGCGGGATCCAGCGTCCGTAGGCGGCGAAGTCGGTCAGCGTGTCCCACACCGCATCGAGCGGTGTGGGGACGGTACGCCAGACCTCGACGGGGGCCACTCAGGCCCGCTCCGCCTCGGTCCCGCCGAGGTCGTCGGGGGACTCGGGGGACTCGGAGGACTCGGATGACCCGGGGGATGTCGCCGTGGTACCCAGTGCGCGGCCCGCCTGGCGGGCCCGGGACAGCTCGTCGTCGAGGTCGCCGATCTCGCGGCGCAGCCGGTCGATGACCGCGTCGACCTGGCTCATCCGGTAGCCGCGCATCGCCGTGTCGAACCGCAGCGCGTCGATGTCGTCGGGGGTGAGCTGGTCGTCGGGCAGCGGGACGTGGCTCATCGTCGTCGTGGCGTCGGCCAGCGAGCCGTCGACCCGTCCGAGGACGGCGGCCGCGGTGATGACCGCCACGACGACGGCGACGAAGAGGGCCAACCAGATCACCGGACGATGGTGCCACGTCGAGTCGTCAGTGGCTTCAGGGAGGGACCGGCGTGGCTGGTTCGCCCTACTCGGCTGGGTGCGGCTCGATGTCGGTGGCCCCCTGGGTGACGTGTCGGACGGCCTCGTCGACGTCGTCGGTGAGTCTCAGGAGGTCGAGGTCGGCGGCGTTGACCGTGCCGTTGGACAGGGCCGTGCTGCGGAGCCAGTCGAACAGGCCGCCCCAGTAGTCGGTCCCCATGAGCACGATGGGGAACGAGGTGACCTTGCGGGTCTGGACCAGGGTGAGCGCCTCGAACAGCTCGTCCAGCGTGCCGAAGCCGCCGGGCAGCACGATGAACCCCTGCGCGTACTTGACGAACATCGTCTTGCGGGCGAAGAAGTAGCGGAAGTTCACGCCGAGGTCGACGTAGGGGTTCAGGCCGGACTCGAACGGCAGCTCGATGCCGAGACCGACCGAGGTCCCACCGGCCTCCCAGGCGCCCTTGTTGGCCGCCTCCATGGCTCCGGGACCGCCGCCGGTGATGACGGCGTAACCGGCCTCCACGAGGGCGCGGCCGACGCGCACGCCGAGCTCGTAGGTCGGGTGGTCGGGCTTGGTACGGGCCGAGCCGAACACGCTGACGGCGGGTCCGAGCTCGGCGAGGG
The DNA here is from genome assembly GCF_036559105.1 of Lapillicoccus sp. Taxonomy (GTDB): domain Bacteria; phylum Actinomycetota; class Actinomycetes; order Actinomycetales; family Dermatophilaceae; genus Lapillicoccus. The sequence continues at coordinate 20,045 of NZ_DATBTV010000069.1, read as the reverse complement.
TCCCGAACCCTTCGACGAACTCGCTCTGGATCCGCAGCACCCGCCACGGGTCGGCGTGCAGCCAGTCGGCGAGCTCACCGGGCGGCGGGGCATCGAGGAGGCGCTGGTCGGTGGTCGTCCGCGGGACCTGGTCGCCGCGGACGGTGACCGGTCCGACCTGTCGGCTCGGTTCGGAGGTGGCGCTCTCATCGTCCCCGGCGGGCTGGCGCCGCTCGATCACGCCAGCCACCGGAGCATGGCCTGCTCCGCGTCGACGTACTGCTGGACCGGCGCGCGCTCGTCGTCGGTGTGCGCGAGGTTCGGGTCGCCGGGTCCGAAGTTCACGGCGGCGACCCCGAGGGCCGAGAACCGGGCGACGTCGGTCCAGCCCTCCTTGGGTCCCACCGGGACGCCGAGCGCATCGACGAAGGCCTTGGCCGCGGGGAGCGTGAGCCCGGGCCGGGCGCCCGGCGCGTTGTCAGCGACGACGACCTCGAAGCCGTCGAACACCTCCCGCACGTGGGCCTCGGCGTCGGGACCCGACTTGTCCGGCGCATACCGGTAGTTCACGGTGACGACGCAACGGTCGGGGATGACGTTCCCGGCGATGCCGCCCTGGATGCCGACCGCCTGAAGGGCCTCGTGGTAGTCGAGGCCGTCCACCGTGACGGTCCGCGCCTCGTAGGCGGTCAGCCGGTGCAGCACCTGGTCCGCGTCGTGGATCGCGTTGTGGCCGTTCCAGGGGCGCGCGGAATGCGCGGCGACCCCCTTGGTGACGATCTCGGCCCGCAGGGTGCCCTTGCAGCCGCCCTCGACCGCGCCGTTGGTGGGTTCGAGAAGGACGGCGAAGTCGGCGTCGAGGGTCTGCGGCCGGTCGCGGACCAGGTGGGCCAGCCCGTTGAACTCGCCGTCGATCTCCTCGCCCTCGTAGAAGACGTAGGTGACGTCGCGCGACGGCTCGCGGACCTGCTGCGCGAGCCGGAGCTGGACGGCGACGCCGCCCTTCATGTCCACGGTTCCCCGCCCGACCAGCTCGTCGCCGACCCGCTGGGTGGGCAGGTTCGGCGGGTCGGTGAGGGGGACGGTGTCGATGTGGCCCGCGAGGACGACCCGTTCGGCGCGGCCCAGCTCAGTGCGGGCGACCACCGTGTTGCCGTGGCGGGTCACCGTGAGGTGGCCGAGTGGCCGCAGCGCCGCGTCGATCGCGGTGGCGACGGCGTCCTCGTCCATGCTCACCGAGGCGATGTCGCAGAGGGCCGCGGTGAGGGTGACGACGTCGGCGTCCAGGTCGAGGGTCGGCATGCTCCGCAGGCTAGCGCCCACCCGTTCCAGCCCGCCGAGAGGCCAAGTTCGGCCGCTCTGACCCCACCCATACCGGCCGAACTTGGCCTCTCGGCCGCTGGGTTCGGGCGGTGATGGCGCGGCTGGCTAGGCTGCCGCCATGACCAGCCACGGACCCCTCCAGGCCTGGGGTGACGGCGTCGCCACCGTGACGACGGACTCCTCCCCGCGCCCCGGTGTCGTCCTCGATGCCTGGTACCCCGCCCCCGCCCTCGGCGACCCGCCCGGCGACGACGGCGAACCACCCCGCGCCCTGCGCGCGCTCGTCGACGAGGACGCGGTGCGGCACACCCGCCGTGCGGTGGTCCGGACCGTCGTGGACCTGGACGCGCCGCCGGACGGTGCCGCCGACGCCTACCTGCGCCTGCACCTGTTGTCGCACCGGCTGGTGCCGCCGAACACCATCAACCTGGACGGGATCTTCGGGCAGCTGGCGAACGTTGTGTGGACGAACCGCGGACCCTGCCTCCCCGAGGGCTTCGAGGCCGTACGCCTGTCGTTGCTCGCCGACGGGCCGGTCGAGGTCCGTTCTGTCGACAAGTTCCCGAGGATGACCGACTATGTGCTGCCGACCGGCGTTCGCATCGCCGACGCCGACCGCGTGCGCCTCGGCGCCCACCTCGCCGAGGGCACCACGGTCATGCACGAGGGCTTCTGCAACTACAACGCCGGCACCCTCGGCATCTCGATGGTCGAGGGCCGCATCGTGCAGGGCGTCGTCGTCGACGACGGGTCCGACGTGGGCGGTGGCGCGTCGATCATGGGCACCCTCTCCGGTGGCGGCACGGACCGGGTCCGGGTCGGCAAGCGCTGCCTGCTCGGCGCCCAGTCCGGCCTGGGGATCGCCCTCGGTGACGACTGCGTGGTCGAGGCCGGCCTCTACGTCACGGCGGGGACGAAGGTCACCCTGCCCGACGGGGCGGTCGTCAAGGCGCGCGAGCTCTCGGGACGCGACAACCTGCTGTTCCTCCGCAACTCGGTCACCGGCACCGTCGAGGCGCGCGACCGCTCCGGCTCGGGCATCCGGCTGAACGATGTCCTCCACGCCAACGTCTGACCGAGGGTCCCGGGACGTCGACGAGCGCACCCGCCACCGCGACGGTCGGCGCCGTCGCTGGCTCGCGCCGGTCACCATCCTCGTCGTCCTCGGGATCGTCGGGGGCTCGGCCTACGCCGTCTGGACCAAGCTGCAGGGCGAGCTGTTCTCGCCCAGCTGTACCGCCACCACCTCCGCCGGGTCGGTGACGTTCAGCCCGGAGCAGGTCGCCAACGCCGCCCTCATCGCGGCCGTCTCCGACAAGCGCGGGCTGCCGCCGCGGGCCGCGTCCATCGCCATCACGACGTCGATCCAGGAGTCGAAGCTGCGCAACCTCAACTACGGCGACCGCGACTCCGTCGGCCTGTTCCAGCAGCGGCCGAGCATGAAGGTCTGGGGCACCCGCGAGCAGATCCTCGACCCGGTGCACTCGACCAACGGGTTCTACGACGCCCTGGTCAAGGTCGACGGGTACGAGTCGATGGTCATCACCGAGGTCGCCCAGAAGGTCCAGAAGAGCGCCTACCCCGGCGCCTACGCGGACCACGAGCAGGAGGGCCGCACCCTCGCCTCGACGCTGCGGGGCCAGACCCCCGCCGGTGTCGTATGCCAGCTACGGCCGGCTACGACGGTCTCCCCCGCCGCGACGGTCGCCGCCGACCTGGACTCGCAGCTCGGGGTGACGGCCACCGTCGACGGTTCCACCCTGACCATCTCGGCCCCGTCGGACCAGCTCGCCTGGGCGGCCGGGCAGTGGGGCGTGGCGCGGGCCGAGGCCTACGGGGTCGACCGCGTGCAGGTCGGCGACCGCGCGTGGACCAGGGGCACCGGCGGCTCGGCCGAGTCGTGGTCGACCGGGGAGACCGCGCCCTCCCCCACGACGGTGACCATCCGGTTGGCCACGCCCACGGCCTGACACCGCGTCGGGTGAGAGTCTGTCGCCCGTGTCGTTCGAGGGGTACCGACCGGGCAGCGCCGGATACCGGCGCGTCACCCTGTCACTCTTCGCGGCCGGGGTCGCGACGTTCGCCGAGCTGTACTCGACCCAGGCCGTGCTGCCCGAGCTGGCCGCCGACTTCGACCTCTCCCCCTCTGGGAGCGCGCTGAGTGTCTCCGCCGCCACGCTGGGGATCGGGATCGCGCTGCTGGTCGTGGGGCCGCTGACCGAACGGGTCGGCCGCACGCCACTCATGCGCGCGTCCCTCGTGGCGGCCAGCGTTGTCGGCATCGCGTGCGCCCTGGCGCCGAGCTGGCCGGTGCTGCTCACGTTGCGGTTCCTCCAGGGCCTCGCGCTGGCGGGGTTCTCGGCGGTGGCCCTGGCGTACCTGCGCGAGGAGCTCGACGCCGGTTCCCAGGGCCGCGCGGCCGGGCTCTACATCGGCGGCACCGCGATCGGCGGGATGGTCGGCCGTCTGCTGTCGGGCGGGGTCGCGCAGGTCGCCGGCTGGCGGTGGGCCGTAGGGTCGGTGGCCGCGCTCGGCGTGGTGTGCACGGCGCTGGTGCTGCTCAGCCTCCCGGCCTCTCGGGGTTTCCGACCCTCCACCGGGGGGCTCGCCGGCGCCTGGGCCCGCACCCGTGCCGTCACCACCGACCCAGGACTGCTGCTGGTCTACGCCGTCGCCGCGCTGGCGATGGGCGGCTTCGTCGCCACGTACAACACCCTCGGCTTCCGGCTGGCCGCTTCCCCGTACTCGCTCGGGATCGGAGTCGCGAGCCTGGTGTTCCTCACGTATGCGCTGGGCTCCGTCGGGTCGACGGTGGCCGGCGTGCTCGTCGACCGGGTCGGGCGTCGGGCGGTCCTCCCGCTCTGTCTCGTCATCGCCATCGGCGGCCTGCTCCTCACCCTGGCCGAGCCGTTGTGGGTCGTCGTGGTCGGCATTGCCGTCCAGACGGTGGGCTTCTTCGCGGCACACGGCGTGGCCAGCGGGTGGTCGTCGGCGCGGGCCGCCTTGCTCGCCGGGGCACCCGGACAGGCCGCGTCGCTGTACCTGCTCGCCTACTACCTCGGGTCCTCGGTGTTCGGCACCCTGTCCGGGGTCGCCTGGAGCCGCGGCGGGTGGGATCGCGTCGTCACGGTCGTGGGCGTGCTGTTCGTCGCCGCGCTCGGCTGCTCGATGGCGCTGCGTCGAGTTCCCAGCCTCCTCGGCCGCAGCGCCCCCGACCTGACGACCGGGCACTGAGGACGACCAGACACCGAGCGGCGGCGAATAAATCCGGGCCGGAAGTGATTGACCCTTCTATGAGCCCGGTCATCGATGCCCTCCGCCAGTCCCAGCAGCGTTTCGCCTCGGTCGTCAGCCCGCTAGGCGACACCGCGGTCCGCGACCGCTCCTACGACGACGAGTGGAGCATCGCCGACGTCGCCTCCCACCTGGGCAGCCAGGCCGAGATCTTCAACCTCTTCCTCGACGCCGGCATCGACGGGGCCGAGCCCCCGGACCACGACGCGTTCCTCGCGATCTGGGACCGCTGGAACGCCAAGCCGCCGGCGGAACAGGTCGCCGACAGTGTCGCCGCCAACGAGAGCCTCGTGGCGCGCATCGAGGGCATTCCGGTCGACGAGCGGGACGCGTTCGCCGTGGAGATGTTCGGCGCGACCCGTGATCTCGACGGGCTGGCCGCGATGCGGCTCAGTGAGCACGCCGTCCACACGTGGGACATCGCCGTCGCGCTGGACCCCGAAGCCACGGTGTCACCGGAGGCCGTCGACCTCATCGTCGACACCCTCCCAGCCACCGCGAGCCGGGCCGCCAAGGCGGGGGCGGGAGCGACTCCCGTCGTCGTCGCCACCACCGAGCCGGCCAGGACCTACCGCGTCACCTTCGAGCCGGACCTGTCGGTGCAGCTGGTCGACGGCGTGGCCGCCGCCGACCTGACCCTCCCGGCCGAGGCCTTCGTCCGGCTGGTCTACGGCCGGCTCGACCCCTCGCACACCCCGTCGTCGGTCTCCGGCGACGCTGAGCGGCTGCGCGACCTCCGGAAGGCCTTCCCCGGGTTCTGAGCCGGGTCGTGACCCGGCTCAGCGGTGGTTGAGCTCGACGTAGTCGCGCTCGGTCGCGCCGGTGTAGACCTGGCGCGGCCGGCCGATCTTGGTCTCCGGGTCCTCGATCATCTCGCGCCACTGGGCGATCCAGCCCGGCAGCCGGCCGATGGCGAAGAGCACCGTGAACATCTTGTTGGGGAAGCCCATCGCCTTGTAGATCAGGCCGGTGTAAAAGTCGACGTTGGGGTAGAGCTTGCGCTCGATGAAGTAGTCGTCGGACAGCGCGATGCCCTCGAGCTGCTTGGCGATGTCGAGCATCTCGTCGTCGCCGCCGAGCTTGCTGATGATCTCGTCGGCCGTCTCCTTGATGATCGCCGCGCGGGGGTCGTAGTTCTTGTAGACCCGGTGCCCGAAGCCCATCAGACGGACGCCGTCCTCCTTGTTCTTCACCTTCTTCATGAAGGTGTCGACGTCGTAGTCGGCGTTCTGGATCTTCTCCAGCATCTCCAGCACAGCCTGGTTGGCGCCTCCGTGCAGCGGACCGAAGAGGGCGTTGATACCGGCCGAGACGCTGGCGAACATGTTGGCCTGAGCCGATCCGACCAGCCGAACGGTCGACGTCGAGCAGTTCTGCTCGTGGTCGGCGTGGAGGATCAGCAGGAGGTCGAGCGCCTTGACGATGGTCGGGTCGATCTCGTAGGGCTCGGCCGGGAACCCGAACGTCATCCGCAGGAAGTTCTCGGTGAGCGACAGCGAGTTGTCGGGGTAGAGGAACGGCTGCCCGACGGACTTCTTGTGCGCGTATGCGGCGATGGTCGGCAGCTTCGCGAGCAGCCGAACGGTGGAGAGCTCGACCTGCTCCTTGTTGAAGGGGTCGAGGCTGTCCTGGTAGAAGGTCGACAGCGCCGACACCGCCGACGAGAGGACCGGCATCGGGTGGGCGTCACGAGGGAACCCGGAGAAGAACGCCTTGAGGTCCTCGTGCAGCATCGTGTGCCGGCGGATCCGGTCCTCGAAGTCCGCCAGCTGGCTCTGGCTCGGCAGCTCGCCGTAGATGAGCAGGTAGGACACCTCGACGAACGAGGACTTCTGCGCGAGCTGCTCGATCGGGTACCCGCGGTAGCGCAGGATGCCCGCGTCACCGTCGATGTAGGTGATGGCGCTCTTGCACGACGCGGTGTTGACGAAGCCGGCGTCGTAGGTGACCGTGCCGGTGTCCTTGAGCAGCGCCGAGATCCCCAACGCGTCGGCACCGTCGGTGGCGTGGACAGCAGGCAGGGTCAGGCTCTTGTCCTCGACGGTGAGCTTGGCCTCGGCAACGTGCGTGCTCATCTGGGTTCCTCCTCGGCCGGCCCGCAGGGTGGGCCGGCGTGTTGGCTCTCGACGCTACCGCAGAGCAGCGAGCGACCTGTATGCGGCGTCCACCTTCCCGGGCGTCCCGCGACCGGACTCAGATGGTTACCCGTTTCGGCGACCGAACTCAGATGTTCCCCCGGTTTTCGAGCTTGGCCGTCCCGAACCGATGAACATCTGAGTCCGGTCGCGGAAGAGCGGTCGGCCTGGGCTGGGCCTCACCAGCGGGAGGCGGCCGCCTCGATCCGCTCGTCGGTCGCCGTCAACGCCACCCGGACGTGCTGCGCCCCCGCCGCGCCGTAGAACGTCCCCGGCGCCACGAGCACCCCGCGGTCGGCCAGCCACGCGACGCTCGCCCACGCGTCCTCCCCCCTCGTCGACCACAGGTAGAGCCCGGCCTCGGACGCGTCGATCCGGAACCCGGCCCGCTCCAACGTCTCACGCAGCGAGGTCCGGCGGCCCGCATACCGCTGCTTCTGTGCGGCGACGTGGGCGTCGTCGCCGAGGGCTGCGAGCATCGCGCGCTGGACCGGCCACGGGACGATCATCCCCGCGTGCTTGCGCACCTCGAGGAGCCGGCGCACCAGCGCCACGTCCCCGCCGACGAAAGCCGCGCGGTACCCAGCGAGGTTCGACTGCTTGGACAGCGAGTACACGGCAAGCAGACCCTCGTGACTACCGCCGCACACCTGCGGGTCGAGGATGCTCGGGACGGGAGCGTCGGTCCAGCCCAGCTCGGCGTAGCACTCGTCCGAGGCCACCACGACGCCGTTGGCGCGAGCCCAGGCGACCACCTTGGCAAGGTGCGCCGCGCCGAGGACCGCCCCCGTGGGGTTGCTCGGGCTGTTGAGCCATAGCAGCTTCGGTCGGGTGGCCGTGGTCTGCGGGCCGTAGGCCGCGAGTCCGTCGACCACCACGGGTGTCGCCCGGGCCAGACGGGCGCCGACGTCATAGGTGGGGTAGGCGACCGCGGGAATGCCCACCACATCGTCCACGCCGAGGCCGAGCAGGGTCGGCAGCCACGCCACCAGCTCCTTGCTGCCCACGGTCGGCAGCACGCCGTCCGGATCGACGTCAGGAACGCCGCGTCGGCGCGCGAACCAGCCGGCAACGGCCTCCCGCAGGTCGGGTGTGCCCCAGGTCTGCGGGTAACCGGGGGCGTCCGACGCGGCCGTCAACGCCTCGCGGACCATGGCGGGCGTCGGGTCCACCGGGGTGCCCACGGAGAGGTCGACGATCCCGTCAGGGTGCGCCTGCGCGACCTTCTTGTACGGCTCGAGCGTGTCCCAGGGAAAGTCGGGGAGCTCCGCGGCGAGCTGACGGCTCACTCGTCGTGTTCTTGCGGGGGCAGCGCCTCGATGATCGGGTGGTCCTTGGCGATGACGCCCATCTTCGCGGCGCCTCCCGGGCTCCCCAGGTCGTCGAAGAACTCTACGTTGGCCTTGTAGTACTCGGTCCACTGCTCCGGGACGTCGTCCTCGTAGTAGATGGCCTCGACGGGACACACCGGCTCGCAGGCACCGCAGTCGACGCACTCATCCGGGTGGATGTAGAGCGACCGCTCGCCCTCATAGATGCAGTCGACCGGGCACTCCTCGATGCAGGCCTTGTCCTTCAGGTCTACACACGGTTGGGCGATGACGTAGGTCATGGAACTGCAGTCCTCCTGCGCGGCGGATGTTCAGTGCCTAGTATGCCGAGTCGCCACCCTTCTCGGGGTGTCGGGGTCGCGAGGGCGACCGTGCTCATCGCCACATCTCATCGCCACATCGACCGGGGGATCTCCGATGACCGTGCCCGACCGCCCGGAGCAGGTGGGCCGGCGCGTCGTCGTCCGGTACCGACGGCCCGAGGGCTCGCAGCCGCCCCTCACCGACGTCATCGGCGTGGTCACGGCGGTCGACGACCAGGGGCTCACGGTCGAGGCCATCGCCGGGCCGGTGCACGTCCGGCGAGCCGATGTCGTCGTCGTCAAGGCCGTCCCGCCCGCCCCCGTGCGACGGGGCCGTCCGCATACCGCCATCTCGACGTTGGACCTCGAACGGCTGATGGCCGACGGGTGGCGGGCGGTGGAGGAGGAGTGGCTCGGCGACTGGGTGCTGCGCGCATCGTCCGGGTTCACTGGGCGCGGCAACTCCGTTCTCCCGCTGGGCGACTCGGGCTCGTCGATGGAGAGCTCCGTCGAGCACGTCGAGGGGTGGTACGCCGCGCGCGGGCTGCCGTCGCAGGTGCACCTCGACCTGCCGCCGAGCCGCAACGCCGCCGACGACCCTCTCGGGATGCTCCTGGTCGAGCGGGAGTACCGCGAGGTCACGCCGACCGTCGTCATGACGGCGGCGTCGTCCGACATCGACCCCTTGACCGACAGCGCCGCGGCCGTCCACGTCTCGGCGTCGCTCGAGCCGGCGTGGCTGGCGACCTACGCGAAGCAGCGGAGCACCCTGCCGGGCGTCACCGAGCAGCTCCTCACGGGGTCGCCCGGGCAGCTGTTCCTCTCGACCGCCGACCGGACGGGCGCCCTCACCGCGGTCGCCCGGATGTCGGTCCATCCCGGGTGGGGCGGCCTCCAGGCCCTCTGGGTGGACCCGGCACTGCGCGGACGCGGGCTGGGCCGCACCGTCGTCCACGCCGCGGGTCTGCTGGCCCGACAACGGCGCATGCCGTCGATGTACCTGCAGGTGGAGGCCGAGAACGAGGTCGCGATCGGGCTGTACGAGTCCGAGGGTTTTCGTCCGCACCACCGTTACGCCTACCTGCGTCGCGGCTAACCCCGGCATACCGCGGGCGCCGCTGACGCCGAGCCGCGTCGGTGGTCACCCGTCGGGTCACGTCCCGGTCATGTCACGCCGGTCGTCGTGATCACGAGCCGCCGAGGTGACGTGACGCGCGGCACGACTCATGACCTCGCTCTGACCTGAGGGGCGAGCGGTGCCCGGGCCTCGCCGCGAGCGCCGCTCGCCAGAGGTGCATCGTGGCGTAGGAGCGGAACGGCGACCAGCGCTCGGACTTCGCCAGGTCGGCGCCGAGCACGTCGGCCCCCTGACGGGCGACGAGGTCCGTCGTGAGCAGTACGTCGGTGTCGTGCGCGAGCCGCATCGCGACATAGGCGGCGGTCCACGGGCCTATCCCGCGCAGCCCGAGGAGGTCGGCGCGCAGCGTGTCGGGGTCGCGGCCCGCCGACAGGTCGAGAGATCCGTTCGCGACCACGGCCGCGGCCGCCACCACGGCCTCCACCCGCGCGCGCGGTCCGGCGAGCACCTCACGGCCCCGCTCCGCGACCACACCCGCGGACGGGACGAGCCGCCAGTCGTCCGTGCCCTCGACCGGCTCGCCCAGGGCCGCCACCAACCGGGACAGGTGGGTCCGCGCGGCGGCGAGCGAGATCTGCTGCCCCACCATGGTCCGCAGCAGCAGCTCCCAGCCGTCGAGGGCCCCCGGTACCCGCACGCCGGGAGCCGCCCCCACCGCCGGCGCCAGCGCCGGGTCCTCGGTGAGGTGGTCGGCGATCCCGGCCGCGTCCGCGTCGAGGTCGAGCAGCGACCGGATGCGGGTCAGCAGCTCCGGCGCCGGGCGGCCGGAACGCTCCGACGTCACGACCACCTCGCCGGTCCGGGAGCCGAAGTCCAGCACCACGACGTCCGGACCGTCCGGCGTCCGGACGGCACCCGCATACCGGCCGTTCTCGTACCGCTCGGCACCCGCGACCGCGTGGGCCGAGAGGTACCACGTCATCCAGGCCAGGTCGTACGGCGGCGGCAGCGCCAGCCGCTCGGAGCCCACGTCAGCCCGTCTCAGCGCACTCAGGCCAGGGTGTCGTAACGGCCGCGGTAGTACACCAGGGCGTCGCCGGCGTGGTCGCTGATCTCGACCGAGACGACGCGCCCGACGACGATGGTGTGGTCGCCTCCGGGATAGGCGTCCGTCGTCTCGCACTCCAGCGTGGACAGCGAGTCGTCGAGAAGGGCCACCCCGGTCACCCCCCGATGGGTGGGGACGCGCTCCAGCTGGCCGTGCAGCGGCCGGCCGCGAGTCGCCAGCCAGTCGGCCGTGGCCCGCGCCGTGGCCGGCAGGATGCTGACGCCCCAGAGGCCGCTCTCGACGATCGCGTCGTGGAACCGGGCCTCGCGCTCGACGCAGACCAGGACCAGCAGCGGCTCCAAGGACACCGACGCGAGCGCGTTGGCGGTCATCGCGTGGTCGGTCGTGCCGAGGCGGCTGGTGACGATGGTGACGCCGGTGGCGAGGCGCCCGACCGCCAGCCGGTAGACGTCGGACGACGGCTCCCGGTAGGGCTCGAGATGCGCGGCGCTCACGACGCCACCGCGACGTCGTCGCGCACCTGGGTCACCAGGCGGTGCACGAACGCCATCTTCTCCAGCACCCGAGGGGACAGCGCGAAGGGGTACAGGTCGCGGTGCCCCATCGAACGGTTCACCATGTTGAGCGCCCACGCCAACGGGATCCAGAGCTCCACGAGCCGGGTGAAACCGCCCGGCCCGTTCATCGGGCTGGCCGCCGTCGAGCCCGCGGGCGCGAAGCCGAAGGCGGCCGCGGTGTCGACGGTGTCACGGACGTGCAGGTAGTGGGCGAAAGTTTCGGCCCAGTCCTCGGCGGCGTGCATCGTCGCGTAGGAGGAGACGTAGTCCGACTCCCATCCGCCCGGAACCCCCTGCGAGTAGTGACGGTCCAGCGCGGCCTGGTAGCTCGCTCCCGGGTCGCCGAACCGGATCCGGAACTCCTGCTGCTCAGCGACGTCCTCGACGAGGACGGCGTAGTAGTAGTGCCCGATCTCGTGCCGGAAGTGGCCGAGCAGGGTGCGGTAGGGCTCGTCCATCGAGATGCGCAGCTGCTCCCGGTGCACGTCGTCACCCTCGGCGAGGTCGAGGGTGATGACCCCCGAGTCGTGGCCGGTGGTCACGGCGACCTGGTGGCTCGAGAGCAGGTCGAACGCGAGTCCCTTGTCGGGGTCCGCGCGCCGGTCGGTGATCGGTAGGCCCAGCTCGACCAGCTCGACGACGAGCCGCCGTTTCGCCCGCTCCGCCGCCACGAACGCCGGCATCTCCGGGTCGCCGTCGGCCGGCCGCGTACGCGTCAGCGAGCAGGACCGACAGAGGGTTCCCGTGGTGGCGACGACCCAGTTGCAGCCGGCGGTGTCGAGGTTCGCGCACATGGTGCGCGACGACTCGCCCGCCACGGTGCCGTCCCGGTCGACCACGATGAAGTCGAGCAGGTCGAGGTCGAAGCCGACACCGTTCGAGCAGGCGAGGCAGACCGAGTTCTCGAACGCCAGCCGCTGGCCGCAGTGAGGGCAGGCGAAGTCACGCACAACGTCCGAGCCTAGCGAGCGGGGAGCAGGCCGCTCTCGACGGTCCCGCTCGCGATCCGCTCGCCCGTCGCCGGGTCGACCCGGATGAACGCCTCACGGCCGGCCAGCCGCGCGGCAAGGTCGTTGGTCAGCGCGTAGTACCCACCGGGCCACACCCGCAGCTGCGTCCGGTGCGCGTCGAGGGCGTCGATCTGAGCGGGGAGGTGCACCGGGTCGACAACCACGTGGGTGACGAGGTCGTCGGCCACCGTCGAGGAGATCATCGGGTCGTCGTCCGCGGGGTAGGCGAGTCCGAGACCCGGTGGCACGTGCTCCCGCAGCCAACGGCGGTCGGGGAGCACCCAGGACCGCAGGGTGTGGATGTGGAAGGCGTATGCGGGTCGCTCGCCGGCCCCCAGCTGCCGCAGCGCCGCCATCGTCACCCGGTGGGTCTGCACGTGGTCGGGGTGCTCGTAACCCCCGGTCGAGTCGTAGGTGACGACGACGTCCGGACGCAGGGCACGCAGGTGGTCCGCCACCAGGGAGCCGACCGCCTCGACGTCCGCTGCCCCGAACGCGCGAGGGTGTTCGGCCGAGGGCATACCCACCATGCCGGTGTCCCGGAAACGGGACAGCCGTCCGGCGGCCTCGTCCGCTCCGAGAACAGCGTGGTGCACGCCCAGGCGGCGCATCGCCTCACGCACCTCGCCGAGCCGGAACGGACCCAGCGGGTCGCCCTGCGCGCCCTGTAGGTGGGCCAGCTCCGGTGGGACGACCTCGCCCTCCTCACCAAGGGTGCAGGTGAGGACGTGCACCTCGTCGCCCAGGGCGACGTGATGGGCCATCGTGATGCCGCACGTCAGGGTCTCGTCGTCCGGGTGGGCGTGGACGAACAGCAGCCGACTCATTGCCCGGGACTGGTGTGCGGGCGGCCTCAGACGATCTGGCGCTCTTCGGGGAAGTGACAGGCCACTCGGTGGCCCGGAGCCTTCTCGACCGGAAGCGGAACCTCGTCGGCGCACTTCTGCTGCGCCTTGGGGCACCGGGTCCGGAACACGCAGCCGCTCGGCGGGTTCTGCGGTGACGGCAGGTCGCCCTTGAGGAGGATGCGGTCCTTCATGGCCTCCTTGTTCGGGTCCGGGGTGGGGACCGCGGAGAGGAGGGCGTGGGTGTAGGGGTGCAGCGGGTGCTCGTAGAGCGTGTCGCGCGGCGCCTCCTCCATGACCTTCCCGAGGTACATCACGACGACACGGTCGGAGATGTGCCGGACCACGGACAGGTCGTGGGCGATGAAGACATAAGCGAGGTTCTGCTCGTTCTGGATCTCCTCGAGCAGGTTGATGACCTGAGCCTGGATCGACACGTCGAGGGCCGACACCGGCTCGTCGCAGACGATGAGCTGCGGCTTCAGGGCGATGGCCCGTGCGACGCCGATGCGCTGGCGCTGGCCACCGGAGAACTCGTGGGGGTAGCGGTTGTAGTGCTCCGGGTTGAGCCCGACGCGCTCCATGAGGCCCTGGACGGTCTTCCGGGTTCCGCCCTCGGGCTTGATGCCCTGGATGTCGAAGGGAGCGGCGATGATCGACCCGATCGTCTGCCGGGGGTTCAGGGAGCCGTAGGGGTCCTGGAAGACCATCTGCATCTCACGACGTAGCTTGCGCAGCTTGTCGCCGCTGATGTGCGTGATGTCGTTGCCGGCGAACTCGATGGTTCCGCCGGTCGGCTCGAGCAGCCGCAACAGGGTGCGGCCCGCCGTCGACTTGCCACAGCCGGACTCCCCCACCAGTCCGACGGTCTCCCCGGGCCACAGGCTGAGGTCGATCCCGTCGACGGCCTTGACGGGGGCGTCCACATGCTTGATGAGCGTCTGGCGGTACTGCGGGAAGTGCTTCTGCAGCCCGGTGATCCTCAAGAGCGGCGGGCCGGTGAAAGCCGAGCTCTCGACGATCCGGCCGGTGTCGGCGTCGCGGACGATGACCACCTCGTCGACGTCGACCGGAGCCGTGCCCTGGGAGTCGTCGGGCGTCGTCGCCTCGGTGAACTCCTCGGTGGTGGCATCGGCCGGAAGGCTGTGCGGAGCGTCGTCCGCGACCTCCTGCGACACCCGCGCGGCCTCGAGCTCGGCGCTCGGCGTCACCCGCTCGTCAGGGTGCTCGGCGAGCCGAGCCCGCTCCTCCGCCGCCTCCTCGGGGGTCAGCTCATTGTCGTCCGCGCCCTCCGGGGTCGGGCGGGGCGAGAAGCGGCTGTCTTTCTCAGCCTGCTCCGTGTCGTCGTAGGGCCCGGGGGTCGCGCCGAGGATGTTGCCCTCGCGGCGGTCCTCGCGTTGCTCCGGGTTGTCGGCCTCGTTGTCGTAGCTGCTCATAGGGTCCTCCTCAGAGCCGCGGCTTGACGTCGGTCTCGTAGAGCTCGCGCCGTCGCGGCGGGGGGATGTGGCACCGCACCAAGTGCTCGCCGCCGGCGTCGTCCAGCCCAGGAACCTTGGTCTTGCAGTCGTCGTCGGGCACCTCAGAGCGGTACCCGCAGCGCGGGTGGAACGCACAGCCGGACGGCACGTTGATGAGTGAAGGCGGGTTGCCCGGGATCGGGTCGAGACGCTCCTTGCGCACCCGGTCGAGGCGCGGCATCGACGTCAGCAGGCCCCACGCATACGGGTGCTCCGGGGTGTAGAAGACCTGGTCGACCGTGCCGTGCTCGACGGCCTTGCCGCCGTACATGACGAGGATCTCGTCGGCCATCTCCGCAACGACGCCGAGGTCGTGGGTGATCATGATGATCGCCGAGCCGAACTCCTGCTGCAGGTCGCGCATGAGGTCGAGGATCTGCGCCTGGACGGTCACGTCCAGGGCGGTCGTCGGCTCGTCGGCGATGAGCAGCGACGGGTCGTTGGCCAGGGCCATGGCGATCATCGCGCGTTGGCGCATACCACCGGAGAACTCGTGCGGGTACTGGTCGTACCGCTTCTTGGGGTTCGGGATGCCGACGCGGCCGAGCAGGTCGATGGTGCGGTTCTTGGCCGCGGCCTTGGACATGTCGGAGTGGTGCACCCGGATGCCCTCGACGATCTGCGTGCCCACCGTGTAGTACGGGTGCAGCGCCGACAGCGGGTCCTGGAAGATCATCGCCATCTTGTTGCCGCGCAGGTTGCGCAGGCGCTCGGTGCTGACCGTCATGAGGTCCTCGCCGTCGAGGAAGATCGACCCCGACGTCTTGGCCCGGCTGCGGCGGTGCAGGCCGAGGATGGCCTGGCTGGTCACCGACTTGCCCGAGCCGGACTCCCCCACGATCCCGATGGTCTGACCTCGGTCCAGCGTGAAGCTCAGGCCGTCGACCGCCTTGACCACGCCGTCGTCGGTCGGGAAGTGGACCTTGACGTCCCGCAGCTCCAGGTACCCCGCGGCGGTTGCCGCGGAGCCGGATGCGGGGGCTTGTTCGGTTGTCGTCGCGTCGCGCACTGCCATGGTGGTGCTCTCCTTCGACCCTGGGTGTCGGCCGGCGGTCAGATGCTGGGGGGTCCGCTGGGTTGCGGTCCGTCAGGACAGTCTTACCCGGGGGTCGATCACACCGTAGAGCACGTCGACCACGAGATTCGCGATGACGATGAAGAACGACGCCACGACGACGACGGCGACGATGATCGGCAGATCGCTGTTCTGGATCGCTTGGATGGATTGCCATCCCAGCCCGGTGAAGTTGAAGACCTGCTCACTGATGATCGCACCGCCGAGGAGGCCTCCGAGGTCGAGGCCCGCGGCGGTGACGATCGGCGTCAGGGCGGCGCGCAGGCCGTGCCGACGGATGACCGTCGTCTCCTTGACACCCTTGGCGCGCGCGGTGCGGATGTAGTCCTCGGACATGGTCTCGAGCATGTATGCCCGGGTCAGCCGGACATAGCTGGCGGCGAAGACGGCGGCGAGGGCGAGCGCGGGCAGGACCAGGCCCTGCGCCCACAGTGCCGGGTTCTCGGTCAGTGGTGTGTAGACCGGTAGGGGCCACAGCTGCCACTTGATGGACACGAAGGTCAGCAGGAGCACGCCGATGAAGAAGCTCGGCACCGAGTAGCCGACGAGCGCCAGACCGACGAGGAATCGGTCCGGCCATCGCCCTCGGTTGAGCGCGGCGATGATGCCGAAGAGGACGCCCGTGACGATCCAGAGGATGAAGGCGGCGATGGCGATGGACGCGGTGATCGGCAGGGACTCCTTGACGATGTCGGTCACGCACTTGGTCTTGACCGTGGAGTAGCCGAGCGAGGGTGCGTCGCAGTGCGTGACCAGCTGCGGAGTTTTCGCCTTGACCTCGGGGTTGTCCGGATAGTCGCGTCCGACGAAGAGACCCTGGATGAACTTGAGCCACTGCACCGGCACGGGGTCGTTGTAGCCCATCTTGATCCGGTTGCCCTCGATGACCGCAGGGGTGCAGCTCTTGCCACACGTCAGGGAGGCGGGGTCGATGGGGGAGGCGAAGAAGATGAGGAACGTCGTGGCGCTGATGACGAGGAGCATGACGACGACGGAGATCAGCCGTCGGACGATGTAGAAGAACATGGCGCAGACCCGGTGGGGCCACTCACCTGCCTCTCAGAGACGTTCCGTGTCTACGCGATGCCGGGCGGGAGAAGCAACTCCCCCGCCCGGCACGGCGTGTGGTGTCAGCAGTGTCGTGCCGCCGAACCGTGCGGGTGGGCCGGAGCCCACCCGCACGGTCCTAGGTCACTTGACCGAGATGGTGGCGAGGTCGAGGTAGCCGCCGAACTGTGCGTTCACCTGGGCACCCTTGACGCCGGAGCCGTTGACGAAGGTGAACTTCTGGCTGACCAGCGGGATGACACCGCCATCCTTGCTGATCTGCTGGTCGGTGTCGCCCCAGGCCTTCTCGCGGGCGTCGGACTCCGGGATGAGGTAGGCAGCGTCGAACGCCTTGTTGACGGCGTCGCTGTTGTACCAGCCGTAGTCCTGGTTGGAGCTCGTCGGCGTCAGGTTGACGCGACCGTCGAACAGCGGCGGGAGCACCGTCGAGCCGGACGGCCAGTCAGCACCCCAGCTGGCGTAGAACGCGTCACGGTTCTTGAACGAGACGTTCGAGATCTGACGGTAGTAGCCGGTGCTGGCCACGCCCTCGAGCGTCACGTTGAAGCCGGCCTGGTCCCACGTCTGCTTGAGCGCCGCGAAGGAGGCGTCACGCGTGGCGGTCTTCCGGTACGCGACCGTGATGTTGATCGGGAGCGTCTTGCCTGCGTCCTGCAGGACCTTCTTCGCCGCGACCGGGTCACCCGCAGTGGGCGCACCGAACGGGTTGAAGTCCTTGTTGTAGCACTTCATGACCGGGTTGCACATCATGTAGGTCGGCGTCATGACCTGCTTGCCGCCGTTGGCTGTGACGTAGGCGTCACGGTTGGTCGCCATCGCGAAGGCCTGACGCACCTTCGGGTCCTTCATGACCTCGGAGGTGACGTTCGGCTGCACGTAGTCGACGTAAGGGGCGTCGGTGTTGATCGTGCGGCCGGCCGCGGACGGGTTGGACGCGATCTGCGGGAGGGCAGCCGGGGGGGCCGTCGTCCAGGTGATGGCCGTCTTGTCCTCGCCACCGTCGGCGATCAGCCGCTGGTAGACCTGCTCGCTCTGGATCCCCTCGACGTCGACGATCTTGTCGGGGTAGGCCTTGCGGACCTTGTCCGTGCTCTCGTCCCAGTTCGGGTTGCGGACCCACGTGCCACCCTTGTTCGGGTCGAACGTGCCTTCGAGCATGTAGGGACCGTTGCTGAAGACGTCGAACAGGGACTTGTCACCCTTGTCCTTGTCCTTGCGGAACGGCGAGTACGCCGCGAGCGACGCCGTGGCGACGTTGAAGTCCGCCCACGGGGTGCTGAAGTGCAGCGTCAGGGTCTGGCCGTCACACGTGATCGCCTTGTCGAACAGGTCCTGCCCGGTGCCCTTGTAGGGGCCCTTGTAGGCGGACGAGCCGTCGGCGTCCTTCGGCACGTCGAGGTACTGAAGGATGTAGGTCGGGCCGTTGGAGATCACGTCGGTCGCGAAGGTCCGCGACATCCCGTACTTGACGTCGTCGCAGGTGACCTTCTGGCCGTCCTGCCACTTGGCGGTGTCGACGAGAGTGAACTTCCACGTCTTGCCACCGTCGGACACCTGACCGGTGTCGGTCGCGAGGTCGGGGACCAGCTTGCTGTCCGCACCCACCGAGTAGGTGACGAGGCTGCGGGCGTACGCGCGGGAGGCGAACTCGATGTCCGCACCGACGTAGCTCGCCTGCGGGTCCAGGCCGTTGTGTGGGCCGAGGTTCAGGGTGTAAAGCGTCCCGCCCTTCTGAGGTGCGGCCGCAGCGCTCGACGTCGCGGATCCACCGCCACCTCCCGAGCTACTGCACGCCGCCGCCGCGAGGGCAACGACCGCGCCAAGGGCGAGACCGGTCGCGCCCTTCCTGGTGCGCATCATGTGTTCTCCTTGTGTGCACTTTCCACCACGAACGGCGTGATGGACCTTCCCGAGACGATTGCCACGGGCTGAACATCGTGACCCGGGTCGGTCACGATGCGGACTGAGGTCGGTGATACCGCAGCGTCACCGACGTGGGGGGACACCGTCACGAGCGTCCCGACTTGGGGTCGAGCGCGTCGCGCAGGCCGTCACCGAGCAGGTTGAACGCCAGCACGACGAAGAACACGGCCAGACCGGGGAAGAGGAAGTACGCGGGGTCCGGCAGCGCGTAGTTCACGGACGCGTTGAGCAGCGACCCCAGCGATGCGGCCGGCGGGTTCAGGCCGACGCCGAGGAAGCCGAGCGTCGCCTCGGCAGCGATGTTGGCCGGCATGATGAGCGTCGAGAAGACGAGGATCGGCGCCCAGAGATGGGGGAGCAGCTCCTTGAAGTAGAGCCGCCCGCGCTTGGCACCCAAGGACTGGGCCGCCTCGATGAACTCGCGCTCGCGCAGGGACAGGACCTGACCGCGGATGATGCGGGCGATCTGCGGGAAGCCGAAGAAGCCGAGCACGACGACCATGAAGACCAGCTTGGGTGGTGCAGCGCTGGCCGACTGGCCCATGGCGTCGGCGATCAGCTGGACGAGGATCAGCTGCAGGGAGAGCAGCATCAGGGTGCTCGGGAAGCTGAGCACGAGGTCCATGAACCGGCTGATCCACCAGTCGGTGCGGCCGCGGGCGAAGCCGGCGATGATCCCGAGGATGACTCCGATGAGCAGCGAGATCATCGTCGCGAGAATGGCCACTGTGAGTGAGGTCGTCAGCCCGGTGAGGATGCGGGCGAAGATGTCGCGACCGGTGCCCGGCTCGACCCCGAGCCAGTGCTCCAAGCTCATCCCCCCGCCGAAGCCCTCGGGCAGCGACCCGAGGCCGGTGACGAGGTCGGGGTGGTTGAGGTCGGGGTCGATGATGCCGAAATGAGCCAGGAGGGGCGAGAGGATGGCGAGGAGGATCATGAGCGACGAGGCGATCAGCGCCACCATGGTGACCTTGTCGCGCTTCAGGCGGCCCCAGACGATCTGCCACGGGGTACGTCCCTTGATGGCGACGGCCCCGTCGATGGCGGCGGTCTCCGCCGCTTCCAGGATCGCGCCGGTGTCTTCCTGACCCGTACCCGGGGCAATCGTCATCCGTCGTCCTCACTGGTGGGGGCCTGGGGCGGATCCCTCGGCAGTCCCGCGGCCGCCTGGTGAACACCTCCTGAACGTCGAAACCATAGTCCAGCCCGTCCACCTACCGAAACGAGAACGCAATACGTCGCCGGATCGTGACCGAACCATGGCGTCCCTGGGACGTTTCTGTGAGGAGGTCGTACGAGGGTGGCCCCGGGGGCCGGTGGGGATGGCGTCGTCAGCGGGTGACGGTGATGCTCGCAAGGTCAGGGAGACCCCCGAGAAGAGCGCTCACTCGATAGGCCTGGATGCCGGTTCCGCGCAGCAGTACGCGCTGCCGCTCGGCCAGGGGGACCACGTCGCCGGCCGTCGTCAGGGTGGCGTCGAGGTCGCCCCACGCCCGGTTGCGGGACGTGGTGTCGGACGTTCCCTCGGCCTCCGCCGCC
>NZ_DATBTV010000068.1:0-3420 GCF_036559105.1 Lapillicoccus sp. | reverse complement strand
AGCGGAACCACAGCATCAGCGCGGCGAGCCAGATGAACAGCCAGAAGCTCCAGAGCAGCACGTCGCCGAAGTTGGTGGTGATCGCGTCCATGGCGTTCGTCTCCTACGTGTCGGATCAGCGTCCGTGGAGGACCAATGCTTTCAGGGGTCAACCGCCCACGGTGAGAGGCGCCCCGCGCCTGACGGCAGCAATGACCGCAGCCACGAGTACGGCGACTCTTCGACCCGAGCCGAAACGCGCCTAGCCGGCTTCGAGCTCACGCAGCCGCGGGAGCTGCGCGGCAAGCTGTTCCCCGATCGCCTGGGGGTCGTCCCCGCGGGTGACGAGCAGGAAGTCGGTGACACCGACCCGGACGTAGGACTCGATGGTGGCTCGGGTCTGGCTCAGGTCCTCCTCGCCCACCCCCACCTGCACCGATCGCCGGATCTGGCCGGGATCCCGCCCGACGTCGGCGCAGTGCTGATCGAGGATCGCCGAGGACGTGGCCACTTCCTCCGGGCTACCACCGGCCGCGTTCCACACGTCCGCATACTCCGCGGCGATCCGCAGCGTCCGCTTGGGTCCCGAACCACCGATCCAGATCGGCGGGTGTGGCTGCTGCACCGGCTTGGGCTCGGCCACCGCCTCGCGCAGCCGGTAATGCTGTCCCTCGAACGTGGTCCGCGGCTGCGTCCAGAGCGCTCGGATCACCTGGACGCTCTCCTCCAGCCGGTCGGCGCGGTCGTTCCTGCTGCCGAACTCCAGCCCCAGCATCTCGTGCTCGTTCTCCGCCCAGCCGGCCCCCAGGCCGAACTCCAGCCGTCCCTGGGAGAGGTGGTCGACCGTGACCGCCATCTTCGCCAGGACCGCTGGATGACGGTACGTGTTGCCCACGACGGCGCAGCCGAGCCGGGTATGCGTGGTCAGCTGGGCCATCGCCGCCAGCATCGTCCACGCCTCGAAGATCGGTCCGTCGTCCCTCGGCCCCAGCGTGGCGAAGTGGTCCATCACCCAGCAGCTGTCGAAGCCGGCCTCGTCGGCCAGCCGCCACAGGGCACGCAGCTCGTCGATGGTCGCGTTCTGACTGAGCTTGAGCCCGAAGCGAAGAGTGGTCACGCTCCAGTCCTACCCCCGGTCGAGGAGACCGTTCCGCTTGGGGTCGCCGACCGGTCGAGTCACTCGGGCAACGGCTACAGAGATGACTGCCCTCGACGGCGTTCTGCTCGCCAGCTCGCGCATGTCGGACAACGCGATCCGGATGCTGGCGGTTGCGCGAGTTCCGCGACGAGACCGAGGCCCTCAAGGCCACGCAGGGTCACCTCATCGCGCCGGACGGACACGTCCTCGACTGAGCCCGGGCAACACGGCTGGCCCCCTCGCCGAGCGCGAGGGGGCCGGTCGTGGTCTAGGCCAGCCGGTCGTAGGCGTCGGCGCCGACCGCGTGGTGCAACGGCTCACCCCGTACCGCCCGCCCGACCTCGCCAACCGCGGAGGCGCCCATCCGCTCGAGCTCGTTGCCGGACGACCCGGCCACGTGCGGCGTGAGCGTGACGTTGGGCAGGGTCCAGAGCGGTGAGTCGGGTGCCGGCGGCTCGGGCCAGGTGACGTCGAGGACCGCGTCGAAGCGCCCGGTCTGCAGCTCGCGCACCAGTGCCGGCTCGTCCACCAGTGCGCCGCGGGCGGTGTTGATGAACGTCGACCCGTCGGGCATCGCCGCGAGCTCATTCACCCCGATCATCCCCTCGGTGCTCGGCAGCCAGGGCGCATGCAGCGAGACGACCCGGCTCGTGCGCATCAGCTCGTCCAGGCTCATCAGCGTCGCGCCGAGCGCCGCCGCCTCGTCGGAGCCCAGCGTCGGGTCGTACACCGCGACCGTCAGGTCGAACGGGGCGAGCAGCTCGATCACCCGGCGCCCGATCGCCGACGCCCCGACGATGCCGACCTGGGCCTGGTACGTCCCGTGACCCGCCAGCAGCTCGTGCACGTCGACCCCGCCCCGCACCGCCGAGTACCGGTCCCGCGCCTGCAGGACCCCCTTGGCCGCCAGCAGGATCATCGCCAGCGTGTACTCCGCCACCGGCAGCGCGTTGGCCCACGCCTGCGACGAGACGACGACACCGCGCGCATACACGTCGCGCGTGACGACCGCTCGCACCGAGCCCGCGGTGTGAACGACGGCTCGGAGCGTCGGCGCGGCGGCGAGCACCTTTGGGTCGACGAGGTCCGAGCCCCAGCCGGTGACGAGCACCTGAGCCTCGGCCAGCAGGGCTCGGGTGTCACTCGCCAGCAGGTCGTCGGGTGTCGGCGCGACGGCGACCGGCGCTATCGCCCGTAGCTGTTCGACCAGTGACGACGGGAGGATGCGGGACCGCAGGGGCTCGGGAATGGCGACGAGGATCATGGCGATGTCAGGATGCCCTGTGCCTGACGCCCTGGTCGTGAGCGGGGCCGGTCAGTACGTCGATCCCTGGCACGACTTCGCCGCCACCTCGGCCCGGCTGGCGGCGATCCTCGAGAGTGTCGGCTACCGCGTCGACATCACCGGCGAGGTCGAGGACGCGCTGGCCCACCCGGGAGACGTTCGCCTCCTCGTCGTCAACATCGGCAACCCCGCCGAGCCCCGCCCGCCGGAGGCGATGGACGCGGCCGCTGCTGGGATGGCTCGCCATCTCGCCGGCGAAGGCGGCCTGCTGGGCATGCACTGCAGCTCCACCTCGCTCACCGGTATGCGTCAGTGGCCGTCGATCCTCGGCGGCCGGTGGGTGCGCGGTCGCACGATGCACCCTCCGCAGGACGAGTTCGTTGTCTCGATGACCTCAGCGGCGCATCCGATCACTCGCGGCCTCACCGACTTCACCGTCGTCGACGAGCGGTACAGCTACCTCGAGACCATGCCGGACGTGACCGCCCTCTACGAGCACCGGTTCGAGGGCGAGACGCACCCGCTGGTCTGGGCTCGAGCGGCGGGTCCGGGCCGGGTGGTCTACGACGCGCTGGGCCATCACATCGGCTCGTACGAGGCCCCCGGACACGGCGCACTGCTGCAGCGCGCGGTGGAGTGGCTGACCGGACCCCGCTGACGCCGCCCTCGATCTTCGTTACTGGATCGTGACCTTCGCCGTCCGACGGCCGAGCGCGACCCTGAGCAGCGGAAAGACACGCGTGTCATTCGCCGCCGCCTCGAATGCCCGTGAAACCACTGTTGTCCGTGTTCTTCCTGTGACGTGTGCGCTCTAACCTCGGCCCATCCGTCGGGCCAGCCGGGGAGGAGCGCCATGCGGCCACCGCGTCGCCTTCTTGCCATCCTGCTGCGCCCGCTCGCGGCATCCGCGATCGGCCTCGCCCTCGTCGCCACCACCATCTCGTCGGCGGCCGCCGACCGTGACCCCACACCGACCGCCGATCAGGTGACCGCGGCACAGTCAGCGGTCACCTCGGCC
>NZ_DATBTV010000067.1:0-3203 GCF_036559105.1 Lapillicoccus sp. | reverse complement strand
GGCGCGGATCCGGCGGCAGGTCTCGTGCCCGTCGAGGCCGGGCATGAGCAGGTCGACCAGGACGAGGTCGGTGCGGCCCTCGGCGAGCCGCTCGAGGCCCTGCTCGCCGGACTCGGCCTCGACCACCTCGTAGCCGTGGGGCGTGAGGATCGCCTGCATCAGCCGGCGGTTGGCGGGAAGGTCGTCGATCACGAGGATGACGGTTCCCGTCGGCTCGGCGGTCATCGCCCGTTCCGGAGGTGGGTGCGGACCTGTTCGGGGAACGTACGCACGTTGATCGGCTTCTCGAGGAACCCGTCGAAACCCGCCGACAGCGCGCGCTCCCGGTCCATCGGCATGGCCGATGCGGTGAGGGCGACCACGGGGACCTGGCGCGTGTCGGGGTTGGCCCGCAGCCGGGCCAGCGCCTCGTGGCCGTCGATGCCGGGCAGCTGGAGATCCATGAGGATGATGTCCGGGACGGTCACCTCGGCCTGGGCGACTGCGTCCTCACCGGTCGTCGCCACCGCGACGGTGAAGCCCGCGTACTCGAGGAGGTCGCGGGTCAGCTTGAGGTTCTTGTCGTTGTCCTCGACCACCAGGACCCGCTCGGTGCTCACGGTGCTCATGGTGTTCTTGGTGCGCCCGACGCGGCCGGCCGGGAGACCCGGACCAGGCGCTGCGCAAGGACGTCGAGGTCGAGCGCCGACTTCGAGGCCACGAAGGCGATCCGGCCGTCGAGCCGTTCGCGGTCGCCGGCCTCGAGCGACTTCGCCGTGAGGACGACGACCGGGATGTCGGCGGTCTCGGGGCGACTGGCGAGGCTCTCGATGACGGCGAAACCGTCGGTGTCGGGCATGAGCAGGTCGACGAGGACGACCGACGGTCGGGTGGATGCGACGAGCTCGATCGCGTCGGCGCCACGCTCGCAGACCTCGACCGCCCAGCCCTGCGGTTCCAGGGTGACCCGGACGAGCTCGAGGGCCATGGGGTCGTCGTCGACGACGACGATGGTCCGGCCGCCGGCCTGGCTGGTCGCGGCGGCGACGACGCGCCGGACGGAGAGGATGAGCTCCTCCTTGTCCACCGGCTTGACGAGGTAGTCGGCGGCGCCGAGGGCGAAGCCCTTGCCGCGCTCCGGCAGCACCGAGACGACGACCACGGGCGTCCCGGCGATGTCCGGGTCGGACTTGACGGCGTGGAGGATCTCCCAGCCGCTCATGCCGGGCAGCTTGATGTCGAGGATGACGGCCACCGGTCGCAGTGACCGCACCGCCGCGAGACCCTCGCGGCCGTCCCGGATCACGACCGGCCGGAGCCCAGCCGCCGTGAGGTGCAGCGCCACGAGCTCGCCGGACCGCTCGTCGTCCTCGACGACGACCACGGTGGGGCGTGGGTCGCCGAGGGCGGCATCGGCGGCGGCGACCGCGGCGCGGGTGCCGCCGGCCGTCTGTCCGGGAATGCTGAACCCGAACGAGCTGCCCACGCCGGGTGCGCTGGTGACCCAGATCCGCCCGCCGTGCAGCTGCACGATCCGCTTGGTGACGGTGAGGCCGAGCCCGGTGCCCTCCGTGCTGGCCACGAACCGCCCACCCTGCTGGAACGAGTCGAAGATCCGCTCCTGGTCGGCGTGCGGGATGCCCACGCCGGTGTCGGTGACCGTGACGACGAGGTCGCTGCCGTCGAGCCACGCCGAGACCGTCACCGAGCCGCCGTCGTCGGTGAACTTGACCGCGTTGCTGAGCAGGTTGAGCAGCACCTGTCGGAACCGGAGCTCGTCGGCGCGGACGACCTCGAGGTCTCCTGAGAGGTCGAGGGTCAGGCCGATGCGGTGCTGGGCCGCGCGCTCGCGCACCAGGGAAAGCGCGTACTGGAAGGCCCCGGCCGCGTCGAAGGTCGTGAGCTCGAGCTCCATCTGGCCGGCCTCGACCTTGGACAGGTCGAGGACGTCGTTGAGCAGGGCCAGGAGGTGCCGGCCGGCGTCGCGGATGTCGCGCAGGTAGTCCTCCTGCCGTTCGTTCAGGTCGCCGAACATCCGCTCCAGCAGGACCTCGGAGAACCCGATCACGGCGTTCAGCGGGGTGCGCAGCTCGTGCGACATGCTCGCGAGGAACTCCGACTTGTGCTGGCTGGCGATGGTCAGCTCGAGACTCTGGCGAGCCAGCTCCTGGTAGAGCCGGGCATTGGTCAGGGCGACGGCGGACTGGCTGGCGAAGGCCGACAGCAGATCGCATACCTCGTCGTCGAAGACGCCCGGCTGCCGCCGCCGCACCACGAACGCCCCGACCACCCGGTCGGCGCTGCGCAGCGGCACGGCGACCAGCGAGCGCCATCCGTCGGCGTGCAGGATCTCCAGGTGCGCGTCCCGATCGACCGTCTCGAGGTCCTCGATCTGGAACGACGACGTCGCGGAGGCGCACTGGCCGACCCAGGTCTCGTCGGCGTGGATCCGCGCGCGCCGCAGCTGGTCCAGGGTCGCCTCGCTCGTCCCGTACGCGGCTCGCACCCGGAACAGCCGGGTCGTCTGGTCGTACTCCATCAGCGAGCCGCCGTCGGTCTCGGACAGCTCCACGGCGTGGCTGACGATCGTGGAGAGGACCTGCTCGACATCCAGGGACGAGCCGACGACCTTGCCGACCGCGGACAGCGCCTCCAGCTGGTCGACCTTGCGGGACAGGGCCGTGGTCTGCTGGACGTTGCGGACCGCGAGGGCGGCCTGGTTCGCGAACGTCCCCAGTACCAACGCGATCCGCGCGTCGAACGGCTCCACCTCGGTCCGCCACACCGACAGCACACCGACGACGTCGTCGCCGATCAGCATCGGCGCACCCATAATCGTGCGGAACCCGGCGAGGCGCTGGTTCTCGCGGAGGCGGTAGGACGGGTCGGCCAGCACGTCCGTGATCTGCTGCGTCGTCCGGTCCACCGTCACCCGCCCGACGAGCGACTCTCGGTCCACCGCCGTCGGATGAGACTCCGAGAAGGTCACGTACTCCTGGTTGATCCCGACCGCCCGACCGAGCCGGAGCGCCCCGTCGACCAGCAGGTGGATCTGCGCAACGTCGGCGCCGCAGAGTCTCCGCGCGTTGTTGAGGACGGTGTCGAAGACCTCCTCCTGGGAGGACGCGGATCTCGCGAGCACCGAAAGCACCTCGACGATCGCCGCCAGCTGCGCGCGGGGGCCGGGCTGGGCGTCGAACAGCAGGGGAGTCTCGAGGGACTCG
>NZ_DATBTV010000066.1:0-8084 GCF_036559105.1 Lapillicoccus sp. | reverse complement strand
GTCACCGAGCGGGCGCCGGCCTCCGCGTGTGCGCGCTCCAGGACGTCGCGGCGGAAGCCCTGGGGCGTCTGGATCGCCCGGAGCGAGGCCCGGGGCGGGGTCGCCACGACCGTCCCGGACTCGTCGACCTGCTTGACCGTGTCGACGACCGGGAGTCCCGGGACGACGGCGGGGGCCCCAGCGGCGACCGCGGCCGCCACGTCGGCGAACAGCGCGGACGGCGTCAACGCGCGAGCGGCGTCGTGGACGAGCACCACGTCGACATCGTCCGGAAGGGCAGCCAGCCCGGCCGCCACCGAATCGGGTCGCTCGGCGCCGCCGGGAACCACCCGAACCGGCACCCTCGCATACCCGTAGGTCTCCCGTTCAGCCTCGGTCACGTGACCAGGTGGGGCGACGACGATGACACACGCGACGCCGGGGCAGCCCAGCGCCGCCTCGACCGACCAGGTCAGCAGGGACCGGCCGGACAGCCGGACGAACGCCTTGGGCGTCGCGGCGCCGAACCGCGAACCCACTCCGGCCGCGACGACGATCACCCCGATCCGGGGGTCAGCCATGGCGGCGCGGAGGAGTCGCGGTCAGGAGGCGAGGACCTCGTTGAGGATGGCCTCGGCCTTGTCCTCGTTGGTCTTCTCCGCGAGCGCCAGCTCGGAGACGAGGATCTGGCGAGCCTTCGCCAGCATCCGCTTCTCGCCGGCGCTGAGCCCACGGTCCTTGTCACGGCGCCACAGGTCGCGGACGACCTCGGCCACCTTCATGACGTCACCCGAGGCCAGCTTCTCGACGTTGGCCTTGTAGCGGCGCGACCAGTTGGTCGGCTCCTCGGTGTGCGGGGCTCGGAGCACTTCGAACACCCGGTCCAGCCCGTCCTGGCTGACGACGTCGCGGACGCCGACGAGGTCGCAGTTCTCGGCGGGGACCTGGATGGTCAGATCGCCTTGGGCGACCTTGAGGGTGAGATAGAGCTTGGCCTCTCCCTTGATCGTGCGGGTCTGAATGTCTTCGATCAATGCGGCCCCGTGGTGGGGGTACACGACCATTTCGCCGACCTTGAAAACCATGTGCTGTTTTCCCCTTTCGCGAGGACCAGAATACCACGCGGGCCCGACCACTCACGACTCGACAGCACTCGTTTGCGCAGGTCAGAGGCCTGCAGGCCGCCGAAGGGCGATTGTTGACCTCTTGACAAAGCGGCCGCGGACGTGCAACGCGCGCGGTTCCGGACCGACGACGTACCGACGCCGTCATGTCCGACGGCGCGGTGCCGCACCCTGCCGCTAGGCTGACGCCCGTGCCTCGGCCCGCGACCATCACGCTGCGCGTCAGTCCCCTCACGTCACGCCGTCGGCGACCCGGCCGGCGCTCCGCCGCGGCTCTCGCGGCGGTCCTCGTCGGCGCGACCGGCGCCCTCGCCGCGTGCTCCACGCAGTCGCCGGCGCAGACCACGGTCGAGTACCAGCCGGGCGACGGGATCGACGTCAACATCGGTGACGTGCAGGCCCGCGGGCTCGTCCTCGTGTCGGCGGCCAAGGGCGCGGCCGGTGTCCTGGTCGGCTCGCTCATCAACAGCGGCGGGGACCCGGTGACGGTCACGTTCCTCACCGCCGAGCAGGCCCAGTCGAGCTCGTCGAACGGCCCGTCCATGCAGCTCAAGGGCAACCAGCAGGTCCCCATCAGCGGCATCCAGATCAACGCCGTGGCGGCCGCTCCGGGCGACCTGACCAATATCGTGCTGCAGACCAAGGCCGGTCAGGTGTTCGCCAACGTGCCGATCCTGCTGCCCAACGGCTACTACGCCGGCGCGACGGCGACCGCCGTCCCCACGACCGCCACGGCGACGACCTCCGGCGGGACCGAGACGGCGACGGTCACCGCAACGGTCACGGCGACGACGACCGGCGGCTGACCGTCCGACCTGGCCGACCCGCATACCTCGGGTATGCGGTGTCGCGCTACGCCGCCTCGAACTTGTAGCCGAGCCCGCGCACGGTCAGGATGTGGCGCGGGTTGGCCGGATCCGGCTCGATCTTCGCCCGCAGCCGCTTGACGTGGACGTCGAGCGTCTTGGTGTCGCCGACGTAGTCACTGCCCCACACGCGGTCGATGAGCTGCATCCGGGTGAGGACCCGGCCGGCGTTGCGCAGCAGCATCTCGAGCAGCTCGAACTCCTTGAGCGGCAACGGCGTCGCGACGCCACTCACCGTGACGGTGTGGCGTTCGACGTCCATCCGGACCGGGCCGGACTCCAGGGTCGGCGGGACCAGCTCCTCGGGTTCGGACAGCCGCCGCAGGACCGCCTTGATGCGGGCCAGCAGCTCCCGGGACGAGTACGGCTTGGTCACGTAGTCGTCGGCGCCGAGCTCCAGCCCGACCACCTTGTCGATCTCGCTGTCCTTGGCGGTCAGCATGATGACGGGGACCGAGCTGCGCTGGCGCAGCTGTCGGCAGACGTCGACCCCGGACAGGCCCGGGAGCATGAGGTCGAGCAGGACGAGGTCGGCCCCGTTCTTGTCGAACTGGGCGAGCGCGGAGGGACCGGTCTCGGCCACCGCTACCTCGTAGCCCTCGCGGCGCAGCAGGTACGAGAGGGGGTCGGAGTAGGACTCCTCGTCCTCGACGACGAGTATGCGGCTCACACGTGGGTCGCTTCCTGTGGGGTGGGTGAGGCGAACGGGACCTTGACGGTGTCGTCCGTCTGGCGGGAGTCGGCGTCGCGCTGCCGGCCGACGAGCATGGACGGCAGCCGGAGGGTGAAGGTCGAGCCGCGGCCCGGCTCGGACCAGACGGTGACCTCGCCGCCGTGGTTCGCCGCCACGTGCTTGACGATCGCGAGGCCGAGCCCGGTGCCGCCGGTGGAGCGGGAGCGGGCCGCGTCCACGCGGTAGAACCGCTCGAAGATCCGCTGCTGGTCGGCCATCGCGATGCCCTGGCCCTGGTCGGTGACCGCCAGCTCCACCACGTCGCCCGGGACGGTGCGCACGCTCACGGTGACGCGGGTGTGCGCCTCGGAGTAGGCGACGGCATTGCCCACGAGGTTGCGGATGGCCGTGACGAGCAGCGCGTGGTCGCCCCAGACCGAGCAGTCCTCGCCGGTCACGAGGGCGATCTCGATGTCCTTGTCCTCGGCCGCCAGCCGGGACCGGTCCACGGCCTCGCGGGCCGCGTGGGCCAGGTCGACGGGGTGCGGTTCGCTGAGGGAGGCGGCGACCTGCAGCCGCGAGAGATCGACGATCTCCTGGACCAGCCGGGTCAGGCGGAGGGACTCGACCTGCATCCGCTGGGCGAACCGGGCCACAGCCTCGGGGTCGTCGTGCGCATCGAGGACGGCCTCGGCCAGGAGGGCCAGACCGCCCACCGGGGTTTTCAGCTCGTGGGAGACATTGGCGACGAAGTCGCGCCGGATCTCCTCGAGCCGGCGCGACTCGCTGCGGTCGTCGACGAGCAGCAGGACGTGCTCCGAGCCCAGCGGCGCGACGCGGGCGCCGACGACGAGCCCCGGTCGACCGGCCGGACCCTTCGGCAGCTCCAGCTCGACCTCGCGGATCACGCCGTCTCGCCGAACCAGCCGAGCCACCTCGAGCAGCTCCGGCTGGGTGAGGTCCTGCGCTCTGACCAGCCCGTTCGCGACCGCGGCCGGCGAGTTGTTCACGACGGAGTCGGCCGAGTCGAGGACGATCCCGCTGGACCGCAGCACAGCGAGGACGTCGGCGATGCCGTCGGGAAGTGCGGACGGGTCCTCCGTCGGCGCCGGCACCCGGTGCTGCAGGCGCTCCGAGAGGCGCACGGCATACACGGCGATGCCCGAAAGGGCGATCCCGCCCATCGCACCGAGCGTGGCAGCGGTCGTCACGTCCACCCCTCCAGGGTAGGTGGGCGAGCGAGCAGTCCCGACCGAGGACCCTCCGCCGCCGCACGGTGACGGACAATGTTCACCACAGTGGTGACAACCGTTCACCTGCGCCTGCGAACCTCGCGCTGGCTCCGGACGGGAGGGGCCACCCTGCAGATCAAAGGACTTAGGCCGTATGCGTGACGCCTTCCACGACGACCTCGACAAGATCACCGACCAGCTGGTCGAGATGACCCGCCTGGCGGGCTCGGCCGTCTCCCGGGCGACGACGGCCCTGCTCGACGCCGACGTGCACCTCGCCGAGACCGTCATCGCGGCGGACGACGAGCTGGACACGATCAGGACCGAGCTCGACGCCCTGTCGATCGACCTGCTGGCCCGCCAGCAACCGGTCGCCACCGACCTGCGCATCGTCGTCACCTCGATGCGGATGAGCTCCGACCTCGAACGGATGGGCGACCTGGCCCGGCACATCGCCAAGGTCGCTCGGTTGCGGTACCCCGACAGCGCGGTGCCGCCGGCGCTCTCGGCGCACATCCTCCAGATGGGCCAGATCGCGGAGCGGATCGTCGCCAAGGCCGGTTCGGTCATCGCCTCCATGGACTCCACCGCGGCGCTCAGCCTGGAGCAGGACGACGACGCGATGGACGAGCTGCACCGCCAGCTGTTCGACGCGATCCTGCACGACAAGACCGACCTCCCGCGGGAGACCCTGGTCGACCTGACCCTGCTCGGGCGCTACTACGAGCGGTTCGCCGACCACGCGGTCTCGGTGGCGCAGCGCGTCGTCTACCTGGTGACCGGGGAGTACCGCAGCGAGCTGGACCTGCCAGAGCTCGACCACGAGGAGCAGGAGGACTCGCGGGTCGCGCTCTGAGCGGGTCCACGGCTTCCGGTGGAGGTATATCCGAGCGCCCTAGCGCTCGGATATACCTCCACCGGAAGTTCAGCGGCCCTGGTTCGCCACCGCGGCAGCGGCCTCGGCGGCGGCCTCCGGGTCGAGGTAGCGGCCGCCCGGGGTAACCGGCCGGAAGTCGTCGCCGAGCTCGTAGACCAGCGGCATACCGGTGGGGATGTTGAGCGCCGCGATGTCGTCGTCGCCGATCCCGTCGAGATGCTTGACGAGGGCGCGGAGCGAGTTGCCGTGCGCCGCGACGAGAACCACCTTGCCGTCGCGTAGGTCCGCCTGGATCTCGTTCTCCCAGTAAGGGATCATCCGCGCGACGACGTCCTTGAGGCACTCGGTCTCGGGCATGTCGGCACTGAGTCCGGCGTAGCGCGGGTCACCCGCCTGGCTGTACTGGTTGTCGGCCGAGATCGGCGGCGGCGGCGTGTCGTAGGAGCGGCGCCAGAGCATGAACTGCTCCTCGCCGAACTGCTCCATCGTCTGCTTCTTGTCCTTGCCCTGGAGGTCGCCGTAGTGGCGCTCGTTGAGCCGCCAGTGGCGGCGCACCGGGATCCAGTGCCGATCCGCCGCGTCGAGGGCGAGGTTCGCCGTGGTGATCGCGCGCCGCAGCACCGAGGTATGGACGACGTCCGGCAGCAGCCCCTCGGCGACCATCAGCTCGCCCCCGCGGACCGCCTCCGCGCGCCCCTTGTCGGACAGGTCCACGTCGACCCAGCCGGTGAAGAGGTTCTTGGCGTTCCAGACGCTCTCACCGTGGCGGAGCAGCACGAGGGTGTAGGTCATGCGATCACCCTATTGGCCGGGCTGATCCTCCAAGAGGTGCCGGAATGCCTCGAGGTTCCGGGTCGACTCACCCCTCGAGATGCGCCAGGCCCACTCCTTGCGCATCGACGTGAGGAAGCCCAGCACCAGCAGCTCGTTGAACGGCGAGTCGGCGGCCTCGAGGACCACGCCGAACAGCTGGTCGAGGTAGGCGGCGTCGACCGCGGCGGTGGGGACCTCGCCCTTGACGTAGACGTCGCCGGAGGTGTCGACGGCGTAGGCCAGACCGGGCATCCGGAGGTTGCGGCGCAGCAGGTGTCGGTAGAACGCCTCGTGGTTCTCGTCCGGGTTCCGCACGACGAACGCCGACACCGACGTGTAGCGATCCCCGACGAGGAGCGAGGCGACGGTCCGCAGCTTCTTCTCACCGGGCAGCGACACGACGAACTCCCCCGGACGGCCGCCGAGCTCCCACTCGATGCCGGCGTCGTCGAGGTATGCGTGGACCGCCGCCTCCGCGTCAGCCGCGCATGGCCCCGGCTCCCGGGTCACGGGATCAGGGCCGCCGGCGCGTGGACCACTTCGTCGAAGGGGTCCATCGGGGTGAGGGTCCGGACCTTGCGGGCTTCGGCATACACCTCGAGAAGGCGGTCGGTGGTCGCCCCCCAGCCGAACTCCTGGGCGTGGGCGGCGGCCCGCCGTCCGAGGTCGCTGCGCCGCGCGGGGTCGACGAGCAGGGACTCGACCGCGGCCGTCCACTCCCCGATGTCGTGGCCCTCGACGAGCAGTCCCGTGTCGCCGACGACGATGGGCAGGCCGCCGACGTCGGCGGCGACGACCGGGGTCCCGCACGCCTCGGCCTCCAGCGCCACCAGCCCGAACGACTCGCTGTGCGAGGGCATGAGGACGAGGTCGGCGGCGCGGTACCACTGCGTCAGCTCGGGCCGGGAGACCGGCGGCACGAACCGGGTCTGGGCCTCGACCCCGAGCTCGGCGGCGAGCGCCTCGAGGTGGCCGGAGCGGGCGAGGCCGGAACCGCTGGGGCCGCCGAGGACCGCGAGCGTCAGACCGTCGTCGCGCCAGTCGGGGTGCCGGCGGAGCAGCTCGGCACCGACGCGCAGCAGCACGTCGGGCCGCTTGAGGGGCTGGATGCGGCCGACGAACAGCAGGACCCGCGCGCCATCCCGGAGGCCGAGGGCCTTGCGGGCCGCGCCCCGGTCGCCGGGCGTGAAGGTCGCGAGGTCGACACCGGGAGTGACGACGCGGACCTTGCCGGGGTCGGCGTCGTAGAGCTCGATGAGCTCCTCGGCCTCCCCCTCGGTGTTGGCCACGAGCCGGTCGGCGGCCTCGACGACCTGGGCTTCGCCGATCTCGCGGCCCGGGGGCTCGGGGCTGTCGTCGGTCGGCAGGTACAGGTTCTTGACCCGGGCCATGGTGTGCATGGTGTGCACCAGAGGGACCCCCCACCGGTCGGCGGCGAGCCAGCCGACCTGGCCGGACAGCCAGTAGTGCGAGTGGAGCACGTCGTACCAGCCCTCGGGCCGAGCCGCCGCCGCGCGCATGACGCCGGCGGTGAAGGCGCAGAGCTGGCCGGGCAGGTCCGCCTTGCTCAGCCCCTCGTAGGGGCCCGCGGTGATGTGGCGCACCGAGACGCCCGGGACCATGTCGACGATCGGGGGGACGGCGCCGGTGGTGGCCCGGGTGAAGATGTCGACCTCGACGCCTCGGGCGGCCAGCTGCTTGGCGACCTCGGCGACGTAGACGTTCATGCCGCCCGCGTCGCCGGTACCGGGCTGTTCGAGCGGTGACGTATGGACACTCACCATGGCGACCCGGCGGATCTCGTCATCCACACTCACCACAGCAGCGTATGCCGCCCCGCTGTTCCCGCTTCCAGACCTCCGTTGTTGTGAGTTTCGGGCGTCTCACGGTGCCGAAACCGGTAACAACGGGCGTCTGGAAGCGGGGTGGGGCGGCATACCCTCCCGGTGTGGCGCGAATCCGGCCGGTCGGCGTCGTGACCCGGGGCACCACCAACCCGAACCGGCTGCGCCGTGTGGACCGCTGGCTGGCCGACGTCGAGGGGTGGCGGTTGCGGGGCGCGGCCGAGCCGCCCGTCGTCGTGGACCTGGGCTACGGCGCCTCCCCGGTGACCGCGCTGGAGCTGCACGACCGGTTGGCGCGGGTCCGAAGCGACGTCCAGGTCGTCGGGATCGAGATCGACCCGGAGCGGGTCCGGGCGGCCCGGCCCCTGGCGCGGGCCGGTCTCACGTTCGCGCTGGGCGGGTTCGAGGTACCGCTCGGCGATGATCGACGCCCCACGGTCGTGCGCGCGTTCAACGTGCTACGGCAGTACCCGGAGGACGAGGTCGGCTCCGCCTGGGACCTCGTGCGCGGCCGCCTGGCTCCGGACGGCCTGTTGGTCGACGGTACCTGCGACGAGGTCGGACGCCTGGCGTCCTGGGTCGCGGTGGACGTCGGTGGCCCGCGGAGCCTGACCGTGTCGATGCGGTTGCGCGGCCTGGAGCGCCCGTCGACCGTCGCGGAGCGGCTGCCCAAGGT
>NZ_DATBTV010000065.1:0-67783 GCF_036559105.1 Lapillicoccus sp. | reverse complement strand
CATCGGCAACGTGAGGGACGTTGGCAGTCGGCGGACTCGCGCCGGCGCACCGGCCGTCCAGTGGCACGGCATGTCGGCGGTGAGGGCGGTGAGGACCGCCACCGGATCGGGCCCGAGCCAGCCGACCTGGACCTCGCGATGGGTTCTCGCGTCCAGCGCGCGCCCCGGAGGCTGATGGCCAGGGACGGCGCGGGTCGGGATCCCGGCGAGCGCGAGCTCGACCGGGTCGCCCAGAGCGAGCACGAGGCGCTGACCGAGTAGCCCGGCGAGCTGACCCGCCAACACCGCACGGCCGCCGGTGACGACCACTCGCAGTCCCGAATCGCTCGAGGTCTCGAGCAGGGCTCGCACGTCCGCGGCCAGGGACCCGTGCGTGTGCGCAGCGAGGCGTTCCCACCCGTCGATGAGCAGGACCGGGCGCGCCCGCGCCGGGTCTCCGTCCGGCAACAAATCCGGACCCGGACCCGGACCCGGATCCGATCTTCGACTGGGACTGAGGGCGGCGAGCCGGTCCAGTACCAGACGAATGTGATCCGCGTCGTCAGCATCGGCGACGGCCGCGACATGAGGCAGGACCGCCAGGGCCGACAACGACGGCGGACCGATCGCGTACAGGTGGAGCTGGCTCGGCGCCAGACCCTGCGTCAACTGGGCGGCGATCGTCAGGACGGTGGAGGTCCGACCGCTCCGTCCACCGCCGGCGACCCCCAGGTGACCGTCGCCGATCGACCAGCACCAGGTGGTTTGGCTCTGCTCGGCCGGGATGTCCTCCAGCCCGAGCGGCACCGACTCCAGGGTCATGGCCGACTCGAGTGACCGGACGTCGAGCCGGTCCGGAAGGGGTGGCAGCCATGGCGACGGCGGTCCGGGGATGCCCAGGATGGTGGTCGCCCCTCGGACCGCGTCGACGATGCGCTCGAGGTCGCGGCGGTCCGGTTCGGTCCCACCAGCGTCGGTCCGGGCGGTCGGGTCAGTGGGGGCGATCGCGTCAGTCGGGTGAGTCAACGCCGCAACCGGACTGTGATCCGCGGCTGCTCCTTCGGGGCGGTCCGACCAGCCGCGATCGAGCGGGGTCACCGTCAGCCGCCGAACCGGGGCCGCCGCCGCGGTGACCCGCGCTGACTGGAACCGCGTGAGCGGGGTCGCGGCTCCGCGCAGGGTCGCCCGCCCGGGGGTGGTGGCGTCGATCGAGGCGGCGTCCGGGTCGTCCAGCACATCCACCGAGTCGGTCCGGTCACGGACCCGGAGGGCGATGCGAAGGCTGACGTTCGCCCGGATGTCGGCCGAGACGATGCCGCCGGGACGCTGGGTCGCTAGCACGAGGTGGACACCCAGCGAACGCCCGACCGCAGCGAGCCGGACCAGGCCGTGCACGAAGTCCGGAAGCTCCTCGGCGAGGACACGGAACTCGTCGATGGCGATGACCAACCGCGGTACGGCGGGAAGAGCGGCGTCTCTGGCTCGTGCCCGCCGGTACTCGTCCATGTCGCCCGCCCCGACCGCGGCGAACAGGCGTTCGCGGCGCCGCAGCTCGGCCGTCAATGAGGTCAGCGCTCTCGCGGTGAGCTGCCCGTCGAGGTCCGTCACCACGCCGACGACGTGCGGCAACCGCGAGCAGTCACGGAACGCCGCTCCGCCCTTGTAGTCCACGAGGAGGAACGTCAGCTCGTCGGGCCGGTTCGCCAGGGCCAGTGAGCAGACCAGCGTCTGCAGCAGCTCCGACTTCCCCGCGCCCGTGGTCCCGGCGATCAGCGCATGCGGGCCGTCGACCGCGAGGTCGACCGCCAAGGTTCCGGCCGACGTCACCCCGAGCACCGCGCGTGTCGACGCCGACCGTCGTTGCCAGCACGCCACGACTGACCCGGCGTCGACCCCGCCCACGAGGTCGAGCAGGCCGACCGAGACCGGAAGATCGGTCCTCGCTCCCACCGCGACGCCCGACAGCTCCCGCAGCGGTGCGAGCGCACGGGACACGCGGTCGACCCACGAGCGACCTGGCTGATCGGGAACCAGGGCGCACGCGGCCCCGTCCGCGCTCGAGAGGATCGCGCGACCTGACGCAAGAGCCAGCACGGCACCACAACGCGGGAGCTGCGCCCGAGACGTCGCGAGAACCACAGCCACGACACCGACCGACGGCCCGCGGCGCAGGACGAAGTCCAGCGTCGCGGCGGCGGCCCGCGCGACGGGCCAGCCGTCGACCACCACGACCACGAGAGAGCGCCCCGGCGGAGCGCGGACTCGGTCGGCATCCTCACGCCGGGCGATCTCCGCCAGCAGCCGGTCGAGATGCGGACCTGCCTCCTCGGCCATCGCCACGGCCCGGGTCTGCGGCAACCATCCCGCGAAGTCCCAGTCACCGACGCGGGTCGGCTCGGCCACCACCACGAGGAACTCGATCCGGCTCGGTGGGACCGCGGTCGCCAGACGGCCGACCACGGCAGCGGCCGAGGACGTGATGCCCCCACGCTCGCCGCATACGCCGAGAGCCCCGACCTCGGCCAGGTCCACAGTGACGGGGACGTCCTGCAGCCACATCGGCGCGGGAGCAGACCCACCGTCCAGCAGCACCTGGGACGGGCGCCTTCCGACACCCAGGCGAACCTCCGCACCGCGTCCACACCAGAGCGGGTCCGACCGGGTCTCCGCGACCGCCAGGACCTCGGCGAGCGGAGGATGCGACCGCTCCAGCCTCCGGCGCTCACGAAGCAGCGCGTGGTCGAGCGCTGCCCACGCGTCCTCGAGCGCCGTCCTGCGCTCGGCGTCCGACGCCGCCCCGGACCGACGGCGTCGCTCCCCGATCCACGTCGCGAACGACAGCACTGGTCCGGTCAGTCCGAACAGCAGCATGGTCGGCGAACGCAGCACCGCGGCGAGCACACCAGCCAGGATCAGCGGAACCATGAGCGCTACCAACGGAAAGCGCATCCGTGGGCGCTGACCAGGAGCGTCGGGAAACCGCACGCACTCCGGCCCGACCGGGCTCTTGGCGTCCGTGCTAGGCACGAGGAGATGTCCAGCCCCATCGGGCTGGAGGCTGCCCCCGCCTCGAGGACTCATCCGAACCTGAAGCCGCGTGCTCCCGATTTCTACGATGTCGCCCTCCGACAGCCTCCGCGGTGAGCTGTCGACGCGCGCGCCGCCTACCCAGGTGCCGTTCGTCCCTCCGACGTCCCGCACGGTGATCTCGGAGCCGCGTCGCACGTCGAGCTCCGCGTGCCGCCGGGATACGCGTGGGTCGGTCAGCACGACCGTCGTGTCATCGGCGCGGCCCAGCAGAGACCGCCCGAACGGCAGGGGGACGCGCAGCCCGACATCGGTACCTTCCAGCACCCGCAGCTCCCAGGGCGACGTCAGTGGCGAGGCAGTAACGGGGCCGTCGAGCTGCACGACGGCTCCGCGGAGCAGGGGCGGCATCCCCACGAGCGCCGTGTCGGGTACGGGTCGGCCGGCGACCGAAAGACCCGGCGCACCGAGGGCACGAGCGAGCTCACCCGCCCGTGTCCCTGGTGCGCACTCCACGACGACCACGCGGGTGGGCACCGCCGAACCCGCCCTCCGAACCGTCAGCTGGATGCGCATATGAACCCTCCTGACGGCATCACACCGTTTTCCGGTGACATCCGTCGGAAGTTATCCACAGGCCAAAAGAACCTGTGCTTGCGTGGTCC
This sequence comes from Lapillicoccus sp., assembly GCF_036559105.1. GTDB lineage: Bacteria > Actinomycetota > Actinomycetes > Actinomycetales > Dermatophilaceae > Lapillicoccus. The sequence continues at coordinate 64,112 of NZ_DATBTV010000065.1, read as the reverse complement.
TGCGGCCCGTGGCGTGCCCTTACGATGACCGGCATTGACAGGCGGGTACGGCGACGGCCCGAGTCGCTGGGGAGGGGACGTCGATGACGGATGCCGTGCGAGTCGTCGAGGATGAGGTCCGAGAGCTCATCCGCCGGTCCGGGCTGGACCCCGCCCGTCACCCCGCCGAGGTCGGCCGTCTGGTCCACGACGTCATCACGGACTACGACGAGCGGTCCCTGCACGGCGGCATGCCGGTGATCGTCGACCGGCAGGAGGCGGCCAAGCAGGTTCTCGACACCGTGGCGGGATTCGGGCCTTTGCAGCCGTACTTCGACGACCCGACCGTCGAGGAGATCTGGATCAACGAACCGTCCAAGATCTTCATCGCCCGGCGTGGGGTCGCCGAGCTCACCACGACCATCCTGACGCCGGACGAGGTCCGCGACCTCGTCGAGCGGATGCTGCGCACCTCGGGTCGTCGGGTCGACCTGTCCTCGCCGTTCGTGGACGCCACGCTCAGCGACGGCTCCCGCCTCCACGTCGTCATCCCGGACATCACGCGCGACCACTGGCACGTCAACATCCGCAAGTTCGTCGTCCGCGCCGACCACCTCGAGGACCTGGTCCGGCTCGGCACACTCACCGCCCAGGCCGCGCGGTTCCTCGAGGCCTGTGTCGTGGCCGGGCTCAACATCCTGGTCGCCGGCGGCACGCAAGCCGGCAAGACGACTCTTCTGAACTGCCTGGCCGCGTCGATCCCCTCGCGCGAGCGCGTGGTCACCTGCGAGGAGGTGTTCGAGCTCAAGATCCCGCTGCGCGACGTCGCGAGCATGCAGTGCCGCCAGCCGAGCCTCGAGGGCACCGGTGAGGTGCCACTACGCCGCCTCGTCAAGGAGGCGTTGCGGATGCGGCCGTCGCGCATCATCGTGGGCGAGGTGCGACAGGCGGAGTCGCTGGACCTGCTCATCGCCCTCAACAGCGGGGTCCCCGGGATGTGCACCCTCCACGCCAACTCCGCTCGCGAGGCGATCGTCAAGATGTGCACCCTGCCGCTGCTCGCCGGCGAGAACGTCGGATCGAGGTTCGTCGTGCCGACGGTCGCGTCGTCGGTCGACATCGTCGTCCACCAGGCCATCGACCGTGACGGCGTGCGTCGGGTCCACGAGATCGTCGGTGTGCCCGGTCGGATCGAGGGCGACGTCGTGGAGATCGCCGACCTCTTCGTCAGCCGTGGCGGACGACTCACACGCGCAGACGGTTTCCCACCGCATACCGAGCGGTTCGAGCGCACCGGCTACGACCTCAGCGTGCTGCTGGCCCAGGAGACCTGATGCGGGGCGTGATCGTCGGACTCCTGCTGGGCATCGGCCTGTTCTGCATCTGGTGGTCGTTCTGGCCTCGTGAGGAGCACAGGTCCGAGCCACGACGAGCCGGCCCGAGAGCCCGGCTCCAGGACGACATCACCCAGGCCGGCTACACCAGCGTCAGCCCCGGAAACGTCCTCACCGCAGGAGCTCTCGCCGGGCTGCTGGTCTTCGCCCTCGTGCAGGCGAGTGCCCGCGTCGTGCCTGTCGCGCTGTGCTTCGGAGTGATGGCCGCGTATGCGCCGTTCGCCCTGGTGCGGATGCGCGCGCGCTCGCGACGCGCCCACCTTCGTGACCTGTGGCCGGACGCTGTCGACAACATCGCCTCGGCGGTCCGAGCTGGGTTGGCACTGCCGGAAGCGTTGAGCCAGCTCGCGATCCGCGGACCCGAGGAGCTGCGACCCGCCTTCGCAGCCTTCGGCGAGGACTACCGCACGACGGGTCGTTTCCACGACTGCCTCGACCGGCTCAAGGAGAGGTTGGCCGACCCGGTCGGCGACCGGCTGGTCGAGTCGCTGCGGATCGCCCGTGAGGTGGGCGGCTCTGACCTCGGCCGCCTGCTGCGCACGCTGTCGACCTTCCTGCGCGAGGATGCGCGGACGCGTGCGGAGCTCGAGACGCGCCAAGGCTGGACGGTCAACGCAGCCCGCCTCGCCTGTGCGGCGCCGTGGGTCGTCCTCGCGATGATGTCGTTCCAGCGCGACTCGCTGCGGGCCTACAGCTCACCCGCCGGTGTCGCCGTGCTGCTCGTCGGCGCGGCCGTGACCCTCGTTGCCTACCGGCTGATGGTCCGGATCGGCCGACTGCCGCAGGAAGAGCGGGTGCTGCGATGAGCTGGCTCTTCTCGGCAGGCACCTCGGGCTGGAGCTGGCTCGGCGCTCTCGTCGGCGCCGTCGTGGGGGTCGGACTGCTCCTCGTCGTCGTCGGGCTGCCGGTGTCACGACGGCCGGGCCTCACGGAACGGCTCGAGCCGTACCTGCGCGACCACCCACGACCGTCCCGCCTGCTCAACCGCACCGAGCCCGTCTCGGTCGTCGGTGTCGCTCGCCTCGTGCGGCCCCTCATTGCCGACCTGGGCCGGGTGGTCGAGAGGCTCCTCGGCGGCGCGGCGTCCGTGCGCCGCCGGCTACTGCGCGCCGGAATGCCGCCGGACGTCGAACGCTTCCGCGCCGAGCAGGTCGTCTGGGGCGCTGTCGGCGCGCTGGTCGGGGTCGTCCTCGGCGTCCTCGCGATGCTGTTCCGGGGTGCGTCGGCGCTGCCGGTGGTCCTGCTCGTCGTCTGCTTCGCCGGGGCGGGAGTCGTTGGACGCGACATGTGGCTGACCAGAGCGGCCAACCAGCGGGAGCGGCGCATGCTGGCCGAGTTCCCCACGATCGCCGAGCTGTTGGCCCTCGCCGTCAGCGCCGGGGAGGGCGCGATCGGCGCTCTCGACCGCGTCTGCCGTCTCTCGCACGGCGAGCTGTCGTCCGAGCTCGGTGCCTGTCTCGCCGAGGCCCGCGCGGGAGCGAACCTGCCCACCGCCCTGCAGGGCCTGGCCGACCGGACCGGCCTGACCAGCCTGTCGCGGTTCGTCGACGGGATCGTCGTCGCCGTCGAGCGCGGCACACCTCTGGCCGACGTGCTGCGCGCCCAGGCGCAGGACGTCCGCGAGTCCGGCCGTCGCGCGGTCATGGAGGAGGGAGGACGCAAGGAGATCGGGATGATGATCCCGGTCGTCTTCCTCGTGCTTCCGGTCACCGTCCTGTTCGCCATCTATCCCGGCGTCGCCTTCCTGCGGCTCGCCGTCTGACACCGGAGCTCCAGCACCCGAGGAGAGCACATGACCAGAAGCCTGACCCGCCTCGCCGCCACGGCGCAGACGGTCGCATATACCGCCGCATACGCACGGCGAACCGATCGCCGTGACCGGGGCGACGTCCCGGGCTGGGTCTTGATCACGGTCATGACGGCGGGCCTCGTCTCCGCGATCTGGCTGCTCGCCGGACCCGCGCTGACGTCGATGTTCCAGGAGGCCTTGGCCAAGGTCACCGGGAAGTGACCACCGGTGCGTCGTCCTGACGCGCTGAGGGTCCGTCGCGACCGCGGGTCGGCCATCGCGGAATTCGCCATGGTCGGGGGTCTCGTCGTGCTCCTCGGCATGGGCATCTTCCAGCTGGCGCTGGTTCTCTACGTCCGCAACGCCCTGATCTCGGATGCCTCGGAGGGTGCGCGCCTCGGCGCGCGCGCGGGTGCCTCGTTGGACGAGGGCGCCGCGCGGACCCGTGATCTCATTGCCCGCGATCTCAGCGGCTCGTATGCGCAAGGCGTGACCGCGACTCGGCAGCTGACCTCTGCCGGTGTGCAGGTGGTCGAGATCCAGGTGTCCGCTCCGGTCCCGGTGATCGGTCTCGTCGGTGCCGGCGGCGTCATCACCGTCACGGGGCGTGCGTTCCAGGAGGGCCAGTGATCCGCCGCCTCCGCCTTCGGGTGGCACGGCGTGACCGCGGCCGCGCGATCGTCGAGTTCCTCGTTGTCGGGCTGCTCGTGCTGGTTCCCGTCGTCTACTTCGTCGTCACGCTCGCCCGGGTCCAGGCTGCGGCCTTCGCCGTGTCGACCGCGTCCCGGGAGGCCGGTCGCGCCTTCACGACCGCGACCGACGACGAGGCGGCCTACGCGCGAGCGCAAGCAGCCGCACGGATCTCGTTCGAGGACTACGACTTCGGCGCCGAGGGGACGATCCGGTTGCAGTGCGACGGTTCGCCCTGCCTGCGACCCCAGGGCCGGGTCGAGGCGGTCGCGATGGTCGACGTCCGGCTGCCCCTCATCCCCGACATCCTCAGTGGCGCGATCCCCGCGGTACTGCCGGTCTCCGCGACCCATGTCGCGACGGTCGACCGCTTCCGGGGCCGGTGAGGACCGTATGCGTGGTGTCCCTTTGACGATGCGGCGTCGCGCGGGCGGTGCCGGGCGCGACCGCGGCCAGGTGTCGATCCTCATCCTCGGGCTGCTCGGCGTGATCCTGCTCCTCGTCATCGGTGGGGTGGACGTCACCGCCGCGCAGATCGCCCGCGCCCGGTTGCTCGATGCCTCCGACTCCGCCGCACTGGAGGCGGCGAACGCCCTCGACGAAGTGGCCGCCTACTCGGGTGGGATCGGTGACTCGGTGGTCGTCAGCAACGGCACCGTCGAGCAGGCGGTGGAGGACAACCTCGGCGCGCGCCCGATGCCGTACGGCATCAGCGCCTGGCAGGTGGCGCGCGGGACCGGAACGACCGACGGCCGGACCGCGGTGGTCGTTCTCCAGGGGACGGCCGACCTGCCGATGACCGGTGGCGTCCTGGCGACGCTGGGCCGGTCCGTGACCATCACTGTCGAGTCCCGCGCTCGCGCACCGCTGCAATGACCCCACCGCGGATCGTCCCCCTGGACCGCGCCCGTCACGACTGGTCGGAGTTTCGGTCTGGCGAGTCGTTGCTCGATGAATGGCTCCAGTGGTTCGCCGGGCAGGCTGCGCGCCAGGACGGCTGAAGGACGTATGTGGTGACGGACGGCTCGCGGGTCATCGGCTACTACAGCCTGTGCTCGTTCCAGGCAGACCGGGCCGTGTCCCCGCCGCGAACCCACCCGGGGGACCACCTGATTCCGGCCATCCTGTTACCCCGCCTCGCGGTGGACACATCGGCCCAAGGATCGGGGCTCGGGAGCTCCCTGCTTCTCGATGCACTGCGGATGTCGGCACTGGTGGCCGATCGCCTAGGTGCGCGAATCCTGGTCGTGCACGCCCTGCACGAGACGGCGGCCGGCTTCTACCTTCGGCACGGGTTCACCCGCCTCGAGTCAGATCCCCTGAGTCTGCGCCTCCTCATGCACGACGTTCGAGCGACGCTCACCCACGCGAAACTCCGTTGACGACGTGAGTACAACGTACGTACTAATGTCGAGAAGGGGGCACCGGTGGATGGTCAAGATGCCGTGGCGCGCCGGTCAGAGCGCATCAACCTTCGGGTCGAACCTGAAGCCGACGACCTGCTTCGCGCAGCCGCTCGCACCCAGCACAAGTCGCTCAGCGCGTTCATGGTCGAGGCCGCGCTCGAGCGCGCCCAGCAGGTGATGGATGCAGAACGGCGAATCGTGCTGATGGCCGAGGAGTTCGACCGGATCGTCGAAGAGCTGGAGCGTCCGGGGCGGGTCCTGACGGCCTTGGTGGACGTCGCCGAGCGCGCCGGAGGCATCGACCGGAGCGCACAGGTCGGCTCGCGGATCTCGACGCCATGACACCGGTATCCAGCGGCCGCCTGCGGCACTCTTAGTCGAGGCAACCACGCGGGGAGGTGGCTCATGGCCGCCTGGGAGTACGACAACTTCGACCTCCTGATCGAGACGGAGGGCGACGGTGGGTACCGCGCGCGCGTCATCGGCGCGCCGACGGGAGAGAGCCCGAGCGCGACCTTCCAGATCCCCTTCGAACCGACCCAGCTCGAGAACCTCATGCTCAAGCTGGACCCGGGCCGCTCAGGAACCCGGCGAGTCGCCGCCGACCCGCAGTCGCAGGCCGCCCTCGACCTCGGCAGCGGGCTGTTCGAAGCCGTGTTCAGCAGCGACATCCGCCTCGCCTGGGCGCGCAGCATCGACACGGTGCGGGACGCGCGCCGTGGTCTGAGGCTGCGGCTCCGGCTCACCGAGGCGCCCGCCATCGCCGTGCTGCCGTGGGAGCTGCTCCACGACCGTCGCCAGAACAGTTTCATCGCGCAGTCGGAACGCACTCCCGTTGTCCGCTACCTCGAGGTCGCCGACACCCCGCGCACCCTCGACGTCGACGGACCGCTGCGCATCCTCGTCGTCATCGCGTCACCGACCGACATGCCCGAGCTCGACGTCGAGGCGGAGTGGAACCGTCTCAACGCCACTCTGGCCGACAGGGTCTCACAGGGGACGGTGCAGCTCGACCGGCTCGAACAGCCCACCCTGCAGGCCCTGCAGACGTGGATCCGCCGCCACGACGTCCACGTCCTGCACTTCATCGGTCATGGCGAGTACGACCGCCAGGCCCAGGACGGAGTCCTCGTCTTCTGCGACCGGTACGGACGCCCCGCGCCGGTCTCGTCCGGCGTCCTCGGCCCCTACCTGCGCGACCACGACCCGCTGCGCCTGATCGTCCTCAACGCCTGCCAGTCCGCGCGGATGGACAGCTCAGAACCCGTCCACGCGATGGCTCAGGCCCTCGTCCAGCAGGACTGCGTCGCGCTCGTCTCCATGCAGTTCCCGATCAGCGGGGACGCCGCCGCCGCCTTCACGGGCGAGTTCTACGGAGCGCTCGCCGACGGCCTCGCCGTCGACCAGTCGGTCAGCAGTGGCCGCAAGGCCCTGCTCGCCTCGTATGCGTCGGAGTGGGCGACGCCGGTGCTCTTCCTCCGCGATCCCGTGGGCCGGGTCTTCGACCACATCGTTCCGGTGTCGGAGGACCTCTCTTCCGGTGCGGGCGACGCGGGAGCGGCGGCTTCGGGGGCCGCCGCCGTCCTTGCCGTCGCCGCCGGCGAGGTGAACGGCGCGACAGGACCCGGAATCGCTGCCGAGCACAACCCCGCCCAACCAGCCGAACTCGCTGCCGGGACGTCGGTCTCAGCGGTGACGCCCAGCGAGCCCGACCCCCCAGCGTCCGGTACATCCGACGGGTCGGCCGCCGACTCGACCGAGGTGCTTGCGGCGCTCCGCACGCCCTCGGACGACAGCGCCGCCGTGGCAGCCGGCCCCGCGGCGGCCACGCTGTCCTTGGCCGTCGCCTCGTCGCCGAGGCAGCTCGTGGGCTCAAGCCTGACGCCGCCGCCAGATACCGTGCCGGCGACGACCGGGGCGACCCCATCTCCGAATCGGAACGCCGGGCGCATCGTCGCGCTCCTGCTGGTCATCGTCCTGTTGGGTTACCTGGCGTGGTGGTTCACCCACCGTGCGACCGACGACGACGGCCACGCAACCCCGCCGCCGACCACCACGACCGCGCAGACGACGACGACGAACGACGCGCCGACCGTGTCGCGGCAGGTCACCGTCGCCGGTGCGAAGGCGTGGACCGACTCGGGAGTCGCCTGCGAACCCGGCAAGAGCTTCGAGCTGGTGGCCAGCGGCACGGTGTTCCATGACCCGGCCGACGGGGTGGGTCCTGACGGGTCGACGAACGCCTCACTGCGCCAGTTCAACCTGCCGGGCCTCTCGGGCGCCAACCACAGTGCCCTCGTCGCGAGCCTGGACACGAAGGCGCCGTTCACCGTCGTCGGCGGCTCCGCTACCTATACCTGCACGGCAGCGGGCGAGCTGTTCCTCGGCCCCAATGACAGCGGCGTCGACAACAACCACGGCCAGTGGACGGTGACCGTCACCCCGTCCGGCTGAGGGTCAGGCCGACGCCGCGGACGCCGACGACGGTGCGGCCGGCGCGCCGCGGGCGATCGCTCGCTTGATGTTCGTCAGCAGCTCGCTCTCGGGCACCGAGACCTCGACCTCACCGGGCGCACCTGTCGAACCGGGCGCCCCAGCCGCCCCGACCGCCCGGAGCGCCGACGCGGTGTAGGCGGGGTTCTGGTCGCGCGCCAGCACCCGAGGCGTCGCAGCCGCGGGGTCCTGGTCGGCGCGGGCCGGCTGTCCACCGGATCCGCCGGACTTGAACGTGATGAGCCGCTCGAGCAGCTCGAACCAGAACGGCGCGCCGACCATCACGAGCACCGCCGTCAGCGCCCAGCCGAGCAGGTGCCCGCTCCACCAACCGAACCCGTCGGGCACCACCCCCATCCAGCCGACGGGTATCGACACCTCGGTCAGCGTGTTGGTGATCCCCGCGACGTCGCGCAGCAGCGGGGCGTTGCCGCTCTCCCCGACGTTCTGGGCCGCCGACACCACCGCCTCCCGGGTCACCGGCGCGGTCCACAGCCGGGCCGCGACGTCCGGCGTCGCCGCGTTGACCAGCACCGCCAGCACGAACCCGAGCGCCCCCAACCACAGCGTGGCCTGCCGCTTGTAGGAGTCGGACAGCCGCCCCATCGCCTCGTCGAACCACCGCTCGAGCCCGGCCCGCAGCTCGAGGGTGTCGTTGCTCGACTCCTGGAGCAGCGCCTGGAGCCGGTCTCGCAGCTGACCGGGCAGGACGGTGTCGGGTGACGAGCCGGCGTCCGAGGCCAGCTCGAGCACGGCGTCCGCGAACGACTTCGCCGAGAGGTATGCGGGTGCCTTGCCGTCGGACGAGCCGGTCGCCGCCGCATACACGGAGGTTCGCTGGAGGGCCGCGAGCGCGGTCTCGGCGTCGGCGCCGCCGTTGCCGGCGCCCCCGAGCAGCGAGCCGAGCGCCGCCTGGAGGTTCTTGGCGCGCGTCCGAGCGAGCCGGTTGATCAGCTCCAGGATGCTCGACGTGGCGGTCGCGAGGATGAACAGCAGGAGCACCAGCCCGATGGCGGTGTCCAGCGACTGCGACCCGAACATGTCCCGACGATAGGGGCAGCGCCGGACAATCCCCGGGAGCGGCGGCGCCAGACGGCGGGGCGCCGAAGCAAGCCGACAGCCCAGCGGCACCGAACCACCTCCGACCGGGTCGTCGGCTCGGCGACCGTGCGGCGAAAGGCGACCGATGGCAGCGGGAGTGCTGCGTGACGGGCGACCGGCACCCGCCTGGCGTGGGGGGGCAGCGCCCTCGGCAGTCAACGACTCTGCTGTCGACGACTTCGTGGAGGTTCTGGCGGCTCTCCGGATCGCTCCGAAGCAGGCTCCGGACGCCGGAACGAACCTCACGCCTCCCGTGCCGGCGGACCGGCCCCCCGCGGCCGCTTCACCCGACCTCGCCCGAAGCACCTCGAAACCCGCACCGAACCACCCTCGTTCGACGTGGGCCATCGGCCGGCTGGTCGCCGCAGTGATCGTGCTCGGCGCGCTCGGTGGAGCGACCTGGGTTTTCTCACAGCGATCGCCCGACGCGACCCTCGACACCACGACAGCGACGTTGACCGGGACCGCACCGACCGACGCGCCTCCGGTCGTCTCGATCCAGGTGAGCGTCATCGGAGCCAAGGACTGGACCGACTCCGGTGTCTCGTGCGCGGCGGGTCACACCGTCGAGCTCAACGCGACGGGTATCGTGCTCGCCGCCGCGACCGTCCCCGTCGGACCCGACGGATCCCCGAACCCGGCGTACCGGTCGTCGAACCTCGAGGGGCTGGGGGCCGCCAACCACGCGGCACTGGTCGCGTCGGTCGACCGCACCGCACCGTTCGCCGTGGTGGGCTCGTCCGCGACGTACCAGTGTCCCGGCGCCGGGAAGCTCTACCTGGGCGTCAACGACATCGGGCTCGACAACAACAGTGGCCAGTGGACGGTGACCGTCACCCCGGACGAGTGACCCGCTGCTGCCCGGCTCCGCGAGCGCCAGCGGGCTCCCCGCTCTACAGCGGGATCTCGGAGCGGTCGAGTACGGTCTTCCGGTGACCGACCAGCACGCAACCTCGGCCAAGGCGGCCGGAGGCGCCCAGCCCGGTGCGACGTCCGTCCGGGACAACCCGGCCGAGCATCGCTACGAGATCGTCGTGGCCGGCCGACTGGCCGGGTTCGCGGCCTACCTCGACCGGCCTGGTGGCGAGGGCGGAGGTCAGCGGCGGGTCTTCGTCCACACCGAGATCGACCCGAACTACGAGGGTCAGGGCCTCGGCGCAGTTCTCGTCAAGGGAGCGCTCGCCGACGTCCGCGCCGCCGGGCGACGGGCCGTGCCGGTCTGCCCGTTCGTCGCGGCCTACGTCAAGCGGCATCCCGAGGAGGCCGACATCGTCGACCGCGCGACGCCGGCCATCCTGTCGTCCCTCTGAGCCCCCGCAGATGTCCGAGCGGGACGTCGACGTCCTCGTCATCGGGGCCGGTCTGGGCGGGATCGGCGCGGCGTGGCACCTGCAGCACGAGCGACCCGGCACATCTTTCGCGATCCTCGAGGCGCGGGCCGCGATCGGCGGTACCTGGGACCTCTTCCGGTTCCCCGGGGTACGGTCCGACTCGGACATGCATACGCTGAGCCTCCCGTATGCCCCCTGGCGCGGCACCGACTCGCGCGCCGGGGGAGCGGAGATCCGCGAGTACCTGCGGGAGACCGCGGACGCATACGGCATCGACACGCGGATCCGGTTCGGGCGCAAGGTGACTCGTGCGGAGTGGTCGTCCGCCGAAGCGCGCTGGACCCTCGACGTGCTCGCCGACGGGCGCCCGGAGACGTGGACCTGCTCGTTCCTCTACGGGTGCACCGGCTACTACGACTACGCGAGCGGCTACACGCCGCCCTTCGCCGGCATCGAGGGCTACCGGGGACGGGTCGTCCACCCGCAGCTCTGGCCCGACGGCCTCGACGTCCGGGGGCGACGGGTCGCGGTCGTCGGCAGCGGGGCGACCGCGGTCACCCTCGTCCCGGCCCTGGCCGACGCCGGCGCGGCGGTCACGATGGTCCAGCGGTCTCCGAGCTGGGTGGCCGGCGTGGACCAGCACGACCCGGGAGCGGCGCGGCTTCATCGCTGGCTGCCCGACCGGATGGTCGCGTCGGTCCTGCGGACGCAGAACGCCGCGTTGAGCATCGGGCTGTACGAGATCTCCCGCCGGGCTCCGCGGGTCGCCGCCGCATACCTGCGCCGCGGTATGCGGGCGGTTGTCGGTGAGGCGACCATCGCCGAGCACTTCACGCCGCACTACGGCCCGTGGGAGCAGCGCCTGTGCATCGCCCCGGGCAACGACTTCCTCCGCACGATCGCGGACGGGCGGGCCGAGATCGTCACGGACCGCATCGAGCGGTTCGTGCCCGAGGGGCTCGCGCTCGGCTCCGGCCGCGTGGTCGAGGCGGACGTCGTCGTGACCGCGACCGGGCTGTCGCTGCAGGCGCTCGGAGGCCTGAACCTCGTCGTGGACGGCCGCCCCGTGGATCTCGGGAAGACGTTCGCCTACCGCGGCACCATGCTGAGCGGTGTGCCGAACCTCGCCCTCTGCATCGGGTACGTCAACGCGTCGTGGACCCTGCGGGCCGAGGTGACCCACGCCTTCGTCTGTCGGGTGCTCGCCTACCTCGACGAGCACGACGCGGAGTCCGCCATGCCCGTCGCGCCGGGGGGTATGCGCCCGCGTCCGCTCCTCGACCTCACCTCGGGGTACGTAGTGCGGGGGCAGGACCGGTTCCCGAAGCAGGGCGACCGAGAGCCGTGGACGATCCGGCAGAACTGGTTCGTGGACCGCCGAGCCGTGCGGCGCGCGCGGATCGAGCAGGACATGACCTTCGTGGCGCGTCGACGCCGCGCCACGGACCGGCGCTCCCCCCAGACCGTCGGGCGGACGTCGTGAGCGGGCTCCCGCGGTTCGTCTTCCGTGGGCGGACGGCCGTCGTCACGGGGGCCGCGTCCGGTATCGGCGAACAGGTGGCCCACGCGCTGGCTCGACGGGGCACGAACCTCGTGCTCCTCGACCGCGACGCCGAACGGCTGCGGGCGGTGGCCTCCGAGGTGCGCTTCCTCAATGCCGACGTCGAGGTGGGGACGATCGTCGTCGACCTGGCCGACGCGGAACGGCTCGCGGTCGTGGCCGAGGGCGTTCGGGCGACCCACCCCCAGGTGCACCTCCTGGTCAACAACGCGGGCGTGGCGCTGGCGGGGATGTTCCAGCAGACGGCGCTCGAGGAGTTCGAGTGGGTGGTGGACATCAACCTCCGCGCCCCGATCCGGCTGACCCACCACCTGCTGCCCGCGCTGGTGGCGGCCCGCAACGCGCACGTCGTCAACGTGTCCAGCATCTTCGGGATCATCGCTCCGCCGGGACAGACGGCATACAGCACGAGCAAGTTCGGGCTGCGCGGGTTCAGCGAGGCGCTCCGGTCCGAGCTGCGACCGCAGGGGATCGGGGTCACGACGGTGCACCCCGGCGGTATCCGCACCGCGATCGCCCGCAACGCTCGGGCGGCGTCCGGGGTCCGCGAGGAGGACGTGGCAGCGGGGCGGGAGACGTTCGACCGGATGCTTCGGATCCCGCCCGAGCGCGCCGCCGAGCTCATCCTGCGGGCCATCGAACGCCGCAGGGCTCGACTCCTCATCGGGGCCAGCGCCCGGATCCCCGACCTGGCCGCCCGCCTCGCGCCGGTCGGCCACTCCCTGGCGTTCCGGCCGATCCTGGCCCGGGCAACGCTGCGAAGCTCATCCGGCGACTCATCCGGCGCGGAAGTCCACACCCCCCAAGAGGGCACCGATCTTCCGCGACCGGTCGGGCCGCCCCAGCGATAGCCGCGCAGCCAGCCAGCCCGGCGGGGGTCGTCCACAGGATCGACGACGAACTGGCGGGTCCCCGCGAGGTGTCCGAGCGAAGCGGAGAGCCTCGCGGGGTGCCTTAGGCTCGACCCTCGTGGCTGTCGACTTCCATGAGGAGATCAAGACCCTGCGCGCGACGATGGACTCCGTGCGCGAGGTGACGAACCTCGACGCCCTCCGCAGCCAGATCACCGACCTCGAGAAGCAGGCCTCGGTCCCGGATCTCTGGGACGACCAGGAGAAGGCGCAGCAGGTCACCTCGTCGCTGTCGCGGGCCAACACCGAGCTCGAGCGGGTCGTGGGGATGGACCAGCGGGTCGAGGATCTCGAGACCCTCGTCGAGATGGGCACCGAGGACGGCGGCGACCCCGAGACGATGGCCGAGGCCGAGCGCGACCTCGCCGCTCTCAAGAAGGACGTGGGCGAGCTCGAGGTCCGAACCCTCCTGTCCGGCGAGTACGACGAGCGCGAGGCGGTCGTCACGATCCGCTCCGGAGCCGGTGGCGTCGACGCCGCCGACTTCGCCGAGATGCTCATGCGGATGTACCTGCGCTGGGCCGAGCGCCACCAGTACCCGACGAGCGTCCTCGACACGAGCTACGCCGAGGAGGCGGGACTCAAGTCCGCGACCTTCGAGGTCAAGGCCCCGTATGCGTTCGGGCACCTCACCGTCGAGGCGGGGACGCACCGGTTGGTCCGGATCAGCCCGTTCGACAACCAGGGGCGGCGCCAGACCAGCTTCGCCGCCGTCGAGGTGATCCCGCTCATCGAGAGCACCGACTCGATCGAGATCCCCGAGAACGAGATCAAGGTCGACGTCTTCCGCTCGAGCGGTCCGGGAGGTCAGTCGGTCAACACCACCGACTCCGCGGTCCGGATGACCCACATCCCCACGGGCATCGTCGTCTCGATGCAGAACGAGAAGTCTCAGATCCAGAACCGCGCCGCCGCCCTGCGCGTGCTCCAGTCTCGGCTGCTGCTCGTCCGGCAGGCCGAGGAGGACGCGACCAAGAAGGAGATGGCCGGCGACATCAAGGCCAGCTGGGGCGACCAGATGCGGTCCTACGTCCTGCACCCGTACCAGATGGTCAAGGACCTGCGCACCGAGCACGAGGTCGGCAACACCAGCGGGGTCTTCGACGGCGACATCGACGACTTCATCGAGGCAGGAATCCGCTGGCGCCGCACCGGTGAGAAAGAGAACGCGTCATGACCGGTATGCAGCGGCGCCTCTTCCGCTTGGGCAACCGCGTCAGCGTCTGGCTCTATCGCACGAGCGGCGGCCGGATCGGCGGTAAGGCCCGCGGCGGCTCGCCGGTGATGATCCTGACCGTGGCAGGTCGTCGGAGCGGGACGCCGTTCAGCAACCCGGTCGCCTACTTCGAGCGTGACGGGGGCTGGCTGGTCGTCGGATCGGCCGGCGGGCTGCCGGATGAGCCACAGTGGTTCCGCAACCTGCGGGCGACGGACACGGCCGGGGTGGATCTGCGTGACCAACATCACGATGTCGCCGTGCGCGTGCTCGAGGGCGAGGAGCGGGACGACGCGTTCGCCCAGGTGCTGCAGGAGAACCCGAGTTTCGGTGCCTACGAGGGCAAGGCGGGCCGCCCGATGCCCGTGGCGCACCTCACACCCCGCTGAGGCCGACTCGTTACACGCTCGTCACACCATGGGCCCCACGCGCCACGCCAGCCACTCCAGCATCGATGCGGGCGGGCGCACGCCAAGGTTTCGATGTAATCTCGATCTGCGTCCGGCTGGCGTTCACCTCCCGCAGTGTGTCGCCGTCAGCGCCTACTCTCGGCAACAGCGCCGGCGGGACGGGTGACGCGACGAGCAGGCTACGCATGTCTATCCGTCACCGACGAGGCCGTCGGCGGCCGATGGGGTCGTACCCCCGGTACGACGTCGTCGGGGGGTGAGGCATCGGGTCCAGACGGTACGGCAACGAAACCAAGTACGGGCGAACGGAGCGAGAATCGCGATGACGGTGGACCAAGGGCTGACGAGGCCCGCCGCCAGCCCCGTCGCGCTCGCCGTCGCCCGCGAGATTGCGGGGGTGGCGGACGCCTGGCGCATCCCGGCCGTCCGCCGCGGCACCTTCGCCGGCCTGCTCATCCTCGTCGGCAGCCTCACGCCGGCCTTCCTGCCCGACGTCAACCCGTTCACCGACGTCCCCGTGCTGGGCTGGTTGCAGACCGTCCCCGGCCGCATCCTCGCCACGGCGGTGCTCATGGCCGGCGTGCTGCTCATGCTCGACTCGTGGCTGCGCCTGCGCCCACGGGCTGGGCGGGCCAACCCCACCCGGCACATCCTCTGGCTGTGGACGCTGCCGCTGCTGCTCGCGCCGCCGCTGTTCAGCCGCGACGCCTACAGCTACGCCGGGCAGGGCCGCCTCGTCCACGTCGGGATCGACCCCTACCGGTACGGGCCGGCCGCGATCGCGGAGCAGTACTCCCAGAACGTCGACCCGATGTGGCTCTACACGCCGGCGCCCTACGGGCCGCTGCAGCTGCAGATCCAGCACCTCATCGTCGACGTCGCCGGGCCCAGCCAGCCGTACGCGGCGGCGGTCGCCATGCGCCTGCCGGCCCTTCTCGGGGTCGCACTCATCGCCTTCCTGCTGCCCAAGATCGCGAGCCGCTTCGGCTACGACGTCGGGATGACGACGTGGTTCGTCGTGCTCAACCCCCTCGTCGTCATGCACCTCGTCGGCGGCGCGCACAACGACGCGCTGATGCTCGGTCTCATGGTCCTCGGCATCTACCTCGCGGTCGAGAAGCGGACCTGGTTGGCGGTGATCGCCATCGCCCTCGCCGGTGCGATCAAGGCCCCAGGGCTCGCCGCCATCCTCGTCGTGGTCGCCCTGGAGGCTCGTCGCCGACACGGCCGGGTGCCGTCCATCCCCGCGGTGTTCCGCGAGCTCGTCCGGTGCGGTGGCGCCTGCGTGGCCGCCTTCCTCGCCATCACCGTCGCCTGTGGTCTCGGTCTGGGGTGGCTCGGGGCGCTGGGCGTGCCGGGTGCCGTGCGGTCGGTCCTGTCTCCGGTGACCGTCTTCGGTATGGGCCTCGAGCACGTCCTCATCTGGCTCCAGGTGCCCAACGCGCTCGACACCACCGTCATGGTGGTCCAGCGGATCGGCCAGGTCCTCGGCATCCTGGTCTGCGCGCGGATCGCCTGGCGACTCGGACCGGTCGCGCCGCTCCGGGCGCTCGCGTGGATCGTGACGATCATTGTGGTCACCGGTCCCGTCGTGCACCCCTGGTACCTCATCTGGGCCGGCCTGTTCCTCGGCGTCACCGAGGGCACCCGGTTCTGGCCGAGCCGCGTCATGGTCTGGGTGACCGCCGGCCTGGTCGTCTACAGCACCGTCGACTCCGCGTTCCGCAACGGCGCGCTCGCGCTCGGCGTCACCGCCGCGCTGGCGCTGACCTGGATCGCCATGGGCCACGACCGCGACCTCGACCGTGAGAAGGACCCGATCCGCGTGGCCACCCTCGGGCGCTGGAGCACCCTCATGAGCTGGTGGGCGTTCCTCCAGGGCGCCACCGCGGGCGGGGGCGCGCTGCGTCGCCAGCCGCCGGCGGCAGAGATGCTCGACGGGGTCGACGACCGCGAGCCGAGCTCGCGCTGACGTCTCGCGCTGACGTCTCGCGCCGCGCCCGGATCGTCGGGATCTGACCCGAACGGGTGACATCCGGGTGACATCCGTGCCAACGCCTTCCCCTGGCCGCTGAGCCGCCTTACCGTGTTGGTGCCCGGTCCACGCCAGTGCCGGGCAGGCAGGGGGGACCAGGTCGCCACGCCCGAGTCACATCAGTAACACCCGTTTCACGGGTGCCCGGTTTACGCTCCCAAGGACGCTCCCATGCGCGACAGCCCCCGAGGGCGCCCGACGAGGGTCCCCACCGAGAGCCGAAGGCCCACGCTCACATGATCCTGTTCGACACCGTGACGAAGAAGTACCCGCGGACCACGCGGCCCGCCGTCGACGGCGTGTCGCTCGAGGTCGAACGTGGCGAGTTCGTCTTCATCGTCGGCCAGTCCGGCTCCGGCAAGTCCACCCTCCTGCGCCTCGCGCTCAAGGAGGAGAACGCCACGTCGGGGTCGGTCTTCGTCGCCGGCCGCGAGCTGTCCCGGCTGCCCGACCGCAAGGTGCCGCAGCTGCGCCGCGAGATCGGCACGGTGTTCCAGGACTTCCGACTGCTGCCCAACAAGAACGTCTTCCAGAACGTCGCCTTCGCGCTCCAGGTCATCGGCAAGTCCCGCTCGGTGATCCGCCAGACGGTCCCCGAGACCCTGCGCACCGTCGGGCTCGAGGGCAAGGAGAAACGGCTCCCGCACGAGCTGTCCGGTGGCGAGCAGCAGCGGGTGGCCATCGCCCGCGCCATCGTCAACAAGCCGGCCATCCTCCTCGCCGACGAGCCCACCGGGAACCTCGACCCGGGCATCAGCCTGGAGATCGTCGGACTGCTCGACCGGATCAACCGCTCGGGCACGACCATCGTCATGGCGACCCACGACCTGCACATCGTCAACGCCTACCGGAAGCGCGTCATCGAGCTGAAGGAGGGCCGCGTCGTCCGCGACGATGCCGGCGGCGAGTACAACTCGGGCGAGATCGTCATGCCCGGCTGGGACACGCGCCCGTCACTCGACGCGCTCGACGCGGTGGCCGTGGCGGAGGCCGCCGGCCGCGAGGCGGAGGTCGCCCACGCCGACGGCCCCGACGGCGCCCCATCCGACGGCCCCGACTCCGACGAACTGGTCGTTGTGGGCGCCGCCGCGACAGAGCCCCGGACCTCCCGGCTGAAGCTCCGCCGAGGCCGGTGAGCTGATGCGCCTCGGCTTCCTGCTCGGCGAGATCGGCAACGGTCTGCGCCGCAACGTCTCGATGGTCGTCTCGGTCGTCCTCGTGACGATGATCTCGATGTACCTGCTCGGCATGGGCCTGCTGGCCCAGCGGCAGGTCGACACCATGAAGGACTACTGGTACGACCGCGTCCAGGTGTCGATCTTCCTGTGCGTCGACAAGTCGCTGTACCCCAACTGCGCCGGCGCCGCGACCACCCCGGCCCAGCGCGACGCGCTCAAGGCCCAGCTCGAGCAGATGAAGCCGCCCGTCAAGGAGGTCTTCTACGAGACCCAGGGCGAGGCATACCAGCGGTTCAAGGACCAGTTCCGCAACAGCCCCCTCGGGGAACAGGCGACCGAGCGCGCGTTCGCTGACTCGTTCCGCGTCTCGCTGACCGACGCGAGCAAGTTCGACGTCATCGCCAGCTCGTTCCAGGGCGCGCCGGGCGTGGGCAAGGTCCAGGACCAGAAGCAGCTGCTCGACAAGTTCTTCACCTTCATGAACGTCGTGTCCTGGGGGGCCATCGCCCTGGCGGTGCTCATGGTCCTGTGCGCCACGCTGCTGATGGCCACGACCATCCGGCAGACCGCGTTCAGCCGACGCCGGGAGACCGGGATCATGCGCCTCGTCGGGGCCTCGAACTCGACCATCCAGCTGCCCTTCATCATGGAGACGGTCGTCGCCGCGGTCGTCGGTGCCGGGCTGGCGATGGCCCTCCTGTACGCGACGGTCCGCTACGGGGTGTCGGGCTACCTCAGCACCGCGCTCATCGACACCGCCTTCATCGGGGTGCCTGACGTCGTCGCCATCGCGCCGTGGGTCATCGGTGGAGTCGTCGGCCTGGCCATCCTGACCTCGGGGTTCACCCTGCGGAGGTACCTCCGTGTCTAGACACCCCGCCAGTCACCCCACGACGTTCCGCCGTCGCGCGGTGTCGTCCGCGGTGGCCGCCGCCTGTGCCCTGGCCTTCGGGGTCACCGGGGCGCTGTCCTCGGCGGCCGACACGGGGGACCAGAAGCGGGCCGTCGACCAGCAGATCCAGGACATCCAGGGCGCGCTCGACGAGACCTCAGCCGACCTCGCCACCGCCTACAACGCCCTCCAGGCGACCCAGTCGCAGCTGCCGGCCGCGCAGGCCGCGCTCACCCAGGCCGAGGACGCCGAGCACGCGGCGAACCAGCACAACGACGAGATCGCCGCACAGCTGGCGGTAGCGCAGGCCAACGAGCAGCGCGCGGTCGAGACGCAGACCGCCAACAAGGCCAAGCTCGACCAGACCCAGTCGGTCCTGGACAACTTCGCCGCCGACCTCTTCCAGGGTGGCGGGGGCGGCTCGCAGATGTCCGTCGCGCTGGGGGCGACCAGCGCCGACGACTTCGCGACCCGCGTCGTCCTCGCCGACCAGGTCACCTCGCTCACCGACAACGCGCTCAAGGAGCTCCAGAACGCCCGCGCGGAGGCCACCGCGCAGGAGTCCTACCTCAAGGCGGTCGAGGCCGAGGTCACCCAGCTCAAGCACGAGGCCGAGGACGCGCTGGCCAAGGCCCAGGCCGCCCGCACCACGGCGGCCACGGCGAAGACCAACCTCGACAACCTCATGACCCAGCAGTCCGCATACGCCGCTCAGGTCGAGTCGAAGAAGGCGGGCGAGCTCCAGCGGCTCGCCGACGCCGAGGCGGAGCAGGCGCAGCTCCAGGCCACGCTGGCGGCACAGGCCCGTGCCGCGGCGGCGGCCGAGGCGGCTCGGGCGGCCGCGGCCCGCGCGGCCGGACGCACCTACGCCCCCGTCACCGGCGGCACCGGGTTCCTCAGCCACGCGGCCAACGGGCCGATCACGTCTCCGTTCGGGATGCGCTACCACCCGATCCTGCACGTGTGGAAGCTCCACTCCGGCACCGACTTCGGTGTCCCGTGCGGCACCCCCGTGTTCGCGGCAGCGGACGGCACGGTGATCAGTGCCGGATGGGGTGGCGGCGACGGCAACCGGATCGTCATCGACCACGGCATCGTGAGCGGTGTCGACCTCGCCTCCACCTACAACCACCTGACCTCGTTCGTTGTCAAGAGCGGCCGGGTCACCCGGGGTCAGCTCATCGCCTACTCGGGCACGACGGGCTACTCGACTGGGTGTCACCTGCACTTCGAGACACTGGAGAACGGGCAGTTCGTCGACCCCATGAAGTGGCTGTAGCAGCGCTCTCGGGAACCTCGCGTCGTCCGCCGACGTCAATCTCGCAGGAGTCGCGTCGGCCGGCCCGGTAGCGTGGCCTTGCGCACGGGTCGACTCGCGCGCGTCGGACGACGAGCAGTCGGGAACGAGCGGGGAGGGCGGAGCGGTGGCCAAGGAACGCGGTCGATCGGTGATCGCGAGCAACCGCAAGGCGCGCCACGACTACCACATCGAGGACGTCTTCGAGGCGGGCCTCGCGCTGACCGGTACCGAGGTCAAGGCCCTGCGGATGGGTCGCGCCTCGCTCGTGGACGGGTTCGCGCACTTCTCCGGCAACGAGCTGTGGCTCGAAGGCGTGCACATCCCGGAGTACCTCAACGGCACCTGGACCAACCACGCGCCGCGTCGACGTCGCAAGCTGCTCCTGCACCGCGAGGAGCTCGAGAAGATCGCGACCAAGACCCGCGAGCGCGGACGCACGGTGGTGCCGCTGCAGCTGTACTTCAAGGACGGCCGCGCCAAGGTCGAGATCGCCCTCGCCACCGGCAAGCGAGAGTACGACAAGCGGCAGTCCCTCCGTGAGCGCCAGGACCGGCGGGAGGCCGACCGCGCGATAGGACACCGGGAGAACCGGTGAGGGGTCGCCTACCCGCCGTTCTCGCCCTGCTCCTCGCGGCGGCGGTACTCGTCGGCCTACCGGCAACGGCGTATGCGTCACCGCCCGCGGTCGCGGCCCCGGCGGCGAACGGGTCGTTCGACCGAATGTCGTCGTTCACCGCGGACTACGTCCTCGATGCCGAGGGCGGGGCGACGGTCACCGAGACGATCGACTACGTCTTCGGCACGAGCAGCGGAGCCAAGCACGGCATCTACCGCAACATCGTGACCCGCCAGGCGGTCAACGACCCCAACGACAAGTCCAACGAGGACACGTACCGGTACTACGCCCTCGACCTCGAGAGCGTGACGAGCCCGACGGGCGCACCGACCAAGGCCCAGCTCACCGACCAGTCCGGCGGCCAGACCCAGATCCGGATCGGCGACCCCGACGTCACGGTCAGCGGCTCCGAGACCTACGTCCTGACATACCACCTGGCCAACGTCATGAACCCGTTCCCGGACCACGCGGAGTTCTTCTACAACGTCTTCCTCGGCGACGCGATCCCGAAGGACCACGTGAAGGTCACCGTGACCGGACCGGGCGGGGTGACCACGGTCAACTGCGTCCGCGGCTCCGATCCCGGTAAGCCGTGCGACAGCGCCGAGGCCGGACCCACCGCTGTGTTCACCGTGGCCAACCTGCTGGGCAACGAGGACCTGACCATCGCGACGTCGTTGCCCCGCGCCGGGTTCGGTGAGCTCAAGCCCGACATCCGGGTCTACGGGTCGGCGTACGACGAGGGTCAGGCCAAGGTGCTGAGCTCCTTGGCGCTGGCCGGCGGGATCGGTGCGCCGCTGCTCGCCGCGGGAGTGATGGGCGTGCTCGTCGCGACGCGCGGCCGGGACGAGTGGTACGCCGGTGTCACTCCTGGCCTGTCCCCGGCTGGCGCCGGGTCCGGCGCTACCGACGCGGTGGCTCCCGGGACCGTCCCTCCGTCGCCGCAGCCGACCCGACGTGGCCGCAAGCCCGAGATCGCCGTCCAGTTCAACCCACCGCCGGGCGTCCAGCCAGGGATGGTGGGCACGGTCATCGACGAGTCGGCCGACACCATCGACGTCTCGGCCACCGTCATGGACCTCGCCGTGCGCGGGTTCATGCGGATCGAGGAGATCCAGGACGGGACGGTCTTCTCCCGCACCGACTGGCGCCTCGTGCAGCTGCCGCCGCCGGCGGGCCAGACCCTGCGCCCCTACGAGGCCACGGTTCTGGACGGCATCTTCGCCACGGGCTCCGACATCAAGCTGTCCGAGCTGAAGTACAAGTTCCACACGACCCTCAACCTCGCGATCCGCCAGATGTACACCGAGGTCGTCGAGCGCGGCTGGTTCCGCCGGTCGCCGCAGACGCAGCGGGCCGGCTGGCAGGCCCTCGGGTTCCTGCTCATCGGCGCCGGCGTCGTCAGCTGCTTCTACCTCGGTGTCATCACCCGCGCCATCGACCAGACCGGCGGGGTCGGGATCGGCATCCCGTCCGGGGTCGTGCTCGGCATCGGGCTGATCGTCGCCGGCCTCATCTTCCGGATCCTCGGCAAGCGGATGGCCGCCAAGACCGCTGCTGGTTCGGCGGTGTATGCGCAGTCCCTCGGCTTCCGCAAGTACCTCGAGACCGCCGAGGCGGGTCAGATCCGGTTCGAGGAGGCGTCGGCGATCTTCAGCCGGTACCTCCCGTACGCGATCGTGTTCGGTGTCGCCGACCGGTGGGCGGGGACGTTCCAGAAGGTCGCCGAAGCCGCGGCGGCGACGGGCAGCCCGCTGATCATGCCGACCTGGTACCTCTACAGCGGCGCGATGTTCCCCGACTTCACCAGCATCGCGGACGGCGCCGGTAGCTTCGCGTCGTCCGCGGGCGGGACGTTCGCCGCGACGGCCAGCTCCGGGTCGTCGGGCGGTTCCGCGTTCAGTGGGGGCGGTTTCAGCGGTGGCGGCGGCATGGGCGGGTCGAGCTCCGGCTCCTGGTAGCTCCGGTTCCTGGTAGCTCCGCGACCGGACACGCCGGGGGTGCCCCTTCTGACGACGTGGCCGACAACGACGTGGGCGACCCGAATCGACGACAACCGGCGTCCGGAGGGGAGTAGGGCGGTGTCGGCCACTGGTGCCAGGGTGCCGGAATGCACGTCGTCCTCGGTGCCACGGGTCACCTCGGATCGGCCGTGGCCCGGTCCCTGCTCGCGCCGGGCGAACCCGTCACCGTCGTCACCCGCAGCGCCGACAAGGCCAGCCGGTGGGAGGCCGACGGGGCGACGGCGGTCGTCCTCGACGTGCACGATGCCGAGGCGCTGAGGGCCGCGCTTCCGGACGGCGGCCGCGTGTTCGCGCTGAACCCGCCCGCCGACCCAACGGCGGTGACACCGACGCCGAGGAGAACCGCACCGGTGACGCTATCGCCGCCGCGATCCGCGGCGCCGACCTCGAGCGCGTCGTCGCCCTGTCCACCTATGGCGCTCAGCCGGGGGAGCGGATCGGCGACCTCGGCACGCTCTAGCCCTTCGAGCGGGCCATCGCGGACCTGGACATCCCGGTCGCGGTCGTCCGCGTCGCCTACCAGTTGAGCAACTGGGACGGGCTGCTCGCGCCGCCCGCGACGACCGTGTGCTCCCGACGATGCTCGACGAGCGCGGATCGATCCCGATGGTCGCCCCCGTCGACGTGGGCGTCGCGGTGGCCGACCTGCTGACCCGACCGCGACCGGCGACCAGCCTCCACTTCGTCGAAGGGCCCGACCGCTACACGCCGGTCGACGTCGCGCAGGCGTTCGCGGCGGCCCTCGGTCACCCCGTCGACGTCACCGTCACGCCGCGGGAGGGCTGGGTCCCGGCCTTTCGGGAGATGGGGTTCTCGGCCGAGGCGGCGGAGTCGTACGCCGGCATGGTCGCTCTCGCCACCAGCAACGAGATCGAGCTGCCCGAGTCGCCGACCCGCGGCCGCACGACTCTCCAGGACTACGTGGAGACCCTCGTGCGGACCCACTGACCGGCCACCGAGCACTGTGACCCGACTCAGATGTTCAGCGGTCCCTCGCGGTACGGACGTCCGGACCGAGCCGACATCGGAGCCCGGTCGGTGGCAACCGCGTCCGTGACAGCGACGCGTCCACCACGCGACCACGCCACACGCCCGTAACACGGGCGGGTCAGACTGACGGACATGACCGCCCGCGAGACCACCGAGCCCGGTGTGGCGACGCAGCACCACGGCGACGCCGACCGCCGATCGCTCGACGTGTCCCGGTTCGGCGGGGGGGTGGCGTCGGACTCGCAGCACACCGCGCTGCGCGCTTCGGTCCGGCAGCTGGGCCAGCTCCTCGGTGAGGCGCTGACCCGGCACGAGGGCGCCGACCTCCTCGCCCTGGTCGAGGAGGTGCGGGCCAAGGCCCGCGAACCCGGGGACGAGGCGCTGCACCGCCTCCTGGCTGGCGTCGACGACGCCACGGCGGTCGTGCTGGCCCGCGCCTTCACCGCCTACTTCCAGCTGGTCAACGTCACCGAGCAGCTGCACCGCTACCAGGAGCTGACCACGGGGGAGGAGGGTCCCCTCGAGGGCACCGTCCGCCGGATCGGCGAGGCCCTGGAGGACGGTTCGGTCGACCGTGAGCTCGTGGAGTCGGTCCTGGCCCGGGTCGAGTACCGGCCGGTCTTCACGGCCCACCCCACCGAGGCCACCCGCCGCACCGTGCTCACCCTGCTGCGCAAGATCGCCGACGTCGTGGACGCCTCGGAGGACCCGCGTCGCCCGAGCCTGGATCGGGCGCAGCGCGACCGACGGCTGGCCGAGCTGGTCGACCTGCTGTGGCAGACCGACGAGCTGCGGATCGTGCGCCCCCAGCCGACGGACGAGGCCCGGACCGCGACCTACTACCTGCGCTCGCTGGCCACCTCCGTCGTCCCGGACCTGCTCGAGGAGCTCGACCGCCAGCTGGCGACCATCGACGTCACCCTCCCGCTCGACGCGCGGCCGCTGCGGTTCGGTACGTGGGCCGGGGGGGATCGCGACGGCAACCCGAACGTCACGCCCGCAGTTACCCTCGACGTGCTCAGCCTGCAGCATCTCGCCGGCCTCCGCGTCCTCATCGACCAGGTCGAGGACCTCCTCACCGAGGCGTCCGCCTCCACTCGCGTGGTCACCGTCACCGACGAGCTGCTGGCCAGCCTCGACGCCGACGCCGAGGCCCTCCCCATCACCTTCGCCGCCGTGCGCCGGCTCAACGCGGAGGAGCCCTACCGGCTCAAGCTGTCGTTCGTCCGCGTACGGCTCCAGCGCACCCGCGACCGGTTGACCTCGGGACGACCGCACGAGCCGGGCCGCGACTACCGCCACCTCGACGAGCTGCTGGTCGACCTGACGTTGATCCGCGACTCGATGCTGGCCAACGGCGACCGGCTCAGCGCCGACGGCGCGATCCTGCGGCTGATCCGTACGACGAGGGCGATCGGTCTGGGTCTGGCCACCCTCGACGTCCGTGAGCACAGCGAGCGTCACCACGCCGCCCTCGCGGTCCTCGTCGACCGCGTCGGCGAGCTGGGCCGCCCCTACGCCGACCTCGACCGGGCAGCGCGCACGGCCTACCTCTCCCACGAGATGGCCAGCCGGCGTCCGCTGGTCGGGGCGGTCCGCGACGACCTGCCCACCGAGGCAACCGCGCTCCTCGACGTGTTCGACGCGATCCGGGTGGCCCTGGACACCTACGGCCGCGACGCCGTGGAGACCTACATCGTCTCGATGACGCACGACGTCGACGACCTCTTCGCCGTCGTGGTCCTGGCCCGTGAGGCCGGGCTCGTCGACCCCGGCGGTCACGACGCCCCGGCCGTGGCGAGGATCGGGTTCGCCCCGCTGTTCGAGACCGTCGCCGAGCTCGAGGCGGCCGGTCCGCTGCTCGCCGCCCTGCTGAGCGACCCGTCCTACCGCCGGGTCGTCGCGGCGCGCGGCGACGTGCAGGAGATCATGCTCGGCTACTCCGACTCGTCCAAGGACGCGGGCATCGCCGCGTCCCAGTGGCAGATCCACCTGGCCCAGCGCGCCCTGCGCGACGTGGCCCGCGAGCACGGTGTCGTCCTACGGCTGTTCCACGGCCGGGGAGGTTCGGTGGGCCGGGGCGGCGGCCCGACCGCGGAGGCGATCCTGTCGCAGCCCGACGGCAGCCTCGACGGCCCGATCAAGATCACCGAGCAGGGCGAGGTGCTGTCCGACAAGTACACCCTGCCCAAGCTCGGCCTGCTCAACCTCGAGAGCGCGCTGGCCGCGGTCGTCGAGGCCTCGATCCTGCACCGGACACCGCTGCTCGAACGCGAGGTCCTCTCGGACTGGGACGAGGCGATGGACGTCGTCGCCGAGGCCGGACAGACCGCATACCGCGCGCTCGTCCGCGATCCGGCCCTGGTGCCGTTCTTCGTCGCCGCGACCCCGGTCGACGAGCTGGGCAAGCTCAACATCGGCTCGCGACCGGCCAAGCGCCCCGGCGGCGCCGGCGGCCTGGACGACCTGCGCGCGATCCCGTGGGTCTTCGGCTGGACCCAGTCGCGGTTCATCCTGCCCGGCTGGTACGGCGTCGGCAGCGGTCTGGCCGCCGCCCGCGAGGACGGGCGGGGAGAGGCGCTGGCCGAGATGTACCGGACCTGGCCGTTCTTCCGGACGTTCCTCTCCAACGTCCAGATGACGCTGGCCAAGACGGACCTCGACATCGCCGCCCGCTACGTGCGCACCCTGGTCGCGGACGACTCGGCGGGCCTCTTCGACCGGATCCGCGAGGAGCACCTGCGCACCGTCGACGAGATCCTCGCGGTGACCGGGCAGTCGAGCCTGCTCGAGACCGCTCCGGTCCTGCGGCGCACGCTGGAGCTGCGTGACTCCTACCTCGCCCCGCTGCACGCGCTGCAGTCCAGCCTGCTGGCCCGGGTCCGCGAGGTCCCCGACGGGGAGGAACCGGACAGCGACCTCCAGCGCGCCCTGCTGTTGACCATCAACGGGATCGCCGCCGGGCTGCGCAACACGGGCTGATCGGCGTCGCCCCTCGTCCCTAGACTCGGGGACGATGATCACGACCACCGACGTCGCCGCCGCCCAGCGGCATACCGTGCGAACCCTCGTCACCACCCAGGCCGTGGGCGGCATCGGCCTCAGCGCGGCGATCGCCGTCGGCGCGCTGCTGGCGAAGGACATCACCGGCTCGGACGGCCTCTCCGGGCTGTCACAGACGGCCCAGACCCTCGGCGCAGCGGTCGTCGCGGCGATCCTGGCGGCGTTCATGTCCCGCCACGGTCGCCGCCCGGGCCTGACCATCGGCTACCTCACCGGCGCCCTGGGCGGCGCGCTGTGCCTCGTCTCGGGCGTGATCCGGTTTTTCCCGCTGCTGCTCGTCGGGATGGTGCTCCTCGGCGCCGTGACCGCCACGAACCTGCAGAGCCGGTACGCGGCCACGGACCTCGCGCTCCCGGCCCGCCGCGGGCGCGACCTCAGCACCGTCGTGTGGGCGACGACGATCGGTTCCGTTCTCGGACCCAACCTCAGCGGACCCGGCGCCGTGGTCGCCGGATGGCTGCACATCCCGGAGAAGACCGGCCCCTTCGTGTTCACCATCGTGGCGCTCCTGGCCGCCGCCGCCGTGATGGGCACCCTGCTGCGGCCCGACCCGCTGCTGCTGGCCCGCTCGGTGAGGGCGCAGGAGGAGCCCGACGAGACGGACCCGGGCGCCGACGACCGGCCGTGGGCCGTCATCCTCCACACGCCGCTCGTCCTCGCCGCGGCGGTCGGGATGGCCCTCAGCCACGCTGTCATGGTGTCGGTGATGGTGATGACCCCGATCCACATGGACCACGGCGGCGCGAGCCTCGAGGTGATCGGCCTGGTCATCAGCGGGCACATTCTCGGGATGTTCGCGTTCTCGCCGCTGGTCGGGATGCTCGCCGACCGGGTGGGCAGCCCGCTCGTGGTGGGTATCGGTGGGGTGATCCTGCTCGCCGCCCTGGTCCTGTCCGGGTTGTCCGCGCCGGGCGCCAGCCCCGGCCTGGGGCTCGGGTTGTTCCTCCTGGGTCTGGGCTGGTCGTTCGGCACCGTCGGGTCGTCCACGCTGCTCGTCGCGGCGACGCCCACCCGTCATCGACCGCGGGTCCAGGGGACCGTCGACATGACGACCGGGTTCACCGCGGCCGCCGGCGGCGCGGTGGCCGGGATCGTCGTCGGCACGCTCGGGTACGGCTGGCTCAGCGCCGGCGCCGCGGTGCTCGCGTTCGGCGTCGTGGTCGTCAGCGTCGTGGCCGGTCGGTATGCCGCCCGCGCCCGGACGGCGTTCGAGCCGGTCGCCGACCACGCCTGACTCCGCCCGATCTGCCGGCTAGAGGCGGACGAGCATCTTTCCGGTGTTGCCGCCGGTCAGCACCGCCAGGAACGCGTCGAAGGTGCGCTCGATCCCCTCGATCACCGTCTCCCGCCACACGATCCGACCGTCGCGAACCAGGGCGCCGACCTCCTCCTCGAACTGCGGTCGCAGGTCGCGATGGTCGACCACGATGAACCCTCGCAGCGTGAGCCGTTTCCCGATGGCGAGCGACAGGTTGCGCGGCGCGGCGGGCGCCTCGGTGTCGTTGTACTGCGCCACCGCGCCGCACATCGCCACCCGGCCCCCCTGGCGCAGACTCGAGATCGCCGCCTCCAGGTGATCGCCGCCGACGTTGTCGAAGTAGACGTCGATGCCCTCGGGAGCCGCCACCTTGAGCGCTTTGTGCAGCGGACCGGCCTTGTAGTCGATCGCCCGGTCGAACCCAGCGTCATCGAGCAACCAGCGCACCTTATCCGGGCCACCGGCGCTCCCAACGACCAGCGACGCGCCCTTCAGCCGAGCGAGCTGGCCCACGATCGAACCCACGGCGCCGGCCGCCGCCGACACGAAAACCCTGTCTCCAGAACGGAACTCGCCGACACGGAGCAGCCCCGCGTAGGCGGTAAGACCCGGCATGCCGAGGATCCCCAGGTACGACTGCGCGGGCGCCGCCTTGGCGTCGACTACGCGGACGGCTCGTCCCGTCAGCAGCGCATGCGTCCGCCAACCGGCGTCGTGCAGCACCGTGTCGCCGCGTCGGACGGGTCGCCCCGCCCGGTCGGTCATCTCGCCGCGGACCGACTCGACGACACCGACCGCCCCGCCGTCCATCGGCCCACCCAGCGGGAACGGCGGCACGTACGACGGGGCGTCGTTCATCCGCCCCCGCATGTAGGGGTCCACCGACAGGAAGGTGTTGCGGATCAGGGCTTCGCCCTCGTCGAGGGGCGGCAGCGACATCTCGACCAGCTCGACGTCGTCGGCCGCGGGCTCGCCGACCGGCCGCCGAACCAGCCGCCACTCGGCCATCGTTCCGTCTGCGCTCATCTCGCCTACCAGCCCGTCGTTCCGGGGCCGCCCTTGAACGGGCCGACGACACGGGACGTGATCCAGCCGCCATAGAAGCCGCCCGCCTGCGGCACGACGACCTCACCGCCCACCGTGCACTCGTCCATGGCACCGGGCATCAGCGCCACGTGGTCGACGAGCGCCTCGAAGCCGGGGGAGGGCTGTCGGTAGGTCCAGCCGGCGCGGGCGGCGCGCCGGCCACCCGCCACCACGTCGAAGTACGACGCCGACCCCTTGAACTCGCAGAAGGTCGTCCCCCCGACCGGAACCAGCGAACCGTCGAGGAACGAGGCGTACGGCAGGTAGAAGGCCGGCGGATGGCTGGTCTCCAGCACCCGCAGCGCCGACCGCGTACGGGAGACGACCTCGTCGCCGAGGACGACGACGACCTCCTCCCCGCTGGCCTCGACGCGTGGCGGTCGGGGGTAGTCCCAGACCGACTCCTGACCGGGAGCGGGCGTGACACGGCTTGCTGGTGGCATACGAGCATCCTGCCTCCCGCACCGGGAATCGAAGTTGGTGGGGTGGGCGTTGACCGCCATACTGGAGGTTCTTGACAACTGAACAGCGTGACGTTGGTGCCCCCTCAGGGGGGTGATCGGTTTCGACGGTGGTCGTCTCACCAGGAGAAGCGGGCCGAGGATGTGCGGTTATCTCGTTAACGCTCCGTGCAAACCAATAGGTGCCAACTCCAAGAGCACCGACCTCGCCCTCGCCGCCTGAGCGAGCGCATAGGTCCGTCAGCCTGAGGTAGTTCCCGACTCAGTGCCTGGCGTCAGCTAGGGAACTCACCGCGCGGTCATGCCGAGGGGCCGCGGGGGACATCTACTCGGCTGGGCCTGTCGGAGAACGTGTGCGCGCGAGCTCCGAGGCCGAGAAAATCCATAGCGCACTGCGCCCGGAGAAGTCCTGGTCATTCGTCATCGGACGCGGGTTCAATTCCCGCCACCTCCACCATGCGGCACCCACGTCACGCTGTTCGTCACGACAGCAGGGCCCGACCGGTCTCCGGTCGGGCCCTGCTGGTCTGGCGGCTCCTGCCGTTGCGTGTGCGGGTCAGCTTGCGCTCTGCTCGACCTTCTCGTCCTTCTTCTCGGCCAGCTCCGCGCGGACGGCGTCCATGTCCAGCGCCCCGACCTGCTGGACGAGGGACTGGAAGGCCTCCTTGGGCAGCGCACCGGGCTGGCGGAAGACGAGGATCCCGTCCCGGAACGCCATCAGCGTCGGGATCGAGGTGATGTTGACGGCGGCGGCGAGCGCCTGCTCCGCCTCGGTGTCCACCTTGGCGAAGACGATGCCGTCGTGCTGCTCCGAGACGTCCTCGTAGACGGGGCCGAAGCGCTGGCACGGCCCGCACCACTCGGCCCAGAAGTCGACGAAAACGGTCCCGTTGTCGAGCACGGTCTGCTCGAAGTTCGCTGCGGTCAGCTCGGTCGTGGCCATACGTCCTCCAACGGGCCGGGTGGGTCGACTATTCCGAGGCGGTTCGGTCCGCGGCGCCGACCGACGACCCGTCCAGCGCCCACGTCACGGTGACGGTGGCGATGACGGTCTGCTCGCCGGCCTCGACCGGCATCGCGGAGTCGGCGCTGGCCATGGCCATCCGCATCATCGGCCGAGCCGGGCCGCCGCCGACGGCGCCCTCGACGACGGACCGGACCTCACCGAGGACCGCGTCGGACAGCGCCGCATACTGGCGGGCCTTGGCCCGCGCGTCGAGGAACGCCGCGGACCGCGCCTCGTCCTGCAGCGCGGAGACGTCGCTGAGGTCGAGCTGGATCGAGTCGACCGACAGGCTGTTGCCGGCCACGCCCGCGACCGCGTCGACGACGGCGCCGACCCGGTCGACGTCGCGCACGATCACCCCGAGGCGGTGGAAGGCCTGGTACCCAACGACCCGCTGCCCGTCCCTGTCGTACCGAGGGTGCACCCCCGCGCCGGTCGAGCTGATGTCGCCGGCGCGCACGTCCTGGGACCGCGCGGCCGCGCCGATCGCCTGCACGCGTTCGCCGACCAGCCGCAGCGCCGAAGAGACGTCGTCGCCGTCGCAGGTCACGCCGAGGGCGAGCCGCACGACGTCCGGGGTCGCCGTGGACCTGCCGCTCCCGGTCACCTGGACGATCCGGCGGTGTCTGGACATGCGGGTCACGGTACCTGCCCGTTAGGGCGGAACCCTCCCGAACTCGGCGATACCGACGTACCGTGGTGCGGGTCGGATCTCGGGGAACCGACGACGGTATGCGCCGGGTCGTGAGCGACTGGGGCACGGAGATCGAGCAGGGGCAGCGGTGCGGCGGTTACGAGTGGTGCGGACTCCCGAGTTCCCTGCGCCGAGCGTGCCGGTCGCGCCGGCCGACGACCTCGTCGAGCTGACGCCCTACACCTCCGACGCGGTCCCTACCGCACGCGCCACGAGGACCGTCGTGCTCCCGCTCCTCCTCGTCGGATGCCTCGGCGCGCTGGCGCTCCCGGTCGCCGTCGCGGTGCCGTATGCGCCTCCGGCCGGGTCCCCGGCGGCGCCGGCCGCCGCCGCTGTCCTGCTGCCGCCGGGCACGAAGGTCGACCAACCGGTCGCCGAGCTCGACGACCGGGCCCCGACCCGGACGTTCGTCACCATGACCGCGTCACCCACCTCGGCCCCGACCTCGACCGAGACCGCCGTCGCCGGCACTCCGGCCGACGCCGCGCCGGTCGACGAGGCCGCCGTCGAGGCCCAGGCGCAGTCGGCCCTGTCCGGCGCTCCCGGCGTCACCGACGGGGCGACGGGCATCCCGGTGACCGTGCTCGCCGCATACCGGAGGGCGGAGGCCAACCTCGCGGCGGCCAAGCCGTCCTGTCACCTGCCATGGTGGCTCGTCGCGGGCGTCGGCCGGATCGAGAGCGGCCACGCGTTCGGCGGGCGCGTCGACGCGAACGGCAACACCCGCGGCCGGATCATGGGGCCGCTCCTCGACGGGTCCTCGCCCGGTACGGCGGTCATCCGCGACACCGACGGCGGCAAGTGGGACGGTAACGCGACGTACGACCGGGCTATCGGCCCGATGGGGTTCCTGCCGGGGTCGTGGACCGAGTGGGGCCAGGACGGCAACGGCGACGGGGTGGCCGACCCCAACAACGTGTTCGACGCGGCCACGGCGGCCGGCTACGTGCTCTGCTCGGTCGGCGACCTGTCGAACCCGGCCACGATGGCCAAGGCCGTGCTCCGGTACAACCACTCGGCGTCCTACGTGAACATCGTGCTGACCTGGGCCGCGGCCTACCGCGACGGCGTGACGCCAACCGCCGACTCGACGGGTTCTGTTCCGGCGCCGGCGCCGGCGAGTGCGACCACACCGCCCGCTTCGACCCCTCCACCGTCGTCGTCGCCCCCGCCGCCGGCCTCCACGCCCCCGCCGCCCCTGCCGCCCCTGCCGCCATCGACGCCATCGACGACGACCACCACCCGCCCAGTGACCACGACGACCACGACGGTCCCGCCAACGCCGACGACGACCACGACGCCTCCGACCACGACGACGACGGTCCCGCCGACCACGTCGGGCTGACGTCGGGCTGACGTCGGGCTGACGTCGGGCTGCCGTCGCGTCGGGCTGCCGTCGGGCTGACGTGACGTGCGGCTCGCGTCGGGCTCTTGTCGGGCCTCGTCGCGCTGCGTCGGGTCACCCTTCCCGTCGTGGTCGAGGCTTTCGGCGGCTACTGATAGAATCCGGGTTCGAACCAGGCATCCTGGGCGCAAGGCTGCGCCCCACCTCCCGCCGATGTGGGTGGTGACCAGACGAAGCCGGTTCCCTGACCGACCGGGCGCCCGCCCGGATCCCGGTCCACCGGGCGCCGCCAGCCGGCGCCTGAGGTACGTCTTGCACGGTCGCTCTCGCCAGGCGGCTCGAGGCGTGTCTAGCCCGAGTCACTGTTGTCATAGACCGAAAGAGCTGAACTTCCCGTGCCCAAAACCCGTACTGCCTCCTCGAGCGCGCCCAAGAAGGCTCGCTGGAGCACCGCCCAGAAGGCGGCCGCCCGCAAGGGGTCGCCGTCGAGCCGGACCGACCGTCCGGGTCGCCCAGACCGCCCTGTTCGCTCGGACCGCCCCGCTCGCTCTGATCGCCCGGTTCGCGCCGGCCGACCCGATCGCGTCGAGCGTTCGGATCGTCCCGATCGCTCCGACCGTTCCGACCGCCCTGTGCGTTCGGACCGTCCCGTGCGTTCGGACCGTCCCGTGCGTTCGGACCGTCCCGTGCGTTCCGACCGTCCCGTGCGTTCCGACCGTCCCGTGCGTTCCGAGCGTCCCGACCGCGGCTCCTACTCCGCCCGTCCTGAGCGCACCGAGCGTCCTGAGCGCTCGAGCTACCCGGCTCGGGAGCGCGAGTACTCGCGCGACGACCGCCCCGTGCGTCGCGAGTCCGCCCCGGACGGCGACCGTGCGCGCTACGCGCGACCCGTCCGCCGCGAGGGTGTCGGCCACGACGGCGAGCGCCGCCGTCCCCCGCACCACGATCGCGCCGCGTACCAGCCGCACTCGACCCGCAACCACGTCCCCGGTCACGCCGCGGGCGGCATCGACCCCGAGGCCGAGCGGATCGCCGCCGACTCGTGGACCAAGTCCACCCGTCGCTCGGTGAGCACCGGGCCGGTCGAGGTCGCGCCCGACAACCCGTTCACCGCACTCGGCCTGCCCGAGCGGCTTGTCGAGCGACTGGCTCGCGACGGCATTACCGAGCCCTTCCCGATCCAGACCGCCGCGATCCCCGACGGCCTCGCCGGCCGCGACGTGCTCGGACGCGGCCGTACCGGCTCTGGCAAGACGTTGGCCTTCGGACTCCCGACCGTCACCCGCCTCGCCAACGACGCACCGAGCTCCGCCCCTCGTCGTCCGCGAGCCCTGGTCCTCGTGCCCACCCGCGAGCTGGCCATGCAGGTGTCCGACGCGCTGGAGCCGTTCGTGCACGTCATGGGCCTGCGCCACAAGCTCGTCGCCGGCGGTCTCAGCTACACCACCCAGATCGCCGCCCTCAACCGCGGCGTCGACCTGCTCATCGCCACGCCGGGCCGTCTGAACGACCTCATCGAGCGTGGTGCCATCGAGCTCGGCGACGTCCAGATCGCCATCCTCGACGAGGCCGACCACATGGCCGAGATGGGGTTCCTGCCGGAGATCACGTCCATCCTCGACCTGCTCCCCGAGGGTGGTCAGCGGTTGCTCTTCTCGGCGACCCTCGACCGGGGCGTCGACGGGCTGGTCGAGCGGTACCTCACCGACGCCGTGACCCACTCCGCCGACGACGCCCAGGCCTCGATCACGACGATGGCCCACCACGTGCTCCTCGTCGATCCGCAGCACAAGAAGGTCATCACCGCCGAGGTCGCGAACCGACCGGGCCGCACCGTGGTCTTCGTCCGCACCAAGCTCGGTGCCGACCGCGTCGCCGAGCAGCTGCGCGAGCAGGGGGTCCTCGCGGCCGCGCTGCACGGCGGTCTGAGCCAGGGGGTCCGGAACCGGGTCCTCGGCGCGTTCCGCGACGGCACCCTCCCGGTGCTCGTCGCCACCGATGTCGCCGCTCGCGGTATCCACGTGGACGACGTCTCCGTGGTGCTCCAGGTGGACCCGCCGGCGGACCACAAGGACTACCTGCACCGCTCGGGCCGTACCGCACGGGCCGGCGAGACCGGCACCGTCGTCACGCTCGCCCTCCCGCACCAGCGTCGCACCATGGAGCGCCAGCTGCGCGACGCCGGTGTCGACGCGGTACCGGTCAAGGCCGTGCCGGGTGACTCGGTGATCGCCGACACCGGGGGTCGTACCCCGACCGGCATCGCCGTGGCCGACGAGGTCTACCGCCGCCTCCTCGAGGCGGAGAAGCGCCCGCGGCGCGGCCCCGGTGGTCCCCGTGGACCTCGTGGCGGTGCCGACCACCGTGGTGGCGGTACGCGCGGACGTCGCCCCCGCCCGTAGGCCACACCCGTCCCGATCCCACGACGCTCGCCGACCGCATACCTGCGGCCGGCGAGCGTCGTCGGATGCGAGACTGGCGCCGTGGTCGACGACGTGCGGGCGTTCTTCGCCGGCCGTCTCCTCGTGGCCTCGCCCCAGGTCGAGGAGGAGACGTTCCGGCGGTCCGTCGTGCTGCTGCTGCACCACGACGAGGACGGCGCCCAGGGCGTCATCCTCAACCGGCCGATCGAGGCCGACATCGACGCCGTCCTTCCGGGCTGGAAGGACGTCGCGTCCTCGCCGCAGACCGTGTTCCAGGGCGGCCCGGTCGAGCTCAACTCGGCGATCGGTCTCGTCACGGTCCCCGGTGACGAGCGGGAGCCACTGGGGGTCAAGCACCTGTTCGGAGGCCTCGGCCTCGTCGACCTCGACGCGCCGCCGAACCTCGTCGCTCCGGAGGTCGCCGGTATGCGGATCTTCGCCGGCTACGCGGGCTGGTCCGGTGGGCAGCTGGAGAACGAGATCCTCCGGGGGGACTGGTACGTCGTGGACAGCGAGTCGCGGGACGCCTTCTCGATGGCTCCGGAGCGGCTGTGGTCCGACGTCCTGCTGCGCCAGAACGACACCCTCAAGCTGGTCGCGAGCTACCCGGACGACCCCTCCCTGAACTGACGCGGGAACATGGCGCCATGAGCCACCAGTACCGCGAGGGCTGGGTCGATCGGCAGATCCGGGAGGCCCAGGAGCGCGGCGAGTTCGACAACCTGCCCGGCGCCGGCAAGCCGCTCGGCAACCTGGGGGACCCCAACGACCCCGACTGGTGGGTGCGCCGCTACATCGAGCGCGAGCAGCTCGACGTCTCGGGCGCCCTCCCCGCCCCTCTCGTGCTGCGCAAGGAGGCCGCGTCCTTCCCGGACTCGCTGGCCGAGGTCCGCACCGAGGCGGAGGTCCGCGAGATCCTCGAGGACTTCAACCGGCGGGTCAAGGTCGACCGGCTGCGCCCGGCGGTGGGCAACCTGCCGCCCCTGCTGGCCCGGACCGTGGACGTCGACGACATCGTCGAGCAGTGGCGGCGGCTCCGCGAGTCGATGGCCCCACCGCCCTCCGAGCCGGCCGCGCCCCCGCCACCGCCACGGCCCTGGTGGCGGCGTCGGCGTTAACGCTGAGCCCCCGCCTACACTCGCGGGATGAGCCAGCCGTACCCCGAGCCGCTGCGCGAGCCCGAGGCTCCGCGGACGGCGACGTCCGTCCTCGAGCGCGAGGAGACCCAGGAACAGGTCGCCGAACCGGGCGACCACGAGCGGTTCGCCCACTACGTGCGCAAGGAGAAGATTCTCGAGAGCGCCCTGAGCGGCGAGCCCGTCGTCGCGCTCTGCGGCAAGGTCTGGGTCCCCGGACGAGACCCCAACAAGTTCCCGGTGTGCCCGGTCTGCAAGGAGATCTACGAGGGTCTGCGCAAGGCCGAGGGCAACGACGACTAGTCACCCCACGAAGTTCTCCGCTCCGCTCCGATACGTCGCGGGGACCCCGACTGGACCCGGACCGGCCCGGCTGGCCGCAGCGGTATCAGCGGGTTCGGCGCGCCCCTCTGTGCGGGTGTGGCCACCGCCCTCTCCCTCGGTCGGGCTGCCGCGCACACGACGCGCCGCCGCCTGCCCGTCACCGCAACGCTGACGGTTGCCGTCCTCGCGCTCGGGGCGGCAAGCGGCGCGCTGTGGACCCCCCTCGTCGGTGAACCACTCGCCGACGCGGTGGGGTACGGACCGGCGAGCGTGCACACGGGTCACTGGTGGGGTCTGGTCACCGGCGCCTTCTTCGCGGACCACCCGGTCGCTTATGTGGCGCTCCTGCTCGGGGTCGTGCTGGGTGGCGGGTTCGCCGAGTGGCGCCTCGGTGCGGGACGCGCGCTCCTGGCCGGCCTGGTCGTCCACCTCGTCGCCGTCGGGGGAGCGATGGCCCTGGTCCTCGGCGCTGCCGGGCACGGGTGGGACTGGCCTACCGGCCTCGCGCGCCACAGCGACCTGGGCATGACGACCGCCCTTCTCGGCGCCGCGGCGGCCGCCTCCGCGACGCTCTCCCCAGGATGGCGGCTCCGGCTTCGTGCGCTGCTCGTGGGGTATGCCGCGCTCGCCCTGGTCGTCGCCGGCGGCCTCGCCGACCTGGAACGGCTGCTCGGCATCGCGGCCGGGCTCGCGCTCGGTCCGATGGTCGCCTCCGCTTCTCGGCGGCGCGGCCGTGCGCGCCGTGCCGACCGCCGGCTCGTCGTGGCGCTCGCCTTGCTCGTGGTCGCGCTGGTGACCCTTCCCCGTGCGGTGGTCCTGCCGTGGCCGCTGGACCGGCGAGCCCTGGGGTGGCCGCCCGCCGGCCCCGCCGTCCTCGCCGACATCGTGCTGCTGCTCGCCGCCGGCGTTCTCGTCGCCTGGCCGGTGCGTCACCGGGTCCACCGCGCGCCCTCGGCCGAACGGCACGCGGAGCGCCGGCTGGTACGGGACCGGCTGAGGTCGGTCGGCTCCACCAACCGGCTGGCCTGGATGACGACCTGGCCGCAGAACCGGTGGTTCCACAGCTCTGCCGCCCCCGGCTACCTGGCCCACCGGGTGCACGCCGGCGTCGCCATCGGACTGTGCGACCCGGTCGCGCTCGACGAGTCGGGGCGAGACCTGCTGCTGCACGAGTTCGCCACCCGGGCTCACCGGCGCGGGCTCGTCCCGTGTGTCTTCGCGGCCACCGCCGAAACCGCGGCCACGGCGGTGGCGATGGGGTGGCGGGTGCTGCCCGTCGGCGAGGAGGCTGTCGTGGACCTACCGGGCCTGGCCCTCCATGGTCGCGCCTGGCAGGACGTCCGGACCGCCCTCAACCACGCGGCCCGCCGGGGCATCACCGTCGAGACCGGCCGGTTGGACGAGCTACCCGACGCCGTCCGGCTCCAGGTGGCCGAGATCTCATGCGGCCGGACCACCGGGCGACGGCTGCCCGAGCTGGGCTTCACCCTCGGCGGTCTCGACGAGGCCGCCGATCCTGAGGTGGTGGTGTCGGTCGCGATCGACCCCGCCGGCGTGGTCCACGGCGTCACGTCGTGGCTGCCGTCGCACCGTCCGTCCGACGGCACGGTCGAGGGCTGGACGCTCGACGTCATGCGGCGTCGCGAGGGCCGTGACGCGTTCCGTCCGGTGATGGAGCTGCTCATCGCCACCTCACTGCTGCGGTTCCGCGACGAGGGGTGCGCCTGGGCCTCGCTGTCGGCGTCCCCGCTCGCTGCCACCGGGGCTGCCGTCGATGCCTCAGGCCGCTCGGCCGGCCTCGAGCTGATGGTGCAGCGCGTCGCCATCCGGCTCGAACCGTTCTACGGGTTCCGGTCGCTGCGCGCGTTCAAGGCGAAGTTCTCACCGCGGTTCGAACCCCTCTACCTCGTCTACCCCGACGACGTGGCGTTGCCGAGGATCACGGTGGCCCTGGCCCGCGCCTATCTGCCCGAGGCCCGGCTGCGGGACCTTGCCGCCCTGTGGCCCGACCGGCATACCGAGGAGCGACCCGCTCGCGGTCAGGCGTCCGCGGCGCGGGTGACCAGCGCGTTGAGCACCGCCGCCGCCTCCCCGGCCCCGTCCACGGAGACGTAGGTCCGCGTCCCGTCGCGTTGCACGACCCGCAGTGCCTCGCCGGACCGCGTCACGAAGGCGCGCTGGTCGGCCCTGAACCGGAGCCCGAACCCGCCGAACTCCTGGAACGCCTGGAGCTCGGACCGCTCCGCGTAGGCGACCGAGGAGAGGGGTACCCGAAGCCACCGCACGATCCCGGCCGACGTGACCCGCAGCCCGTCCGCGTCGACGACCACCCGCGCATGGGCCACGAGGAGCAGCATGACGATCCCGAAGGCCGGGCCGACAGCCGCCCATGGTCGCGCTACGACCGCGACGAAGCAGCCGAGCGCGGCGAGGGCCACGGCGACCCATACCAGCCAGGAGCCGGCCGCGGTCCAGCCGAACCACACCAGCCGCTCACCGGCGGCGAGAGGTATGCGTGGAGCATCCGCCGGGACGGCGGGGATCGCCGAGTCGGGACGGGGGAGAACGGGGTTGAGCATCCAGGCCACGGCGCCCAGTGTCGCGCCGACGAGGGCGCCCACGAGGAAAAGCCCCGGTGGGAGCGTCGCGGCGCTCGGATCGGTGACCCCGCGCTGGCCCAGCAGAGCCCCGTAGAGCACGGCGCCGAGGAAGCCGCTCATCACGCCGACGGTGGTCGCCATGACGCGGCGCCCGTCGCCGGGCATGCCCCACGCCACCAGTGCGAGCAGCAGCGAGAGGCCGACGACGAACGCGGTCGCCGTCACGGTGTACGCCACCAGGGTCTGCGTGCCGTCGACCCCGTTCGGGCCCCAGTGGCTCGCGACGACGGCGGGCAGCTGCGACCAGGAACCGGCTACCAGGGCGAGACCGGTGACCACGGCGAGTGCGGGCAGGGCGATGACCGTCGCGGCGTAGCGGCCGGTTCCGGGAACCGGCGGACGCTGGGTCGTCGAGGTGGGCTGTCGGGTCGTCATCATGACCACTCCTTCGTGACGAGCGAGACGGTCTCCTGCCGGCTGAGGCCCGCGGTGCCGGCGGCGCGCACCAACGCGCGCACCGCCTCGCCGACCTCGACCAGCGCGGTGGGCTGGGCTCCGGTGACGACCGCACCGCGGCCGCGGCGCAGGTCGACCAGGCCCTCGTCGCGCAGCTCCTGGTAGGCCCGCAGGACGGTGTGGAGGTTGACGTCCAGGGACCGGGCGACCTCCTTGGCCGCCGGCAGGCGGTCACCCGTCGCCAGCCGGCCCTCGAGCACCTCGCGACGCACGCCGGCGGCGATCTGCGCGAAGATCGGGAGGGTGGACGCGGGGTCCACTCGGAGGAGCATAGTTCTAGTTTAACTAGAAATAGCCGCGGTCACCAGCGGAGCGGTCCGGTACTCGATCCGGGTCGCCAGCGAGATGGCGGTCGACGCGCGGATCACGTGCGAGTCGTCGACGACGAGGTCGATGACCCGCTGCAGGTCCGCGTTGTCACGGGCGACGGCCCGGATCAGCAGGTCGCCGGAGCCGGTGATCGTGTGCGCCTCCAGCACCTCCGGGATCCGGGCGAGGTGCTCGACGACCGGACCATGGCCGCGGCCCTGTCGGATCTCCAACGTGCAGAACGCCGTCACCGGGTAGCCGAGGGCGCCAGGGTCGACGGTCGGCGCGAACGAGCGGATCACCCCGCGCTCGGTCAGCCGGTCGAGGCGGGCCTGGACGGTGCCTCGGGCCACGCCCAACCGGCGGGAGGCGCCGAGCACACCGACGTTCGGCTCGTCGGTGTAGAGCCGGACGATGCGGGCGTCGAGCTCGTCCAGGTTGACGGGGGGCATGGACAGAGTGTCCAGTGTTTGACGGCATGCAGGCAACAACCTGCGCACCGTGACCAGCGTGTCGGGTACCGGTTGACCAGGACCGACCGGTACCGCATGCTCCGGTCATGACGACGACGATGGTGTCCCAGGTCGATGACGACGCGACCGACCCGACCGACCTGACCCAGCAGGAACGCGACGCCGGTTTCGACGTCCACCAGCTGAAGCAGCTGGTCGGACTGGTCGCCTACGACGAAGCCAAGGACGTCTTCCCGGTGACCGGCTGGGACGCCATCGTCTTCGTCGTCGGCAACGCGACCCAGACGGCGCACTACTACCAGTCCGCCTGGGGTATGCAGCTGGTCGCCTACCGCGGGCCGGAGACCGGGTATCGCGACCACAAGTCCTACGTGCTCGAGTCCGGGTCGATCCGGTTCGTCGTCTGCGGCGCGGTCAACCCCGAGAGCCTGCACGCGGACCACCACCGCAAGCACGGCGACGGCGTCGTCGACATCGCGCTCGAGGTGCCTGACGTGGACCGGTGCATCGTCCAGGCTCGGAGGGCCGGCGCGACCGTGATCGAGGATCCGCACGACGAGTCCGACGAGCACGGGACCATCCGCACCGCTGCCATCGCGACCTACGGCGACACCCGGCACACCCTCGTCCAGCGGGTCGTCGCGGGCCACCGGTACACCGG
The DNA here is from genome assembly GCF_036559105.1 of Lapillicoccus sp. Taxonomy (GTDB): domain Bacteria; phylum Actinomycetota; class Actinomycetes; order Actinomycetales; family Dermatophilaceae; genus Lapillicoccus. Next base: position 23,441 of record NZ_DATBTV010000065.1, on the reverse strand, counting down.
CCCCTACAAGCCGGGCTTCGTGGCGGCGGCGTCGACCGTCTCGCGTCGCGAGGGTCAGCCCAAGCGGCTCTTCCAGGCCCTCGACCACATCGTCGGCAACGTCGAGCTCGGCCAGATGGACGAGTGGGTAGGCTTCTACAACCGGGTCATGGGCTTCGTGAACATGGCCGAGTTCGTCGGCGAGGACATCGCGACCGACTACTCCGCCCTCATGTCCAAGGTGGTGGCCAACGGGAACCACCGGGTGAAGTTCCCCCTCAACGAGCCGGCCGTGGGCAAGCGCAAGAGCCAGATCGACGAGTACCTCGAGTTCTACCAGGGCCCGGGTGCTCAGCACCTCGCCGTCGCGACCAACGACATCCTCAGGACCGTGGATGCGCTGCGGGACAACGGTGTCGAGTTCCTCAGCACTCCGGACTCCTACTACGAGGACCCGGAACTGCGGGCTCGGATCGGCGAGGTCCGGGTCCCGATCGAGGAGCTGCAGAGTCGCGGCATCCTCGTCGACCGTGACGAGGACGGCTACCTCCTGCAGATCTTCACGAAGCCCCTCGGCGACCGCCCGACCGTCTTCTTCGAGCTCATCGAGCGGCACGGCTCGCTCGGCTTCGGGAAGGGCAACTTCAAGGCCCTCTTCGAGGCGATCGAGCGCGAGCAGGAGCGGCGCGGCAACCTCTGAGGTCGGCGCAGAGTGGTCGGCTAGCCAACGTGGGTATGGGAAACTCCGAGGTATGAGCCAGCGCGCCGGGTGGTACGACGACCCGGAGAACTCCGAGAACCTCCGGTACTTCGACGGTGTCCTGTGGACCAGCCACACCACTCCACGGACCTCACCGACGGCGGGACAGACGACGATCGGGCTCGCCGAGCAGAAAGCCGCGCAGCAGGCCGCGCAGCAGGCCCCGACGCAGCCGGCACCGACGCAGGAGGTCCCGCAGACGCCGACCCAGCAGCTGCCCTACGGCGGGCAGCAGCAGGACTCCTCGGGGTACGGCCAGTCGCCCCAGTACGGGCAGCCGCCTCAGTACGGCCAGCAGCCTCCCTACGGGCAGCAGCCTCCCTACGGGCAGCAGCAGTACGGCCAGCAGCAGCAGTACGGCCAGCAGCAGCAGTACGGCCAGTACCCGCCGGCGCCTCAGTACGGCCCTCCCGGCTACCCGCCCCAGGGTGCTTACAACCGGACGCCGCCGGCCTACTCGACGGCTCTGGGCGTCAAGACGACACCCGATGGCGTGCCGCTGGCGAGCTACGGGCAGCGCGTCGGCGCGTGGTTCATCGACTTCGTCATCCAAGTCGCCATCACGACGGTGGCCGGTTGGTACTGGCTGTCCCAGTTCGTGGCCTGGTACACGTCCTGGTTCACGCAGATCATGAACGAGGCGCAAGGCGGCGGCTCCCCGACCTTCGACCAGGCACAGCTGTCGGACCAGATCACGGGCTACGTCCTGCCGATCTCGCTGATCAGCTTCGCCGTGACGATCATCTACCAGGTCGCCTTCCTGACCTGGCGCGGCGCGACGCCGGGGAAGATGGCGGTCGGCATCTCGGTCCGGCTGCGCGACACACCGGGCAACCCGACGTTCCTCGTGGCCCTCAAACGGCAGACCATCTACGTCGGCACGAGCCTCCTGAGCCTGGTCCCCGGGATCGGTGCCTCGTCGGTGATCATCAAGATCCTCAACCTCCTCTGGCCCCTCTGGGACGACAAGAGGCAGGCGCTGCACGACAAGATCGCCAAGACCAACGTCGTCGTCAAGCGTCGTGGTCGCTGACCGGAGCGACCCGCCCGGCTCCTTCTCGCTGACCCTCGACCGGGGCCTGCGCCTGCTCGACCTGCTCGCCCGCCCCGAGAACGCCGCGGGCATGACCGTCACGGCGCTGGCCGCGAGCCTCGGCATGAGCCGCACCGCCGCATACCGGCTGCTCGGCACGCTCGAGTCCCACGGGTACGTCGTCCGGCTGCCGGGCGGGCGGGTGCGGTTGGGGTATGCGGTGACGCGTCTGGCCGCGGCCGTCGCGCCGCTGGTGCGGGCCGCCGCGACGCCGGTGCTGCGGCGGCTGGCCGACGAGCTCGGCGCGACCGCGCATCTGACCCTGGTGGACGGGGACGGAGCGCTCGCGGTCGTCGTCGTGGAGCCGACCTGGACCGATGTGCACGTGGCCTACCGGCCAGGGACGCGGCACGGGCTGGACCGCGGCGCAGCGGGGAGAGCCATCGTCCGGGGTCGCGAAGGTGGCGAGGGCTGGGTGACGAGCCGGAGCGAGCTGCAGCCCGGCGCGCACGGCGTCGCCGCCCCGTTGCCGGCGGGCGAGGTCGAGGGGTCGGTCGGGGTGGTCGCCCTGAGCGAGCTGGACGAGGACCGGGTCGGCCCGGCCGTCGTCGCCGCCGCGCGTGAGGTCGGCGACGCCCTGGCCTGACGCCGCCTCGTCACCGGGTGGAGGTATACCCGAGCGCCCTAACGCTCCCCGTAACCTCCACCCGATGCGGGTTGACGCGCCGGGACGATCCGCCCGGTCACCTCACTCACACCGACCCGCGAACCGCCCGGTCCCGGCGCCCACGCCGTCATCGTCACGACGTCACCGTCCTCGAGGAACCCACGTGCGGTCCCGTCGTCGAGCTCGAGGCGGTCGCGGCCGTTCCAGGTCAGCTCGAGGAGACTCCCGCGCGTGTGCGCCTCGGCACCACTCACCGTGCCCGACGCGAAGAGGTCGCCGTTGCGAAGCGACGCTCCGTTGACCGTGAGGTGGGCCAGCATCTGTTCGGGGGACCAGTACACGTGGCGGAACTCGGGCCGCGCGACCACGGTGCCGTTCACCGTCACCTGGAGATGGAGGTCGATCCCGCGCGCGGCGGGTCCGCTCAGGTACGGCAACGGCTCGGGCTCCTGTCCGGGCAGGTCGACCCGCGCTTCGGTGAGCGCGGCCAACGGCGTGACCCACGCGGAGATGCTCGTCGCGAACGACTTGCCGAGGAACGGGCCGAGCGGCACGTACTCCCACGCCTGGATGTCACGGGCGCTCCAGTCGTTGAGCAGGACCACCCCGAAGAGGTGGTCGCCGGCCTCGGAGAGCGGCACCGGCATACCGAGGTCCGTCGCCCCTCCGACGACAAACCCGACCTCGGCCTCGATGTCGAGGCGCGCGCTCGGCCCGAACGAGGGCAGCGACGAGCCCGCGGCCCGGTGTTGCCCGCTGGGCCGGACGACGTCGGTTCCGCTCGCGACGACGGTGCCGGCTCGCCCGTGGTAGGCGATGGGCAGGTGCTTCCACGCGGCGGGCAGGTCGGGACTGTCGGGCCGGAAGATCTGGCCGACATTCGCGGCATGGTGCTCAGCGGCGTAGAAGTCGACGTAGTCGGCGACCTCGAAGGGCAGGTGCATGGTGACCGCGTCGAGCGGGTGCAGGTGGGGCTCGACCGCGTCGCGGTAGGCGTCGCCGCTCAGCACCATGGTCAGCCACTCGCGCGCTGCCGCCCAGGCCTGAGGGCCGCGGCCGAGGAACCGGTTGAGGCTCGAGCAGGCCCACGTCTCGCCGGACTCCATCCCCGCCTGTTCCGCGGCGGCGGCGGCGTCGAGGACGAACCCGCCGATGCGTACCCCGATCCGCGGTGTGGGCCGGTCCGCGGTCGAGAAGACCCCGTAGGGGAGCGTCTGGAGGCCGAACGGGTCGGTCGCGTCGAGGTCGAGCCAGCTCGTCATGGTCGCTAGAATATCGCTACACAACTGTCCGATTATCGGACGCTCGTGGTCACGAACGGGAGCAGCGATGGCGCACTACCAACGGATGGGCAGCGTCCCTCACAAGCGGCACACCCAGCACCGGCGACCGGCGTCGCGCGGGAAGCAGGGCGCCCTCTACTACGAGGAGCTGATGGGGGAGGAGGGCTTCTCGTCCGACTCGTCGCTGCTCTACCACCGCAACATCCCGTCCACGATCGCCGACTCCCGCGAGTGGTCCATCCGAGACCTGTCGACCACGCCGAACCATCCGCTGGTCCCGCGGCACCTGCGGTTGCACGACCTCTTCGACGCGGGCGCGGTGCGACGGACCGACCCGGTGACCGGACGGCGGCTCGTCCTCGGCAACGGCGACGTGCGCATCTCGTATGCGGTGTCGGCGCTCGCGAGCCCCTGGTATCGCAACGGGATCGGCGACGAGTGCGTCTTCGTGGAGCGCGGCCGGGCGCGGGTCGAGACGGTGTTCGGCGCGTTCGACGTCGGTCCGGGCGACTACGTCGTGATCCCGCGCGCGACGACGCATCGATGGGTCCCGCGCCGGTCCCCGCGGGATCCCTTGCGCACGTACGCGATCGAGGCCAACTCGCACATCGCGCCGCCGAAGCGGTACCTCTCGAAGTACGGCCAGCTCCTCGAGCACGCCCCCTACTGCGAGCGCGACCTCCGGCTTCCGGCGGGTCCGCTGCTGGCCGAGGACGTGGGCGCTCGCGCGGGCGACGAGACCGAGGTGTTCATCAAGCACCGCGGGTCCGGACCCGGGGGCGTCGTGGGCACCGTGCATACCCTGCCGTTCCACCCGCTCGACGTCGTGGGCTGGGACGGGTGCCTCTACCCCTACGTCTTCAACGTCGCGGACTTCGAGCCCATCACCGGGCGCGTCCACCAGCCTCCACCGGTGCACCAGGTGTTCGAGGGCTGGAACTTCGTCATCTGCAACTTCGTGCCGCGCAAGGTCGACTACCACCCGCTGTCGATCCCGGTGCCCTACTACCACTCCAACGTCGACAGCGACGAGATCATGTTCTACGTCGACGGCGACTACGAGGCGCGGAAGGGGTCCGGGATCGGCAAGGGCTCGATCTCGGTGCACCCCGGCGGTCACCCCCACGGCCCGCAGCCAGGCGCGACCGAGGGCTCGATCGGCGTCCACTACTTCGACGAGCTGGCCGTCATGGTCGACACGTTCCGCCCGCTGGAGCTCGGCGAGGCCGGACGCGCGGTCGACGACGGCCAGTACGCCCTCAGCTGGCTCCGCGGCTCCCACCGGCGCGCAGCCGCCGAACCCCCGTCCCACGGCTGACCGCAACCACTGACGCCAGGGTCGACAGTCGTGGCCGAATGGCCTGAGGTACCGCAACCACTGTCATCGGGCGTCGTTGTTGGGGCTCAGGCAACGTCCCGACCCGGGAAGTACCGCCGCCACTCCTCGTTGAACGCTCTGGTGGGTGCGGCGCCTCGGTCGACGCGCGCCTGGTCGATGCGCTGCAGTGGCCTCGGCCATCTTGGTCAGGAGCAACTTGTCCTGTCGGTTCTTGGCTGCCTTGCCGGCGTCGCGACCTGGCATTTGTGCTGACCTCGAGCGAAGGACGGCCGCGTTTCCTGACCGCCTCGACGAGGCGGTCGGTTGTTGCGAGCCGACCTGGGGCAGGGGAGTGGTAAGCCCGATCAGGGGGGCGAGGTTGCGTCCGGCTCCAAAAGGAGGAAACGTGCGGGGCGGACGGCCCCGGCGTCACTCGATGCCGGGCGCCCCGAAACCCACCCCGACACCCCCTGGAGTGACATGACGCGCCGCGCGCCCCGAACCCTCAGCACGATCACCGAGGCCCAGACCACCCGCCGCCAGCTGCTGGCCATGGCCACCGTGGGAGGCGTCGGCGTGGCCGGCGTCGCCGCCGCGGGTCCGGCTCAGGCCGCCCAGGACGCGAAGAAGGGCAAGCCCGGCAAGCACGAGTACACGCTCACCGTTCTCGGCACGACCGACCTGCACGGGAACGTCTACAACTGGGACTACTACAAGAACGCCGAGTACGACGACACGCAGCACCGCGATATCGGCGTCGCCAAGGCCGCCACGCTCATCAAGGCCGTCCGCGCCGAGGTCGGCGCCGGCAACACCATCACCCTCGACGCCGGTGACACCATCCAGGGCACGCCGCTCGCCTACTACTACGCCAAGATCGAGCCCATCACCAACGGCACCATGCACCCCATGGCCCAGGCCATGAACTCCGTCGGATACGACGCCGCCGCTCTCGGCAACCACGAGTTCAACTATGGCCTGGACCTGCTTCGCGCCTTTGACGCCCAGTGCAACCACCCGCTGCTCAGCGCCAACACCGTCGACTGGAACACCGGCGCCCCCCTCTTCCCGCCGTACATCATCAAGACCGTCAAGGTCCCCGGCCAGAAGCCCCTCCGGGTCGGCATCCTCGGCCTGGTCACGCCCGGCGTCGCCATCTGGGACAAGGCGAACGTCCAGGGCAAGGCGAAGTTCCCGGGCATCGTCGAGCAGGCCAAGATCTACGTCCCGCGCCTCAAGGCCGCCGGCGCCGATGTCATCGTCGTGTCCTGCCACTCCGGCCCGGTCACGTCGTCGTCCTACGGCGACGCCCTGCCGTACCCCGAGAACGCCAGCCGCCTGCTCGCCGAGCAGGTCGCCGACATCGACGCCATCCTCGTCGGGCACGCCCACATCGACTTCAACCAGATCGTCACCAACACCTCGACGGGCAAGAAGGTGCTCCTCGTCGAGCCGCTCTACTGGGGTATGCGGGTCGCCCGGATGGACATCCCGATGGCCAAGGTCAAGGGCCAGTGGGTCGTCGACGACACCGCGCTGGTCGGCACGGTCTACGACGCGAACACCGTGCCCGAGGACGCCGAGATCGCGCGGATCATCCGGCCGGCTCACGTCAAGGTGCTCGCCTACGTCAACGGCGTGATCGGCACCTCGAAGCAGGCCATGTCGGCGGCGACGTCCCGCTACGAGGACACCGCGGCGATGGACTTCATCAACTACGTCCAGGCCGACGCGGTGCGCAAGGCGCTGGCCGGCACGGCCGACGCGACCACGCCGATGCTGTCGATCGCGGCGCCGTTCAACAAGGCCGCAGCGATCCCGGCCGGCGACGTCACGGTGCGTGACGTGGCGGGGCTGTACATCTACGACAACACCTTGCTGGGCATCAAGTTCACCGGCGCCCAGGTGCTCGCCTACCTGGAGTTCTCGGCCCAGTACTTCGAGAAGGTCGCGAGCGCCGGCCCGTTCGCGGCCGACGCCGTCACCAACGCCCCCACCGGCACCGCGCCGAACGGAACGCCCGACTACAACTACGACATCATGGGCGGGCTCGACGCTCCGCTGACGTACGACATCGACATCGCCCAGCCGGTCGGCAGCCGCATCAAGAACCTCCGGTATGCGGGTGCTCCGGTGACGTCGAACCAGGCGTTCGTCATCGCCATCAACAACTACCGCCAGTCCGGCGGCGGCAACTTCCCCGGCGTGACGACGGCTCCGGTCGTCTACAACGCCCAGGTCGAGATCCGGCAGCTGCTCATCGACTGGGTGACCGCCAACAAGGTCATCGACTCGTCGCTGTTCTCCACGATGGACTGGAAGCTCGTCGCCAACGGGCAGCCGGTGACCATCACCGGCTGACCTCAGCCGCGAACGACCGGATCGCCGACGAGCTCCGCGCCCATTGCGCGGAGCTCGTCGAGCGTCCGGGCGGTCGTCGTCGGCAGCACGCCGGCGGTCAGGTGCAGATGCACCCGCACCCCCAGCCCGCGCCGGAGCGCATCGACCGCCGTCGCCCGCACGCAGTGGTCGGTGGCGATCCCGACGATGTCGACCGCGCCGATCCGCCGGTCGCCCAGCCAGTCGTCCAGAGGCTGGCCGGTGTCGGGGTCGGGCGCGTGGCCCTCGAACCCGCTGTATGCCGCGCGGAACCGGCCCTTCCGGAAGACCGCCTCCGCTCGGGCGACGGCGGGTTTCACCGCTGGGTGGAAGTCCGCCCCGTCGGAGCCCACTCGGCAGTGCGGCGGCCAGGTGTCGACGAAGTCGGGGTCGTCCGCGAAGTGCGCACCCGGGTCCTCGTGCCAGTCGGCGGTGGCCGCGATCGTCGCGTAGTCGTCCCCGTGCGCGTCCACGAACGTGGCGATCAGTCGGGCCACCTTCGACCCGCCCGCGACGGCCAGTGACCCGCCCTCGCAGAAGTCGTTCTGCACGTCGACGACGAGCAGGGCGCGATAGGGGTCACTCACGCGACAACGGTATCCGGGCCTCCAACGCGGTGAAGCGCTCGTCGATGCGAGCCTCGATCCGCCGGACCGCCGCCTCCAGCTCCCCGGCGTTGGCGTCCTGCTCGTCCCGCTTGAGGGTCATGTCGAACGACCCGCCCGGGCGCAGCGTCGCGGACTCGACCTCCGAGGCGTGGTCGGCGCCGAGCCGGTGCAGGACGGTCCGGAGCTCGCCGTCGCGGATGCCGAGTCGGCGGAGCTTCTTCGAGTCGACCTGTCCGTCCTTGACGACGGTGACCGGCTTGCCGTCGAAGAACCGCTCGGATCCCTTGATCATGAAGGCAACGCGGTCGAACAGGTAGTCGACGAGCACGAGCGTCAGCGCCCCGAGCAGGCCGCCCGAGAGCGAGTTGTCGTCGCCGATGATGGCGTTCTGCACGACGTTGGACAGGAGGAGCACGACGACGAGGTCGGAGAGGTTCAGCTGGGCGAGCATCCGCCGGCCGAACACACGGATCAGCAGCGCGACCGCGGCGTAGACGAAGATCGTGCGCAGGATCTTCTCGGTCGCCGGGATCTGGAAGGTGAACATGTCGGACCAGATCGAGTCGCCAGCAGTGGCAAGGGTATGCATGCGCCGAACCTAGGCCGCAGCGCTGGGAGTTGCTACGGAGTGGCTCGGTCCTCGAAGACCGTAGGGATGGCGACGTCGCCGCGCTGCAGTCGCAGGGCGCTGGCCGGCAGCTCCGCCCGTGACGCCAGGTGTCGTTCGCGGGCCGCGGCGAGGTCCGATGGGGACAGCACTTGGCCGTCGCGCACCAGGTCGACCATCAGCGCCCGGTCGTCCCCGTCGTCGGTCGGCCGTTCCTCGATGCCGACGACCTCCGCCTCCGCGACCCCGTCCGGGGACCGCCGGCGCAGCGCCCACTTACGCCCACCCACCGACGTCTTCGACGCGCTGCGCTTCTCGACCGGCTGCATGACGCCGTGGTCGTCGGAGCGCGAGACGAGCTTGTAGACCATGCTCGCCGTCGGGGCGCCGGAACCGGTCACCAGCTGGGTGCCGACCCCGTACGCATCGACGGGAGCCGAGGCGAGGGCGGCGATCGCATACTCGTCGAGGTCGGACGTGACCACGATCCGCGTCCCGGTCGCGCCGAGCCCGTCGAGCTGGTCGCGGACCTGTCGGGCCTGCTCCAGGAGGTCGCCCGAGTCGAGCCGGACCGCGCCGAGCGAGGTGCCTGCCACGTCGACCGCCGTGCGTACCCCCTCGGTGACGTCGTAGGTGTCGACGAGCAGGGTCGTGCCGGGACCGAGGCTGGCCACCTGTGCCTCGAAGGCCTCTCGCTCGGTGTCGTGCACGAGGGTGAACGCGTGGGCCGCCGTACCGGCGGTCGGGACGCCGTAGCGGCGGCCGGCCTCGAGGTTGCTCGTGGTCGAGAACCCGGCGATGTAGGCGGCGCGCGCTGCAGCCACCGCGGCTTCCTCGTGCGTCCGGCGCGACCCCATCTCGATGCACGGCCGATCACCGGCGGCGGCGGTCATCCGGGAGGCGGCCGAGGCGATCGCGGTGTCGTGGTTGAGGATCGACAGGACCAGCGTCTCGAGGACCACGCCCTCCGCGAACGTCGACTCGACGACGAGGACCGGTGAGCCGGGGAAGTAGACCTCGCCCTCGGCATACCCGCTGATGTCGCCGGAGAAGCGATAACCCGTCAGCCAGTCGCAGGTCGCCTCGTCCACCACGTGACGGGCCCGCAGGTCCTCGATCTCCGCCTCCCCGAACCGGAAGCTCTGCAGCGCCTCGAGGAACCGGCCACTTCCGGCGACGACGCCGTAGCGGCGGCCGTCCGGCAGCCGGCGGGCGAACGCCTCGAAGACGCAGCGACGCCCGGCGGCGCCGCTGCGGAGCGCCGCCTCGAGCATCGTCAGCTCGTAGTGATCGGTGAGGAGCCCTGTGCTGGAAGAGGTACGGGCCACGCTCGACAGCCTATGGTGGGGCAGTGGTGATCTCGGCCTCCCTGGCTCCCGTGGAGGAGCGCAGCACCGAGGTCGTGGAAGAGCTCGAGCTGGACGTCCCGTGGATCACGCTCGTGTGGAACGACCCGGTGAACCTCATGTCCTACGTCACGTACGTCTTCGAGACGTACTTCGGGTACCCCCGCCACAAGGCCGAGAAGCTCATGCTCGACGTCCACTCCAAGGGCAAGGCCGTGGTCGCCCACGGCAACCGCGAGGAGATGGAGCGGGACACCGAGGCGATGCACGGGTTCGGGCTCTGGGCGACCTTCGAGAAGGACGCCTGAGGGTGGCTCGGGCGTTCCGGCGGAAGGGCCAGCGCTATGTGGCCGCCTTCGACGAGATGGAGCGCGGCGTCGTCGCCGGCCTCCTGGAGCAGACCCGCGACATCGTCGCGCCGACCGACGCGGGCGAGCCTCCGGTGGCCAACCCTGACGCGTTCGACGACATCGTCGCCGGCGTCTCGGTGGGCGCTGAGGACCACGTCGCCAGTGCCGAGGAGCTCGCCGACCGCGACCCCGCACTGGAGCGGTTGCTGCCCACCGCCCACCGCGGCGACGAGAAGGTGGCGGCCGAGTTCCGCCGGCTCACCGAGCACGACCTGCGCGACCGCAAGGCGGCCAACCTCACCGTGGCGATCGAGGCGCTGCGCGGTGCCGAGGGCGACCGGCTGGAGCTGACGAGGAAGCAGGCCGACGCCGTCGTGGTGGCTCTGACCGATGCCCGGCTCGTCCTCGGCGAGCGGCTGGGACTCAAGACCGACGAGGACGCACTGGCCCTCGACCGGCTCGTCGCCAACCTCGACCCGGAGGACCCGGTGGTCTACGCCGCCTCGTTCTACGACTTCCTCACCTGGATGCAGGAGTCGCTGACCACCGCGCTGCTGGGTCGCGGACTCTTCCACTGAGCCCATGCTGACCGAGCCCGCGGACCTGTCTCCCGACGCCGTCCTCGCGGTCGTGCGCGAGCACTGGGACGTGGGCATCGTGTCGGCGGCCTACCTCCCGCGGGGCGCCGGCGCACACCACTGGGTCGGCAGCGGGCGGCACCAGCCTCGGTGGTTGGTCACCGCGGACGACGTCGCCACCGATGGCCGGCTCGAGGAGCTCCTCGACTCGTATGCGGCGGCGCGGGAGCTCGCGGCTCGTGGCCATCACGTCGTGGTTCCGACCGTGGCCCCGGAGACCGAGCCCACGGGAGTCGGTGTCGTGCTGGCCGCATACCTGCTGACCGTCGCCCCCTACCTGGAGGGTGAGCCCGGGCCGGGGGAGTACGCGGACGACAACCAGCGGGCGCTCATCGCCGGCGCCCTCGGCGGCCTGCACGCCGAGCGGCCGCCCGCGCGGACACGACCGTGGACCCCCGGCCCGCCGCGGCGCTCCGAGCTGGGCATTCTTCTGACGCGCCTCGGAGGACCGTGGAGTGCCGGCCCGTTCGGCGAGTCCGTGCGCCAGGCGCTGCGGCGCAGTGGACCGGAGCTCGGCCGGCTCTACCAGCGCTTCGACCAGCTCGCCGCGCAGGCGCTCGAGGGCCGCGAGGGGTGGGTGGCGACGCACGGAGAGCCGCATACCGCGAACGTCCTGTGGCAGCTGGGCGGTCCGGTACTCGTCGACTGGGAGTCGCTACGGGTCGCGCCGCGTGAGCGCGACCTGCGCACCGTGCTGCGTGGAGCGGACGGCGCCGAGCCGCTGTCGGCCTACGTCGCGCACGGCGGCACGGCCGAGCTCGACGACGACATGGTCGAGCTGTTCGACCTCGAGTGGTGGCTCTGGGAGGTGGCGGAGTACGCGGTGCGCTTCCACGCCCCGCACGACGGTGACGACGACGACGCGCGGTTCCACCAGGCGTTCCTCGACGAGGTGGTGCCCGCCGTCGAGCGTGCTGTGACCAAGCAGACGGCGCGCTGATTCGGTCGGCAAACACGCGCATACCTATCCTTCAGGGGTGACGGACGCGCCGATCGGCATCTTCGACTCGGGCTTCGGTGGCCTCACCGTCGCCCGGGCAGTGCTCGACCAGCTGCCTCACGAGTCGGTCGTCTACTTCGGGGACACGGCTCGGGCCCCGTACGGCCCGCGCCCGATCGCCGAGACCCGGCAGTATGCGTTGGAGTGCCTCGACCGGCTCGTCGACCACGGCGTCAAGGTCCTCGTCATCGCCTGCAACACCGCGAGTGCGGCGGTGCTCCACGACGCCCGGGAACGGTACGACCTGCCGGTCATCGAGGTGATCCGGCCGGCGGTGCGGCGGGCGGCCGCGGCGACCCGGAACCGCCGGGTGGGCGTGATCTCGACGACCGGTACGCACCAGTCGCAGGCCTACGTCGACGCCTTCGCCGCGGCTCCCCAGATCGAGGTGTTCAGCCAGCCCTGCCCGCGCTTCGTCGAGTTCGTCGAGGCGGGGGTGACCGGCGGCAAGGAGCTGCTCGACGTCGCCCGCGAGTACCTCGAGCCGGTCGCCGGGCACGGCGTGGACACGGTGGTCCTCGGCTGCACGCACTACCCGCTGCTGACCGGCGTCATCTCCTACGTCATGGGCGACGACGTGACGCTGGTGTCCTCGGCCGAGGAGACGGCCAAGGACGTCTACCGGGTGCTCGCCGACGGCGACATGCTGCGTCCCGACGAGCTGCCCGCCCCGACGCTGGCGTTCAGCACGACCGGCGACCCGGACGAGTTCCGTGGCCTGGCCCGCCGGTTCCTCGGACCCGAGGTCGAGACGGTGTTCGGCAACCTCGGGTCGGCGCCGATGGCGGTGGCCCCATGAGGTGGACCGCGTGAAGGTGACCGTCGTCGGCTGCTCCGGGTCCTTCGCCGGGCCGCGGTCGCCCGCGTCCTGCTACCTCGTCCAGGCCGAGCACGAGGGCCGGACGTGGAACGTCGTGCTCGATATCGGCGCGGGCGCGCTGGGCACGCTGCAGCAGCACATCGACCCGCGCGACCTCGACGCGATCTTCCTCAGCCACCTGCACCCGGACCACTGCATCGACCTGTGCGGTCTCTACGTCGTCCAGCGCTACCACCCCGAGGGCCACTCCGAGCCCGTCGTCGTCTACGGCCCCACCGGCACCGGGAAGCGGATGAGCGAGGCCTACGGGCTGGACGACGTGCATGCCATGGACACCGAGTTCGACTACCGCGACCACGTCGACCGGGTGCCGGTCGTCGTCGGCCCGTTCACCGTCACCCCGTATGCGGTCCACCACCCCATCGAGGCGTACGGCCTGCGGGTCGAGGCCGACGGGGTGACGGTGGCCTACACGGGGGACACCGACGAGTGCGAGTCCCTTCTGCCGCTGATGCACGACGCCGACTTGGTCCTCGCGGACTCGGCCTTCGTCGAGGGACGGGACACGCTCCCCGGCATCCACATGAACGGCGCCCAGTGTGCGCGGGTCGCGACCCGCGCCGGCGGTGTCGGCCGGCTGATGCTCACGCACATCCCCGCGTGGAACGACCGGGAGCGGTGCCGCGCCCAGGCGGCGGCGCACTGGGCGGGTGAGGTCGAGCTCGCCGAGCCCGGCGCCGCATACGTTCTGTAAGGGCTTCGTGAGGTTCGACGCGGGCCTCCGGACAGGTCGCCGACGTACTCTCGGGCCGTGGTTAGCCTTGCGGCCATGACCGATCCCACCAGCGAAAAGCCCGCTCCGACGACCCGGCACGACGGGCGCTCACCCGACCAGACGCGCGAGATCCGGATCACCCGGAACTGGCTCGACCACGCCGAGGGCAGCGTCCTCGTCGAGTTCGGGCGCACGCGGGTGCTCTGCGCCGCGTCGTTCACCGCTGGCGTTCCCCGCTGGCTCAAGGGACAGGGCACCGGGTGGGTCACCGCGGAGTACGCGATGCTCCCGCGCTCGACGAACACCCGCTCCGACCGTGAGTCGGTCAAGGGCCGGATCGGCGGCCGGACCCACGAGATCTCGCGGCTCGTCGGGCGCTCCCTCCGAGCCGTCGTCGACACGAGGGCGTTGGGGGAGAACACCATCGTCCTCGACTGTGACGTTCTCCAGGCCGACGGCGGGACGCGGACGGCGGCCATCACCGGCGCCTACGTCGCCCTGGTCGACGCGATCGAGGACGCCCGCGACCGGGGTCTGCTGTCGGCGAAGGCGCGGCCGTTGACCGGGTCGGTCGCCGCCATCAGCGTCGGCGTCGTCAAGGGGGAGCCGGTCCTCGACCTCGACTATCCCGAGGACTCGACCGCCGACACCGACATGAACGTCGTGATGACCGGTGACGGCCGGTTCGTCGAGGTTCAGGGCACGGCCGAGGCCGACCCGTTCGACCGCGAGCTGCTCGGGCGGCTGCTCGACCTCGCCACCAAGGGGTGCGCTGACCTCACCGTGCTGCAGCAGTCCGCTCTCGAGGCGCCCGCGAGGTCGCGCACGTGACGGCGCGGCGCGTGGTGTTGGCGACTCGCAACGAGCACAAGGTGCACGAGCTGCGCGAGATCCTCGCCGTCCTCGTCGACGAGCTCGGACTCGAGATCGTCAGCGCGGCCGAGGTCGACGGACCGGACGTCCCCGAGACTGAGGTCACGTTCGAGGGCAACGCCCGGCTCAAGGCGGTGGCCCTCGCCGAGGCGACCGGTATGCCGGCGCTCGCCGACGACTCGGGCCTCGCCGTCGACGTCCTCGGCGGCTCGCCGGGCGTGTTCAGCGCGCGGTGGTCAGGGACGACCGGTGGGACCGACCTGGCGCGGGCGGACCGGGACCGGGCCAACCTGCGACTGCTGCTGGAACAGGTGGCCGACGTGGGACCGGAGCACCGGTCGGCGGCGTTCGTGTGCGCGGCGGTCCTCGCCCTGCCGGACGGGACCGTCGAGTCGACGGAGGGCCGAGTTGACGGGACCTTGGCCCGAGAACCACGTGGTGACAACGGGTTCGGGTACGACCCGATCTTCCTCGTCGAGTCCTCGGATGGTGGCCGCCGGACCTTGGCCGAGTACACCGACGAGGAGAAGAACGCCATTTCGCATCGCGGGCGCGCGTTCCGCGAGATGGCGCCGATCCTGAGGAAGCGGCTGACCGAATGACTGACCTGAGCCCTCGTCCGGCCAAGACCGACGCGACGAGGAGTGTCCCGCCGCCGCTCGGTGGTGGCTCGACGGCGGCTCCGCCCGACCAGCGGACCGAGGAGCCGACGTCCGGGTCGACCTGGGGTGCGGCGCTCAACGGCGTCATCGCCGGCGCAGTGTCGATCGGCGTCGCAACCCTGCTGGCGGGGGCTCTGGTATGGCTGGGTATCGCCGGCGGGACTCCCTCACCGATTCCTGCGGTGGCCGGTGCCTTCATCGACCGGACCCCGCCATGGCTCAAGGACTTCGCGGTCTCGACCTTCGGGACGAACGACAAGCTGGCCCTGACCATCGGGATGGTCGTCGTCCTCGTCGCGGCGTGCGCCGGGATCGGCGTGCTTTCGAGGCGGCGGGGTCTTCTCGCCGCCGTCCTGCTCGGCGTGGTGGGTGCACTCGGGATGGCCGCGGTCATCTCGCGGCCCGGCGCCTCGGGACCCGACGTGCTCCCGACCCTGCTCGGGACCGCGGCGGGGATCGACACGCTGTTCCGACTGCGGCCGAGGCCCAGTGACGACCTGCAGACCGGCGCCTGGAACCCGCTGACCCGCCGACGGGTCCTCGCCGGCGGCAGCGCGCTCGTGGCCGGTTTCCTCGGCTGGCGACTGGGCGGCGGCGCGGGGTCGGCCCGCGAAGCCCGGGCCGACACGGTGATCCCGACGCCGACGGTCACGCCGTCGGTCGACGGCGCGTCCGTGAACGTGGAGGGCGTCACGCCGTTCATCGTGCCGAACGACGACTTCTACCGGATCGACACGGCGTTCGTGGTGCCGCAGCTCGACACGGCGACGTGGTCGCTGCGGGTGTGGGGTGAGGTGGAGCAGGAGGTCACCATCGACTGGGCCACCCTGCTCAAGCAGCCGCTCGAGCAGCATCTCGTCACGCTGACCTGCGTGTCGAACGAGGTCGGCGGCGACCTGGTCGGCAACGCCATGTGGACCGGCTGGCCGGTTCGCAACCTGTTGGCCATGGCCAAGCCCAAGGCCGGTGCCGACATGGTCCTGTCGCGCAGCAGCGACGGGTTCACCGCGGGAACGCCGATCGAGGCGCTCACCGACGACCGCAACGCGATGGTCGCCGTCGCCATGAACGGCCAGGCACTGCCGTTCGAGCACGGGTTCCCCGCCCGGCTGGTGGTGCCCGGGCTCTACGGGTACGTCTCGGCGACCAAGTGGGTGACCGAGCTGAAGGTGACCCGGTTCTCGGCCGACGAGGGGTACTGGACGCCGCGCGGCTGGTCGGCGAAGGGCCCGATCAAGACCGCGTCCCGCATCGACGTCCCGCGGGCGGGTCGCGGTGTCAAGGCGGGCACCGTGGCCGTCGCCGGCGTGGCGTGGGCGCAGCACCGCGGCATCAGCAAGGTGGAGGTCCAGGTCGACGACGGGCCGTGGCAGCAGGCGACGCTCGCGGCCGAGCCGACGGTGGACGCCTGGCGACAGTGGGCGCTGATGTGGGCGGCGACGCCGGGGAAGCACGAGATCCGGGTCCGCGCGACCGACGCGACCGGGGTCACGCAGACCGAGCAGCAGGCTCCGCCCGACCCGGACGGCTCGACCGGCTGGCACACCGTCCAGGTGGACGTCTCGTAGCGTCCGGCTTCGTAGACTGGGCCACTCGCGGGAGTGGTGGAACTGGTAGACACGCAGGATTTAGGTTCCTGTGCCTCGGCGTGCGGGTTCGAGTCCCGCCTTCCGCACCGGTCCGAGGTGCGCCGTCGGCGGCCAGCGACTCGGACATGAGAAGTCGGGGGCGTGGTGCGCGGCCGACTGGGGAACGACCGCAGAGCCGGGCGAGGGCGTACCCGGGTCTGTCTCGGCGAACCGGCCGAGGCTAGGTTGGGACCTGTGACGACCACTCTCAAGCCCGGGGACGCCGCCCCCGACTTCACGCTGACGAACGACAAGGGTGAGGACGTGACGCTGTCGGACCTCAAGGGCCAGCGCGTCATCGTGTACTTCTACCCGGCCGCGATGACCCCCGGCTGCACCACGGAGGCGTGCGACTTCTCGGACTCCATCGACGCGCTCCACGCCCGCGGCGTCGAGGTGCTCGGGATCAGCCCGGACCAGCCCGAGAAGCTGGCCACGTTCCGCGAGCGCGACGGCCTGACGATCACGTTGCTGTCCGACCCCGATAAGCACGTCCACGACGCCTACGGCGCCTACGGCGAGAAGAAGCTCTACGGCAAGACGGTCCAGGGCGTCATCCGCTCGACGTTCGTCGTCGACGAGGAGGGCAAGGTGTCCGATGCGCGCTACAACGTCAAGGCCACCGGTCACGTCGCCAAGCTGCGCAAGGACCTCGGTCTGTAGGGTTGGCCCGACAGGACGACGGCGCTATCAAGGAGTCAGGCGATGAGCAGCTCGACCCCGGCGGTCCCCGACCCTCCCACGCCGGAGGTGGCGGCACTCGAGTCCGAGCTGAACGAGCGTCGAGCGCATCTGAGCACCACCATCGACGAGCTGGTCACCCGGTTGAGTCCCCAGGAGATCGTGCGGCGCGAGGTCGAGTCGGTGAAGATCCGGATCGCCGAGGCCACGCGCACTCCTGACGGCCAGATTCGCACCGAGCTGGTCGCCGCCGTCCTCGGCGCGGTCTCGCTGGTGCTCGTCGGCGCCGGACTGCTGCGCCGCAACCGCAGCTGACCTCGGCGGTGGCCGCCAAGCGGGCCAAGGCCGGCGAAGGTCTGCCCATCCGCATGCTGCACGACCGGGTCCTGGTGTCCCTCGAGAACGAGGGTGAGCGCAAGTCCGGGGGTGGCATCCTCATCCCTGCCACGGCCGCGGTCGGCAAGCGCCTCTCGTGGGCGGGGGTGGTCGCGACGGGGCCGTCGGTACGCCAGGTCGAGGTCGGCGACCGGGTCCTCTTCGACGCGGAGGACCGCCACGAGGTCGACCTGCAGTCCAAGGACTACGTCCTGCTCCGCGAGCGCGACATCCACGCCATCGCGGCGCGCCGGGTCGAGGAGGACGGCACGACGGGTCTCTACCTGTGAGTCTCGCCAGCCGCCTGGTCCGGTATGCGCCGAGCATCCGGCGTGCCCACGAGCAGTATGCGACGGGACCGGCGACCCGGGCAGCGATGACCGCCCTGCGCGCGGGCCCCCCGACCTACAAGCCGCCCGCCCGCCTCGGCTGGCGGGTGGACGTCGTCGCGGGCGTGAGCCCCGACGGTTGGCCGGTGTACGAGATCGCCCCACGGGGCCGGTCGACCGGACGTCTCGTGTTCCTCCACGGCGGCGCGTACTTTCGCGAGCTGCGGTCGTGGCACTGGTGGTTCGTCGAGCGGCTGGCCCGGGAGACCGGCCTCCTCGTCCTCGTCCCCGTGTACCCGCTGGCCCCGATCGGGACCGCCGACATCGTGGTCCCCAGCGTGGTCGAACTGGTGCGCGACGTGCTGCGCTACCCAGGGAGCCCGGTACTCCTGGCGGGCGACTCGGCCGGCGCCGGGATGGCGCTGGCCGTCGCCCAGGAGCTCCGCCGGTCGCACGACCGAGAGCTGGCCGGCCTGGTACTCGTCTCGCCGTGGGTCGACATCACCTGCGACGACCCCGGTGTGGCCGCGCGGGCACTCCTCGACCCGTGGCTGCAGGCGCCCGGACTCCGGGAGGCCGGCGTCGCGTACCGGGGCCCGCTCGACCCCGACCATCCGTGGGTGAGCCCGATCCACGGAGACCTCGCCGGTCTGCCGCCGATGCTGGTGGTCAGCGGCACTCACGACATCCTCAACGCGGACGCGCACCGCCTCGTCGACGAGGTGACGACGGTCGGCGGCGCGGTCGAGCTGGTGGAGGAGCCGGGACTCCTCCACGACTATCCGTTGCACCCGACGCCCGAGGCCCGCGCGGCGCAGCGGTGGATCGCGGCGTGGTGCCGCGCGCGCGTGGCCGGTTCCTGAGGCGAGTGGCCTACGCGGCCGTCTGTTTCGCCGAGACCGGAGCCGTCACCGCGGCGGCGTCGTTCGCGACGGACCGGAGCGCCAGCCCGATGACGACGAGGACCAGTCCCAGCACGGCGGCCATGGCGGCCACCCCGAACGCCACCACGGAGGTGAACAGGGACGCCTGGAGGAACGACGCGTTCATGACGGTGGCCCGGTTGGGGTCGGTCTGGGGGAGCTCCGCGTAGGTCTTCCCGCCGGCGATCTTGTTCGCGTGCTCGTTGATGACGTTGGCCTGCGCGAAGGCCTCCCACGGTTGGGTGATGTGCTGCCCAGCGAACATCGAGGCGTCCTCGGAGACCGTGATGTTCTGGGCGCCGAGCGTCGTGCTGACCATGGCGTACGTCGCAACACCCGCGACGAAGAAGACGACTCCGCAGACGATGACGATCAGAGCGGCGGTCCGTGCCTTCATGGCGTGCTCCCTCCCGGGTCCCCTGAGACCCAGGCTGACAAGGCCCAGGCTCCTGGGCCATGACGCCAAGTCCACACCCCGCCGGCCACGAAGCGGTCACCTCCTGAGGATGATGCTGCCGCGGGCCACCAGTCCTAGTGTGGTCGCGGACGCCCGGGACGTCGGTCCCGTTCGACCCCCACCTCGCACCAGGCAAAGGACTTCATCATGCCGTTGGGCCCGATCGAGATCGTGGTCATCGCCTTCCCTGAGAACCGGTTCACCGGTCAGATCGTGCCGGAACTGCGGAAGCTGGTCGATGCCGACACCGTGACCGTCATCGACGGGGTGTTCGCCACCAAGGACGAGGACGGGACCGTCGCGCTCATCGAGTTCGGCGAGCTGGGCGGCAACGACGATGCGGCCGCGTTGACCTCGGTCATCGAGCGGATCGAAGGGATCATCTCGGACGAGGACGTCGAGGCGTTCACGGCGGAGCTCGAACCCAACAGCTCGGCGGCGATCATGGCGTTCGAGCACACCTGGATGAAGCCGCTTCGCGACGCCGTCGTCGAGGCCGGTGGAGTGCTGCTCGACAGCGTTCGCATCCCCGGCGCCGTCGTCGAGGAGATCCTCGCCACGGTTCCCGACGAGGACTGAGCCACTTCATCCGCACACCGCGAACGACGAACACGAGGGACATGAGATGAGACGTCGCATGGGACGCCCGGGTCTGGTCGGGACCATGGCGCGCACGGCCGTGATCGCCGGAACCGCCACCGCCGTATCCGGGAGCATCCAGAAGAAGCAGCAGGCCGGCGCTGCCCAGGCTCAGGCCGCCGCGGAGCAGCAGGCGGCCCCGCCACCCCCGCCGCCTCCGGCCGTGCCGCAGGATGCCCCACCGGCCGCCGGGCCCGGAGACCTGATGGACCAGCTGGAGAGACTCGCCAACCTCAAGACGTCCGGGCTCCTCAGCGACGAGGAGTTCTCAGCCGCGAAGGCCCAGCTCCTCGGAATGTGAGTCGGTCAGCGCTCGCCGGCTCTCACGGGTTGGGGGTCACCGCTCCCATAGGGGTGTCCGTGTCGAGGGGGACGTCCTTCCCGCGCACCAGCCCGAGCTGGACTCCCTGACGCCCGAACGCCGTCTCGGTCAGCCAGCTAGCGGCGGTGCGTCCGCGGTTGCCCGGCAGCGAGTAGAGGTGGTAGCCACGGGTGACGACCTTGGCCGGCAAGCCGGACAGCGGGATGTGCAGCGGGTCCGCCGCCGAGGTCCAGCCGCCGAGGTCGACGACGAAGCCGAGGTCGTGGTGCTCGTACGGACGTCGCTCGCCGATGCCCAAGGATGCCGCGATGTTGAGCGCCGCGCGGACCCCCTGGCGCTGCGCGTGCTGCGCCGTCATGGGCGTGATCTCACCGGGCCGGGTGAGGTCCGGGACTGCCGCGACGTCTCCACACGCGAACACGTGGTCATGGCCGGGCACCTGGAGATACTCGTCGACGTCGATCCGACCCTTGGTCGTGGGGGAGCCGAGCCCGGAGATGAGCGGCTCCGGCCGCACGCCCACGCACCAGATCAGCGACCGGGTGGGAACGACGGTGTCGTCACTCAGCCGGACGTGGTCGTCCGTGGCCTCGGCGACGGAGGTCTGGGTCCGGATCTTCACCCCGCGCTGACGCAGCACGCGGTCGGCGGTTCGGCTGAGGCTCTCGCCCAGCCCTGGCAGCACCCTCGGAGCGGTGTCGACCAGGAGCCAGCGGGCCTGTTGCCCCGCAAGCCGGGGGTGCTCCTTGCACAGAGCCTTGGTCATGAGGACGCCCTGGGCGGTGACCTCGGTCCCGGTGTACCCGGCGCCGACGACGACGAAGGTCAGCCGCGCCGCCCGCTCCTCCGGGTCGTCGGTGTTGTCGGCCAGCTCGATCTGACGGGTGATGTGGTCACGCAGGTAGAGCGCCTCGGCGATGTTGCGGAAGCCGTGCGCGTACTTCGCGACGCCCGGGATGGGCAGCAGCTTGTTGACGCTTCCGGTGGTCAGCAGGACGCGGTCGAAGGACAGCTCCCCGCGGTCGCCCTCCGGGTCGATGTAGGTGAGCTGCTTCTCCTCGAGCCGGACCGAGTCCACCGACCCCAGGAGCAGGCGTACCTTCCGCAACGTCCCGGGGATGGAGACGGTCACGCGCCGCGGGTCGAGGATTCCGGCGGCCACCTCGGGCAGCAGCGGGAGGTAGAGGAAGTAGTCCGTGGGGTTGACCAGGACCACCTCGCTGTCGGGCATCCGTCGGGCCAGGACCCGAGCGGCGTTGTACCCCGCGAAGCCGGCGCCGATGATCGCGATCGTGGGTCGGCCCATAGCTCCACACCCTGGCGCAGATGGCGGGGGAGCGCCACGGGCCGAGACCGGCAGACGGACAGGGCTCTCCCTGTGCGTGACTGGCGTCGGTTCAGAAGGTGGTGTACCCGCCGTCCGCGACGAGTACCGAGCCGGTGACGAAGCTGGAGGCATCACTCGCGAGGAAGAGGATGGCTGGGGCCAGCTCTTCGACGGTGCCGTACCGCTGCAGCGGGGCGTCCTCGATCCAGTGTTGCCGGTACTGCGGTTCGTCGACCGGCGACATGTCCGTCTTGATGTAGCCGGGCGCGAGGGCGTTGACGCGGACGCCGTACGGCCCCCACTCGGCGGCCAGGCTCCGGGTGAGGTGGTGGACGGCGGCCTTGGAGGCGTTGTATGCCGGTTGCCACTGGGGCCGGTTGACGATGAGACCGGACATCGAGCCGATGTTGACGATGACGCCGGAGCGCTGGTCGACGAAGTGCCGTCCGAACACGCGCGCGCAGTGCCAGACGGCGTCGAGGTTGACGTCCATGACGTGCCGCCAGTCCTCGTCGGTGACCTCGAGGGCGGGAGCGTGCACACAGGCGCCCGCGTTGTTGACGAGGATGTCGACTCGGCCGAACCGTTCGAGCGTCGCGTCGAGCATGCGAGTGACATCCTCGGCGACCGTGACGTCGGCCGCCGTGAACGTGACGGTCGCTCCCCTCTCGGTCAGGGCTTGCTTGACGACCTGGCCGCGGTCGCTGTCACGTCCGACCAGCACCACGGCGGCACCCGCGTCGGTGAGAGCGGTCGCGAACCCCTCACCCAGACCTCGGGTTCCGCCGGTGACGACGGCGACCCGGCCGGTGAGGTCGAAACGGTCCATGGCGCTCATGTCACTCTCCTGATCATTCGCCCGGGTCACTCTCCGGGTCACTCGCCGGGCCTGACGATGGCTTTCATGCTCTGGGGGTCGTCCCGTGAGGCCGTCAGGGCGGCTTCGACGTCGCGCAGACCGTAGTGGCCGGTGACCATCGCGTCCAGGTCTACTCGCCCGGATGCGGCGAGGCGGATCGCGGTGGGCCAGGTGTTGGCGTAGCGAAATGCTCCGGTGATCGTCAGCTCGCGGTCCTGGACGTAGGACAGCGGCAGCTGCACGGTGTCGCCGCCCATGCCGATCAGCACGACCCGGCCGGCTCGGGCCATGGTGCCGACGGCGTCCCAGGTGGCGCGGGCGTTACCGGAGCACTCCAGCAGCACGTCGGCCTCGATCCCGGCATCGGCCAGCGAGGTCTGCGCGACGTCGACGGTGCCGAGCCCGAGCCGCTCGGCCAGGCGTAACCGGTGCTGGTTCACGTCGGTCACGGTGACGGTGTCTGCCCCGTAGGCCCGCGCGGTCTGGGCGGCGATCAGCCCGATGGGGCCGGCACCGGTCACCAGCACGTCCGTGCCCGGAGAGACGCCGCCTCGTCGACAGGCCCACACGCCGACGGACAGGGGTTCGATCAGGCCGGCGGCGTCGTCACTCATGCCGTCAGGAATGGGGAACACGAAGGATGCCGGCATCGCGACGTACTGGCTGAACGCGCCGTCGTACGGTGGCGTGGCGAAGAACCTCACGTCAGGGCACAGGTTGTACCGGCCGGTCAGGCACTGCGGGCAGTGCCGGCATGGCACACCCGGCTCGATGGACACGCGCTGACCGACCTGTAGGTCCGT